>JAJPJE010000039.1 GCA_021324365.1 Terriglobia bacterium | reverse complement strand
GCAACTTTCCCATCGACCCATTCCAAACTGCGAAAAACGACAGAATACGGTTCAATCAGCCGTTTTTCAGCAGCCTGCTAGATCTCGCTCGAATCCAGTTTGGCCGCGAACAGAGCTGTACATGAAGGCAGCCAGCATATCTGGCGCAAAAATCAAAGCGGGCACTGCTGTGGCTTGGCGAGGTCCGCTTTAATGTTGCGGCCATCGCTAAGTATTGCCTTCAGCTTGTCGCCGTTTTGCTGGACTTTGATCTGCTGTCCGGAACTCGCCCTGAGCGAATCGACATCCTGCAGAATAATGGAATGGAATGTGTAGCAGTGCAGCTCACCCGCGTCTTTGATAGAAAAGTTCAAGGTGAATTCGCGCAAACCTGACCAGCGCGCGATCGGAAAACTGCTATGAAGTTCACGGACGCTCACTACGGTTGCGGCATGGTATCCAGAAGCTTCCTGTCGCTGGGCACTGGAGGAGATAGCCAGACATAGGACCATGGCTAACCCCGCTACCGGGCACCACTGAAACCGATAGCCTTGCTCACCGTCGCTCATATCTACAGCCCCGAGAGTCCTAACCCTGCTTCCCGGCCTGGGTTGCTGCCGCATCCGATGATGCTCTTTTGTGGGCACGATACAACTTATCTTTCGATAATTTGTCCCGCAGCAGCTAAGTCGTTTAGGCCAAGGCAGTTCGGTTTCACATCTCTGCTTCAACGACGCTTCAGCGCTTCCAATTCCTCGAGCGTGCGCGGCCAGTCTTTGCCAAGCAGGCGCGATAGACTGCGATCGGCCAGCACCTTGCCTGCGGTCTGACAATGCGCACAGTAGTTCGTTTCGTTCTCGGCATAGCGAATGCGCTGCACCGGATTGCCGCATCTCGGACACGGTTTGCCAAATTTCCCGTGCACCGCCATGTCTTCGCGGAAGGCCGTGACCTTTTCCGGAAAAGCCTTCGCAGACTCAACGTTCAATCGATCTACCCATAGCTGCAAGGTCGAGCGTGTAGCCGTGAAGAGTTGTTCAATCTGCTTTGATGTCAGCTTCTGGGTCAACTGAATCGGCGAGAGTTGCGCAGCATGCAGGATCTCGTCCGAATAGGCATTCCCGATTCCACTGAGGATTCTGGGATCGGTGAGCGCTCGCTTGAGCGTGCAATTTTCGGCCGTGATGGCCGTGCGGAATCCCTGCAGATCGGCAGCGAATACATCGATGCCACCGGGATCGATTGTTTGCATTTCCTCACGATTACGAAACAGATGCAAGGATGCGCGCCGTTGCGAGCCCGCTTCGGTAAGCAGCAGGGATCCCGTTGCAAAATCGAATACCGCTAGCTGGTTGCGACCGCTCAGCCTCGCACCGGAAGGTTTCCAATGCAGCCGCCCGGCAATCATCAAGTGCAAAACCAGCCAGAAGCCGTTGTCGAACTGAATACAAATTCGCTTACCCATGCGCGTCAATGAGCTTACCGTGCGCCTTTCGACGCTTTCGATTGGCGGCTGCACGGTCCGCAGGAGAAATGGATTTCCTATGTGTACTTTCTCCAGCTTCTGTCCCAAAATGCGCGTCTTGAGGGCATTTAAGTACGCGGTTATGTCGGGTAACTCCGGCATCGCACTCCAATCCTATTTCATCGGACGCCGATCCAGTGCCGGATTTCCTTTGCATCCCCTTGCAGCTTGCCGAATCAAACATGCCTATGACGAAAGCGAATGCAGCAACCGCCGGCACCATCACGATCGGAAAAGAGCTCACAGTGAATCGGCTTGGCTTCGGAGCCATGCGCCTGACTGGCGAGGGGATATGGGGTAATCCCGAAGACCCGACAGAGTGTAAGCGCGTTCTCAAACGCCTGCTGGATCTGAACGTGAACTTCATCGACACTGCGAATGCGTATGGCCCCGAGGTGAGTGAAAACCTGATTGCTGAAGCGCTGTACCCGTATCCCAAGGGCTTGGTGATTGCGAACAAGGGCGGGCTGACCCGTCAGGGGCCGAATCAGTGGGCACCTGTTGGGCGCGCGGAATACCTCCGCGAGTGCGTGGAAATGAGCCTGCGTCGCCTGAAACTCGAGCGCATTGATCTGTACCAGCTCCACCGCTTTGATCCCAGAGTTCCTGTGGAAGAGTCTCTCGGCGAATTGAAGAAGATGCAGGACGAAGGCAAGATCCGCCACATCGGCATATCGGAAACCAGCGTCGCCGAAGTCAAGCAGGCGCAGAAAATTGTCGATGTCGTCAGTGTGCAGAACCGCTACAACATCACCGATCGGGAACACGAACCAGTGCTCGATTATTGCGAGAAGAACAATATTGCGTTTATCCCGTGGTTTCCGCTGGCGGCGGGTGAATTGACGAAACCCGGAGGTGCGCTAGATCGTCTCGCCACCGCACACAAAACCACCAAGTCGCAGATTGCCGTTGCGTGGCTGCTGCACCGTTCTCCTGTTATGTTGCCGATTCCCGGCACATCGAAGGTCAGCCATCTGGGAGAAAACGTTGAGGCAGCAGAGTTGAAGCTAGATGAGTCCGAATGGGAGTCGCTGGAAGAGGCCGCCGCGAAAGTAGCCTAACGTTCGGCCTGGCATTGTGGCGTGGGCGCCCGCGCCTTGGCGTGCTCAGTATGAAATTGTGCGCTGCGATGTCCATCCGACATTCGCATCCAGCTGAAGCTCATGGATGTTGTCGTATGCGTGCGCGTGAGTTCGCGCCAGGTTACCGAGCACGTTCAGGGAGCGCAATAGTCGCCCCTTGGTAGAGCAATGCGCTCGACCTTACCTTAGTAATCCCCGTTCGTGACTCAGGTCTTGTAAAGATCACCTCCGCTGTGCTGAAAAGAGATGCACAATTTGACCCATGTAGCCTTGCCTGCGGTGGAAGGAGGCAAGCAATGGGTATCGAGCATCGCATACAAAATGCGGCCGGTGAGCATATTGCCACTATCCGCTACAACGATCTCGCTGGACGGTGGGAAATTGATGCACTGAGAGAACCGGAACTGGAGTTCCTGTTCAACAGCGAGGAAGAAGCGTGGACGACCTGGAATACGGAATTCGATCCGGAAACGGGCGGCCGGCGAGGATCTAAGCAAATCGCATAGCACGCGGTCACGATGCGTGGCCGCTCAGGCGCTATTCTTCAACACGGTCCCCTCTGCATGGTTAAATGGCAGGAAGATGGAGAAGACTGTCCCAGTGCGTTCTTGTTCCGTACGGCTGCGGGTGCGGATATAACCTCCGTGCTTCTGCACAATTCCGCTCGTAACCCACAGTCCCAGACCAGTCCCTTTCTCCCCCTTTGTTGTAAAAAATGGCTCGAAAATGCGCTGGCGATTTTTAGCCGGAATGCCCGCGCCGTCGTCTGCTACTACCAGCCGTACCCCTGGCTGATGGGAGTTATTCCATTCCTCACTTGCATAGAGCCGGATCGTAATCCGTCCCTGCTCCGGGGAAGCTTCCACCGCATTCTCTAGAATATTGGAAACGACTTGCCGGATTTCATTCGGAAATCCCATCACGTCGCTCGTGTTCTCAGTCTCCCTGATCAATTTGATCTGCTTGTTACGAATCTTGGAGTTCAGCAGATAGGTGACCGATTCGATGACCTCGTTCAGATTCACGGGCACCGGAGCGTCACTTTCACGATGGAATGCGAGTGTCTGCTTGGTAATGTGAGAAACGCGGCTGAGCTCACCCTGCGCCATTTCAGAAAACATGGCGAGCTCTTTGGGAAGGCGTGGATCCGTGTGCAGCAGATAAAGCAGGTTCGTGACTGAGGTCAGCGGATTATTAATCTCATGTGCAATGGTGGCCGCCAGGCGCCCTGTCGCAGCAAGCTTCTCGCTCCGGCGAAGCGCCTCTTCAGCCAGCCGACGCTCTTCTATGTCAAATAAGGTGACTACACAAGCGGTAGTGCCCGGCTCGGCAGGCGTCCGCAAGCGCGTGGCGCTTAACAGCAGGTGAACTGATTTCTCTGGACTTCTGCGGAAGATGACTTCTGTACCTCGATAGGATTCGCCGCTCAAAACCGAATTGATGGAGAAAATACGTTCGGGGCTGTTCCGCTCGACGGGTGCCAGCCGCAGCGGCAACACACGGTCAAAAGGCTCAAGCAGCGGATTGATGCCACAGAGCTCGTGCAGAGCATGGCTGGCCAGCAGGATTCGGCCAGAGTTGTCACAGACGGCAATGGCTTCCACGGCCTGTTGAAGAATGGTTTGTGCCAACCGGCCGGCCGAGATGATTTCTTCCAGGCGCTTCTGTTCGCTTAGATCCGTAATCACAAGGCACAGAGTCTGGGAGGTTTTGTCGAAGATACTGCTGGAGATAAATGCAGGAACGAGTCGCCCTGCCTCCGTCCTCAGCAACACTTCGCCTTTTCGAGTCCGATCGAAGAGAGGCTTGCGAAAGATGGCCTCAAACTTCTCCGTGTCTGAAGGGGTTACAAAATCGCGGAAGTACCGGCCAATGACCATGTCCAACGGGCGCTCGATCATGGCGGCAAACGCGCTATTAGCATAAAGGACGGAGCCATCAGGTCCGATGGTGACAGCGCCTTCGCTCATCGATTCCACGAAGACGCGGTAAGCTGCGTCGGAACCTGCAAGAGTAAAAAGGCGGTCGCCTTCCGGTCCATCGACCACGATGGCGTCTACTTGCCCGCGGCGGATGGCATCCAACGTGTCTTCGGCTGTCTTCAACCGTGACTGCAACTGGTTGATCTTTTCCTTAGCCTGCGCTTTGTTGCTCTTTGTTCTTTGTGTTCCTGACATTCGACGGTTTCGACCTGATCCCCAGCCCCGCCAACACCCGGGCAGAATCAGACAAGTCGCCAATAAAAATTACTTGCGGCTCAGGGCCAAGTTTAACCAGGGCGGGAGCTGCGACAATTCCATCCCTGGAGGCAAGTTCAGGCTGCTGATATAAATCGACAATCTGAACATCGCACCGGTTGCGCAGTTCGTGATCCCGCAACCGCATAAGATTTTCGATGGCACGAGAAGAGTTTTGGTTTGTGCCTGCGACGTACAACCGAAGTGAATATTTGGGTACTCCTTCTCCGGAAAGTAACCTTTCCGCGGCCGCTTTTGAGAGCGGAGTTTGTGCGCCCCTGTTTCCTGAGCGTTTCTTTTTCGCCAAAAAGCGACCCCACGGAAAATGCCAATCAGCCGGTTGCCATGCGCGCAATGCCAGTCGGTTTGAGTTCTAATCCGACCAGCACTCGCTCCCGATTCGAAAGATCTCCAATGATCTTTTTGACGGGCTGCGGTAGCTGTCGAACCAGTGTCGGAACGGCGATGATCTGGTCGCCCTTTGCCAATTGCGGGCGTTGTAACAGGTCCACCACTTCAATCTCGTACTGCCCACCCATATGCACTTCACAAATTTCTTTAAGATTGGCGAACGCCGCAATGGAGTTCGGCGTATTTCCGGCAACATAGAGGCGTAAACGCCATTTTGCAGGTTTTGCACCGGAGTTGTTGTTGCTAGTCTGCGGCTTCCCAGAACGCCGTTCTGTCTTCTTGGATGCCATCAGTCCTCCTGCCCAACCGCGATCGGAAGGGCCCTAGTACCTATTTCGATGCCTGCGTCGCCGATTACGAACTGCCGAACATCATCCGAATGCGCCATGCCGCGTGATTTCAGCACGTGAATCAGACGTTCCCGCCTGGTTTCCACCTGCTGGTAGCGCAGCATTAACCAGGAATCCATCAGTGAGGAAATTTCCGTACTGGTCGCCTCCGATTCGTGCCCGATAGAAAGATTGGTGAATACTGCTGTCGCATGGCAGAGCTTTAGAAAGTCGATGAGTCTTGTCAGCATCGACTTTACTGCGCCCTGGCTGCCGACAGAAATGAGATTAGTGATGGGATCGACGACGACCACATCCGGCTGATAGTCATTTACGAGTTGGAGCATTCGCGCCAGATGCGATTCCAAACCTGTGCTGGTCGGCCGAGCGGAATGTATCATCAATCGGTTATTTTCGAGATGAGGCGCGAGGTCTACTCCAACCGATTTCATGTTGCGAAGAATCTGTTGCGGTGATTCCTCAAAAGCAAAATAGAGAGCCTTCTCTCCACGTCTACAGGCGGCGTTCGCGAACAGCGCCGCCATGATCGATTTGCCCGTACCGGCCGTTCCGCTAATCAAAATACTGCTTGCCCGGTAGAATCCTCTCCCGCCGAGCATCTCGTCCAACCCGTCTACCCCAGAAGAGACTCGCTCTGTCGGGGCATCATGCGTCAATCCCAGGGAAGTAATAGGCAAAACCGATAAGCCTTTCTCGCCGATAAGAAACGGGTACTCATTCGTTCCGTGCACCGAACCACGATACTTCAGAATGCGAATGCGCCGCGTTGAGATCTGCTCGTTGATTCGCTGGTCCAGCACAATGACACAGTCTGCGACATATTCTTCCAGGCCATGTCTTGTCACAAACTTGCCAACACCTGACTCAGCCGTAACGACGGCTGTTACGTTATGCTCTTTCAGCCAGCGGAATAGCCGGCGCAGTTCGCTACGAATCAGCGCCTCATTGCTGAACCCAGAGAAGAGCACCTCGATGGTGTCGAGTAAAACGCGCTTCGCGCCGATCTGCTTGATCGCATGATCCAGGCGCACGAACAAACCTTCCAGATTGTACGACCCGACTTCTTCAATCCGAGCGCGCTCCACTTCGACGTAGTCAATGGAAATCTGTCCCTTCTGTTCCATCGCCCGGAGGTCATAACCCAGAGAAGCGATGTTCGATTCCAGTTCCTCCGGCGTCTCCTCGAAAGTGAGGGCGACACCGGGTTCACCGAATCTCTGCGCGCCGTGCACCAGAAATTCCAGCCCCAACAACGTCTTGCCCGAACCGGGTCCACCCGCAATCAAACTGGTACGCCCCCTCGGCAAACCGCCATGGGTGATCGAATCCAGTCCTTCAATACCAGTCGGCGCCTTAGCAACGATAGGTAGCTTTCTTACGTTCTGTTTCATCTCTCTGAATGCCGGGTACGAGCGTTCGCCGGCGGGGTTAGGGATCTGAAATCAGATCACCGAAATTCGATGCCATTTTCGGCAGTTCGGTTTGTTTGCTGGGGGAAATTTTGATACTTCCGGATTATTCGGGCGCGACCGATGCAGTCCGAACCATGGCATCACGCGGCAGTAGGTCCGCGAAGATGAATCCATCTCGCTCGACCACCTCACCCACATCCACCGGGATGTCCTGGTTGAACATCGGTCCGGCATACACAAAGGTATGAAATTCTCCGTTTTCACCGCAAGGATCGGCTCCTGGGGGCAGACCCCGAACGAGGCTCTCGTCAAAGTCTCGGCCGGCGAATGACTTGTCCAGTTTCCGCGGATCGACACATGTCAATCTTGCCTTCAGCCCGGAGGCGATCATTTCTTGCGCCAGCGCGGAGGTTTCCAGACCCCAAACTGGAAAGATCGGCGTCATCCCGACCTTCGCCATTTGCGTTTCGCGATAGGCGCGGACGTCCTGCAAAAAGAGGTCGCCAAAGGCGACGGTTTGTATGCCCTCGGACATCGCCCGGTCGAGCGCTCTTCGCATGCAGGTTTCGTACTGATCGTTAGAACATGGCCAGGGGAGTTGGATCGCCCAGAGCGGCAAACCCGCCGCGGCCGCCTGCGCTTCCATCAACTCGCGACGAACCGCATGCATGGCAACGCGGTCGAATTCCGAGTTGAAGGTCGTGAGTAGTCCGATCACCTCGACTGACGGCTCGCGTTTCAGCAGGTGCAAGGCCCAGGCACTATCTTTGCCACCACTCCAGGACAGAAGCACCTTGCGTCGATTCAGTGGCTGGCTGCCTGTGTTGCGGGTGGTTGCGATTGTTTCAGCTGATCGAGATTTTTCAGTGTTATCTCCCACTTTGATTTCTTTCTCTTAGTCGCAATCGGTGCCTTCGGATTGGAATAAAACTGAAGGATATTCTCACGCAACTCGGGCGTAAGCCCATTGAATTTCGCATCGGCAAGCTGATTGAGCAGCTTGGCGTAGGTATCGTCGGTGAGCACATACTCGCCTGGCGCCGTTTTTTTTCCTGTATCGAAGTTCAGGTTCGGCAATGCTACCGGCGCATCCAAGAATCGATCGTCGACGAGATAGCGCTGATAACGGTTCACCGATGCCGTTATGCTCCTGAAGTAGAGGTCTTCCGTCTGCGCCGTCGGATTCTTGAATGCCAGTGCCTTGAAGGGACCTATCTTGGGGAACAATTGTAGGAGTGCCGCTAAGAACCTGGTTCCGGCTCCGGGGCGCCTGTAGTCTTTGCCCCAATCCTTCTCGTAGGCCGAGCGCTTCAGATGATATAGAAACTGCTTCTTTGCTTTGTCTTGGCGTTCTTTGACCATCTGATCACCACGGACCTGAACCGCCACCCGCGTCATCTTCGGGATCAAGCCGCTGATTGCATACCGGTAGGTGCCGATGGCAAGATCTTCATGAGATAAAACATCTTTCAAAGGAATGCCGTACACCTTCGGGAATGAGCGCTCGAGCAGCGGCTTGGAAACCTTGAATCCAATGAAATCATGATACTGCTGGGACGCATAACGCTCCTTCGCCACCTGCACGACGTCGAAGCTGAATTCAGTCTTGATGTGTGCAGCCTTGTCTTCCGCATAGGTAACACGTGACCCATATTTTCGCCGTAACTGCGGGTACTCGATCGCTACGGATTGATTGACAGCCGGATGCCCTTCGGTATCGGATGCGTAGTGAGCCAGCGCTCCCAGCGCGAAGGCATACTCATTCGGATCTTGACTGTCAATCAACATTTGGCGCACAAAATCACCGCTGCGAACGTAATGGAGCAGATCGCTGAATTCATGGCTGCCGAATGGGTAGTAGCCCAAATCCTGTATCACCGCCCCGCCATACGCATAGGCGTGTGCTTCCTTCAATTGGTCGTCGGTCAGCCCGGGATAGCGATGTTGGAGGAGTGGCACGATCTGGTCTTTCCAGAGCATGTCTACGATCTCTTCGTGCGTCAGCACCGAATAGGCATGTGCCTGCCCGAAACAGGCAATCAGCAATAGGAAGACAATGAACAAACGCGATTTGATCCTGGTAGCGATCATACGGAAACGGCTGCTACTTGGATGCGAATTGTACCGGCTGTGGCGAGACTCTGACGTAACAGGCGCAATCTCGGCTTGTCCTTGAGGAAGCGGGTCTTAAGTACCGATCATGCCTGTTCGTTATTTGAGGCGTACTGATTGATGCGCCGCGTCGCCGTTTCGGGCCGGCGTGCGGTAATACCAGTACTGCTCTGCTCAGAAAGTTTTGTTAACCTAGTAGTGTCGACCGGATGCGGTCGCAACCACGACGCGAGCTTATGCCAATTTTCGAATATATCTGCAAAGACTGTAACAAGCACTTCGAAGCCTTGATTTATGGATCCCAAGAGGCCTCGTGCCCTGCATGTCACGGCACAAAGCTTGATCCACAAATCTCATCATTTTCGGTGGGAAAGAGTTCGCAATCCGCTTCGCCGTGCAAGAGCGGAGGGTGCGAGTCGGGCGCCTGCGGAATGCCGGACGCTATGTGTTGCGGGAACTGATAAGAAACTCAGGTGCTAAGACTCAGCCGTCAATTGCCTGACGAGATTCAATACCAGCACAATCAGTGCCGCGGCTAATAGCAGGTGGATGATGCCGCCCGCAAGCTGCAGACCGTATCCCAGCAGCCACAACACGAACAGCAAGGCGAAGAGCAACCAAAGCATATCTACGCTCCGGTAAGTTCGATTCAGGCCTCCATTCCCAAGTTGCTGTCGTTTTTACCTCCGGTTAACACTCACATTGTTCTGTGACAAGCAGCCAACCTATTTCCGTCGGCCTAAAGTCAATCACGCTCCATTGCGCCCTGGTACGAATGAAAGAGGACGCATGCACACAACGCGTTCAATACTTATTGGCTTTGGCTTTGCCATGGAGGGCAAACCTAACATCGGCGCTCACGGAACGAAAGACATGCCGGTTTAGAGCCAGCGATTCCGGGGCTCCAGCGGCAGCTCTGGCCAGATCAGAAATCTCAACGACTAGGTCGTTTCCATGCAGGACACGTAGAAGCTTGCGAGTTGCTAGTGCGATTGCGACATCTGTCGCTGCGTGTCCGTGATGGTAATTGGGTGCGTGCGCCGCATGTGAACCCAGTCGTATTCGTATTCCGCACCGCAGCGGATGCAAACCTGGTAAGAGCGTCCATCAGCCGCTCGGCGCGGCCATAAGAACTGGTGGGAACAGCGATGCAACAGGCGATCTAATAATCGAGCCATCTCGTCCCCCAAATGATCCCCTAAGGATGCCCTTTGCGGGGCCGAACGAGAAGTGCCTGCGCAGGTTCCAAGTTGAACAGTTGCATGAGACCTGTGCCAAGACAGCTATGGCTCTGGCATGACGGATCGGTCATAATCGGGTCTCTCGGGGCGGAATGGTGGTCCTCTGGTCATTCGTCGGCGAGACGTCAGATGCTGGATACCAAGCAACTTAAGAACCTCGGCACGCGGTTCGCCAGGATCTTCCAGATGGCGATCCGGACCGCCGTACTGTTCTCGCCCGAGCATCCCAACGTACAACGGCCGGTTCAGCAGAGTTTCGATCTGCTAAATGGGCTGACGAAAGAAACGGGCCGCTTTACGATCGGATTCGTCGACAACCAAATCGTTCTGAACAACCTGCTGACTACCGACCCCTCACTCGATCAACTTAATAAAGAATTCCTGAAACGTGGAATAGCAGCAGTCACTTTCGAGCCCGGAATCACGCTCGCACGCTACCGGAAGGCGATGGCAGTGCTCTCTGTGCCGTCCAAGGTACTCGAAGAGTGTGGGGGCATGCGCGTGTATCTCGAACAGAACGAACTCGAAGGAGCACGCGTCTTGTTGGCAGCAAAGAATCAGAAGAAAAACGAGCAGGGCGATACCATCCTGGAAACCAATTCCGAAGCGTACATCCTTTCAAAGCAGATGGAAGAAGACGCGGGCAGCCGCGATTTCATGGATTCCGTCGATGCTCTCTTGGAATCGGCATGCCTGGATCCTTCAGCTCGCAACGCGATCTTGTCGGGTATGTCGGGATTTTCCGAACAGGGATACGGCGTACCCATTCCGATGCCCAACCTTGTTGTCGCCAAAGAAGGCGAGACGGACGCCACAAGCGGAACTGGCTCGGGGACCGGAAGCGGCTCGGGAGGGCATGGAACAAACGGATCACCCGAAAGCGGAGCGGGAACAACGTCCGGCCCTGCTGTAACAGGCGTATCGGGTGTTGGCGCTGCAGGACCCGGCGGCGGTCCCGGAGGAGGCTATGGACCAGGCGGCGGAGGACCGGGCATAGGTTACGGTAGAGGCTCGGAAGCCGGCGGTTTCGGCGGAGGCCCCGGATTAGGCGTTGGATATGGGGTTCCGCAAGGCGGCTCTGGTGGACAGGAAACGGTGGGCGGAGCGGGAGGCAGTGCACGGTTCGCCGCCGGACTGGGCAAAACCGCCGCGCCCGGCTATTACACGTTTATGGAGTTGATGGAGAACTCTGTACAGCGCTCGCTTCTGGAAGAAAGCGGCAATCCCGCAAAATCGTATACATCTCTGGCGCGCATTCTGCAGAGCATGGGCGTCGATAAGATTCTTGCTTCCTTTCCTGCCCAGCGCCAAAAGGAACTGGCGAGTGCCCCGGCCGAACAGGTTGCCGCCGAATACGTTGAGGATACGGCTTTGCAATGGGCCGGCAAGAAACTGAAATCCGAAGAGGGCGGTCAGAAAGTCGAAGTCGAAGATGAAGTGCTTCGGGTGTTGGCCAGAACACTGCAGGCCACTCAGACAGCCGACCGTCTTTCCCAAAAGCTGGTTAAGTTCATCCATGATTTCGCTGTCCCGCAGCACATGCAGGAAAAAATCCAAGCGGAATTGCGCTGGACCGCCCTGGACGCAAAAACCAAGTACACCCAGTTGCTTGCGATCATGCACTACAACCAGGGGCAATTCCGTCGTTTGTTCGAGTACATAAAGGAATGCGTCCGAACGCGCCAGTTGGACCGTGTGGCGGCTCTGGTCAATCACTACTTCGAATTCCTCGACCAGGAAAAGCCCGATATCCAGGCTGAGGACTTCAGCCGCGCACCTGAGTTGATTCGCAGCATTCCGATCGGACAAATTGATTTCGTTCCGAAAGCCATCGAGCGGCTTGGGCGCACGCTTCTCCGCGACGACATTGCGGAATTCACACACTTTCAGATTGCCACCACCATCACGATCCTTGGGCAGTCGATCGCGACCTATGAAGATTTTGACAGTGTTCTGCAGATTGGTTCTCTGCTAGAGCGATCGGAAAAGCGCGATCCGTCCAAACATCAGCGATGTTGTCGGGTTGGCATTCGCAGGCTTATTCCGGCAAGTGGTTATGAACGGCTGGTCGAACTCTTCCTGACAAATCGCGCCGATTCGGCCTGGGCGCGTAAAACGGCGACTCTGCTCGCTTATGGGGTCCCTGCAAGTATCGACAGCGTTTTTCGGCACCTGGTGATGGAAGCGGATGCGAAAAACCGTCTGGCGCTTGTGCGGCTCAGTTCTCAGCTCGGACCCCATGCGATTGAGGCTGCGCGGAAGTTTCTCTCGGACGAGCACTGGTACGTTGTCCGAAATATGTGCATGGTGTTGAGCGACTTAAAAGATCCGGACCTTGCCGCTCACATGACCGCTCCATTACAACATGCAGATGCGCGGGTGCAGCGCGCCGCACTCACGGCTCTGATCCGAAACCGCGCGAAGGGTCGCGCCCTGCCGCTGGCGGAGGCACTCCCAAAGCTCGCCCCAGATCTTCTGGATGAAGCGCTCGATGAATTGCTGTTCTTGAAGGACCCAACGACAGCCGCGCCAATAGGCAAATTCATCGTTGCGGGAAAAAGCAGTGTGGCTATGTTACGGAAAGCAGCCCAAGTGTTGAGCCTGCTTCCGGCTGAAACGACGCTTGATCAGTTTGCCAGCATTTTGCTCGCCGGCACTCTCGATCCCGAGCTACGGCGAATGGCTCTCAAGCAAGTCTCAGCGAGGAACACGGAACAATCCACGGAGACCCTGAAGAAATTGGCCGAATCCACCGATCATCTCGCCGCCGAAGCCCGCGCAAAGCTTACCCCAAAGAAGTAGTAATCACAGCTTTCCGCCGAGCATGTCCTGGCAGAGTCGCAGCACGCCTGCCATTATGATCTGGAGAAAGCGTTCGCCCTTGTCTGCGCTCGCCTTACGCGGATCGCCGTGACCGCCGTGCGCGCTAGTGTCGCCGAAGGTGCGATAAAGCGAAACAGCAGGTGAACTCAACAACTCGCCCCGCGAGAACTCCGACTCGGGCAACTGCATGCCATCCGGTTTTGCCTTTGAGAGATCGACCAACTGCGGCGCAATGCGCAGCAGAATGGAGGTTTCCAATTCACACGCATGGCCCATGCCACCGAACTCAGTTTCCCGCTCTTGCCATAGCTCCTCGGTCGCAAGGTCCCAATAAGTGGCGCCCACAATCATCGCATCCTGATACTTGTTGCCGATGGCTTGGACGGTGTACGCGAGCGTAGCGCGGTTTCCCCCGTGACTATTCAAGATGAGCAGCTTGCGGAAGCCATGCTTCATGACAGAGTCGACAATGTCCTGCAGCACGCGGTTCATGGTGTCTACCGAAATGCTGATGGTGCCCGCAAATTCCATGTGGTGACTGCTGCATCCCAGCCAGATCGGCGGAAGACAAAGCACCTTGTCCGGAAGCTTTTGTTCTACGCGACGAACGATTTCAGAGCCGATCAGAAAATCTGTCGATACAGGCAGGTGCACACTGTGCTGTTCCAACGCGCTGATGCAAGCGACGGCGATCACTTCCCCGCGCTGGAGGGCATCGACGTCCGGCCACTTCATGTCCTGCAAAAACATTGGTTCTCCTCGGACGCGCTCACGCCTCGAACACGCAATGATGGACGCGGTATTGCTGAACTGCGGCGGGATCGAGTTCCACGCCCAATCCTGCTCCCTCTGGGACCGTCATTTTTCCATTCTTGATCTGCAGGGAATGCTTCAGCAGGTCGTGTTCGCGGATCAAGCGTCCGAAGATGTCACTGGGCATTGTCGCAAGCGCCGACGCAGCGGCCTTGTGGACGTAGCTGGCTTCCAGGACTCCGAAATCCAATTCGCTACCGTGCGAATACGGAATCGCAAATAGATCGGCCAGCGACGTCAGCCGGCGAAACGCGAAGATCCCCCCGTTGAAGTGGAAATAGTCATTGCAATCGAGTTTGGCTGCGCGCGCTGCGTCCTGCGGCATCTGCCCCATTTCGATGTATGGAAGCGAGACGTGCATGGAGAGCGGGACATGAATCTTGCTGCGCAGGTACCGCCAGCCATCGTAATTCCAGCGTGGAATCGGATCTTCCAGGTACAGCACGTTCCCGATCTCTTCCAACTCCCGCGCGATACGCTCGGCATGAGCCGGTATCTCAAAGCGCTCGTTGGGATCCAAAACCACCCAGAAGTTCTCACCGCATTTTTCTTTGATCTCACGGCACCATTGCGAAACGGGATCGTTCACCGTGCATTTGAACTTGATGCATTCATAGCCGAGCGCCTTCGCTTCTTTGGCTTTGCGTACAGCGTCGCTGGTGGTGCGATGTCCTGTCCACGCCGCCACGCGGACGTGGTCGCGATATTTCCCTCCCAGGAATTGATAAAGCGGGATCTTATGAGATTTCGCCAGCGCATCGGTGAGCGCGCACTCGAAGCCGTCGTAGACTCGTCCCGCCGGAACCGGCAAAGCTTGCAGGTTCAGTTTCCGCAAATCGGCTCCAAGCAATTCTTGCGCGACGGCTCGCATCAATTCACGCGGAATGCCGCGGTACGATTCGCCCAGCCCAACAATACCGTTGTCGAACTCCATCTGGATGATGGTCTTTGGCACCTGATCGAATTGCTGCGTCCAACCTTGTTTGCCTCCGACAGGTAACTTATGTAAGGCGTAATCCACCTCCGGGCTGTTGATACAGTCCGGACGCGCGGGAATGAGAACTTCGTCAAGCACAATACGGCGAACGATCACGCTGACCTCGAAATTGAAACAATTACTCTATGGATTTTCGGGTGAGCACTGCAAGTTTACGCGGCAACGGCCTTATGATCGCGACGGTTTCGACGGCGCTTGGTTCCAGTGTCGTGCAGAAAAAGAAAAACGGATCGCCGGGGCTCGCGGCCCGGCCATCCGTTCTGAAAAGCGCAGTTGCCTGGGATCGTTCTAATCCCAGGAGCAATCGGAGACCGGGTACGACGTTACTGCGATCAACAAGTCACCGCAATAGTGCAAATAGAGTAGAGGGCGTAAGTAGCTTTTAAGAGGTGATTGGCAGATAAACTAAAGGGCAGGAATCTGCAGCGCGCCGGCCGCTCGGTGATGTTCGAGACATTACGCGGTGCGGCGAGGCGCTTGCCTGATGCCTTCCGACTGCGACGATTTCTTGATCAATGCGCGATAATCGAGCGTACCAATAAGCTCGTCGCTTACTTCCATTTGTGGGGAATAACAGTGCCGCGCCAATTCGCCGATGATCTGCAACTCTGCGGGCTTCAGGACAACCGCAGGCAATTCGTTGAAGTGGCGGAACATCCACAGCAAGCGCAGACGCTCTTTCAGCTGTGGTCTCAAGTAGTACGGCCCCTCTTCTGTGACTACCCTGACAACTCCGCGATACAGCCGTCCAATGGACATATCGCCGATTCCTCAAGTTGTTGATTGGGAACAGCCTGGCCGCTCAGGGGAGAGAGGAGAAATGATACACACGCACGAGAATTTGTGCAAAATGGTCACAATCGTGACCCCCGAATATTCCCAAAAAAGAGGCGGTTATGAGCCGCCCCGGAGGAAATCTTCGGATGAGACCATTTCAATCGGCCCAAAATCATCTTGGGCCTGTGAACCTTTGCTGCACAGATTACGAAGGTATGGCGTACTCCTGGACAGGAGCTGGGAGAGCAGCACTTTGTCGGGAATGCGGCTAGCAGACGGCAGGCTCTTCGGGTTCCGGTTCTGCGAGGTAGGCGCGCACTGCCTCCGACAACAAGGCCCGGAAAACCTCATTCATCTCGCGTAAGTCGTGGAACAGCGTGCTTAAATCCACGCGCATCAGATTGCGTTCTGCGTAGCGCAGGATGACGTTCTCGAGGGCATGTAACTCGTCTACAAGGCTGGAAGCGCGACATCCCTCAATGCGGCGGCGTTCACTGTGTGCCGCAACGGATGCCAGTTCGGGCCCCGGATGCCGATCGAAACTGGGCTGAAGGCTGCGGATGATCGAATCCAGTACCTCGGCGAATGACTCCCGGGTGCCGTGGCCCTCGCCTAAAGCGGTACTTGCCAGCCAATCTTGGAGGATTTGTTCGCGGTTTACACTGATGAGCTCCACGAGTTTCAACAGCGGCGCTTCCTGTCGAAGTACCGGGTTCGCGAGCCGTTCGCGGATCTTGCCCACCAGGAATGGAATATCTGCCGGCTTCACCAGGTAATCGTCAACCTGGCTCTGAATGGCTTTCAGGGCGCTTTCAAAGGCTGGATAACCGGTCAGAATCAGCGTTGCCGCGGTGGGCTGAATGCGGCGCATGGCGCTAACCACCGTGAAGCCGTCGCCCGGTTCCCCGATGTTCAGGTCCGAGAGAAGAACGTCAAAGGGCTCATGGCTGATTAGCTTCAATGCCTCGGGCACCGTGGCCGCAACAGTCACGTCAAACTCGTGCATTTTCAGGATAGCCGGCAGAGTAAGCCGGATGTTTGGTTCGTCGTCGACAAAAAGAATCCTTGGTTTCACCTTTGTTTTCCTACATGACAGCGGCGGCGAGTGCAGCCGATCGTGAACCGCAGGTCAGAATTGCCAATGAGGCATTTGCAAGATCGATACCATTTCAGAACACCGTTTCCTTGCAATCACAAGCAAAAACTGCACTCCAGACTGCGAGAAATTTCTACTCGGCCGATAGGAACTAGTATCACCGAAGGAACTGACCTTTCCTAAGTCAACCACTGTTCTTCCGGACAGATGGCTGGCATGGTTTCTGGACGGAGGCTCCCGTAATCTCGCAAGCAGGCCGCGAACTTGAGATTCTTTCGAGCCATGGCTCACTTTCCCCAACCGCATCGCAGCGTGCGGGCTCCCCGGGTACGAGTCCCAAACAGCGAATCCGTGAACTTCTCGCTGGAAGGCAAACGCGTTCCTGCGGTCCTGCACGAAATTTCCACTACCGGCGGTCTGGCCCAATTCACGGGAGCAGTGCGCGCCGGCACACTGGCTGAAATCCACTTGCGATCGAAGTCCGGACCTATCAGCGGGCTGGTAGAACTGTTACCCGCCATCGACCGGGCGTCAGGCAAACTGCAACCCTTCCGTTTCGTTGCCATCGGCGACGAAGACCACGATCGTCTGGCCGGAGTCCTCCGGCAGATGATCGATCAGGGATACGGCGCCTAGCCCCAGGCGCTGTATTCCTTGGATGCCGCAGGCGAGAATTGCGGCTGTTGTGAATTGCGGATTTGTGGCGCGCCCGCGGCTTCAGTCTCCTCGGAGGCGAGGCTTGCGGGCGCTCTCTTCTTCCTCATCCCCGCATCCGCCGCTCTTCATAGGTAGGGATAAGACACTGAATTTACAGCAGTTCCGAACTGTAGTTTCGAAACAAGTCGCTCAGCTTTGGCCTGCTTCGATCCGCATCGCATGAATTGCCTGGATCAACTCATAGACTTCGGCGTCATGATCAGCAGATAGCGGCAGCGCCCGGACGCCGGATTCCAGTAGGATGAGGCGCTCCTTGCGGCATATTACTCCTGAGCCTGCACGCGTCTCTCGCCATGACAAAGGAATTGGCGGAATTACCGAGCAACTCGCCCGCAAGCAGCGGGGAGGTAATTTCGTGAACTCACAGCCACCCCAATCTAGCGAATTGCCCATAAAAGCAAAGGGCGACCATCTGGTCGCCCTTCAAAGTTCCGAGTACCTCGGGCTACTACTCTTTGGTCTCTTCCGCTGGCTTGGTAGCGGCAATGGTCACATTGTTGTCGCCGACCTTGAAGCGCGCAAAACGTCGTACTGCGATATTCTCGCCCAGTTTGCCGATCTTCTGCGCGATCAGCTGCGACACCGAGATGGTCTGATCCTTGATGAAGGGCTGCTCGTACAGGCAGACCTCTTCGTAGAACTTGCCCATCTTGCCTTCGACGATCTTCTCGATCACGTTGGCGGGCTTGCCGGTGGTGGCAGCCTGCGCGCGACAGATATCCTTCTCCTTCTCGTAGGCCTCGGGCGTGACATCTTCCTTGCGAATGAACTTGGGATCGCTGGCGGCGATGTGCATGGCAACATCGTGGACCAGTTCTTTGAAGTCTTCGGTGCGGGCGACAAAGTCGCTCTCGCAGTTGACCTCAACCAGCACGCCGATCTTGCCGCCGGCATGGATGTAGCTGGCCACCGAGCCTTCGCTGGTGGCGCGCGCAGCCTTTTTCGCGGCCACGGCAACGCCGCGCTTGCGGAGCAGAACGATCGCCTGCTCCAGGTCGCCCTTGGCTTCGGTGAGGGCGTTCTTGCAGTCCATCATGGGCGCGCCAGTCTTGTCGCGAAGCTCTTTGACAGCGGCAGCGGAAATGTTTGCGGTAGAAGTGCTCATATTGGATCCCTCTCTAACTTTGCATGCGCCCGTGTGCCCTTCGGGAAGCGTGCATCCCGGAGTTTTCTTGCAGCCTTCATCTGGATCTGAGACTGCGGTGGCTACGTGAGGCATACCCTACGCCTCGCAGATGAATGCGAGGTTATGGAACCGGAAAAATGTGGATGCCCCATCCAAGCCGTCATTTGGCTTGGGTGGGACTGAGAAATGCTCGCGGCGAAACTAGACGCTGTGCTCGGCCGCGCGACGTTCTTCCTCGTTGACTTCAGGCTCGGCGGCAACAGCGGCGGGCTTGCGTCCGCCCAGCAGCACATCTTCCATCGAGATATCTTCGCCGGTTTCGGCCGCAGCTTCCGATCCAGTTTCGCCTTCGGCAGGCTCAGCCTGACCTTCCGCCGCGGTGACGCCGGCGGCGATATCGGCGCTCTGCTTATCAGTCGCAGCCTGGACGCCTTCGACGACCGAATCGGCGATCTTCGAGGCGAACAAACGGATCGCGCGCAGCGCATCGTCGTTGCCGGGGATCACGTAATCGACTTCGCTGGGATCGCAGTTCGTATCGACCACGGCGACCACCGGGATGCCCAGTTTGCGGGCTTCGCGCACGGCGATCTGCTCCTTGTTCGAGTCGATTACGAAGATGATGTCCGGCAGCCGGTTCATGTTCTTGATGCCGGCCAGGTTCGCCTGCAGGTGCTTGCGCTCGCGTTCGAGCTTGATAACTTCTTTCTTCGGCAGCAGTTCGTAACGGCCATCGGTGGCCATATCATCGAGCTCTTTCAGCCGCTTCACGGACTTCTGCACGGTGACCCAATTGGTCAGCAGGCCACCCAGCCAGCGGTTGTTCACGTAGAACATGCCGCAGCGCTGTGCTTCTTCGGCAATTGCGTCCTGTGCCTGGCGCTTGGTTCCCACGAAGAGTACTGTCCGATTTTCGGTGGCAGTGTCGCGCACGAAATTGGACGCCTCTTTGAACATCTTCAGCGTCTTCTGCAGGTCGATGATGTAAATCCCATTGCGCTCTCCGAAGATGTATTCCTTCATCTTGGGATTCCAGCGCTTCGTTTGGTGCCCGAAGTGGACTCCAGCTTCGAGCAACTCTTTCATGCTGATGTTAGCCAAACTACCTCCTTAGTGGATTGCATCCTCCGCGGGTCATCTCGCGATGTTCGCACCGCTCGGGATTACATTTCCCGTCCCGCGAACCCTCTGGAATGGCGGGTGCGGGAAGAATTTGGTCCGTATGTTTCCGAACTTCGCCGCCCGGACCATCGGCCGCGAAGATGAAATCGTATGTATGGCGCGGACGGCCTGCCTTGAGCGAAGCCGAAGGCCCGCGCAGCGCAGTCGGGGGCGGCTGCGCCACACAATCAAACTAGCGCTTCGAGAACTGGAACCGCTACGAGCGCCCTTCTCCACCCCATCAAGCCAAAACCGGGCTTGCTGGGGACCCCGGATGAGCACCCTCCCGAAGAGAGCAAGCTAACGCTTAGAAAACTGAAATCTCTTACGGGCACCTTTCTGGCCGTACTTCTTGCGCTCTTTGACGCGCGCATCCCGGCTCAGGAAGCCAGCGGACTTCAGCTTGCCGCGAAGCTCAGGGTTGAACTCCAGCAATGCGCGGGCGATACCCATCTTCACCGCGCCTGCCTGCCCATCGACGCCGCCGCCGGAAACCGTGATCACGGCATTCAAGCTGCCGGTGGTCTCGGAAACGACGAGGGGTTCCTTTGCTTCCACGCACTGGCTTACGGTGACGAAGTACTCGTCAAACGCGCGTCCGTTTACCTTGATATCTCCATTACCCGGGCGGAGGAAGACGCGCGCGATCGCCGACTTGCGCCGTCCGGTACCGTAGTATTCAACCTGATCTGCCATTCTCAACCTTTTTCAATCTTTGGATCCTGGCCCTTTCCAAAAGAAGGAAAGAACCGGGCACCCGAAACTTTACGCGACTGCTACCGGCTGCTGTGCCTGGTGCGGATGCTTGTCGCCCTTGTAAACCTTCAGCTTGCGGCCCATGGCGCGTCCCAGCTTCGTCTTGGGCAGCATGCCCAGGATCGCCTGCTGGACAACGGCTTCCGGCTTCCGGTTCAGCAGCTTGGTGAACTCTTCCTCGCGCAGACCACCGGGATACCCGGTGTAGCGGCGATAAACCTTGGACTCGGCCTTCAGACCTGTGAGCTTCACCTTGCCGGCATTGATCACAACCACATGATCGCCCATATCGATGAACGGCGTATAGCGGGGGCTGTTCTTGCCCGACAGGATGCGGGCGGCACGCGTCGCGAGCCGGCCCAGGGTCTGGCCCGAAGCATCAATGACGTACCACTTGCGAGCAATTTCCCCCTTGGGGAAATACGTTGGCATCAGAACTCTCCCAGAATTTGATTCGTCCAGAAGAACCGCTGAGTTACAGCCCCGTCACAACAAGAGGGGACACTCGGGGCGGACCATTGCGGGACAACGAAACCACAAGAATAGCTTAGGCCCAAGCGGAAGTCAACGCGGGAGTTAGGGGACGGTCCGGCCACTTGAAACAGCCGACCGCCGTCTCCATCTCCTTCGCTTACTTAGATACTCTGGCAGCTCTCTTCACGAATCTAGCCATCGACAACGAGACATTATTCAGGACCTGTGCCCACTCGGAGAGATGCTCTTTTCCAGCGGCGGTCAGTTCATAAACGCGACGCGCAGGTCCTGGTTCGGTAATGTCCCAGTCTGACGAAACGTAACCGTTAGCTTCAAGCCGCCGCAAGGTTCGGTACAGGACCGCTCTTTCAATCTCCGCGTCCGTGAACGCGTATTTGCCAAGGTCTCCGAAGAGATCGTATCCATAAGAGCGGCCCCGCTCTTGGAGCATCAGGAGCAGGACGGGTTCCACAAAGCGATACAGATGACCCATGGCACAGGTGCAGGGATAATCGTGCCGGGTACATCCACCTTTTACTTTCGACTTCTGCTGCTGTTCTGGCACTGAATGCTTACCACCTATGGATGGCTGCATCGATGTTCGGAATGGTCGCAGGAACTCGGTCCGCTCTCGAGCGTTCCTTCGAGGAACCTGGAAACAAGCGTTTCCGGCTCAAGAGGAGGGATTCCGGCTATAACGCGTACGGAATCGGCGGACAGCAATTTCACTGCACCTGTTCCGATTCCAGAAGCAAACACGCTATTGACGCCGCGCTCTTTCAACCAGCGGGGAAGCAGGCCGTGGACGTGCGCGGGAGCCTTCTCCACACGCTTGGTGCCAATGGTACGAGTGGCAGAATCTGCATCGACAAAGAGGAACTCTTCAGAATGGCCGAAGTGGCTGGAGAGCCGCCCCCCGGTCAGAGGAATCGCAATACGCATAAGAAATCCTTTAAGTAATTTACATCTAGATGTAAATTACACCTATGAGCGTCATTATGGAAGATCAAAAAACCGAAAGTGGACGCGCTCCTCGAAAACACGCTCCTCTGAATCCCCGCTGCATGGTATGCGGTGCCGAGAACCCGCATGGACTTCGCATCAGATTCTCTTCTGACAAGGAGGGCGCATCAGCGGAGTGGTCTCCGCAAAGAGATTGTGAGAGCTTCACGGGTGTCATTCACGGTGGCATCGTGGCCACTGTGATGGACGAGGCAATGTCAAAGGCGATCATCGCCAGGGACTGGGAGGCAATGACGGTGGATCTGCATACGCGCTTTCACCACCGCCTGAAAGCTGGCCACCGCGTACATATCTGCGGATGGGTCGTCGAACGCCGGAAACGGAAGATTCTCGCGGAGGCGTCGATCCGCAATAGCAACGGCAGGGAAGAGGCTCATGCCTGGGGAACATTCCTATTGTTTCAAGCAGACAAGGTGGAGCTTCCTCAATCAAATTGCCCGACCACTTCTACTTCCACCCCATCCGCTCTTTCAAAGCCGTGATATGGGCAACATGGTGCCGTCCATGCCACGCGTAGATCGCCAGCATCTTTTCAAGATTGATCTGACCTTGCTGCGGATGCACAAGTGTCCGCTGGTAATCCGCCGGCGTCATGCCGTTCAACAGGATCACCCAGCGCCGGTGCAGCGCATCCAGCAGCGTTAGCGACATCTCGCGCGGTGCACTCTTCGCGTCCACGAGTTCCGCCCAACGCGCCTCGTCGTACGGCTTAATCGTTGGTTGCTCCTCTGTCAACGCCAGGCGGAAGCGCACGTACGAATTCATATGACTGTCCGGCAGGTGATGGATAAGTTGTCGCACCGTCCAGCCGCCCGGCCGGTACGGAGTATTGAGTTGCTCGGATGTGAGCCCCGCCACAGCTGCCCGCAACTTTGCTGGCGTGTGCGCGATCTCTTCAATGAACTGCTCGCGCTGCTCTTTTGTTAGAGGTCCGTCGAAATGGAATTTTCCGATCGGGTATCGCAGATCGGTTCCCTGCGCAGCAGACGACGTTGTAGTTGTCATGATGGTCCTTAGATTCAGGATACATTCAGATGCAGCAAAAATTCACCTCATCATTGGGCGCAAGAACGATCTGCTGCAATCAAGAAGAAACCAACGGCCGGAACGTGCTTATTTTCACCACACCGTAAGCGTCACGTTATCCACCCACTCGGAGTACGGCTTCCCTGTGGCATTCACATCGAGTTGGAATTGCACGCCGATTTCTGGTTTCCACGCGATCTTTTGCGCCGAATAGGTTTTATTCACCGGATAATCCACTCCGTCCACAGTCAAAGTGACGAATGTGTATTTGTTTGCGTCGGGGGAGCGCTGCCCAACCCACTGGACGTGATGCCAGACACCGGGCTGAAATTTCGGGCACGCAATGGACGTTTGCCGCCAGTGCATATTCTGGGCATCCCAGACGTCCCAATACCCGGAAGCGTAATTACACTCGCTTCCCATCATATAGTTGTTATTCTCAAGGAACTGGAACATGTCGAACTCCAGCGCCTGCGCGGCAGAGAGCGAAGCGTCATCGACCTGGAAGTCAAATTGCCACAAGAAATTTGTCGCTTGCGTGTTGGGTCCGATGTGATGCCACCAGAGTGCGTTTGCAAAAACGCCCGCATTCGCCAGTTTCATGCTGTTCCCGCTGAGTGAAGGGCTTCCAAGTCCCTGCTGCATGGAGAAAGTACCGTGTCCGCCGCCTCCTGCGCACGATGTGCTGTTGCAGGATTGCCAGTCTCCGGCACTTTGCAGAGCATGAAATGTCTGAGCTTGTGCAGGTGGGACAGGACCCGCGGGAGGAACTGCCGACGTCGTGGAGGAGGTAGGGGGCGCCGATGCAGTTGAACTCGGCGTATTTGGGGCGGTAGGAGTCGGAGCAGGAGAGCTGGGAGCTGATGGAGCTGCGGCCGCTGCCGCGGGCGGATCTGCTGCAGGAGCATTCGGTGAGGAGGGGTCCGCCGCCGTCGGTGACGGTGGTGCCTGTGTAACAGTAGCGTTCTGTTGTGGAGCGATATTGGCGTATCCGCCGCATGCCACTGTGCCGGCGATTGTGCAGGAGAGAAATGCCAGAAGAAAACGACTAACGTTCACAGAAACCTGCCAGTGATCAGGATTTGCTTCCAGGCTGTCCTGGCGCAGTTCTGGAATCATCCTCTTTCACGATGACGTTGAATGCTCTAGTAATAACTTAGTAATAAAGGGGAATAGCCCCTAGTAGCCTTAGTACATCCAGCACCACGAATCGTGAATTAGCTCGCCAGCAATGAAAATTGAATCTATTTGTAACAACATTGAGTTCGCTGGCGGCGAAGGGAATTCAATGCCGGTTGAATCGTGTATCCCAGTGATTGCTAGCAAAGACTAGGAGAAGCGCTGCGGTTTCGAGTCGATGGTCTCGGCTTTCGATCAGTTCGGAAATGCGCAAAGGTGGCAAGCTTATCTTTTGCATGCTTCAGAAGAACAACCTATGCTTCATGCTGAACCAGCGCTCGGGAACTCCCGTCAAACCGACAGACTTCGAGGGTGTTCGACTCTACTGGACGCCAACCGATGTACATAAACTCGAGAGCGGTTGCAGAGCGTCAGATACAACGTTTCAGAACTCCAACCTCGAGACTAGGACGAGGCAGAACTCTTCCTCTCGTTGACGATGGTTTTCTCATTGATTTGGCGTGGCAACAGCAAAATAGGGCCTTTCGCAATGAGAAGGTGAATGGGACTGCACAGCCAACGTTTACTCAACGACTGAAAAACTGAAGAAGAACGACTGGCGAACTACTCGTACGCGAGCGCCTCGATCGGATCTTTCTGCGCAGCTTTGAATGCAGGATAGATTGCACCAAGAATTGCGCCGATCAGTGCAATCACAATCGCGTAGCCGATCCAATCCGTCTGGATCTGCACAGGCAGTGTCGGAAAGCGTAAGCGGACCACGCGGCGCACGGCATAGCTGGTTATGATTCCCGCGATGATCCCACACACCGCCAGCAGCGTCGTTTCGCGGAGAATCACATTCATGATGTAAAACTTTGAAGCTCCCAGCGACTTCAGGATTCCGATCTCGCGCGTGCGCTCCATCACGGCCGTGTACATGGCCTGGAAGATGACGATAAAGCCAATCACTACCGCTACGCCAATGACCACGGTGATGAACTGCGACAGTCCCGGCAGGTTCGAGGCCGTCATCATCGACATGTATTCCGCCATCGAACGCACCACGTAATCCTGCATGCCGGGCGTCTGGTGAATCTCATTCTGCACGATCGAATCGTTATGAGGAGTGTCGAGTTTCACGTAGAAGATCGAGGCTTTGCCTTGCGCTCCGGTCCAATCCTGCAGAGTGGTGATGGGCAGAAATTTCCGCGCACCCTTGCCATGCTGCACAATTCCACACACACGGACGTCGTGCTTCAAAACCTTCACGTGGTCGCCGACTTTCACATGATCGGAGGCGGCGAAGTAGTCGTCGACGATTATGTCGTCTGGCCCCCGAAACGGCCCTCCATCGAGGAACTTGAACGGCGTGCCGAGGCGGTTGTATGAGGCGTAGTCAATTCCGTAAATTACTTCCAGCGTGCCGGCGGTGGAGACGTTCGTGACGACCGGGGCGACCACGTCTACGTGTGGAAGCTTTCGAATTACCTGTCCAACCTTCTCCGGCACGGGCGCCCCACTCAGGCCTGACAGAAACGAAGATCCCGGCGGCTGCACCATCAGATCAGCGCCAATGCCCACCGTCCGGTTGCGCGAATCGTTCAGCATTCCCAGCGAGAGACCCACGATCACAAGAATTAGCGTGACCTCCACGGCAATCGCAATAATGCTGATCAGCGAACGCACCGGGCGATGCAGCAGGTTGGCAAGAATCATCTTGTTCATTGCAATGAGTGTAGCAGTTTGCTTGATGGCTCTCGGCTATCCGCTCTCGGCTATCCGCT
>JAJPJE010000055.1 GCA_021324365.1 Terriglobia bacterium | reverse complement strand
CCGCGACGCGCATTATCTTTTGCGATTTCCGCTTCCGAACGTTGCGGCCCGGCGACGAGCACAATGAGATCATCGGCTTCGGATTTTGTTGCGATGCGGATCTTCGCAATCGCGTCTGGCCAGGTTTTCTCCAGGCGCTTGATATCCTCGAACACTTTCGCGCCCGGCCGCTCACCGAATAACACCTTGATGTCGTCGCGCTCCTTACGCGAGAGCTCGCCGACTTTCGGGGTGCGAATCGCCACAAGCGGCAGCTTCGGATCGAGTTTCAGCGTCTCCAGAGCGTCTGCCGGAAAGGCATCGCGCACTTCGACCATGGCAGGCAAACGCAGATCCGGCTTGTCGGAACCGTACAAGCGAATCGCCTGGTCGTAAGTCATCTGCGGAAATGGCGTTTCCAGGTCCACACCCGCAACTTTGAATGCCGCCTTAAGGAAGCCCTCGACAACTTCGAAGACTCGCTGCTGCTGCGGGAAGCTCATCTCCAAATCGATCTGCGTGAACTCGGGCTGGCGGTCGGCGCGCAGGTCTTCGTCGCGGAAGCAGCGCACGATCTGAAAATACTTGTCGAAGCCGGAGATCATCAGGATCTGCTTGAAGAGCTGCGGCGACTGTGGCAGCGCATAAAAGCATCCGTGATTTACGCGGCTGGGAACCAGATAGTCGCGCGCACCTTCGGGGGTTGATCGCGTCATGAAGGGCGTTTCGATCTCGAAAAAGCCTTGTGCGGCCAGGTACTGCCGAATCGCCAGCGCAATGTTGTGCCGCATCTCGATATTCGCCTGCATCTTCTCGCGGCGGAGATCGATATAGCGGTACTTCAGGCGCATCTCCTCATAAGGCAACACAGTGTCGCTGGGAAGAAACGGAGGGTTCTTCGACTCGTTCAGGACCTTCAGCTCTTCGGCGACAAGCTCCACCTCGCCGGTTGGGACATTAGGATTAATCGTGTCTGGCGTACGCTTGCGCACCGTGCCGATCACCGCCACGACATATTCGTTGCGCAGCTGTTCCGCCTTCTCGTGCAGTTCGGTGCCGGCTGAGGCCTCGAAGACTGCCTGCGTCACGCCGGTGCGGTCGCGGACATCAATAAAGATGATGTTGCCTAGGTCGCGGCGCTTGTTCACCCATCCCATGATCGTGGCACGTTGTCCTGCGTCGGATACACGCAGCGCGCCGCACATATGAGTACGTCGAAGGTCTCCTAAAAAGTCGAGCAAGTGCTTGTCCTTTATTTATTCGTCAAACGGAGTCGTCTGCTGGAATTTCATCTGCCATTGGCCGTTCTGCTGAGTCCAGAGCGCGCTGGCGTAGAAGTGGCCGGGAATACTCTCATATCCATACTTCATGCTGGCGGCAAACTGGTAAGTAACAAGATAACTGGTCGGACTAAGGCGAACCAACTTCCAATCCCAGAGCGCGGGGGTTGACATCTCCAGATGCGTGACACCCTCGAGCATGCCCTGCTTGTTTTCCGTGCCGCCCATGTTTACCGCCAGGAAATCGTCGGCCATCAAACCACGAAGCGCGTTGACGTCATGGTTTTTCGAATCTGACCAAAACTGCTTCTCGCGCGCAACAACGTCGGCGTCGACCGTGGAGGCGTTCTGGGCGATTGAAGCGGAGGTGATGAGAAGGAACAGCGTGATCAAAGCGGGTTTCATAGACATGAAAATGATAACCTCGCAGCATTCTTCCGCCCCCACCGGGGCTGTTTATGAAATTTGGGAAACACACCCACAGCTTACGCTGTGGACTAAATTCTTTTGCCGCACGGCTCAATGCGATGCCCCTAAATCGAATCCTACGCCCTGAGCTTGGCGGCCAGCTCGCCGCGTGGCACTGTCTGTTGTTGCCCCGTTGCAAGATTCTTTAGCGCAAACTCGTTCGACTTCGCTTCGTTCTCGCCGAGAATGATCGCGTAACGCGTACCCAGCTTACTCGCCGTCTCAAGCGATTTCTTCAGGCGAAATGTCTCATCGCCAACTTCGACGATTGCTCCGGCACGCCGCAGATCGCGTGCAAGCTTTACAGCTTCGGCATTCATGCCTGGGCCCAGCGGCGCGATATACGCGTCCGGTTTCGGCGCAACTGTTTCAGCCGCCTCCGTTAACGACAGCACCAAGCGATCTTCTCCGATCGCAAATCCGATGCCCGGAGCTTTGGGGCCGCCGATCGCTTCGGAAAGTCCGTCGTAACGTCCTCCCCCGAGGATCGCGTTTTGCGCGCCGAGAGCTCCGTGCGTGAATTCGAAGGCTGTACGCGTGTAGTAGTCGAGCCCGCGCACCAATCGGTCGTTCAAACTATATGGCACGCCCGCTGTGTTTAGGATCTTCTGAACCTCTGCAAAGTGCTGGCGGCAGCTCTCGTCAAGATAGTCCTTCATCCGTGGCAGCTTCTCGATGATGGGCTGATCCTCTGGGACTTTGCAATCAAGCACGCGCAGCGGATTCGTTTCCGCGCGGCGCCGGCAGTCGACGCACATTTGTCCGACAACCGGCCTGAGAGCTTCGCGCAGCGCTTCCACATAGCGTGGACGATCATTGGCGCAACCGACGGAATTCAACTGCAACGTCCAGCCTTGAATGCCAAGGCGATTGAGCAGCGTCGCTAGCATTTCCAGGACTTCGGCATCGCGCGCCGGCGACTCGCTGCCCGCCGTAGTCGGTCCTATAACTTCGGCGCCGATCTGATAAAACTGACGATAACGTCCTTTTTGCGGACGCTCACGACGGAATTGCGGTCCTATGTAGTACAGCTTGTTCAGTCCTCGATCCCAGAGATTGTGCTCAATGTAGGCGCGCACGACGCCAGCCGTGTTCTCAGGCCGCAACGTCAGCGACTGGCCTTTGTCTGACTCAGCGCGGCTCCGATCTTCAAACGTGTACATCTCTTTCGACACAATGTCTGTGTCCTCGCCCACGCCGCGCGCAAACAGTTCCGTGGCCTCGAAAATCGGCGTGCGGATCTCCTGGAAATTGTATTCGCGGAATACCGCGCGCGCCGTCGTCTCGACGAAGTTCCACAGCGCCGTGTCGGGCGGCAGAAGGTCGCGCGTTCCTCGGATGGCTTTGATCATTAGCGCTCAGTATTTAGCACTCAGCCTTCAGTAATTGGCAGATGCTAATTAGCAATTAATAGTTCGCGGATCGTGTACGGCTACTGACTCACTCCGCCTTCTGCTTCTTACTCCGAACTTCGTACTTCTTCCTTCGTATTTCTTACTTCTTAAGTTCTTCCAGATACTGCTCTTTGTATCCCAGATAATTCCTCGCATACCGCAGGATGGATTCCTGATCTTCTTCGGTCAGCTTGCGGCGGACTTTACCAGGGCTGCCCATGACCAGCGATCCGGGTTCGATCAGCACGCCCTCTGGAATCAACGTTCCGGCCGCAACAATCGATCCGGCTCCGATGCGCGCCCCATTCAGGATTATCGATCCCATGCCGATCAGGCAGCGATCTTCCACCACGCAGCCATGCAGCGTAACGGAATGTCCCACCGTTACCCAGTCACCCACCACTACTGGCCACTCATTCAGCATGCCGTGCATGACCGAGCAGTCCTGAATATTCGAATTCGCGCCGATACGGATGTAGTGAACATCTCCGCGTACGACGGCGTTCATCCAGATACTGGCGTTCTCGCCCAGTTCTACGTCTCCGATGACCTGTGCCGACTCATCCACGTAGCAGGTGGCGGGAATCCTGGGGCTGATGCCTTTGTAGGATCGGATCATGGGCTTCTTGCATATCCCAGGTTAACGGCCACAAGCGCCGCGAACCTGGGGCACCACAGAATATTCCACGGATGTGCCGGGAAATATTGAACATAACATGACGTGAGCGAAGCGCAAAATTAGTCAATCCGTCGATCCTCTTTTTTATTTTTTAGGGATTTAGTTTTTTAGTCGGTCAACCTCTCAGTAGATGAATAACCGCCTGTTGAGTAACACACCGAACGGATTAGCGTCTGCGCAAAGTCCACCCAGTCGAAGTGATCGACTGCCATCGAGAGACCGCACGGCTTTGGTCTTTCCCGTGCTGTGCGTTTCCGTTCGGGAATTGCAGCTCGCGGATAATTCTCCGGATTTGTCGTGCATAACTGAATTCCGCACTCGCCTTGCGCTACGTTCCGAAGCGATTCGCGAGCAACCGCACGATGCGCCAGATTGTTCACCTCGTCTTATTGTGCTCTTGTGTCTTCTCTCTCAGCGTTGCCATTGCGCAGGATGGCTCAACTGGCGCAATCCGCGGCACGGTTCACGATCCTACTCAGGCAAGGATCAGTGGAGCTGCCGTTGTCGTGACCAGCATCGAAACTGGATTCAGGCACGGGCTCATAACGGATGACACCGGTGTCTTTGTTGCCCAACTACTCGCGCCGGGAGAGTACGAGGTTGCAGTCAGCGCAAACGGCATGGCTCCCTTCCGCCAGAGCAAGATTCGTGTCGATCTCGGCGCACTCGTGGAGTTGGATGTCCGCCTGGTGCTGTCGCAAAGCACCACTCAGCTAGACATTTCCGGCGATGCACCGTTGGTGGAAACGCGATCGAGTGATGTGTCCAATGTGATCGACGAACACAGCATCGAAAACCTGCCGCTGAACGGACGCCGCTTCAGCGACCTGGCTCTGCTGACGCCGGGCGTTACTCAAGATCCCCGCAGCTTGACCTCGGGCTCGAACGGCGATCTGGCCGCAGGAGGAATTCGTGGATTTCAGTCGAGTTTCCTGGTGGATGGCGCCGATAACAATAACGGATTCTTCTCGCAAGCGCGCGGGCGCTATCGCGCTCCGTATCAGTTCAGCAATGAAGTAGTGCAGGAGTTTCGGGTTTCCACTAACACCTATGGCGCCGAAACGGGTCGCGCTGGGGCTGCGGTGGTGAATGTTGTCACCAAGTCTGGCTCCAACGAACTTCATGGCAAGGCGTTCTACTTCATCCGCGACAGCAGCTTGAATGCACAGCCCGCCTTCGTAGGATTCAAACCCGACGATCGTCAGCAGCAGTTTGGGGCGACAGTTGGCGGCCCGATTAGGCAAAACAAGTTGTTCTTCTTTGCCGGATACGACCAGCACGTATTCCATGTTCCTGCCGTCGTGCGGTTTGCGGATGGCAGCTCGCAACTTACGCCAGCGCCTGCCGACTACGAATTGTCCGACCGCGATCTCGTCTACGCTGCAGCTTCCTCTCTTTCATCGCTCGCCGGCAACTATCGCTCGAGTCTGCTCGGCGACGCACGCTTCGCAAAATTTGACTGGACTGTTTCATCGCACCACCTGCTGTCGGCACGCGTAAACACTTCGCGGTATTACGGGGACAACAACGTGTACTTCGATCCTTCCAGCCCGGTGACGATGTATGCAATCAGCGAAAATGGCCGGGAGAATGTGCATACAGAGACGGGTATGCTCTCGCTGACGAGCACGCTGACGAACCGCATCGCCAGCCATTTCCGCGTGCAGCTCTCGCGTGACCTGCAGGAAAGTTCGCCAAACTCGTACTACTCACTCACCAAGATCACAAATGTAATCAATGGCTTCGGACGTTCACTGATCCTGCCGCGACGAACGCGCGAACTGAAAATGCATCTCGCAGAAACCGTAAACATCGAGCAGCACCGTCATTCGTGGAAGATCGGCGGCGACATGATGATTGAGCATCTGTCCAACTTCTTCCCTTCGCAATTCGGCGGCGAATATATCTTCGACGACATCAAGGTGAACCCGTTTACGTTCACTCCGCAGATTGCCGGTCTGCAACTCACGCCTCTGCGCGCCTACGCGCATGATGTACCGAAATACTACATGCAGGATTTTGGTTCGGCGCTTACCTATCCGGACACGAACGAGTACTCAGCTTTTCTCCAGGACACGATGCGCATCACGGGCCACTTCGCTCTCAGCCTTGGTGTGCGCTATGACCTGCAGACCTTCCGCACGAAAGATCTGGTTTCAAACACGCTCTGGCCCGATTCAGGTCGCGTTCCCTACGACACAAACAACGTCGGTCCACGCGCCGGTTTTGCGTACACAATCGGCGATCGGAAGCCCACGGTATTTCGCGGCGGATACGGACTGTTTTACACTCGCATCCCTTCGATCTACACATCTGAGGTTCAACTGGAAAACGGGCTGAACACACAGCACTTGTTCCTGACCAACACGGATTTTTACGATCAGCACGTGTTTCCAAGCTATCCGAATCCTCTGGTCTCCTGTCCTGCGGGAAGTTTCTCCTGCGAGCCGCCGGCCGGTGTCGCCGGTTCGCTCACAACCGAAATTTCCGCCTTCGCACACAATTTCCGGACACCATTCGTGCAGCAGGCCAGCATGAGCGTGGAGCGTGAAACTGTTCAGAACATCTCGATGAGCGGCTCTTATCTGTATGTCCATGGGGAGCATCTGATTCGGGCGCGCGACGTGAATCTTCCCCAACCCGTGCCGGTAACGTATCCGGTTTTCGACGCAAGCGGCGCAAATGTTACCGGGTATTACACGGTGGACTCATTCGCGAATTTCCAAACGCAGCGAACGCTCGATTGCCCGTTTCCGCCTTGCATGGGAGAGGTATCGCGCCCAATCCCTCAGTTGGGTAGCATCACAGTCTTCGAGAGCGCAGCATCGAGTGTTTATCACGGTTTGTCTTTTGCGGCGCGCCGGCGATTTCACGATGGCTTCTACTTTCGGCTTGGCTATACGTGGGCTAAAGCCATCGACGATGGACAGGATGCCCTGGTAGTGGGACGGCCAGCGACGGTACAGAATTCGTATGCACCCAGTGCCGAACGGGGGCCTAGCGTAACGGATCAGCGGAGCCGATTCGTGTTTTCGTTCGTAGCTACGCCGCGTCCGTTTCATCGTGAACATGCGGTATTGCGAAACTTGCTGAATGATTGGAAATTCTCGGGCGTTACCACTTATGGAAGCGGCCGTCCGATCAATGCCACGATCAGCGGCGACGCAAATGGTGACGGCAATGACATGAACGACAGGCTGCCGGGTGTGCGCCGCAACTCGTACATCGGACCTGACTATTTCACCACCGACTTTCGCATTTCACGCCAGTTTCCAATTTCCGATCGATTCAAGATGGAACTGCTCGCAGAGGCATTCAACGTCACCAATCGCGACAATAAACGTGTCACCATCACCGACGACGGCTTCGTAAATGCGGCGGGCGTATTCGTGCCTTATAGCACGGTTGTGAATGGGAAACAGTATCCCGCCTACTATCAGAGCACCTCGTCGTTTCTCGTTCCGAACAGTGCCTACGCTCCGCGGCAGGTACAATTGGGGGCGCGTTTCGCCTTTTAATGTCCTCTGGCACCGGTTCAGCCCCGAATTTTCCTGTTCCAAAGTGAGATTTCGCCATTCTTCCGCTTGACTTAGCTGCCAACGCCTGACAACCTAGAGGCTGCCCGACCCGGGCTGGTTTGGGGGTGTACGCGTTTGGCGGAAGTTCGCATTCAAGAGGGCGAGTCGTTGGAGAACGCCCTGCGTCGTTTTAAGCGCAAGGTTCAGCAAGAAGACATTATTAAGGAAGTGAAGCGTCACTCCTTTTATCTGAAACCGGGCGAGAAAAAGCGCGCTAAGGAAGCTGTAGCGCGTAAGCGCAGCCGAAAAAAGGCTCGCAAGGAACAAGATAGCTAAGTAAGATCGGGGCCGCCTGTTTGCTTCCTCGTGGCGGCCCCTTCAGTTTCTCATTTGATTTTGCCGCCCGCGTTCTGGGGCACTCATCATCCGCAGTTCATTTATAGGGGCATCATTCGTCGCGCTCTCGTGGAAGGAGCGCGCGTACTAGCAAGAGATCCTGAAACCTCGGCGGTGCCGAAAGCAGTGCCGTCGTCTTCCAGCGTTGGTTTGCAATTGGGCCGCAGGGGCGCGGGGTTGAAGGGAGCTTTACCATGGAATTCCAGGACAAGGTGTTGAAGTGCGTGGACTGCGGCGCGGACTTCATCTTCACGGCCGGCGAACAACTGTTCTTTCACGACAAGCAGTTCAAGAACGAACCCAAGCGTTGCAAGAATTGCAAAGCGAAACGTGCTAGTTCTCTCGGAATTGCTGCTCCCGGCAATTACAGCAAGACGGAGACCCGGACCAACTGCTCGCAGTGCGGCAAAGAGACTACGGTTCCCTTCAAACCCACTCAGGGGCGCCCCGTTTTTTGTCGCGAGTGCTTCCAGCAACGCAGAACGACTGCAGCAACCGCCTGACTTTGCTACGTCTGTTCTGAGTTGAACGTTAGTGCGAAAGAGCTCAACTGGTGGGACGGAGACCTCTTCCCAACGAGGTTCCAAGGGCCAGGTTCCCAGGTTCTGCGTTCGACGGACCCCTCCAGGTAGGCCTCAGCCGAAAAACGTGTATCTATACGACCTTCTTGGCGCGCGTTGCTGATTCGCGCGACGCAGCGGTCGCTCTGAGCGCTGTGGTGTGTTCGTGTTTCTGGTCCTCATGCTGTACCAGCAAGGCCTCAATCTGCCTGAGCAAATCATTGGCATTCATCGGTTTCACCAGCAATGACTCCGCTCCATGGCTGTGCCATTCGGAGCCGAGAGAAGGGTATGCGGTCAGAATCGCGGTCGCCGGATTGTATTTTTGCTTGCGCGCCGAGCGGATGACATCGTAGCCGGAGGTTTCGCTTTCCATGCGCATGTCGGTGATGACCATATGGAAAGTGCTGGAAGAAAGTTTCTGTTCGGCTTCGGCCGCTGATGAGGCCGTTTCCACCTCGAAGCCATTCATTTCCAGGATAGCTCGGAGCGTGAGCAAAATCGCGAGTTCGTCGTCAACCACAAGCATACGACGTTTCATTGGGTCCTCCGGGAATCGGGACAGATGCGAACGATTCAACTTGGATGCGACCCCAAGCTGAGTAGTTGGATGTGGTGACTCGAAATTACCCTTACCGCAAAATGTCCCCGATGCTCCGCTCAGTATAATGAATTCCGTGTCCAGGTTTTTTGTGGAAAATTTCGGATGCCGGGCTACGCAGGCTGACGGCGCCGCCATCGAGCGTCAAATGCTCGAACGCGGACTGGCGCGCGCGGAAGCAGCATCTCAGGCGCAACTTGTCGTATTGAACACCTGTACGGTAACGGCTTCAGCGGACCAGGACGTTCGCAGCTCCATCCGGCGCATTCGTCGTGAGAATCCCGAGTGCCAGATTATGGTTACCGGCTGCTATGCCCAGCGTGCGCCCGAAGAGATAGCGGCAATACCGGGTGTGACCTGGGTCGTCGGCAATTCGCATAAGCACGCGATCGGAGAGGTGGCCTGCGGAAGTTCGTCCGTCGGTTTTGTGGGACTGGACTCAATCGCGAGCGTTTCGGGTCAGATCCTGGTCGGCGATATCTTCGCCCACACCGAACTGATGGCCGCACCGGTGTTCGAGGCCGACACGGCTTCAGAAAAAACCCGGCCCAACCTGAAGGTTCAGGACGGCTGTAATAACCGGTGCTCGTTCTGCATTATCCCCAGCGTGCGCGGCCGAAGCCGGTCTTTGGCTCTGGACGAAGTAGTTCGCGAAGTTAACGCACTCGTCACCCAGGGTTATCGCGAACTGGTGATTTCGGGGATTAACTTGGGTCGCTGGGGACGTGACCTGCGCCGGTCAGACACATTCGCTGCGTTGCTCCGGGCGATTCTCGAGCAAACGGATTTGGAGCGGTTACGGATCAGCTCGGTGGAACCTATGGATTGGACTGACGAAGTTATCGAACTCGTGTCGTCGTCGGGCCGGATTGCCAAGCACGCTCATGTCCCCATGCAGTCGGGCAGCGACCGTATTCTGCGGCTTATGCACCGCAAGTATCGCCCATGGCATTATGCGGAGAAGATCCGGAAAATTCGTGCGGCGATGCCCACGGCCGCTATCGGAGCGGACGTGATGGTTGGGTTCCCCGGCGAGACTGACGCCGATTTTGAAAAAACGCGCATGTTAATCGATGAGCTGCCGTTCACGTATTTGCACGTTTTTACTTATTCGCCACGGCCCGGGACACCGGCAGCAGTGATGCCAAACCATGTCCCTGGACCTGTCACCCGCCGACGCAACCGCATACTCCGTGAACTGGCGGCAGCAAAGAAGCGTGAATTCCAAGAGCGTTTCATTGGCCGGGAACTGGAAGCCATCACGTTAACTACCTTCAACGGAAGTCATACCGAATGCCTCACGGACAACTATCAAAAGCTGTGGCTTGAGGGGCAACACGAACCAAACCAGTGGGCGCGGGCACGCGTCGAACAGGTTGAGAAGGATTCGCTGGTAGGAACCAGATCGGATTCAGGCACCTTCGCGAACGACTAACGAAGAAAGTCCCACGACGGCAGCACACCATTGATATCGCGGAACACGCGACATTACGCCCTCGTCATATTCGCCTAAGATGTTATAATTTCAAAGCTTTACTATTTTCGGAGGCCTGTATCGACAAGAGATTTATTCGCACCAACGAGCGCATTCGCGTACGCGAAATCCGCGTGATCGACGATGAAAGCAATCAGCTTGGCATCATGACCCCGCAGGAGGCGCTCAGAATCGCCCGGGAACGCAACATGGATTTAGTTGAGGTTTCGCCTACGGCGCAACCTCCTGTCTGCCGCATCATGGACTTCGGCAAGTACCTCTACCAGCAGGAAAAGAGAGAACGCGAAGCCAAAAAGCATCAGAAAATCATCACCGTCAAGGAAGTGAAGTTTCGTATTAACGTGGACGACCACGATTACGAGACCAAGAAGAACCATGCGCTTCGCTTCCTGGAAGAGGGCGATAAGGTCAAGGCGACGATCTTTTTCCGCGGTCGCGAGATGACGCGAACCGGCCTTGGACGCGAACTGTTGCAGCGGCTGATCAAAGATATCGGGAATCGTGCGATCGTCGAGAACATGCCCCGGCAGGAAGGCAACACCCTGCACGCGATCCTTGCTCCGCCTAAGACAGAAAAGAGCGGCAAGGGTGGTGGCGGTGCACCGAAACAGGCGCCCAGTGCTGCGGGTCAGAAGCCTCAGCAGGCGAAGCCGGGTGGCCACGCCGCGAGCGCGCCCCAGTCGGCGGCTGGTACGGCTGGATCCGGCGCAGCGAATCAATAGCGTAAGTCAGCTAAGCCTGCTCCGGGCGAGCGGGCTTCACGACCAAAAAGCGCTAAGAATTTGATCGCAACGGTGAAGTTCTGCGATCATGAACTAGAAGGGAAGTTATGCCGAAACTGAAAACACATAGTGGCGCCGCCAAGCGCTTCAAGAAGACCGGGACCGGCAAGGTAAAGCGCGGTCACGCTTTCGCGCGCCACATTCTAACGTCGAAGGACACCAAGAAAAAGCGTCACCTGGACAAGGATGTCATGCTTGCCAAGGCCGACGAACGCAAGGTCCTTCGGATGATTCCGTACTAGTCGATGGTCGGTAGTCTTTGGTCGCTAGCCAATTCGGCAGCGATCCGGACCATCAACTGAACTGGAAGTCGGTCGAGCATCTTGCTTTGGTTTTGCTAACGACAAACGACCAAAGACTAACGACTGACAAGCGAGTGAAGAGGCGGCCTCAACTCCTGCCTCCAGCCGCAAACCGAAACACAAAAAAGGAGAAGCAATGCCCCGCGTAAAACGTGGAACCAAACGTCGCGCCAAGCGCAAAAAGATATTAGATCGCGCAAGTGGCTATTTCTTAACAAAGTCAAAACTGTACCGCTCAGCGAAAGAGTCGGTCGAACGCGGACTGAAGTTCGCCTATGCCGGACGCCGCCAGAAGAAGCGTCAGTTCCGTTCACTGTGGATCGTGCGCATCGGTGCCGCCGCGAACGAGAACGGCCTCAGCTACAGCAAGTTCATTAGCGGCCTGAAGAAGGCCGGCGTCGAACTGGACCGCAAGATCCTGGCCGACCTCGCCGTGAACGACAGCGCCGGGTTTAAGGCCCTCGCCGAACAGGCCAAGTCCGCGCTGGCGTAGGTAGCATTCAGCACTCAGTAGTCAGCATTCAGACGAGGCCGGAGGTAATTCCTTCGGCCTTTGTTTCAGTCGTGAGTCGATGGTCGTTAGTCGTTCGCCATGTGGCGGCGAATTGGATTCTGGCTAACGACTAATGACAAACGACCAACAACGAAATGTACACGGTTCCCGAACTCGAAGACTACTCGCCGGAAGCGCTTGATCGTGCGGTGGCCGATCTCATCGCAGCGCTTGAAGAAGAATCCCACTCAATCGCCGACGAGAGTCAGTGGAAGGAATTCCGCGACCGTTGGATGGCACGCAAAAATGGCGTCCTCACACAGGTCAATGACGCATGGCTGAAAGCAGCACCCGGCCCACAGAAGCGTGAAGTCGGCAAGCGTGTAAACGAACTGAAGGCAAGCGTCGAGCAGAAAGTTGAATCGGCACACGAATCGATCGCTGGAGCAACAGCCGACAAAGCTATCGCCGCCGAGCGAGTCGACGTTACTCTGCCCGGTATTCGCCGTGAACTTGGGGCTGAGCATCCCGTCATCCGCACGATGAACGAGATCGTCTCGGTGTTCAAGGCGATGGGCTACTCGATCGGCACCGGCCCAGAGATCGAGACGGACTACTACAACTTCGAGTCCCTGAACTTCCCCCCGAATCATCCTGCGCGCGACATGCAGGACACGATCTTCCTTGCTGGTCAGGAACATAAAGCGCAACGCGATCGCCTGCTGCTGCGCACGCACACTTCACCAGTGCAGATCCGCACGATGGAGAAGCAGAAGCCGCCAGTGCGCATCGTGATCCCCGGCCGCGTGTACCGCAACGACGCGCCCGACGCGACGCACTCGCCGATGTTCCACCAGGTGGAAGGACTTGCCGTCGACACGAACATTACCTTCTGCGACCTAAAGGGCACGCTCGATCACGCAATGAAGTCGCTGTTCGGATCGAGCGTGAAGACGCGCTTCAAGCCGTCGTTCTTCCCTTTCACCGAGCCGAGCGCCGAAGTCATGATCAGTTGCCCATTCTGCGGGCAAAAGGGATGCCGCGTGTGCAAACAGAGTGGATGGATCGAGATGCTGGGCTCGGGCATGGTCGACCCGGCACTATACGGTTTTGTGGATTACGACCCGGCCAAGGTCAGCGGCTTCGCCTTCGGCATGGGCGTCGACCGGCTGGCAGCGATGAAGTACGGCGTGGACGATATCCAGCTCTATTTCGAAGGCGATGTACGGTTCTTGCGCCAGTTCGCATAAACGACTCTGTGGCGCGGACGGCATCTGCTTTCAACGACGTACGACTAACGACTAATGAAACTTCTTCCCTCATGGATACGCGACTTCGTTGAACTAGACGTCGACGACCATCAACTCGCTGACGACCTCTCGATGGCCGGCATCTCCGTTGAAGGCATCGACGAGCACGACGGCTACAGCATCTACGAAGTCGATATCACCACCAATCGCGTCGACGCGATGAACCACTACGGCGTTGCGCGCGAGTGCGCCGCTATTTACGACGTCGACCTGAAAAGAATCTCTCCTGTCATTCTGAACGAGGGCGTCGGACGAATTTCCGGGGCGCCCGAGTCGAAGAACCTAAAACGCGCCGAAGGCGCATCCTCTTTCCGTATCTATATACAGGCTCCTGACGAGTGCGCGCGTTACTCCGCGCGCATCGTGCGCGGCGTTACTATTCGGCAGTCACCCGAGTACATCGCGCGCCGCCTGACACTTCTCGGCTCGCGTTCGATCAATAACGCTGCCGACGCGACCAACTACGCGCTTTGGGAACTTGGGCAGCCGACGCACGCCTTCGATCTCGACCTGCTGGAAGGCTCAAAGATCGTGGTGCGGTTCGCTCGCGAAAAGGAAGCGCTGAAGACGCTCGACGGCGTCGAACGAAAGCTGACCCCGCAGGATCTTGTGATCGCCGATGCGGTAAAGCCCGTCGCTATCGCCGGCATCATGGGCGGCTTCGACACGATGATCACCGAGAAGACGAAGAACGTGCTCATCGAGTCCGCTTGGTTTGATCCGGCAACTGTGCGCCGCACGGCACGAAGGCTCGGCATGCACACAGACGCCTCGCACCGCTTCGAGCGCGGCGCAGACTACGGCATTACACCCACTGCAGCTAATCGTGTCGCTCAGCTCATTGTGGAAACAGCCGGGGGGCACGTCGAAGGCGATCTCATTGATACGATTGGCCGGAAGATCGAGCGTCCCAAGCTCGAACTGCACCGCCGCGAAGTGGAACGCATTCTCGGACAGGACATCGGCGAGATCGATATCACCCGCATTCTGAAGCGACTCGGTTTCGGTGTAACTCCCGGACGCCTGCATGCCGCCAGCTCACGTACTTCTGTCATTCCGGCAGTTTCGGGCGGCACACACGCGGCGGTCGCTGAAAAAGTTGCCGACTTTGCCGTACAGGTTCCCACGTGGCGCCTCGACGTTGAACGCGAGATCGACCTGATCGAAGAGATCGCGCGTATTTACGGCTACGATAAGTTCCCCAATACGCTGCCAGGATTCACAGGTGGCGCCATTACCCTCCCCGACGAATCGAAGGAGAACGAACTGCGCAGCCGCGTGCTGGCGCTCGGCTACAACGAAGCCATGTCGCTGGCCTTCATCTCGCATGAGGATGCGAAGGCTTTCTCCACGATGGAGCCAGTCGAAATTGCTAATCCGCTGAGCGAAGAAGCTTCGGTGATGCGAACGTCTATGATTCCGGGAATACTGAACATGCTCGCGCATAACCTGAATCGAGGGGTCAATGATGTGCGGCTGTTCGAGCCGGGAAAGGTATACGAGAAGCTGGGCACCAGCACCGGCGAATATCGACGGTTGGCGATGGGTGCCACGGGAGTAGCTATCGAAGCCAGCGTCCATCAGCATGCACGTACCTATACATTCTTCGACCTGAAGGGCGACCTCGAAACTCTGCTCACCGGTTTCCAGTACAACTCTGCCTATTACGATGCACATACGGCGGACTACTATCATCCCGGCCGTTCGGCGCGCATTGTCGTGGATGGCACCACCATCGGCCAGTTCGGGCAGATTCACCCGCGCATTGCGGCCGAACGCAAGCTGCGCCAGGATATCTTTGTGGCCGAGCTCGACCTGGAGCGCCTGTTCAAGCATGGCCTGCGCGAGCTGCATTACACGCCGATTCCGCGCTACCCCGCGGTAGACCGGGATTTTTCGTTCCTGTTCGCCGACGACGTAACCTTCGAGCGCATTCAGCAGACCATCGAAGCGCTGACGATTACCGAGCTACGAAGGTTTGTCCCGGTCGAAATTTTCCGTGGTGGGAATGTTCCAGACGGAAAGTACTCAGTCCTGCTCCGCGCAGAGTTTCAGTCCGCTGAACGCACCCTGCGTGATGACGAAGTGCAAGGCTGGGCTACGCAGATTGTAAAAGCACTGGAAGCCCTCGGCGGCGTGCAACGCGCGTAGCGAGTGTGGGGCGGACATTCCTGTCCGCCCACTGTCCTGAAGCTTTCAGCAATTAAAGAATTGAGTCCGGCTGTGCACCCCTGGTTTTGAAAATACGCCGAGAAGAATGTCCGCGCCACACGGACCTCTCGTACAATGACCGATCACGAGGTTCGTCATGCCCCTTTCCCGTCGTCACTTTCTCGGCCGAGTTCCGGCAGGAGTAGCCGCAACAGCAGCCCTGGTTCCCTCTCTGTTCGAAACCGCAACCGCTGCGGCCGCGAGTTCGGTTCTCGTAACCGGACCGATTCTTTTGAACTCGAACGAGAACCCTTACGGTCCGTTCCCCAGCGTGCAGGCGGCCATGGAAAAGGCGCTGCACAAGGCGAATCGTTATCCCGATCACCAGTACCGCGAACTGGTGAACCGGATTGGCAGCTACAACTCGGTCGATCCAGCGCAAGTTGTGCTTGGAACCGGGTCGACCGAAATCCTCAAGATGGCGGCCGACGCCTTCACAGACGCCGACCGCCCAGTGATCATTGCCGATCCGACCTTTGAGGCTATTGGCTTCTACGCAGAAAAGAATGGGGCCCAAGTGATCAAGGTGCCGCTCACATCCGATTACGCGCACGATCTTGAGACGATGGCCGGAAAAGCTCCAAAGGCTGGAGCTCTCATTTACATTTGCAATCCCAACAACCCGACCGCATCGCTCACGCCGGCCGCAAAGATCCAGGAATTCGTCAATAATCTCCCGCCGAATGTCATAGTGCTGATTGACGAGGCTTATCATCACTTCGCCATGGACGCGCCACAGTATCGCTCGTTCCTCGACGGCAAGAGTTCGCGGGTGATCGTGGCGCGTACGTTTTCGAAAGTCTATGCGCTCGCAGGCATGCGTCTGGGATATGCCGTCAGCACCATTGATACCTGCAAGCGTCTACGGACGTATCAGTGCCACGACAACGTGAATATCGCCGTAGCCGAATGCGGCACAGTCGCGCTCAATGATGATGATGCCATGCGTGCGGCGGTCGCCCGCAATGCCGCCGACCGTGACGAGTTTATGAAGCAGGCGCATGCCCGGGGCTTGAAGATTATCCCAACCTACACCAACTTCGCCATGTTCGAGACGAATCGGCCGGTAAAGCAGGTAATTGGGTATTTCGAGCAGCAGGGCATTCGGATTGGACGGCCCTTTCCGCCCTATGAAACGAAGCTCCGTGTCTCGTTTGGAAGGCCGGAGGAGATGACTGCGTTCTGGAAAGCATGGGATCGCTTTGCGACCGCGAAGGCTGCGTTCTTACCAGGTGAGCCGATCTACGAGTCGAGTCGCTGGTTCACTTGAGATCTGGCTCAATACTGACTCCCGGCGACTGACTGCTCTGAAACTGTGGATTTCTCCATGGTTCATCTGCGTTATACTGCGCTCGCGCTGCTCTTCAATTCACAAGCGAGGACTTGCCCAGGTGTCTGCGAACACAGTTGCCATCTCCCCCGAAATTTCCGCCGACGAGTTCCACTCTCTTGAAGCAAAGGTTTACCAGACCATTGAACTGCTGAAGGCTGCGCGCGACGCAAAAGCTGCAGCCGAGCGCGATGTGACGCGCCTGCGCGAACAACTTGAGTTGCGCGAGGAAGAGGCGGACAGTCTGCGCAAGGAAGTGATCAGCCTGCGCAAGGAACGCGAGGAGGTACGTACCCGAGTAGAAAAGATGGTGCGCCAAATTGATGAGTTGACGGCTGAGTAAATAGCGGATAATCAGTGCTACAGCGACAACTCAAGGGAGGAATTTGGCGTGAGCCAACCCAGCAGCAACGGAAACGGCAACGGCACCCCAAACGGCAGCGTGCGCGTCGAGATCTTCGATCAGTCCTATAGCCTTCGCGGAACCGATGCGGAATACATCCAGAAGTTGGCAGCGTTCGTCGATTCGAAGATGCGCGCTGTCTCCGCGCAGACATCCACGATTGACACGCTTCGGCTTGCAGTTTTGGCCGCACTCAACATCGCCGATGAATACCACATCCTCAAGCGCAAGTACGATGTGATCGCGTCGGAAATCAATTCGCGCGCCAGCCATCTTTCCGGTGCGCTTGACGAAGTGCTGCAGGAGAGCGCGCGTAAGGCTGGGTAGATCTCCCACATCTGCCCGCAAAAGGCAGATAAGGGGGCACCACAAGAGTTTTCTCCGGAAATACTTTGCACGGCTTCGGCCGTGCTTTTTTGTCAAGATCCCTTTTGCGCGTTGAACCGTGCACTCAAAGTTCCAACTATTTCGGCCCGGCTACTTGCGTTCCTTCTGTTCCCTCCCCTAGCATCGTTCGAGTAAGCCGGCCTGCAACGTTGGTGATTGGTGGCAACCGTATTTTTGAACCAACACCTCAATGAACGGGGTCTCGACTCGTAGGATAATGATCCGGTGTGCAAGGTTCCGCCAGTACGGAAATGCCTAATGGATCACGGCGGGGTCCCACACTAGCTAGGCTAGGTTCATTGACGGCCCACCGCACGGCCTAGCGGGTCGGCTTATTTTCAGCATTCTGCGCTTCAGCAATCAGCACTCCGCAAAATCACACAAAACGGACGCCGTCGCGACTCTCCCACTATTCCAGTGTTAGACTTGAATAGTTCGAATTTTCGTCCGAAGATCTTCTGTATCATCAGATAACCAGTGTTCCCGCAGCTATTTCACATTGGCGACTTCTTCCTGCCGACCTACGGCCTGCTCGTCGCGATCGGTGTAATCACGGGCTTGGCAGTAACCGCCAAGCTTTCGCGCTCGCAGAATCTTGACCCTGAAAAGAATTGGAACCTCGGTGTGCTTGCGATCCTGGCAGCGATCGTTGGCGCCAAGCTGTTGCTCTTCGTGAACGACTGGAGCTACTACAGCGCACATCCGGCAGAATTCTTCAGCCTGTCTACCCTGCAGGCGGGTGGTGTGTTCTTCGGAGGCGTGATCGCGGCCATTATCGTTTCGGTTTGGTACATCCGCGCACATCACATGCCGGTGCTGCGAACCTGTGACACCTTTGCTCCCGGCCTTGCACTTGGCCATGCGATAGGCCGTCTCGGATGCTTTGCGGCGGGGTGCTGCTACGGCAAGCCGACCTCGCACTTGTGGGGCGTGACTTTCACCAGCGCCTTCGCCCACGAGCGTGCCGGAACGCCGCTGGGCGTGCCGCTCGAACCAACACAGCTTTTGGAATCAGCGGTTGAGCTAGCCAACTTCTTCATCCTGTACTGGCTGATCAAAAATAAGAAATTCGAAGGCCAGGTGATCGGGTCCTATCTGTTCCTGTATGGATTCGCCCGCTATTTCATGGAATTCCTGCGCGGCGATCCTGAACGCGGTTCCATGTTCGGCGGCGCTATGACCGGAACACAGTTCATCGCGATCCTGATGGTGGTCGCCGGCGGCCTTTTATGGATGCGCCGCGCTCCCCTGCGCATACCGGCCCTCGCGAAGACTGCGCGCACATAGCTCGTTCGTTCGCGTGGGGGCAGCCTCCTTCGACTGCTCAACGAGTATCGTTCAATCCCGCGTTTACATGAGGATTCTTCTGTTCATTCCCGGTATGATTGTCCAACAACTCTCGGTGAGGCTCGCATGCCTGACTCTTCCGCAGCTCCGAATCGTACCCTCCGCCTGCGCATCGTCAAAAATTACGATGCGGCCACTGTTTACTGCCAGGGTGATCTCACCGCGGAAGTTGCCGGCCTGTTACGGAATGAGGTAAAGCCTCTGATTCCCGACAGAAAGACTGTCGTTCTCGACCTCACAGGCAGACGGCTGATGGATAGCTCCGGCCTTGGCACCATCGTCAAGCTCTACGTCACAGGACGCACTTCGGGCTGTGCGCTCTCGCTGATTAATTTCAACCAGCGTGTGCGCGAGTTGCTCGGCCTGACGAATCTCTTGCGAATTTTCGAGAAGTGCGCGGAACATAGCGCGCGCATACCCTGACGAGCTTCCTGTGCATTTACAATCGCACTGAATGGCGCAGCACGAATCTGCGATTCAATACATCACAGCGACCGCCGAAGACGCAGGCAAGCGCCTCGATCAGTTTCTCGTAAGCCACATTCCCGACGTCAGCCGAGCGCGTGTACAGCAACTCATCGGCCAACAGAAGGTTCAGGTCGACGGAAAGCCTGCGAAGCCGTCGCTAAAGTTGCGCGGGGGCGAGCGCATCGAGATCCTCGGAGACGTTCAACCTGCTCCCCTACGCGCTATCGCTGAAGAAATCCCCCTGGAAATTGTCTATGAAGACGACGACCTCGTTGTAATCAACAAGCCGGCCGGCATGATGGTCCATGCCGGCGCCGGTGCCACCGAGGACGCGCGCAATCGCGGCACCCTGGTCAATGCCTTGCTACATCGCTTCGGAAATCTGTCCGGCGTGGGAGGCGATCTTCGGCCGGGCATCGTACACCGTCTCGACCGCCAGACGAGCGGACTGATGATCGTCGCCAAGAACGACATTGCGCATCGCAAGCTTGCGAACGCGTTCGCCTCACGGCGTGTTCACAAAACCTATATTGCGCTCGTCCAGGGTTGGTTGAAGCAGCGCAGCGGAACGATTTCCAGTCCGATCAGCCGCGACCGTATTCGCCGCACCCGAATGACGACAAAGCTCTCCGGAGGCCGCGAGGCGGTATCGCATTACCGCGTCGTCGAGCAGTTCGAGAGCGCGTACGGCAAGTTCTCTCTCCTCGAGGTGAAAATCGAGACGGGCCGCACCCACCAGATTCGTGTGCACATGGCTTCTCTCGGGCATCCGGTCGTAGGCGATACGCTTTATGGAGCGACGGGTGAAATCAACCCGCCTGCGGCAAGCAGCAAACGTCCGGATATCGCTCCAAGTCTGAAATTGGGCCGTAATTTTCTACATTCCGCAGAGATACGTTTTGAACAGCCCAAAACGGGCAGTGAACTCGCATTTTCCCGTTCCCTCCCCATGGAACTTCAAACCTTTCTGGAACAATTGCGGAGTAGCACGGGCCACTGATTGCGCGCGGGCCGGATTCTTAGTTGAAGGTAGCTCCTGAAACTACGAAAAGCTTCAGGGTGGATATAATTGGTGTAATCGGATGCGTACTCTTATAGTCTCGTACCTCTTATTTCTGGCGGCCGCCATCGGGCTAGCCCAATCTACGCCTCAAGCTGTGGCTCCAAACACGACCGCCGGAAACTCCGCGGCTCCAGCGACAGCGGCCAATCACGCCGACGCCCCAACCGGAAAGGCAAATGCGACGACGAACAAAAACGGAGCCGTTAACGACGACGAGCCTGCAACGACGATCATTCACACTGTCCAGGAAGTGAATGTTGTTTTCACCGTCTCCGATAAGCACGGCCACTTTGTAAAAGATCTGAAGGAGAATGACTTCAAGGTCCTGGATGACAACAAGCCACCGACGCAGATTGTGAACTTCAGCAGTGAGACGAATCTTCCCCTGCGAGTAGGGCTGTTGATAGATGCCAGCAATTCGATCCGCGACCGCTTCCGATTCGAGCAGGAGGCCGCTATCGAATTTCTCAACGAAATTATCCGACCGCGCGACGATCGCGCATTCGTCATCGGGTTCGATACGACTCCCGAGGTGACACAGGATTTCACTGACGACAGCGGCGCTTTGGCCAGGGGCGTACGCGCACTCCGCCCTGGCGGAGGAACGGCTCTTTACGATGCTGTCTACTTTGCGTGCCGCGACAAACTGATGAAAGCGCCGCAGACGGGGCCGACCCGAAGAGCCATCATTCTGCTGAGCGATGGCGAGGATAACCAGAGCCGCGTCACTCGCGAAGAAGCCATCGAAATGGCGCAGCGCGCCGAAGTGATCATCTACACCATTAGTACCAACGTCAGTGGAGTAAAAATGCGCGGCGACAAAGTCCTGGAGCGCATGGCGGAAGCCACCGGTGGACGCGCTTTCTTCCCCTTCCGGATTCAGGATGTCTCGAATGCATTTTCGGAAATTCAGGACGAACTGCGCAGCCAGTACATGCTCGCTTATAAGCCCGCCGACTTCACCGCCGACGGACACTTCCGCAGCATCAATATCATCGCTGCCGATCGCAAGGGCCTGCAGGTCCGCGCACGCAAAGGATACTTCGCACCGAAACCGTAGCCACAGATCGTTTGGGTTCCATTACTCTGCGCCCCCGTCCATGAATCCGCGCAGCCGCTGCTTCTGCAAGCAATTACGTCCTGCTCACTTTCTCGCAGAACGGATAAGAATGGCGCTGGCTCATCGAACCGAATACGACGACACCTGCCCGCAAGATGGGTAAGGGCAGAATCGTGGTCGAGGTACCGCGCACGGAGTTTCTGCGCGGCCTGGCACGCCTGAATCTCTACGGCCCACCAAAGCCCGGCGACAAGATCCAGGTCCGCTTGAACGCGAAGCTCAAAGACGGAACCCCGGTCGGCGCAAACTTCCAGGCCGTAATTGTCGGCGAACACCAAGAGGCGCAGAATCACTGACACAAGCGTTTCGTTTCAGTGCCAAACGATCTCAGGAACGAATCAACCACCTGCTCGACAAACGTTCGTGGCGGGCCGCTTGGTGAGCGCTTTCCGCCGACATAGTTATCAAAAATGTGACGGTACAGAATAGGGCCGAAAAGCAGCGCGGTCGATATCTCCGGATCGAGGTGCCGGGGCAACATGCCTTCCGCAACGCCTCTCTGATAAAGCTTCGCCAGCGCGGAACGACGGCGGTTGATCACACGTTCGCGCCAGGCACGTCCGAATGCCTGGTTCCGGACCGAGTAGGCCATCAGGTGCGGCATCATTCGCTCGCGCAACTCGGGCATGTGCGGTGATTCGTAGCTGAGGCAATCAATCAGGTCCGTGCGCAGGTCGCCGGAAGCAAAGTCCGGAAAATCTTCATGAAAACCGAAAAGATAAGAAACCGCCTCCAGCGCCAGAGCATCTTTATCGGCCCAGTGCTTATAGATGGTGGCCTTACTCACGCCGGAAGCGGTGGCGATGGCATCCATGCTGGTGGCATCGATGCCCTCTTTTGCGAATAACTGAATAGCGGCTTCCACGACTTTCCGGTGTGCTGCCGCGCTGCGTGGTCTGACCATTGTCTACAACTGAATCCTCGAAAAAAGATATGCGCCGGTGCCGAGGAACGCCGCAGCCAGCAATCCAAGCAACAGCAGATCGAGTGAAAAGTTGAATTGCCACGAGCCGATCAGCACTCCGCGCAGACCATCCACGCCGTAGGAGAGCGGATCACCATGCGTGATCCAGGTGAGTACGCGCGGTAGATTGCTGAGCGGGTAGAGCGCGCCCGAGAGAAAGAAGATCGGCAACACTAGGAAATTCATGACAAGCTGGAATCCCTGCATGTCCTGAATGACGGAGCCTAGCGAGGTACCCATCGCCGCAAAGACTACCGCGATTAGGCCCACAAACAAAAACGACAGCGGTATGGCGATCCAATGTGCCGGACGGAATCCAGCAATCAGACAGACCGCCAGAATCAGGCATCCCTGAATGATCGCCACCGTCGCGCCTCCAAGGGTACGGCCAATCATGATCTGCAGCCGCGAAACCGGTGCGACGAGGGTTTCTTTCAGGAAGCCAAACTGGCGGTCGAACAACATCGCGATGCCGGAGAAAACGGAACTGAAGAGCACCGTCATTCCGATCACGCCCGGCGCCATGAATTGCAGATAGCTGCCCTTGCCTGCCTTCGCAAACACCGGACCAAAGCCGAAGCCCAGCGCGAGCAAATAGAGAGCAGGCTGGCCAAGGGAGACGACAATCTGCACCTTGGAACGGACATAGCGTTTCAGTTCACGCAGCCACAAAATGTAAATGACACCCACGTTATCTCCTCCACATCTGCGCAAAGCGCCGCATTTGGTCTTTGGAGTCGGCTCCATCCTCGCGAAGCGATGTGCCGGTGAGAGCGAGAAATGCGCCTTCCAGCGAGTCGCTGCCGGTACGCGCTTTGAGTTCTGCCGATGTTCCCTGCGCCACGATGGCGCCGTGATCGATGATCGCAATGCGATCGGCGACACGGTCCGCCTCGTCCATGTAATGAGTGGTCAGGAACACAGTAGTCTTTTCAGACCGGTTGATGTTCTTTACATGTGTCCAGAGTTGGTTGCGGCTCTGCGGATCGAGCCCCAGAGTCGGTTCGTCGAGAAACAGGATTTTCGGCGTATGCAGAAACCCGCGTGCGATTTCCAGACGGCGCCGCATGCCGCCGGAGAACGTCTTGACGTAGTCGTTGCGTTTTTCCCAAAGCTCGAAGGTCTTCATCAACTCTTCAATGCGCCGCCCACGAACCTTGCCTGGCACGTGATACAGAATGCCGTGCAATTCCATGTTTTCGTATGCGGTCTGCTCGTTATCGAGGCTTGGGTCCTGAAAGACAATGCCAAAGCTCTGGCGCGCTTCCTTCTGATTCACCCAGGGGTTAAATCCGTCGAGCAGGACAGTTCCGGTGTTAGGCCGCAACAGCGTCGTGAGCATTTTGATTGTCGTGGTCTTGCCTGCGCCGTTTGGTCCGAGAAAGGCGAAAATCTCGCCCTGGCGAACCTGAAAGGAAATGCCTTTCACGGCGGTGAACTGTCCGAAGGTCTTGGTGAGGTTGTCGACTTGGATCAAAGGGCACCTCGCGGAGAAGTCGGAGAAACAATACTGAACGGTTTAGTTTAGTTTGTCAACCTAGGTTTGCCGGCTTTTGCGCGGGACCATAGGCTTGCCGCGAATTTTGCGCGCAGGACGGCACCAAATCGCTGTCAAGTCCCGAAAATCATGAAATTCCCGCCAACCTGCTCATCCGAAACGAGAAATAAATTTCGCGGAAGTGTCCGGTTAGTTGCCCCAAATTTGTCACAATAGAAATAGGAAAGAAAAAGCAACGCTCGCGCCAACAAGCACGCCCAACTGCATTGTTTTGCGGGACGCCGGGATGAAGTCTTTTAGAATGCGCCACGCGCTTTTCTTCCCGGGGATAACTCCTTTCTTTTGCGGGACACCAACTGCACCCCTCCCCCCTCTCTTCCTGGAGAGCCTTGTCACAGAGCCTTTGTACTGAAGGGCCAAAGCCGCGGAGCGGTGCCAGTTGTGGGATATGTCAGTGTGAAATCTCACAGACCCGGCGGGGCGACAGACCAGCTCTGCATCCTCGACCGATCGTACAAACCAAACCGCGCGGCGGACTCATGCTATGCCTTCGGCCATCGGCTGAATGCGAATCCTCAGTCGCCGGCTTCGGCATCGTGACGGATGGCATAGTAGCCGCTCCTGGCCTGGACTCTCAGATTCTTGTCGTTGGTGTGGATTTCTACTTTGCGGAAACTTCCGTCGAGCTTCTCATTCGTGGGGGTATAGCCGATGTTGTACTGTGTGCGCAGTTCCTTGGCAATCTCGTCGAAGGCCTCCTGCAGCTTCTCGCGCTTATTGCCAACTTCAATTACGCGGCCTCCAGTGTCGGAGGTCATCTTCTTCATTTCGCGATCACCTGAGTATCCGCCGAAACCGTAAAAACCGCGATCGGCAATGAGCAACACGTAAACAATGCTGTCGGATTTCTGGGCTGCTTCAATGGCATCCTGAATGCGTTCCTGGGATCCCTGATCTTCGCCATCGGTGAGCAGAATCATCGCCTTGCGGCCTACCTCTTTGGCCAATTTGTCATTAGAGGCGAGGTAAACCGCATCATAGAGTAGAGTGCCTTTCGGAGAGCAGGAGCCGGGGAATGGGCCTCCGCCGATACCTGGAACACCCGTGCAGGGAGTACCCGCGTTGATTTTTGCTTTGTTGAGCGCGGTGCGAAGGAGGCGAGCTTCATTGGTGTAATCCTGGAGCAGATCGACCTCGACGTCGAAGCTGATAACAAAGGCTAGATCCTTCGGGCGCAGCACCTCGCGCAGAAAATTGGCCCCGACTTCTTTTTCCATGTCAAGAACTCGAGTCTGACTGGCACTGCTGTCAATCAATATGCCCAGGGTCAAAGGCTCTTCGGAATCCTTGGAGAAGTATTTGATGGTTTGAGGCTTGCCGTCTTCGAAAACCTGAAAGTCGGCTTTGGCCAGGTTCGGAACCAGGGCGCCATGTTTGTCTTTGACGTTAAAGAATAGGTTGACGACGTTGACTTGCGACTTGAAGGTCGGCACATTCTGGTCGGGATTGGCGGGTTGGTCCTGATCCTGTCCGCTTGGCGGCGATGACGATTGGGCCTGAAGGCCCACGGGTAGCAGAAACAGAAGCAGTGTGAGACATACCGCAACTCGGCGGAATAAAAGGGTTCGAGACAACATGGCTTTTCAGGGTCCCTGGACTGAACTACAGTAATTCTAAATCAGCTTCGACTACTCGCACTTTAGCTGTTCTCGAAGCTGTAGGCTGTGCGTCGTATGCAGAGCCAGCGGAATACAACATCATGCGCTTATCGATAACGGTCCTGATACTCGCGGTTCTTCTAGCGGTTCCAGTTTTCGCCGCTGCCCAAAGCTCGGCAGATCAGAACTCTGGGAATCGGAAATTCAGCCAAAACCTGCCGGACGCCCCTGCCCCTAACAACCCATTTCCAAGCGGGCAAGTTTCACCGGGAGCTCCGCCACCTGCTCCGGCGAATACCCAGGATGTCGGAGAAATCCCCGCACAAAACAAAACCCAGGGTCCGACGGAAGTTCCGGTGAACACGCCCCCGCCGCCGATGCCTCCGGTGAAAACAATTCCGCCGGGCAGCGCTCCGCCGCCTACGAACAGTACCCAGGAAGAGCTCTACAAGTTCGTGGTGAACACCAACTTTGTGGTCGTGCCGGTTACGGTTCGGGATTCCAGCGGTCACCTGGTTCCGGGTTTGCTGCAAAAGGACTTTTCCATCCTGGAGGACAACAAACCGCAAACCATTCGCTACTTCACTAGCGACCCTTTTGCTCTGTCGACGGCGATCGTTCTCGATTTGAGCCTGCCTGACAACATTGTGAGTAAAGTAAACCAGACTCTGCCTGCATTGGTGGGCGCATTCAGTCAGTATGACGAAGTGAGTTTGTTTACGTATGGCAGCAGCGTGCAGAAGGTGCTGGATTTCGTGGGTGGCGCATCCGACAAATTCGCGCAGGTGATGAATCGAGTTCGGGTTGAAGCAACGGGCAGGCCGAGCGGCGTGCCCGTTACGAGCGGGCCCATGGCGTCCGGGCCCAGCGTGAACGGGCGTTCGCTCGATCCGGGTGCACCGCCTCCGCAAGCCCGCACCTATCAGCCAGAACCGCACGTACTGAACGACGCAATCCTCGCAGCTGCGCTTGATCTGGCGAAGCGCGGATCGCTTCGCCGGAAGGTAATTCTCGTGATTAGTGATGGCCAGGAGTTGAACAGCAACGCGAGCTATCGCGACGTGCTTAAAGTCCTGCAGACCTATCAGATTCTGGTCTATGCCGTCGCGGTAGGGGGCGGTAGCATCCCAGGCTATCGGCAGCTGCAGAAAATCCATCTGCCTGGACAGGCGTATGGCGATATCTTACCGAGGTATGCGGCAGCGACGGGCGGACAAGTTTTTCCGGAAATGAGCGCCGATGCGATTGAGGGCGCCTATCAGCGCCTTACCGTCGTCGCGCGCAACCAGTACACCCTCGGATACACGACGACGGCCGCGGTCACGGGCGCATACCGTGAGATTGAGGTCCGCGTGAAACGCCCTGGCCTGCAGGTTATCGCGAAGCCCGGGTACTATCCTCTGCCACCAGCAGCTAAAGGCTCTAGCCAGTAGCCATAAGTGACTGCTGGCTAACCACTGACACTGTCTTGGCTACTGCCTTTCTGGCCACTAGCCGGCAGCCGCTCAAGGCGCAGCCTGGCGGCTCTGCAGTGCCATTTTGCAAGCGCGAAATGCCTTCCGTACCATGACTTTAGTGTCTTTCCAGCCGCGGATGTGTGCTCGAACGTCAATACCCTGTGATATAAAACAAGTGCACTCCCCCAGGAGAAACAGCAGTCCGCCACAGGCGAGCTGCGATTAGAACGAGGCAGGGCCTTGAGTTTCATAAACTTCGCCGCCCGCGAAATAAATTGCAAAATTGTCTATTACGGCCCCGGCCTCGGGGGCAAAACCACCAATCTTCAATACGTTTACGACAAGACTGGCGAGAAGCAGAAGGGCAAGATGATCTCGCTGGCCACAGAAACCGACCGAACCCTGTTTTTCGACTTCCTACCCTTGGACCTCGGGACGGTTCGTGGCTTTCGAACCCGCTTTCACCTGTACACCGTACCCGGGCAGGTTTTCTACGATGCTAGCCGAAAGCTGATCCTACGCGGGGTAGACGGCGTGGTTTTCGTAGCCGACTCTCAGGAGGAGCGCATGGATGCCAACCTGGAAGCGCTCGATAACCTGCAGGAAAACCTGAAAGAGCACGGTTACGATTTGGGAAAGATTCCTTACGTTCTTCAGCTCAACAAACGTGACCTCCCCAGTGCCATGACAGCCGACGATTTGAAGCGCCAACTGATCCGAAAAGATGAACCGGTGTTTGAAGCGGTAGCATTTCAGGGCACAGGGGTGTTTGAGACTCTGAAGGAAGTCGCGCGACAGGTTTTGACCGAGCTGAAGAAGGGCTAGGCAGTTAGTTTTTCTTTTTTTAGTTCTTTAGTCTTCAATTGCTGAGTCTATCTTTTGTTCTGCCCCGAGAGACTACTTAATCTTCCAGCTCCTCAGCATGCGTTCGTAGGTGGGACGCAACTGCGGAAAGTCTTTGTCGGGGGCGATGAACACCGCGTACAGCAAACTGCCATCCGAACGCGGCAACGCTACCAGCCAATCGCGTTCGCGCTGACCTTGGATAGGTGAGTTGCCCGCCAGATCAATCGACTTGCCTTTCACTCCATTTACGGTGATGTTGCTGTCGCTGATCTGCTTCAGTCCGGGGTTTGACTGTTCCAGAGATGAAACAAGTTGTTGAGTGGACTGATCGAGCGAATTTCCGTTCTGCGAGTCGGAGCCATTGATGATGACTCCATATGCCACAGCGTTCTGACTGACGCCTCCCTGGGGTGCGATGGTAACGGCAGAATTCGTATCGCCGTAAACGTGCCAATCTTCCGGGTAGGAAATGTCGAAGGCGCTGTGATTCAAAGTTGTGAACGCGCTGCTGGCAGCGGGGACAGCCGCGCTGATTCCATTGTCGCCAGTCGACTGGGCTCCCCAGGCATGCTGCTGGATTTGCTGCGCGGAATAGGCCTTAATGCCCATGGCTTCCTGATGGGCCTTTTCAAATGCGGGGCTGTTTTCAATGAAGTTCTTCGGCGGAAAATCCGCAATTTCCTTCTTGATGGCCTCTTCACGATTACCGGGATTGGGGTGATCGCTGAAGAACTGCGATGTCTGTGCACCTCCCTGCTTCTCGAGCATCTGGAAGAAGTTCGCCAGTTGCACCGGATCGTAGCCCGCGTTGTACATAATCCGGGCGCCGACTGCATCGGCTTGCGATTCCATATCGCGCGAGTATTTCAGGAAGATGGAGCCAGCACCGAACTGCAGCCCGGCGCGGGCCAAGCTTCCGGCAACACCTCCTCCGAGCAGTGCACCAAGCACGCCGAGCGGAATCTGTGCAGCCATTTGCTTCGAGGCCTGCTTCGTGGAATGCCGTTCGTAGACGTGCGACATTTCATGCGCCATCACGCCGGCGAGTTGCGCTTCATTCTGGGCGGCTTGAATCGTTCCGAGGTTCACGAAGACGTTCCCGCCAGGAAGAGCAAAGGCATTTATATCTTTCTGCTGCACGACGTGAAACTTATACGGCCACGTCGGTTTGGGCATGGTGGCAACGAGTTTTGCGCCGAGTTGTTGCACGTACTGGCTGACAGGATTGGAATCCGGCAGAATCGGCATCTGCTTGCGGACTTCCGCAGCGTTTTGTTGCCCAAGCTGGATGTCCTGCTCGGGAGAGAACATGTCCCAACCTGTAACGGCCGGAAGTGGTACCTCTGCCACACCAAACAGTTGCGGCACAACGAGGAGCGCCAGCATCAGTGTGGCAACGTAGCGTTTGAGAGTGCGGTCTTTCATGGTTTCCGTTCGGGAGCAATATATAGGAAGAACCCTAATCTCGATTGGATGCTGCGCGGATTAAGGCGGAATCGTAGAGAAAACGCACCAGGGAGTTGCGAAGACTGCGAGGGGTTTGCGAAGCGAGCGCCACTATTCGCAATTACTTGTGATCGATAGAGTTAGCTCCCAGTTCCCTTCGGCCCACGGCGCTGCGGGCCGCTTTGGCCGCAGGAGGGGTGGCAAATTCTGGTCCATATTTCTCTAACAGTACTGGAACCAGCGCTCCCTCGGCTTCTTTGACAAACTTCAGTTCACCGGTGGAAGTCATATCGATGCGCACGAAGTCGCCGAGTTTGACCTGTCCGGTTGCGACCAGGTTCGCCAGGGGAAACACAATGTGCCGCTCGATCGCGCGTTTCAGGTGCCGCGCTCCATACTTGGCATCCGTTCCTTCGCGCAGCAGGTACTCCTTCACCCCAGGCGTGCAGCTGAAGACGAACTGATTATTGCCGGTTGCCTGAAGAATCCGCTGTTGCACCATGCCCAGTTCGATCTCGAGGATCTGTTGCAGGTGTTCGGGCCGCAGCGTCTTGAAGACAACCACTTTGTCGATGCGGTTCATGAATTCTGGCGAGAATTTGCGGCGAGCAGCCTCCTGAGCGGTGCGGGTCATCTTGTCATCGAGACGGTTATCCGTAAAGACTGCTTTGGGACCGAATCCCATGCCGCCATCCACCAGTTCGGACATTTCCGCAGCACCCAGATTGGAAGTCATGACGATCAGGCACTGAGACAGATCAACTCGGCGATTGTCGCCAAGCGTGAGCGTTGCCTTGTCAAGGATGCCAAGCAGCAACTGCCAGAGCGCGTCGGAAGCTTTTTCGATCTCATCAAAGAGCACGATGGAGAGCTTCAGTTTTTCCGTGTGCCACTGATTCAGTGCTTCCTGCGTGAGCAGTGGATGGGTTTCGCGGTGGCCCAGATAGCCCGGAGGCGAGCCAATCAGCTTTGCGATCTCGTGGGAGTGCTGAAACTCCGCGCAATCGATCTTGATGCAAGCCCGGGCATCGCCAAAAAGTGCTTCCGCAACCGCCTCGACTACGCGGGTCTTGCCGGACCCCGTCGGACCAAGAAATATAAGATTGCCAACGGGGCGGTGGGGCGGATTCAGGCCTGCCAGAAACATCTGGTAAATTTCTGTGACTTTCTCGATTGCGGCATCTTGGCCGACGATTCTCCGGCGAAGAGCTTTTTCGAATTCGGTTGCATCGCCGCTGCGGCGTGAAGGATCAAGAACAGCGTTTATACCGGTTTTCATATTCCCCACGAACCTGGGAGCAGGCTATTGCCCGCAATAATCAACGTGGGATGTGAGCAGCTTGTCTGGAAGTTGCTATTACTAAGTAGTCACGATGCCGCGGCCGCTCCGTAATGCCTGGCTTTTCTCACCCCACTCTTTCACCTTAGATGCAGAATCTTCCGAAAAGACATGTGAGTCTTGTCTGGCTTTTGTCATCTATATTCATTGAGGTTTGTACCTGAACGACGCACGCAGCACGCTGAACAACCGAATGAGCGAACGACACTGTACTTTCGAGTTGCTCTTTTGAGGAAAGTTCAACATTCAGGAACTCTGGAAATGCTACGATTTGCCCGAACTTCAGGACAGGTCACAATAAAATGCCCCGTAGCATCCGGTTCCTTCTCCTCGGCAGTGTCCTCGGCGCAGTTCTGATTGCAGGAATTCTTGCTGCAGCGACTCGCCGCTCGAGCGCCTCCGCGCCTGACAAGACAACGTCTGCGATTGCTTCGGCGACAACGCCGCCAGTCACTTCCACAGATGCAATAGTGGCACCTCCTGGAACCGTCCTTCATGTTGCCAAGAAGGGCGAAACCATGGCGACGCTGGTGCGCTTGTACTTCGCTGACAGCTCCTACATGACGATTTCCGACTTTGAGAGCGCCGTTCGCGAACGCAATGGCGACTTCAAAGGCGCTTTCCTGAAGCCGGGTGCGAACTTGATCATCCCCGGAATGGATAATCCGATTCACAGCGAGAATGCGGTCCTTGTCCCCAAGGATTTCGAAGTAAAGGCCGTGTACCTCACCGGCCTGATGGCGGGAAGCGATAAGGGCATTAACATTGTTCGCGAGTGGAAGAAGGCGGGCGGCAACTCTGTTGTTTTCGACATCAAGGATAGCGACGGAAGCCTGAGCATCGCTTCGGACAACCCGCTGGCGCCCCAGGGGCGAAAGCCGTACATACGCAACCTGCCCAAATACACGCACTGGCTGCACTCGCAGAACCTGCATGCGATCGCTCGTATCGCGATATTCCGGGACGAGTTGCTGGTCACCCATCATCCGGAACTTGCGGTGAAGTCTCGCGCAACCGGGCAACCGTGGCGTGAAAACGGCAAGCTGGTCTGGACCGATCCCAGCAACCCTGCCGTCCAGGACTACAACATCTCATTGGCCAAAGCAGCAATTGCCGGCGGAGTGGATGAAGTTCAATTTGACTATGTGCGTTTCCCTGCCGAAGGAGACCAGAAGGATGCGAGCTTCCACTTCGAGAAAACTCACCCGGACTGGAAGCGTTCGGATGTGATCACGAACTTCCTTTCGCGTGCCTACGAACAGATCCACCCCAGCGGCGTATTGTTGTCGCTGGATGTGTTCGGTGTAATGGCGTGGCAGCGTCCGGTGGATCTCTCGCACACCGGTCAGGACATCGTGGGAATGGCGAAGTACTGCGACGTGCTTTCGCCGATGATCTATCCTTCGCATTTCTTTGGTATGGACGGCTATGCGAATCCGGGTGATGCACCAGAACACTTCATTGCGGAATCGATGGATCGCTTCCTCAAGATCACTGCGGGCTCCGGAGTGGTGATTCGTCCCTGGCTGCAGGCTTTCGCGTGGCGAACCAAGACTTACTCGCCAGACTATATCCGCGTACAGGTTGCAACCGCGCATGAGCACGGCGGCGATGGTTTTCTCTTCTGGAATGCGCGCAACGACTACGGCAAGCCGTATGTAGCCATGCCGGAAATGGCAGCGAAGCCGGCCGCGTATTTCCATGTCGAAAGCGCAGCCGGGAAGAGTGACAATTCGGCCCAACCCGGCGCCACGGTGAAACCGGCGGTAGAGAAATCTGCTCCAGAAACTTCAACCGGCCCTGCTGGCACAAATTAGTTTTTCAAGGCGCGGGCTCGAGCGGGTCCGCGCCGTTCTTCTGTGGCTTCCCGAATAGAGATTTCCGATTCTGCTTAGCGGCTTTCCCGCAAAATCCTCTGCTATAAGCTATCGTATAATGAGATGAGTGCATTGCTTTCTGTGACCGTTTTTCAGTCGAGGGGTGATGCCTGCGCAGGAGGGCCGGAATGGCAATTGAGAAGACAGAGAAGATCTGGCACAACGGCAAATTTATCAAGTGGGAAGATGCCACCATCCATGTGATGTCCCACGTCGTTCATTACGGCTCCTCGGTGTTTGAGGGCATCCGCTGCTATGAGACCAAATCTGGCCCCGCAATCTTTCGTGCTTCCGAGCACATGCAGCGGCTCGTCGATTCGGCAAAGATTTACAGGATGGAACTCCCGTATTCGCAAGAACAGCTCGCACAAGCCATGGTTGATCTTGTGGCCACGAATGGGGTGTGGCCCGGGTATGTTCGGCCGATCGTCTTCCGCGGCTACGGCGAAGCCGGCGTGAACCCAATCCACTGTCCGGTGGAGGTTTACATTATTAATTTCCCCTGGGGCAAGTACCTGAGCAAGGGCGGCGACGAGGGCGTGGATGTCTGCGTCTCCTCCTGGACGCGCATCGCTCCGAATACGCTGCCGGCAATGGCCAAGGCAGGCGCGAACTACATGAATTCGCAGCTCATAAAGATGGAGGCCATTGCCAACGGCTACGTTGAAGGAATCGCCCTGGACGCCAATGGCTTCGTGAGCGAAGGTTCGGGAGAGAACCTGTTCCTCGTGCACAAAGGCAAGCTTCTGACGGCGCCGATCGCGAACTCGGTGCTGCCGGGTATCACGCGCGATTCAATCATCCAGATCGCTCGCGACCTGAAGATCGAAGTTGTCGAACAGATGATCCCGCGCGAGATGCTCTACATTGCCGACGAAGTTTTCTTCACCGGAACTGCCGCTGAAGTGACGCCAATCGGATCCGTCGACAAGATTAAGGTTGGTAACAACGGGAAGGTTGGGCCAATCACGAAGGCAATTCAGAAGGAGTTTTTCGGCATCGTCGAGGGCATGCTGCCTGATCGGCACAAGTGGTTCACGCCTGTACCGGTCGAAGCCAAGCAGCCGGTAGGGGTATAAGCAGCCGAAAGAATCAAATGGCGGTTAGTTTGTGTGGCGCGGACATTCCTGTCCGCGCTTTTTGTTTTCTCGGATAGGCAACTTACCTGTGAACCACCGCCCCTGACACGTTCACATCAAAGCAGGCGCTAGAAAAAGCCGAGTCTCAGACGTAGCCTTGCTCAAACCTGAGTATCGGGTTTCGAGATTCTCGGTTCCGAAACAGCCGGTACCAATGGCAATGTGGATCAATATCTTCTTCCCGGGGGCTATCGGATGACCTGGACGGGCATGAAGGTACTGAAGCAAGACGGTTCTCTCCACCACGGCGTGGGCATACGGCCGACGATTCCAGTTTCGCCAACTCGTGCCGGAATTGCGGCCGGAAAAGATGAAGTGCTGGAACGTGCGCTGCGCGAAGCGCGAGAAACTCCGACCGCCTCCGGTTACTAAAGGTCATCTTCCGGTACGTGCTGTTGTAGCTGCCCGCACCCCATCGTGAATTGCGCCTGCCATAGGTCCGTGTTACTTTCAGGCCACGTTACGAATCAGTTACGGAACTCAACCATGTCGATGAACATTGATGATCTGCTGCGCATTGCGATGGAGCGCAAGGCATCCGACCTTCACCTGAAGGTCGGTAACTATCCGCACATACGGGTAGATGGCGACCTCATCCCGCTGACAGATCAGCCACGCGTCACTGCTGAAGACATGCTGAACATGGCCTTCAGCATGATGACGAATCGTCAGAAGCAAAAATTCAAAGAAAATGCCGAACTCGACTTGGCGTATGGCGTCGCCGGCCTGGGCCGCTTCCGTGTGAACGTGTTTCAGCAGCGCGGAAACGTGGGACTCGTGCTACGCGTGATTCCGACTAAGATCAAGCCTATCGACGAGTTGTATCTTCCAAAGATTGCTGAAAAGATTTGCGATGAAGCCCGCGGCCTCTGCCTGGTGACTGGCGTCACCGGTTCAGGTAAATCAACCACGCTGGCGGCCATGATCGACCGCATCAACTCGACGCGCGCGGAACACATCATCACAATCGAAGATCCGATCGAATTCCTTCATCGCGACAAAAAAGGCTTCGTGAACCAGCGCGAAGTGGAAGTGGATACCCCTTCGTTCGGGTCGGCTCTACGCGCCAGTTTGCGTCAGGATCCCGATGTCATTCTGGTCGGCGAAATGCGCGATCTGGAGACGATCAGTACCGCTCTGCATGCGGCCGAAACCGGCCACATGGTATTTTCTACCCTGCACACCTTGGACGCCGTGGAAACCATCAACCGTATTATCGCCGTGTTCCCGCCACCCGAGCAGAAGCAGATTCGGTTGCAACTCGCGGCGACGCTCAAAGCTGTTGTCAGCCAGCGGTTGGTGGAGCGCGCGGATGGAGCGGGGCGTGTCCCCGCAGTCGAGGTGCTGATTACCACTCCATACGTCAAGGAGTGCCTGATCACACCGGAAAAGACCCGCGGCATCCGTGAGGCATTGGCCGCCGGAACGTCTCAGTACGGCATGCAAACGTTCGATCAGTCGTTGTATGACCTGTTTACACAGGGCCTGATCTCCTACGAAGTTGCGCTGGAGAACGCCAGCAATCCTGATGACTTTAAACTGCGCGTGGCCGGTATCTCCAGCACCGCGGACGCTGCTCGCGAAGAGATGCAAGGCGCTTCCCTGGCGGCGGGTATGGGCAGCGGATTCGGGACGAGCGGGCTTTCGAAGTAGGTCATACCAGGCCTAACCCACATCTCCCAAAAGAGGGGAGATATGGGCACCACGGGTAATTCAATTCGCTCACCTTTGCCCGCGTTCAACGTCTTGCCGTCATGCTGTGACGCTTCGCCGCCATGCCAAAACACCCGTTCGTCGGATCTGATGGCAAACTCCGGCCGGTTTGGCGAGCAGCGCTGTTTTTTGTAGCAGGCACGTATGTCATCTACCCGCTGCTGGAAAGACCGACTGCACTCATCGCTTCGCGGCTGCAACTCAGTCCCGGGCTGACCGCCGGCAATCTCGCGCTCAATGGATTCCGAAACTTCATCGTTTGCCTTGCTTTATACCGCTAAGCATGTTAACGAGCTATTCCGTCCTGCGAACCGGGACGTTGTGGTTCGCTGTAGGTCTTCACTGCACCTTCAACACCATGCAATTCTTCGTGATCGGTGGGCGCCACACAGAACGCATTTCGGTCGAGTGTTACGGGGCAAGCTTGGCGATGGCCAAGCCCATGTAGAAGTGGAAGAGGTAAACGGTACGTTCAGCTTGCTATCCGATAAGGATAAGCGATAAATAAACGAATTCCGCATCTCGAACTGTGAGACAGGGAACCTTACGCGCTCCTCAAAGAGTCAGATCTGGGGCACCGTCCATCAATTTTGTGCGCGACGTCCTATCTTTCCGTCGTGCGAATGCGCTACCGTAGGCGCGTGGCATTCGGAAGACCCAAGCCAAAGTTATTCGACGAAGCCTCGCTCTACGAGTATGCGATCGGGGCGCTGGGACGCCGTATGCGAAGCGTTGCTGAACTCAAAAGGTTGTTGCGGCAGAAGGTAGAAAAATCGGAGCTCGGCGATCTTCTGATCGAGACGGTAATCGCCCGATTGAAAGAGCAGCATTACCTGAACGACACAAGCTACGCTGCGACGTATTCTTCGCTACGAAAAGAAAACGACCGCTTCGGACGCCGACGCGTCATCTCCGAACTGAAGCAGCGCGGCGTTCACGACGAGATCATCGACAAGACAGTTTCGGCCATTTACGCTGGCACCAACGAAGAGCAACTGGCGCGAGCCTTTCTGGCTCGGAAGAGATTGAAAAAGCCTTCATCTGAAAAAGATACCGCTCGAGTATTTCGCATGCTCGTTCGCGCAGGCTTCAGCACTCGTACGATTCTCGCGATTTTGAAAAAGTGGGATATTGACGACGAAATCCTGTCGGTGCTGGAAACAGATTCCGAATAATCACACTTGACCTTGTAGAATGCTGGCCTGTGCGCGGCACGTGTTACGCGGTCATCTGCACAGGGTCGGAATTCATGTTGAAGCGCAATCTTCACAAACTGATTTCGTTGTGTCTGATTCTTCTGCTCGGCGTTGCAACAGCGTCCGCGCAGGTTCCTCAGCCCACGCTGCCGCAACCCGCCGCGCCGCAAAGCGGTCCTTCCATGCCGCAAGGCGTCCATGAGCTTACTGCTGCTGACCTTGACGCGTTCTTTGATGGCTTGATTCCGCTTCAAATCGCACGCGACGATATCGCCGGGGCAGTCGTGATCGTCGTGAAGGATGGCACCGTTCTGTATGCGCGCGGCTATGGTTATGCCGATGCAGATCGCAAGAAGCCGGTATCCGTCGACGATACGCTGTTTCGCCCAGGCTCCGTGTCGAAGCTATTCACATGGACGGCGGTGATGCAACTGGCCGAGCAAGGGAAACTCGATCTCGACCGGGACGTGAACGATTATCTCGACTTCAAAATCCCACCGGCTTTTGGAAAACCGATTACGCTGCGTAACTTGATGACGCACACGCCGGGATTCGAAGAAGCAATCAAGGATTTGATTTCAGATAACCCCAGCCACATGATGCCGCTGCAAACGTATCTGAGCACGCATATGCCTGCGCGGATCTTTCCGCCGGGAACGGTTCCCGCATATTCGAATTACGGCGCGGGACTGGCTGGTTATATCGTGCAGCGCGTTTCGGGCAAGCCGTTCGAGCAGTACATCGAGGAGAATATTTTCGCTCCTCTGCGCATGACCCATTCGACTTTCGCTCAACCGCTCCCCGATTCGCTGAAGCCCATGATGTCGTCGGGATTCAAGCTGGAGTCCGACGGCGCGAAGCCGTTCGAATTTGTGCAGCCTGCTCCGGCGGGAGCGCTATCCGCTTCGGCGGGCGATATTGCACGTTTCATGATCATGCACCTGCAGAATGGCCGCTTTGAAGACAAGCAGATCCTGAAGCCGGAAACAGCCGAGTTGATGCATTCACGACAGTTTGGACTGGATCCGCAATTGAACGGAATGGCGCTCGGGTTCTATGAAGAAACACAGAACGGTCACCGCATTATCGGGCACGGCGGCGACACGGTTTATTTCCACAGCGATCTGCATTTGATGCTGGACGCAAACCTTGGATTTTTCGTTTCTTACAACAGCCTGGGGCGCGGAGATACTCCCCCGCGCAGCGCTTTATGGCAGGAATTTTTGGATCGCTACTTCCCTGTTCCGCCCCTTGGGTTACCGCACGTCCCCACGGCAGTACAGGATGCCAAGGCTGCCAGCGGATCGTACCTCACGAGCCGGCGCTCGCAGACAACGATCTTGAAAGTATTCGATTGGCTCGGTGTGGATGTCGTGGCGCCGGGTCCGGACGGAACGGTCGTGGTGGACTCGAGCAAAGGACTGAATGGCAAGCCAAGGCGTTGGTACGACACTGGAAGCCTCTTCTATCAGGATCGAGATGCGAAACGGCATATTGCGTTTCGCCAGGATTTCAGCGGCCGCATGCAGATGCTCACGGACTTCCCCGCCGTCGTGTATCAACGGGTACCGTGGTACCAGTCGAAGAGTTTCAACTATGGTGTGCTCGGCGGAGTCCTGCTGGTTCTTTTCCTTACGATTCTGCTTTGGCCTATCGCAGCTTTGGTACGGTCGCACTATTCGTCGTCTTTGCCGCTCTTTGGTGTGGCCAGGTTTGCACGAACGGCAACGCGGGTAGTCTGCCTTATTGACTTGTTGGTAGTCGCCGCATGGCTTGGCTTCTTCTTGTATGGCGCCGAACACCTTTCTTTCTTGAGTAGCCGCTCCGACAACTATGTTCACGTGGTACAAGGCTTCGCGTGGGTCGGAATCGCTGGGCTGGTGTTCGTGGCTCTCCACGCCACGCAAGTATGGCTGACACATCAGTACCGCTGGTGGGCACGGATCACCGAGACATTCGTCGTACTCGCATGCTTTGGCTGGCTGTGGCTCATCGTGAGTTGGAATCTCTTGCACAAGAGCTTGATGTACTGAGAAGCGACGTTCATCTGCCGACGAACCCGCTTGCGTTTAGTTGCGGCACCGGACATTTGAAAGTGGCCGAGGACGCCGTCATGGGGGCACGCGCCAAGATCGCCCGACAAGTCCGTGAGGACGGTTGAATGGATGCTGTCGTGCTGGCTATCCCTGCCGGACTTGGTGAACCCACTTCTTAAAAGCTCACCCAGGCCTTCGTTCTGCGCTACTATCAAAGGCCCCTTCGGGACTTGCGCGCCGTCGTACTGACTCCGCGCTATGCAAACCCGCCCTGTTAAAATGAGGGTTTCACCAACGAGCAATCCTGATGCTGACTGGCTCCGAGATACGCCGCAAATTCCTCGATTTCTTCATACAAAACGGACATAAAGAGGTTCATTCGTCTTCGCTTGTCCCGGCGAACGATCCCACACTGTTGTTCACCAATGCCGGGATGAACCAGTTCAAAGACGTGTTTCTCGGGCTGGAGAAACGCGATTACCGGCGCGCGACCTCATCGCAGAAGTGCGTGCGTGCTGGCGGTAAGCATAACGATCTGGAGAACGTTGGCTTCACCAATCGCCATCACACGTTCTTCGAGATGCTCGGAAACTTTTCCTTCGGTGATTATTTCAAGAAAGATGCGGTCCGCTTCGCATGGGAATTGATCACCTCACCCCACTGGTTCGGCATTCCGAAAGAGAAGTTGTTCGTAACCATCTTCAAAGGCGAGGGTGGGGTTCCGCGTGACGAAGAAGCATACCGGCACTGGCATGAGGACCAGCACGTCCCCAAAGAACGCATTTACGAATTCGGACTGAAAGACAATTTCTGGCAGATGGGCGACACCGGGCCATGCGGTCCTTGCAGCGAGATTCACTATGACATGGGACCGATCGCCAGTTCGCTCGGGCACACCGACTGCGAATTCGGCTGCGATTGCGGACGCTATGTTGAAATCTGGAATCTGGTTTTCATGCAGTTCGATCGCGACGCGGGCGGTACGCTGAATCCTCTTCCTAAGCCTTCCATCGACACGGGCGCTGGTCTCGAACGACTGGCGGCGGTGCTGCAGGGAAAAGTATCAAATTACGATACGGACCTCTTCGTGCCTCTGCTGAAACGCGCGGCGGAACTGTGCGGTGTGGATTTCGACGAGGAAGAAAAGATCGAAGCCAGCGGACGGAGCAACACGGCTTCGTTGCGAGTGATTGCCGACCACGCCAGGGCCGCAACGTTCCTAATCTCAGATGGCGTGGTACCTGCAAACGAAGGACGCGGCTACGTCCTCCGCAAGATTGTTCGCCGCGGAATTCGTCATGGCCGTCTGCTTGGGCAGGACAAGCCTTTTCTTTACAAGATGGTATTCGCCGTCCGCGATCAGATAAAGGATGCGTATCCGGAACTGATCGAGACCGCCGAGCGCGTATCGAAAGTCATCGAGATCGAAGAAACACGTTTTGCACGCACCCTGAGCGAGGGCCTCAAGCGGTTGGATGACGACCTGGCTCCGCTTATTGCCGTGAAGCAGGCTCATGCAGACGCACGTGCAATGTATTCCGGAGAAAAAGCCTTCAAGCTCTACGACACCTTCGGTCTTCCGCTCGATTTCATGATCGACGCTGCTCGCGATGCCGGGATCGGCTTCGATCAGACTGGTTTCGATCGGGCCATGTCCGAACAGCGCGCCCGCGCACAGGCTTCCTGGAAAGGCGCGGCGAAGCAGACGGCAAACCCTGCGTACCAGAAATTGCCGCCTACGGTGTTCGAGGGGTATCGGCAGACGGAATCGAGCGGCTGCGAGATCCTTGCGCTGATGCGCAACAACCAAGGCGTGAAGGAACTGAAGCGCGGCGAACAGGGTGAAGTCATCCTCGATCACACGCCGTTTTACGCCGAAGCCGGCGGGCAGGTCGGCGATCGCGGTCTGCTCTACGATGACGATCACAATATCGTCGTCGCTGAAGTCGAGGGAACGTACTACCCGGTGCAGGGTGTGCGCTCGCATAAAGTCGTTGCGCGCGAAGATTTGCACGTCGGAGACAAGGTGGATGCTGTGGTCTCGCTCGACACTCGCCAGGCGACCATGCGCCATCACACCGCAACGCACTTGCTTCACGCAGGATTGCGCGAGGTATTGGGCAAGCATGTGAAGCAAGCCGGATCGCTGGTCTCCCCCGGGCGCCTGCGCTTCGACTTCTCGCACTTCACCGCTGTCGAAGATGAGGAACTGCAGGACATCGAAGACATCATCAATAAGGAAGTTCTCGCCAACCAGAAAGTCGACATCATTGAAGACGTGCCGATCGACGTGGCGGTGAACGAGTATCACGCGATGGCCCTGTTCGGCGAAAAATATGGCGATAAAGTCCGCGTGATCAAAGTCGGCGATTTTTCTACCGAACTTTGCGGCGGCACGCATACGCGGGCGACCGGCGAAATCGGGCTCATCAAAATACTCGACGAGGGATCTGTCAGCGCCGGTGTCCGCCGCGTGGAAGCCGTTGCTGGAGAAAGCTCTCTACACCACTTCCGGACCGACCACCAGTTGGAAGGAGTGGCGCGAAAACTGGTGCGCATGGATGAAGCTGAAGGATCGCTGGCAACGGCGTTACGAAAAGAGATTGAGTCACGAGAGGACGAGATCAAGCGGCTGCGCAAAGAACTGGAGCAGTCGCGGATGAAGTCGGCGGCGTCGAGCATGGCGGCCATCGAAGATAAGGTGCGCATTATCCATGGCGTAAAAGTGCTGACACATCGCGCGGACAATCTGGAGCGTCCACAGATGCGCACGCTGGTCGACAATCTTCGACAGAAGATTGGATCCGGCGTGGTTGTGCTCGGCTCCGCCTCGGACGGGAATGTAGCCCTGATCGCTGGAGTCACCAAGGATCTGACCAACCGAGTGCAGGCCGGAAAGGTAATCGCGCCGATCGCACAGAAGGTCGGCGGCAAGGGTGGGGGGCGACCCGATCTCGCCGAAGCCGGAGGCAAGGACGCCTCCGCACTCGACGCGGCACTCGGATCGACCTATGAAGTCGTAGAGTCTCTCCTCGGTTAACTTCGCGTGAGCGCGTAAGTATGAGACGAAATCTGATTTCCATCTCGCTGGCGGTGTTTTTTGGCCTCCCCGTGGGATGGGTGCTGTGCATGGCCGCAACACCTCTGTTGTGGAGGCTCGAACCGGTGCTGCACACGGAACTCGCCGGGCATTCCGGTCCGTCCGACTGGGTGTTTTACGTCTTCTGGGCCGTTGTGATTTCCGCTCTGTTCTTCTTGTTCCGATTGCTGTTCAAGAGCAGGCAATCAGTTCAAAGCACACCCGCGAATCCGCGTTAACCGGCGCACCGATTTGTGTACTGATATGACTTTGCGGCCATTTGCACATCAGTCTCAGTATTTGTCTCGGCGCGGAGGAACGAGGTAATGCAGCGACTTGGGGTGTTGTTATCTTTCACATTTTTCTTGGTGGCACTGAGCCGGTTGCGGGCAGCGCTGGGCGTACCTGCCTCTAAGAAACTCGCGTCTGCGCGCGGAAGCCCCAGAGCAATCTGGGGCTTTGTCGCTCCGCAGTTGTGGGGTGCTTGTCTTTCACATCACCGACTCGCGGCAGACGGTCGCTAGTCGCGCCAGCGCAGCCACCTTGGAGAAACCCGGCTACTTCGGACATCTGTGGACGCCGTGTCTGCATCACGCAACTGTAAGTTCGTGTTGCGTTTGCGTCAAATTACGAGCGTATGCCGACTATGCGCGATAGAGTTGGCGAGGCGAATCGGGCACCTTCGTCCATGACCTTCGGCGGGACGAAGTGCCGAGATTGTCCGTTTTCTCCTGTTTTTTCATGTGTTTCCGCCCATTCACTTTGCAGATTCCCCGGCAGTTGGCTAATTGATGCCCCCTCCCGAGCCGACCTATAATCCACATACTCTGGTTAGTCTCCGTGTGGTCGGGTTGTTAAGTTGCGCACCGTACCCAGGTCCGTGCGCCAAAAAGAGGTCTGATGAGGATGTCTTATTGGCCACAACCGAATACCCGACTGTCTACCTCCATTAAGCACCTGATCTTGACTGCGACCTGCATAGCGTTGGCAACAACTTCGGCTGTTGCGGCGGACCGGATCGTAGCTGTATCCGAGAACGGCAGGACTGTCTATGTCAACGATGACAGCCCGGCGGAGCAGAAGGCGAAACTGCAGGAGGAACCACACGCAAAGCACTCGTCCGGCCTCGTGTACTGGAGCAACACCGAGCACACCTGGAAACCCGTGCCGGTGCCGACTCGCTCGGCTTATACAGCTGCACGGACCGCATTCGCCGAGGTTTCGAAGTACGTGGAGGCGCAGCCGATTGTCCGGTCGAGCCCGGCGCACATGAACCCGAACTACCGGAGGTTCGCGTTAGGACGCCAGGTGACTGCGGAAGAGATCGACAAGGCGATCAATGAAGCAGCGGAGCGGCACAATGTCGACCCGAACCTGGTACGAGCCGTCATTAAGGTGGAGTCGAACTACAACAATAACGCGGTCTCGCGAACCGGAGCGATGGGACTGATGCAATTGATGCCACAAACCGCTCGCGGGCTTAGCGTCAAGAACCCCTTCGATCCTCGGCAAAACGTGGACGCGGGGGTGCGGCATCTAAAGCAGCTGCTTACGAATTATGGCGGCAATGTGGAGCTTTCACTGGCCGCGTATAACGCCGGTGAGGGAGCGGTGGCGCGCAACAACGGCATTCCGCCTTATGCGGAAACCCGGAACTATGTACGAAAAATCACGAACCTGTATGGTGGCGGGCCCTTTACACAGACCTACGCGCCTATCCGGGTAGAACGTGATGCGAATGGGGTCGTGAAGTTTACGAACACAGAATGAAGAAGCGGTCGATCAGGGTGGTAACGGATTCGTCGGATCAGTCCAATCGAACTACAGTTCTCCGCAGAGGTTTCGGGAATTGGCATTGTTCTGCAATTTTGCTCGCCCTTGTCGCCGTCCTGGCGGTTCCCGGTTTCAGCGCCACCGTCCAGCAAAAGAAACAGATCGCTCGCGGCCAATTCGAGAAGGCCAAAGAACTTCGCGAAGAGCTCAATGGAAAGCCAATCCGCGAAAGGACAAAACGCGACTATCAGAAGGTGATGGATGCCTTCCGGCGTGTGTACTACGTTGCAGCGACATCGAATCGCGCGGACGCTGCGGTCGTGGCGGTGGCCGAACTGCTGGCCGAGCAAGGACGCACCTTCAAAGACGAGAAGTCGCTGCACGATGCCATTGGCCAATACGAGTTCTTACGTCGTGAATATCCGGGCAGCAAGTACCGGGTAGACGCGCTGTTCACGATCGGGCAGATCTATCGCGAGGATCTGAACGACAATGCAAACGCCAAGCTCACTTTCGACGATTTCCTGAAGCACTATCCGAATTCCGACAATGCTGGCGATGCGCGGCAGGCGCTGCGCGATATTGATGAAGAGGCAGAGGCAGCCGAAAGTTCGAAAAAGCAAGCGGCCCAGTCGGCGAAGAATTCCAAAACTGAGAAGAACCGCCTGACTGCTTCCAAGCGCGAAAACAATTCGCACCCTCCTCTTGAGGCCGAGCAGAAGCTCACCGTCGTTGCCGAAAATCAGAACGATCAGACCAGCGAAGCCGGGCACCATACGGGCCGTCGTGTCCTTGTAACGGGTGTCCGACACTGGTCAACGCCCGATTACACGCGCGTTGCGGTGGACCTCGAGGACGGCGTTGAGTACACCTCGGAACGGATCGATCATCCGGATCGCATTTACTTCGATCTGAAGGACACCCGTCTGGCATCGGTCCTAGTCGGAAAAAGTTTCGAAGTGGGCGACGGTTTCTTGAAGAAGATCCGCGTCGCGCAGTTTCGTCCGGAAGAGACGCGAATCGTTCTGGAAGTTGACGATTCGTACGACTACTCGTCGTTCCTGTTGCCGAATCCCTCACGCCTGATCATCGACATACATGGCCGTAAGCCCACGCAACTGCAAGCAAAAGCAGCTGAGCCTCCCGTAGCAGACGGAGTAATGAAAAAGCCCGCGGCCGCAGCTCCGGTATCAGAAGACGCGGGCAAGGAAGCCGCGACCCTCTCGCCGAAGCTGGCTCTTACGCCGGCGGTGTCCGAAAGCACAGTTACGAAGGTCACGCCCGCTAAAGTCGTCATCGATGCGCCTGCAGGCGCTGCGCAGGTGAAGCGCTCCGGCGATGTGCACCCGTCGGAACGCGACCGCCTGAACCTGGAAAAGGAAACCGCCCGCAAAGTGACAGCGCTCTCGGGAGGAGCGGCCTCGTCCAAGAGCACGGCTGAACTTCCCACGCGTATTGTGGTGGACGATAACGACGCGCCGGAACCGGCAAAGCTATCCGGAAGCATAAAGCCAGCCAAACCGCTTCTAACAGCGGGCGTTACCACCTCGAACCTGAACGATTCCCTGCTCTCCGATGCCCCCACCAGCAAGCCCGCCCGCTCCCGAAGCCGCCGCGCTGCAGCCGATATGCCGTCGGTCCGCGAAGCAAAACCGACGATGGACGGGGATCGTTCTCTGATTCGCGCGCTCGGTCTCAAGATTGGGCGCATCGTCGTGGATGCCGGACACGGCGGGCACGATACCGGCACCATTGGGCCAGACGGAGTTCGGGAAAAGGACGTCGTGCTCGATGTGGCGTTGCGGCTCGGCAAACTGCTGCAGTCGCGAATGGGCGCCGATGTGGTTTACACGCGCGATGACGACACGTTCGTTCCGCTCGAGACCCGAACGGCCATCGCCAACCAGCAGCAGGCGGACCTGTTCATTTCGATCCACGCGAACTCCAGCCGCGATGCCGCTGCACGAGGCGTGGAGACCTACTATCTGAATTTCACCTCTTCTCGTGACGCCCTGGAAGTGGCAGCGCGCGAAAATGCAGTGTCGGATAAGTCGATCCACGAATTGCAAGATCTAGTAAAGAAAATCGCGTTGAAAGATAAGATCGAGGAGTCCCGAGAGTTTGCTGTCGACGTCCAGCAGTCGCTTTACTCGGGACTCGCACCCAGCCGCAACTCTTCGCTGCGTGATCGCGGCGTGAAAAAGGCGCCGTTCATCGTCCTCATTGGCGCTAACATGCCTTCCATCCTGGCGGAAATCTCCTTCATCTCCAACCCCGGCGATGAGCATCGCCTGGAAACTCCCGAGTACCGACAGAAGATTGCCGAGTCGCTTTACCGCGGCGTAGCCAAATACGTGAACGGATTAAGCGGAGTTAAGGTCGCGGCAAAGCTTCCTGACAAAGCAGCACAATAGCAAACTAAGCAAGGCGCGCGTGCGTAGAACCTGCCCGCCGGCGATCAGTCTTCGACTTCGTGGAGCGGCAGCATCATGCGGCTCAAAGCTCGCTTGGCCGTTGATGCGGTTGGAACTTTCGCTTCTGGCCTGTAGTCTAATGAAGAGGCCTGTTTTCTACGCATGAAGCGTTTGCTTATTGTTATTTTCTTGATTATTGCAGCTGCCTTGCCTGGGCTCGCACAGCAGGGGAAATCTGATTTCCTGCCCAAGATATTTGCGGGGTGGGTGAAGATTGCTCCGGGCCATGTGAGCACCGACCCAAATGAAGCCGACCCTGTCAATGGTTCTCTGCTAAAGGAGTTCGGCTTCGCCGAATTGGATTCTGCGACCTACACCAAGGAGGGACGCAAGCTCTCGATCAAAGCCGCGCGGTTTGCGGACGCGAGCGGTGCGTATGGATCTTTCCTTTTCTACTGCACGCCGGAGCTTCCCGCAGAGACTATCGGCGATGATGCATTTTCCAATGGCACTCGAGTGGTCTTCTATCGCGCCAATATTCTGGTCGATGCGACTTTCGACCGCGTCACGCCAATGTCTGCGGGTGAACTTCGTGAACTCGCCGGCGATCTCCCGCATCCCGGTGGGAACGCAGGAAACCTGCCTTCGCTGCCAAACTACCTGCCAACGCAAGGATTGAAGGATGACAAGAAATACATTGTCGGTCCGGTCGGCATGTCGAAGATCAGCGAGCCGATTCCGGCGGACCTGGTAGATTTTGCGGCTGGCGCGGAATTGATGTCGGCGGACTACACCAGTGAAGAAGGTGTCGCCAAGCTGACTCTGGTTTCTTATCCCACGCCTGCAATTGCTGGCTCACAGTTGCGGAAGATCGACGCAGCTATTCCAAGTTCTACACAAGGCAAACCGGCGTACTACACCAAGCGAACTGGCCCGTTGGTGGCAATCGTAAGCGGAGCGATTTCACCAGCAGAAGCGCAATCGCTGCTGGCCTCGGTGAACTACGAGGCTGACGTCACCTGGAATCAGGCAACACACCTCACCAAGGGCAACAATCTTGGCAGCTTGCTGGTGAACGTCGTTCTCCTTACCAGTGTTCTGCTTGGGATTTCCATTGCGGCGGGAATCGCATTCGGCGGAGTAAGAATTCTCGCGAAGAAATTCTTCCCCGATCGCGTATTTGATCGGACGCAGGATGTCGAGATTATTCGCTTGGATCTCCGCAAGTAACCAGCTGGTTTCGCATCTTTGCTCCTGTATCAAAGTGGGACAAACGTCATTGTTTACCCGTAAGCCGCTCAAAAATGACGGGTTAAGCCATTTCCGAGGCGGAGTGCAGATTTGCGAACGAACGAAAAATTTCGGGGACATAAATGCAACTTGTTGAAAACAAAGACATTTAATCCGGAAAATTTCCTTGACACTTATTCTGTGAGGTCAATAACATTTCGGCATCAAGTTCTGATTGTCGGTTCGTCGCCGCTGATTGGAACTATTCTCCCTTGAGAAAAGGCCGCCTGAGTTGCCGGGCGGCCTTTTCCTTTCAGCAAAAATTTTGGCCGACTACGGGGCGGCGGGAACATTCGCCGGATTGCACAGACCTGCGACAGGTTGAGCCGGCGGCACTCCAACGTTGCTAGATGGCGCCCCGGTGAAGTCGAAGAATTCCGACATGTCCATTTCCGAAGCATCGCGCTTAGTCAATGATGGTAGGCCAAATCGTATCTCAATGAATTTGAGGATCGCGGTGTTGTCGGCAACGGTGTGGGAAACGTAGTGACTCTTTGCGAATGGCGAGACGACAATCATGGGAATACGGAATCCGGTTTGATTGAAATCAGGCTGAGGATTGAGATTCGCATCCGTCGAAATCAGATCCATTGGCTTGATGCCATCGGGCTGCGCTGCGGATTGCGGCGGCACGTGATCGTAGAAGCCACCCGCTTCGTCGAAGCTGAGAATGAACGCTGAACTGCTCCAGGAAGAGCTGCTCATCAAAGCATTGATGAGACTGGAAACGTACAGTGCACCCTTCTGGATGTCGTTGCCTCCTTCACCGGTCGTTGTCTGACCGCCGGGATGCTCATCGCGACCCGAACCTAGGCCTGCCTGGATGAAAGCCACAGCGGGGAGGGCGTTGTTCGCAAGATCGGTGAAGTACTGGCTGACTGAAACAATATTGGCAGCATGCTGTGCAGCAAAGCTGGGCCAGTACTGGTTAATATCCGTGAGCGGCTGCCCGTTCGGCAGAGTATCCGTGTAGTAGATCTTCCATGTGACGTTCGCGGCCTGCAGGAGATGGAAGATTGTCGGTAGATTCTGCTGCTCGCAGCAGGGGTATTGATCGGTTGGCGCATGCGCATGACCGGCTGATGTCGCCGCCATGAGGTAAAGTCGGTTGGGAATGCTCTCGGAAAGCACCGGCGAAAACCACCGGTCGGACGTCGCATACTGCGACGCCATCCAGTAGTAATACGGAAGCTCGTCCTGATCGTAATAACCCATCGCTCTGCTTCCGGAGAGATTTAGTTCGCCAAAGAATTGGGCGTAGCCACCCGCAATGCGGGCGAAGCCGTCCATCAGTGCCGTAGTTGATCCAGGATTCTCGTAATTCATATCGGCATGGCTTTCAAACCAGTCGCCGCTCAATTCTTCCAAGCAAGTAGTAGTTAGATGAAAAGAGTTGATGGAGCCGCCGGTGTAGCCTGGATTCGAAGTGTTCGCCGGAAGTCCGTCGACGTCGGTAGCCGCCCCGAAGCCATTGGCTGCGCGATAGGCGCCGAGCTGCCCGAAGTAGTGATCGAAGCTGCGGTTCTCCTGCACCATGAACACAATATGCTGGAGTACCTGCTCGGAACCGGCTTCACTCCCACCACCAGTTCTGGTCAGTCCCACGCACGAACACAACGCCAGCAGCGCCACACAGAGCGCCAAGGCGGAATAACGAGTCCACATGACGAACCCTCGCCTGCAATACCTGATCTTGTAGCTGTCTTAAGCTGACTGTGGGATGAAGCGGGCGCTGGAAGCTGTTGTCGTGTGGCGGGCCAAAATCGCAGTGCTCAGACGCAAGCGCACGGACAGAACTGCGGAGTCGCGGGCGGTATCGAATTGTGTCACTTTCTGATGCAGATTACACACTTTCGGCAGTGCTGCGCCGTGCGTCCGCGACGCCAGGATTGATTTCAAAAAAGTGTTTCGACGCGAGTCATTTCCATCAGTGAACAGCCCTGCTGTGTGACAACTGCGAATCGCACATGAATAGCCGCTTGTTACCGGCCCGGCTCGCTCTCCTGCAGAAGTTGTTGCAAATACTGCTTCCAGACCGCAGCAAGGGTATGCGTGCTGTGCCCGCGCGTTTGATCGGTAATGGGCAGCAGGACGAACCGGCCCCTCTTCACCAGCTTGATTTCTCGTTCAGCAATCCCGAGTTCGGGCGGATTAATCTGGTCGTCCGCGGAATTGACGAACATCACCGGGGCCTTGATGGTGCCAAGCTTCGGCGATGGATCGTAGTTTCGCGATGCATCGAATGCATACAGCAGATCATTAGCATCAGTCGTCGCCATTCGCGTCTTGATGAATTCGTGCAGGTAGGCATCGGCCTGATCGCGCGTCGGATATTGCTTCTCCATCTGTAAAGGCGAACTTCCCATGATCAGCTCGATGTTCAAGGCCTCGGCCAGCCCGCGCGGCTGTTGTGTGTAGTCGCCATTGTTCCAGTCAGGGCTTTGGCGAATGGCATCCATGATTCGCTCGCGAAACATACGGTTGCGGCCGGCAATCTGCACTGGTAAACAGGCGAGCGGCATGGCGGCGTCCACGAAGTCGGGATAAGTTTCCAGCCAGATCCAGGAATGCATGCAGCCCATGGAGGTACCCATCACCACGCGAAGATGATTGACCTTCAAGCCGTCCGTAAGAAGCAGGTGTTGAGCGCGAACCATGTCGTCATAGTCATAATGCGGAAAATGAGCATGCAGGCCGTCGCTCGGCTTGCTGGATTTCCCATGGCCGATGGAGTCGGGCAAGATGATGAAATAGCGATTCGCATCGAGTAGCTGTCCGGGACCGAAGAGCACGCCGGCAAAACTCTCTTTCACGAACTGGTGTCCGGTGCCGCCCGTTCCATGCAACACAAGCACTGCATTGGTTACGCGCCCTTGCGCATCCCGCACCGGGCTGCCGTATGTGGAGTAGTGCAAATTCAATTCAGGCAGCGACTCACCGTTTTTGAATTGAAAATTGTGGATGACAAAATCGCCTTCGGCGGGAGCGGGGACTTGCTGCGCGAAAAAGCTGACAGAAACAAGCGTCAACAGCGAGAGTATCAAAGAACAGAGCGGTTTCATCGGCGAAGAGAGTACATCCGTAAACGATAGAGACGCACATTTCCAGGTCAGGAGCAGACGACCCAGCTACCGTGTGTTTGGCGAATGTGAATTTACTGGCCCGCTCTGGAGGGACTTTCGCCCCTAGAGTGACGGGTTGGAAAAACTACATTGCCGTTCATGTAAAATGTCAGGAAAGACAAAAAGCCGACGTAGCTCAGTTGGTAGAGCAGTCGATTCGTAATCGACAGGTCATCGGTTCAAGTCCGATCGTCGGCTCCATCTTGTGCGAAGTCCGTATCTCCACCAGCAATTGACCCCGTAAAAGGACTGCTACGGTCACAAGCGTTCGATCATCCACTCGATCCCAGAGTTATTTGCTTGATTCTCCCCTGGTGATCAGCTTTCCTCAAAAGTGACGGGCCTACGATCGCCATTTCAGTTTCACCCCGCAATTTTGTAGCTCTGCTTTACCTCTCAGTTGCTCCATCCGGTTAATTCCATCGGCAAATCGCAATAGAGGCTCGGTTTATCCCGTGACGAATATACCTGTCGTGCTCCGCTTAATCGTTTTATTCGGTGATGTGTTCCAAGAACGGAAACTGCCCGAAAACTCACCTCTGGTGGCTGCACCGGCAGCACTTTTCGCTTCCCAGAAAGTTGTGGGGGTGAACAGATCCCTGATCCGACGATTTGCACTTTTGGTTTGACAAGTCTCCGGAACGCTGCGATCATCCGCAACACGTCCTAGATGCGCTCTGAGGCTCGTCTAAAACGTTTCTTTAGAAGGTTACGAAACAGTTTTAGAGATGAGAAACGAGGCACCAGACGCGAGTTTTTGCGAGGGATTGCAGGTTGACAGATGGCGTTACATGTCCCCGATCCAAAAAGCTGCTTTGAAGTTTGATCAAGCTCTGCGCTGGGCTTTGCCTGCGCGAGGGTTCGCCGAGCTTACTCCGGGTTTATCGGCGAATGCGAGGTTTTCAACCCGGCACAACTAAACCCAACCTGAAAAACTTTGGCGGGGCTCTCATCGGGTCTCCGCCATTTTTTTTCACGGAGATGCTCAGACCCAACCGGCATCGATCACGCAACTCTGGCTGGTGATAGCGCTGCTGTCATCGGCGGCAAGAAACAGCACCAGTCGGGCAACTTCCTCCGGCACGATCATCCGTTTGAGCGCCTGATTGCGAAGAACTTCAGCTTCGTATTCTTTTGTGAACCATAATTGCTTTTGGCGTTCGGTAAGAATTGCACCCGGAAGCACGCAATTAACCCGTATGTTATCGGCCCCCAGTTCGTGGGCGAGCGTGCGAGTCATACCTACGATTCCAGCCTTTGCCGTAACGTACACGGGCAGGCGTGTGGATGGAATGATCCAACTGATCGAACTCATGTTCACGATTGACCCACGCCGTGCCCGTTTCATGGCCGGAATCACGGCTTGAGCAGCAAAAAATTGGTGCTTGAGATTGGCGGCGATCGCCTGATCCCAGTATTCGGAGGTAACCTCGTCCACGGTGTGACGAGCGTCGTTTCCGGCATTGTTGACCAGCACATCGACAGTCGTGAATTTGGAGATGATTTGTTCAATCGAAGCTCGGAGCGCTGCCGTGTCGGTCAGGTCGCACTGGACAAAATACGGTTCCTCCAGGTGACGTTTCTTGATTTTCCGGGCGAGTCGCTCCGCGGGTTCAGACTGGATGTCCAGGAAAACTACGCGCGAGCCCTGCTCGGCGAATGCCTCCACCATCCTTTCACCAATGCCGCTGGCGCCGCCTGTGACGATGACAACTCGACTGCGGAGACTTGGGTAAACGCCGTATTTGGTGGGTGTTCGTGTTTGTTTCGGCACGTTACATTGAGCATACTTCGCCGGAGTCTGTGATGGCTGTTGCCTTTCTGGCTTCATGGACAGGATCATTTAGGCTGCCTTTTGAGCGCGTCTCGGGAGTTGGTGCCGACGGCATCCATGAATCAGATTGGTAAATAAGCCGACCGCCAGTTGTTCCACTTTCTGCCAATAATATTTCCCACGCCTACACTCAGTCTGGAGTTTCGCGTGGATTTCTACGGTTTTAGACCACCGCCTTATTCGAGAATTCCTTGGCATGAGCTGCTATGTTCGAGACACTGTATTCCTGCCGACACTTTGTATGAATTCCGGTGTTTACTTTTACGGGGCATCTCGATAGACCCCATTCATGAAGTTGCAGATTTGAGATTTTAGGATCCCGCGAGCAGCCCTTAGCTGCCCGGAGGTGCCGGGGCGTTTGTGACGTTAGGTATCTGTACGGCCCTCATTAACATGCGGTAAATACTGAGTTTGTCACCTCCAGCCGCATTGCGCAGCAGCTTGCGGTCGGGTACGATTGAGAGAAGTGTTAATGCAAACCCATCGCACGAACAGCCGAGTCAGCATCTGGCAACTGGCCATACTTTGCGTATGCCTGTGCGTGTTTCTGTTCGGTTTGCAAGCAAAACTTTCTCTGTATCAACCGGGGGCGACCACAGCGACCCCGACAACCGCAGGAAAGCTCTGGATGGGCGACCAAAAGATGGATTTGCCGGGCGCGCACAATGTGCTTATGTCCGGTTTGCTGCTCGCTTGTCTTTTTTTTGTTTGTGTTCCAGTAACCCTCTCACTTCTTCCGTTCTATCAAAGTCGTCCTCCACAGGCCTGTGGTTTCGATCGTAGTCTCTTTATTCGGCCGCCTCCAGTTCGATAACTAAAGAGTCTTCGCATCGCCATTATCTTGGACGTTTGGTGGATTAATACGTAAAGCCCCTCGTAAGCGAGGAGAAAATGAGAGTTCGCTTGAAACACGCATTTATTGTGTTGGCGGGGATCCTCGTGTGCGTTGCCGGTATTGCCGTGGGCAGCCGAGTTCGCAATGCGCATGCTTCCAAGGACGACTCCGCAAGCTTGTCTATCCCGCGTGCGGCAGTGGCTATGGTCCAGCGCCGGAACGTGGGAACCACTTTTTCCGTAGCGGGAGAGCTCGACCCATACCAGGATGTTGAGATTCACGCCAAGGTAGCTGGTTACATCAAGAAAATTTTTGTCGACATTGGAGACCGTGTCCATGAAGGGCAAACCCTCGCAATTCTCGAGGTTCCAGAACTGAGCGCTCAGGTTCAGGGCACCCAGGCGGCAGTACGGCATAGCTCGGAGGAGATCACTCGGGCCAAAAACGAAGTTACACGCGACGAAGCCAATCACGCAGCCTTGCACGCGGAGGCGCGGCGTCTTCAGCAAGCCGCAGCAGCGCGGCCAGGCCTGGTAGCACAGCAGGAAATCGATGATGCGGTAGCCAAGGACCTGGCATCGGAAGCCCAGGTGGAAGCGGCCAAGTCGGCGTTAGCGGCAGCGCAGGAACAACTGGACGTTGCAAAGGCTACTCAGTCGCAGTACTCGGCGATGTGGGACTACACGCATATCACCGCGCCTTTCGACGGCGTCGTGACCTGGCGGTATTCCGATACAGGAGCCCTGGTGCAGGCAGGTACTTCCGCGGCAGCAGCACAACCTGTCGTGAAACTGGCCCAAGTCAATGTGCTCCGGCTTCGTCTGCCTGTCCCTGATTCGATTGCGCAATACGTTCACGACGGTTCGAAAGCCGACATTGTGATTCAGGGTACACGCGAGCATCTGAAGGGCACGGTTACGCGCCGCACCGACTCACTGGATCGCACTACCCGAACCGAACAGGTGGAAATCGATCTCGCCAACAAGGATTATCACCTGTCCCCGGGTATGTATGCGGATGTCACGCTGCAGGTGCAGAACAAACCTGACGCCCTGACCATTCCGGTGCAGGCCGTCATGAATGAGAACAATAAGTCATTCGTATGGATGGTTGACGGACAGAACCGTCTCGAACACCGCGAGATTCAAACGGGCATCCAGGAGCCTTCCCGGGTGGAAGTTGTTGCGGGACTGAACGATGGCGACAAGGTCATTATAGGTAACTTGAGTTCTTATCATTCGGGCCAGGTGGTGAGTCCTAAACTTAGCCACATGGCCGACGCGCAGGTTCCCGGCATTGGAGGCGAGCAGTAATGTCGGGATTTGCGATCAAGTATCCATTCTTCATCATCATGTTGTGTCTGCTGATTGCGGTCGTGGGTATCACGACTGTGGCGCGGATGCCGGTCGACCTCTTCCCGGGAATCAATATTCCTGTGGTGGTAGTGGCGACGTTCTACAACGGCATGCCGCCTGAGCAGATTGAAGCGAATATTACTAACCCGTTCGAACGATTCTTTGCTCTGGGCAGGGGTATCGATCACATCGAGTCACGGTCTTTGACCGGTGTGAGCCTGGTGAAGGTGTACTTCCAACCGGGAACAAATCCAGATGCTGCGGTAAGTACAATCTCAAATCTGGCTATGGCGCAACTGCGGCGCCTTCCACCGGGGACGTTGCCCCCAGTCGTGCTCAAGATGGACGCGTCGAGTTTGCCGGTCTGCCTGATCACGCTCAAAGGCCAAGGCCTGAACGAAACGGAACTACACGACCTGGGACAGTTCACCGTCCGTAACCAGATCGCGAACGTACCCGGCGCATCGGTACCGCAGCCGTTCGGTGGCAAGTATCGACAGATCCAGGTTTACGTGGATCCGGTGAAGCTGGAAGCTCACCAGCTCAGCCTGATGGATGTTGTTCGCACAGTCAATCAGGCAAATGCCATTCTTCCCGCTGGTGACGTGAAGATTGGTCCCAAAGACTTCAACATCTACACCAATAGCCAGATTCCCAACACGCAGCAGATCGACCATCTTCCGCTGAAAGCTGAAGGCAATGGCGAGGTGATGGTGGCTGATGTGGGATATGCAAAAGACGCGAGCGCGATTCAGACCAACATCGTGCGCGTGGACGGGCAGAAGTCGGTGTACCTGCCGATTCTGAAGCAGGGTGGCGACTCGAATACGATCGCGGTGGTGAACGGCATCAAGGAAGCGATCCAACACTTGCTCGACGTCCCCAAAACGCTAAGGACAAAGGTGGTGTTCGATCAGTCCGTGTTCGTGAAAACGGCGATCAAGAACCTGGGGAACGAAGGCGGCATCGGCCTGGTACTGACTGCGCTGATGATTCTGATTTTCCTGGGTAGCGCGCGCGCGACCTTCGCCGTGATGTTGTCGATTCCGCTCTCAGCACTGGCCGCATTTCTTTGCATTAATGCAACAGGCGGAACGATCAATACGATGGTGCTGGGTGGACTGGCGCTGGCGTTTTCACGTCTGATCGATAACTCGGTAGTGGTGCTGGAGAACATCTTCCGCCACCTGGAGTTAGGCGAAGACCCAGTAGTCGCCGCAGAAGTCGGCGGAAAGGAAGTCGCTCTGCCGGTGCTGGCTGCAACGTTCACGACGGCAATCGTGTTCTTCCCTGTCGTGTTCCTGTACGGCGTCAGCCGCTTCCTTTTCACGGCGCTGGCAGCGGCGGTGGTTTTCTCCCTGTTTGCGTCATACCTGGTCGCCATGACAGTGGTCCCGCTCTTTTGTGCACGCTTCATCCACAAGGTGGAAGCGGATGAGGAAGAAGGCCATGACAAGCGGCTCTCGTTCTTTGGGCGATTTGTGCACGAATTCAACCGTCGCTACGAGCAGATGCTCGGCAAGTACGACATCGCTGTACGCAAGTCGCTTCTGCGTCCGGCGGCAACAGTGATTGGCTGCATGGGCATTTTTGTTTTCAGCCTTGGTCTGTATCCACTGCTGGGTCTTTCATTCTTCCCACGCACGGACCCCGGTCAGTTCGTGATCAATGTGAAAGCTCCGACCGGCACGCGGATTGAATTGACGGATCAATACATCAAACGAGTGGAAGACGATATTCGTGAGGTTGTACCCCCGAGCGATCTGGGCATGATCGTGTCGAATATCGGCATTACGCCTGATTTCTCTGCCATCTACACGCCCAACTCCGGACAGCACACCGCGTTCGTACAGGTGAGCTTGAAGGAAGGAAACAAGGTCGGCAGCTATGGATACATGCGCAAGGTTCGCCAGAAATTGGCAGATGATTTGCCAGAACTGAGTACATATTTTCAGGCAGGCGGTCTCGTCGATTCCGTCGTGAACATGGGATTGCCGGCACCCATCGACATTCAGGTGGGGGGGAACGATATGCACGCCGCATATCAGACCGCTTCATCAATTGCAGAAAAAGTACGCGCGCTGAAAGGTGTCAGCGACGTACTGATTCCTCAAGACCTGGACTATCCAGGCATTGAACTGAACGTTAACCGCGAAATGGCGGCACGTCTGGGACTAAGTTCCCAGGAAGTAGTCGATAACGTGATTACGGCACTCACGTCAAATGGCATGATCGCCCCCAGTTACTGGGTGGATCCGAAGAACGGCAACAACTACCTGCTGACGGTTCAGTATCCGGAAACGCAGGTGAACTCGATTACAGACTTGAAGGAAATTCCACTTCGATCCAACAGTAATGTCAACACGGCCGCATTGGAAGCCGTATCCAGCGTAACGCCGATCAACACGCCAACGGAGGTGGATCACTATCAACTGCGGCGCGTGATCGACGTTTACGTAGCGCCTTCGGGACAGGATCTCGGCGGTCTTGCGAGCAAGGTGGACAAAATCGTAAAGCAAACCAAGCTGCCGGAGAACGTAACCGTGGACCTGCGCGGATCGGTGCTCGGCATGCGGCAGTCGTTCAAGAGCTTCGGCATCGGGCTGATCCTGTCGATCATTCTGGTGTACCTGATCCTGATGGCGCAGTTCGCATCCTTTATCGATCCGTTCATCATTCTGTTGGCAGTACCGCCCGGGATCACCGGCGTGCTCATCATCCTCTGGATTACGCACACGACATTGAATGTCATGTCGCTGATGGGCGTGATCATGATGACCGGCATCGTGGTATCGAACAGTATTCTGATCGTCGACGTCGCACGAACCCTGCGCGCCGAGGGAAAGCCCATCAAGGAAGCAGTAGCCATGGCATGCCGGATGCGTTTGCGTCCAGTGCTGATGACCTCTCTGGCAACCATCCTGGGCATGATCCCGATGGCGCTGGCGCTTGAAGCGGGCAGCGAACAGTATGCCCCGCTAGCACGCGCCATCATCGGTGGCCTGACGGTCTCGGTAGTCGTAACAGTCTTCCTTGTTCCGGCAGCGTACCTGTTAATCCACAGAAAAGAGGAGCAGAGTCTGCCGCAAGAGGGGTCGCAAGCATGAGAAAGATCGCCTGTGTCATAGGCACATTGGCGCTTGCCGGCCAGATGTACTCGGCAGACAAAACTCAAATACAACAACAGACAACAACGGGAACGGTGGCGCAGACACAGACTGCGCCACCCGACCAAACTGCGCCGCAGGTGGCACAACCGACCACGGGAATGCCGACTGCACCTAGCCCGCAAACCCCGCCTGTTTCGCAGACGCCGGTAACCCAAACCGCACCGGCTGTTCCGGGGCAACAGACGGTTCCGGGACAAACGCCCCCTGCCGGGCAAGCACCCGCTCCACCTCCGCCGGGAACTATGCAGAAGCTCACGGTGAAAGATGCGGAAACCCTCGCGATCAAGAACAACCCACGAATCACGGTGGCAAGGTTGAGTGCGCTGGCTTCGCATCAGGTAACGCGCGAAACGCGTTCCGGCTTGCTCCCCACGTCCTATGTCGATCTGACAGGCGTCGATGCACAAGAGAATTCGCGCATCGGAGCCGGCGCGTTGAACAATCCGGTTCTCTACGACCGCGGTGCCGCTGGGATCACGTTTCAGCAGCTCCTGACGGATTTTGGACGCACGACGAACTTGCTTTCCAGTTCGCGGCTGGCTGCGAAGGCCGAAGACGAAACGTCGATCGCCACGGTGCAAGAGATCACGCTGGCAGTGGACGCCGCGTTCTACGGAGCGCTGCAGAATTTCGCATTGCTCAAGGTAGCGGATGAGACCGTCGCCGAGCGGCAAATCGTCGTGGATCGCGTGAGCGCGCTCACCAAGGCGAAGTTGAAGTCTGACCTCGATCTTTCCTTCGCTAACGTGGACCTCGCACAGTCAAAGCTTCTGCAACTGGAAGCTCAGAATAACTACAATGCTTCGTTGGCGGCGTTGTCGGCGATTCTGGGCTATCCGAACCTGCAGAATTTCGAATTAGTCGACACGGCGGAGGAACTCAAGCCACCGGAGCCGGATGTGGAATCCTTGATTCGATATGCAGAATCGAACCGCCCCGATCTGGCGGCATTGCAGTATTCCTACCAATCTTCCGAGAAATTCCGAAATGCCGAGCGTGACCTCATGCGTCCGACGGTCAGTGCATTGGGAACGCTGGGATCGGTTCCGTTTGATACCGGTCACCTCGAACCTTGGTACGTAGCCGTTGGCGTGAACGTCAGCATACCGGTGTTCAACGGCTTCCTCTTCAGCGCGCGGGCGCAGGAAGCGGATCTGCGGGCGCGAGCGGCTGACCAGCGCACGCGAGATCTGGCGAATGCCATCTCGCGTGACGTTCGCACGGCCTGGCTGGACGAAAACCGAACCTATCAGCGCGTAAGTGTCACCAAGCAGGAACTGCAGCAGGCGAACCTCGCGCTTGATCTGGCTCAGACTCGTTACAACCTCGGGCTCGGCAATATCGTCGAGTTCACGCAGGCTGAACTGCAACGCACGCAAGCGGAGATCGATTACACGGCAGCGCAATACGACTACAAGATGTCTGAAGAGCGATTGCGCTATGAGTTGGGTAATCACTGATCATCAGAGAAGTTCGGCTCAGGCGCATCTCGCCACGGGATGCGCCTTTTTTGTGCTCTCGCCAGGCTTGTGACGTACCCTGCCAGTCACATACGTCACAAGCCGATGTGATGCGTAGCAGCGACTTCCCTTCCATTGCGACCTAGCATGGTTGACGGTTGATCAGACCTGCGCGGTCGCGCCACGACACTTCTCGGAGGGGTGCCGCATGTTTGAACAAGAACTGGAACTGGAAAAAGGTAGAGGCAGTTGGGGTCCGCTGCTCCTGGTTATTGTACTCATCGGGCTTATCGTCGGCGGAATCGGATACTACGTTTATCAGATGAAAAAGGGCCTTTCGCAGCAGGAAGCTTCGGGGGTTATCACCGACATGCTGAAAGCGAAGTCACCGAAGACGCGCTTCCGCACCGGTACGGTGATGCCAAGCATCGATGAAAAGCCAAAGGATCCACATTACCAATTGCTGCAAAAGGCTGGCCTGGTAACCCTTGCTAACGCGGTCGGGGGCGGTGAAGTGGTTAAACTTACCGACGCGGGTGAGAGCCTGATCAAGAACATTCCTGGCGAAAAAGATTGGAAAGCGTCGGATGGTACCATCCAATACGAAGTACCGCTCGCGGTGCGCAAATTGGTAAGCATCGATGCCATCACAATGACCGGACCGAGCCGGGCGAAAGTGGATTACACCTGGCAATGGGATCCGAATCGCCTCGGGCAAATCTTTGATGCCTCCGGCGACCTGGTCCAGAAGTTCAACACCTGGGATCGTGGCAAACTGATCCAGCAGTATGGCTCCGACTTCTATCATCCTGACCCAAAGAAGGAATCGGTGTTCCTGATCCGCGGAGAAAATGGCTGGAAACTCGAGGCACTCGATTAATTCGGCTTTGAGAATTTCGCTTTAATTAGCCGGCCCCAAGTGGACCGGCTTTTTTCATTCGCGTCACCGACGGTATTCGCTGGATAAAATGGAGTAGAGCCGCAGGTTGCGAAACTGGCCCTTGATACGGGCGTGCTGGCGTAGGATTCCTTCGAACCTCATCCCCGACTTTTCCAGCACCCGTGCCGAAGCCACATTATCCACGTCGCAACGCGCCTCCACGCGATTCAGTTTCAAGTCCGCAAAAATGAAATGCAGCACAGCGGCAACAGCTTCCGTCGTCAATCCCTGGTTCCAGAACTTGCGAGAGAGAGCGAAACCCAGTTCGGCACGGGAGTCGCGAATCTTCAAAGAACCGAAGCCGCAGGTGCCGACCATTTTCCCGGTACTGCGCAGGGTGACCGCCCAAACCATCCCTTCGCCGTGCCGGTGCTGGTCGAGAATGTAGCTGAGAAACACTCGGGTCTCGTCGATGGTGGTATGTGTATCCCAAAGCGTATAGCGCGAGACCTCGGGGTCGGAGGCGTACTCGAAAATATCCTTCAGGTCGGAGGCACGAAGCTGGCGAAGGAGGAGCCGCTTCGTTTCCAGCAGAGGAACGCTGGGCAAGCTCCAGTCGAGCAGCTTTTGTCGTGCGAGATTAAAGGCGGTTGATGATCGACGCAACATAAGCGGCTCCGAAACCATTGTCGATGTTGACGACGCTCACGTTCGACGCGCACGAATTCAGCATTCCGAGCAGTGCGGCCAGTCCCTGGAAGGAAGCACCATACCCGATGCTGGTCGGAACGGCAATGACCGGAATCCCCACCAGGCCGCCGACAACGCTGGGAAGGGCGCCTTCCATGCCGGCACACACGATGACAACGCGGGCATTCTGCAGTACCTCGCGATTTGAGAGCAGCCGATGGATACCAGCTACACCGACGTCATAGAGGCGATCGACTTCATTGCCCATGGTTTCGGCGGTAATCACTGCCTCTTCAGCGACGGGAATATCGCTGGTTCCGGCGGAGACCACTGCGATTCGCCCTTTGCCACTGTTCGTGTCGTCCTGGCGAAGCACAATCGCGCGCGCCTGTTCATGGAAGAGCGCTGACGGAAACTGACTGTTCACGGCTTCCCAGTGCTCGCGAGTAGCCCGGGTGACGAGTACATTCGTTCCTCGCTCGGCGAGCTTTTGAAAGATTCCGAAAACCTGTGCCGGAGATTTTCCCTGCCCGAAAATCACTTCCGGCATTCCATTGCGAAGGAGACGGTGATGGTCAACCTTGGCAAATCCAAGGTCTTCGAAAGGCAGGTGATGCATGCGCTGGACTGCCTCGTCAGGCGAGACTTTGCCCTCGCGTACCTCTTCAAATAACTGCTTGATCTGCTCAGGCTTCATTCGGCCGATGTTCAGCTTACCATTTGCGCTGCCTGGGTGGCGCTCGATCTCTTGCGCTCTCCGTTCAGTATCGATACCGCAGAGAAGTACAGAACTCTCGCTGCTCCCGGGCGCCGAATGGGTGTGCAAAAGACTGAACGCAGGAACCGCTTACTGATTTTCCCCGCCACGTACGCCAGGTAGATGCGCGTAGCCAGCATCTGCCCCAGCCGCAAAGCTGCGTTAGGCACACAAGTCACGACGCGACCGGGACAAAGAATCTTGGATCCGAGGTAAGCAACCGCTTCATCGATCACCTGAACGTAGAATTCGTCTTCGGCAGATCTTTCCCTCCCATCCGAGAACGAGGCGCTATCGGTCTGGCACGCGTGGTGGACGAATCGCGCCGCCTCCTCGGCGGCCTCTGGCATAAGAAACCGGAACGCAAAAATGGTTCGTACCTCGGCAACGTAGCAACTGCCACGGAACCGCAAAGAGCTTAATACTGAATCGCTCTCGACAGTGCTCATCCCAACGCGTGCGAGCCGATTACGAATAAGCCGGTGGTTCCTTGTGCAGCTTACTTCAGGAAGGCTCTGCAAAGACTGAATGCCTGACACCGGAAAGTTCAAGAAACGAGTAAGGCTCTCTATAAGATTGTAGAAGCTAGGAGCCATATCCGGCGCACTGGGGCGTTCGCGTTGCCATTGCTCGATATACAGCCGGTAATTCTCATATTTTTCCAGCGGGGTGGAAGTGAAGGCGCAGACCACACCGTCTCCGACGCGAACGGCTCCGACACTTTCGCCGGGCTCGCCAGCCGCTTGCCAGTAGAGTGAGTCGACGTTCTGGAGAATTGTCAGGACCCGGTCCGCTGGCCGGGCATTGCGCAGCAATGCGGGAAGGTGATTGGGCGCGAGATGCGATTCGCCAAAGAGCACGACAATCACTGCTTCCGGATACTGCTCGCGCAACTGTGCGATCTTCAACGAAGCATGCCGGTCACGGCGCGCAATAGTACGCATATCACTGCGGGGCGGGCAATCGATCCCAAACACTCCGGCAGCCACCTTGCGGGCGGATTCCAGCAGCTCACGATATGGCCGCCAATCGTAACCCCAGTCCTGATCGAAGCGAATGCGCTCCCTCAGCTCTTCGATCTCGATTTCGTTTCGAAACCATTCATCCAGAATCCTCTGATCGCGTGCAAGAACGGCCTCCAGGCAGAACAGAACGGGTCGGCTCGACATGTGAGAAAGCCGATCGAGAATTGACGCTGCATAGGCCTGAGCGGCGGAAAGAGCATGATAATCGCCGATTAGGATGATGTCGGCGGGGCGGAGGTCGTCATCCAGTTCTCCGGGCATGAGTACCGATTCGTAAGTCTGGAAGGCTTCTGAGTACTCCTTGAGATAACGGCATCGGGAGACGGTGTCCGCTGCTGAGATGGTACGTTCCACGCTGGCAAGGGCATGGAGTTGTGCAGCACTGCGGCGAAACTGTCGCGCCGAATTCCTGGCCATGGTTTAAGTAGAGTGGAGCCCACCCGGGCACGCTCAACTCCTGACCTTGACTTGCAGGCAGCCGCGTACCTATCCTCACCCGTCCGGTAGTTTCGGACGATCGTTTGCTTAGTTGGATGCCAAAACTGATGACTTCAGACCAGCGGGATTTGACCCTTGCCACAACCGGGGCAAGCGGTTCTATCTTCCTGAAACAACTGCTACTTACCTGCGAACGCGATGAACGGATCCGCAAACTGAACTTTATTCCTTCGGACAATGCCCTTCGGGTTATGGCGGAGGAACTTGGGCTTTCAGGGCGAAGCAATCTGGTTGAACAGATACTGGGAACGAAATCGTCGAAGATCGAATTGCAAAGCAATGCCGATATCGGAGCTAACGTAGCCAGCGGATCTTACCCGACCAGCGCAATGATCGTATTGCCCTGCTCCATGGGCACACTGGCAAAGATCGCCACCGGCTTGGCGACCCATCTGATTGAGCGCGCTGCTGACGTCTGCTTGAAAGAAAAGCGCCCGCTGGTGCTCTGCGTTCGCGAAACGCCTCTGAATAAAATCCACATTCGGAACATGTACCGGGCTGCCGACGCAGGTGCCACCATTTTCCCGCTCATCCCAGCACTCTATAACCGGCCGGATTCGATCGAAGAAATCGCACGACAGTTCGCCTGCCGGGTATTGGCTCATATTGGATTGGAACAGCCGGACGCATTTCGCTGGAAAGCAGCGAACAAGAAATAGATGGGGCGAGAGGCCGCCGCCGCTTATTGAGGAACTCTTGAGGATCGCGCGGCGCGATTTGCCAGGTGATTGGCTTCGGCATTGTGCTCGCGAGGAATACGGGTGATAGCAAACTCCATGCTGCGCGCCAGTTTGCGGCAGATCCAGTTCAGGGAATACAGCTTGGCGCTGCGGCAGACGTATTCGCCGCGCATTTGTCTCACGACCACTTCTGAGTCCGAATAAACGCGAAGGGATCGCGCCCTGAGTGCCAAGGCGCATTGCAGAGCTTCCAACAGAGCCACGTATTCGGCGACGTTGTTATCCTGCCAGCCAATCCATTTGCAGATGCGGATCCGGCCACCTTCGGGCTTCTCAACAACAACGCCAATACCGGATGGTCCAGGGTTTCCATGGGAGCTGCCGTCTACATACGCTACAAGCTGGGGCATTTCACTTCCTAGCAGCACCATGCGCGAGAACTATCCGTGCCGTCAAGATGTATTCGTGGTTCCTTTTGTTGGCTGAATCAGCCGCGATTTGCACAGACGAAGAGGAGCTTCTCAACAGCGCTTGTGGAATTTCGGCAAAAGGGCTTTGTTGCCGGGCACTTTCGCATGATGGGGAAATGCACAGAAAATGACTGATTGCACCATTTCTGGGCGTTGACACTTTTTAATCATGATTTAATCTTGTTACCGTCGACGGCTGAAAGGGTTGGCGTCAAAAATAGTTGCCGATCCGAAGTAGGCTGAGTGATCGCGAAGGCAAGGTGACTTGCCTAGCGGCCAGACCCGAAAAAACCGACGCCTCTGCGAGGAGTCGCCGGGGTCAGGCACTGCGAAAGCAGTAATCACATCAAGGACCGCGACGGTGCACGCATCCACGTCATTGACTCTCTCGCAGGAGTTGGCGACTGGAACGTAACCAATGTCGCGGTCTTTCCCTTTTCAGCGAAACTTTCAGCGTTGGCGGGCACCTCGCCCGCAACGAGTTCCCGTTTCCACATTCACGAGAAGCAACAACTTGCTTCGGCGTGGCTGAAGCCACGCCCCTTCCAAGAAGCTTCGTTCGAATTATTTTTCAATGCCTTTATGCTGCCGAAACACTAGCTGTCAGGATGATTTAGTGGCTACCCGTAGAGGATCCGCAACTTCCGTCGGGACTCGACGAAGGGTTTGCTGCATTGCATTTTGAGCCGCTACGACCGGCAACTAGTCCGAGAATTGCGGCAGCACCGCCGCCGCCCGCGGCATAATAGACGGCTTTCGGAATTCTTCCAGTCTGCAAATAGGCAAGAGGCTTGTCATGTCTTTCGTCGAGTATAACGGTCTGGCCTTTCACCGCAGCAACGTCCTTCGTGCCTCCGGTGACGTTGATGCTGCCTTCGAGGACTGTGGCCTGTCCCTTTAGATCGTGCCAGGTCACCTCATACTTCGTCTCGGCGGAGGTGGGAGAAATCGTGAAGTGGCGGACCCTGGTAACAACGCCGGTTTTGGTTTCGACGGTCGCCGTTCCCGCGATCAAGGTTATTGATTGTGCGTCGTACTCAGCCTCCGACTCGCTGCCAACGGTCACAGAATCAGTTCCATTCTTGAGGTGCACAACAGACTTGGCGGGAATGCGTAGCTTGTCTCCGGGGAGAACTTCCTGCGCGACTGCAGGAAATCCATTCACTGTTACCCCAGGTCCTGCGTAAAGCAGCGCCGAGCCGCCATTTGCGAATAACTGGCAACACAAGAGTCCTACTGCGCCCAGCACTTGGACCGCTCTTATCAACCCTCACCTAACGAAGCCTTACGACTCCGATTGCAATCGTAGGACTCAATTCGGCGAAGGGTCAACAAAAGCAACACAAAACGTAACCAGAGGAACAACACAGTTGTCATCGACCGTTCACGGTTCGTTCATGCGGGAAAATGGTAGTATCACCATAAGGTGTGTGGGAAAACCAAGATTCTGATTTGTGTCTTCGGCTTCGCCTTTTTCTGGAGTCTGCCTTCGCTAGCTCAGGGAAAAATCGATCCGACCCTTCCAACTGCTCCGATTACGTTTTCCCGTACTCTTTTGCTGTTTCCCGGCGTTGATACGGTGAAGAACCCGGATGCCATATTGCCTCCCCTGACTACCAGGCAGAAGTTCTGGATCTTCAAGCGCCGGACCTTCGATATATCTCTTCCGGTCGAAGCTGCCATGTTTGGCGGATTCTCGCAATCCATCAATTATTCGCCACACTATGGTCAAGGCTGGGGTCCGGCTGCCGAGCGGTTTGGGTCGTATGCTGGCAGCATCGCCAGTTCCAGCTTCTTTACCGACGCCTTGCTGCCCTCACTCTTTCACCAGGATCCCCGATATTTCCGTAAAGGTCGTGGATCAATTCTCGGGCGCATGCTTTACGCGATTGAATCAGAGGGCGTGACGCGCAGCGACTCGGGCCGGACAACATTCAACAGTTCCGGACTGCTTGGGTTCGGAATGTCAACCGCGCTCTCGAATGCGTGGTATCCGCGCGACAGCATCACTTTCAGCGACACGATGACGCGCTACGGCATTAAGCTAGGGGTAAGCGCAGCATTGAACCTGGTCCGTGAATTTGGTGGCGAACGCGCCTTAGGGGTCGATCGCCAGGTTTCGGCGGGACGGTAGTTACGATCGGGGAAAGGCGCAGATCAAAAGGACAGGAATGATACCCAACCCTTCCTAGTCCGCGCCCCTAAACGTGAAACCTACGCTGCTCTTTTTTCTCTTCTTCGAAGCTTTCCTGTCTCGGGATTCGTTAAACCTGCATTCGCAGTGATATTGATACCCATTATGCGCATCCACTTCGCTTCCGGGTCGTCACGAAAGCCCATGGTGTCCGGCAACGTTGCCGCAGTGGCAGCGAGTCCCATGTCGATGCGCAGGTGTGTAGGAAGGTCGATTACCTTGGCCACTCCTCCGGGGAAATCGGTGATCAGTGCGGTCGCTAGTTCTGCCGAGCCGCACACCAGAGATCCAATCGCTGCCCGCTTGTTCCTCCGCCAGAAAGCAATCGCCAAAGCGAAAAACCCTCCTACGGTGATGTAGTCAAGGATTGCGTGTGCCGTGGGCGAGATTACGTTCGGTAAATGGTCGGTCGCGGCGGCCACTCCCCGTTGCATTAATGCCATGTCAGCCTCCTCGGTGCAAAGATGCCGGCGCTAAGCAACAAGTTGGCGCAAGCTTGCCCAGGATTTTGTTGGGGAAAATCTCGGCAATGTGACGGTGTCAGAACGTGGGATTCAACGAAATTCGAGATGAGTTTATGAATTGAAATCATTGGACGAAATAAAAATAGAGGCTGATCATAGGTTTCGATGGTGAAATCAGGCAATCATTCAGCGAAAATCCGAGGCGTGATTCTGGACTATGGAGAAGTGCTCTGCTTCCGGCCGCACGAGGCGCATATGCGACGCATGGCGGATATTTTTGGAGTCGATGTCCAACACTTTG
>JAJPJE010000046.1 GCA_021324365.1 Terriglobia bacterium | reverse complement strand
CCCTCAGAGGTCCACGTGTCTCTTGACAACGCCGACACGGTTATAGATGGTGCCCCAGGTTCGCGTCCTTCGATTGGACGCTAACCTGGGATGAGAAATGTCCTCACTAGTGCAACACGGAAAGAGAGATACCGTCGTCCCGGTTGAGGAAGCGATTCGCGTGCAGTCAGTCTTGCAACGTCTTAATGTCCCTTGCAGGCTGAGGTTGTATCCAGATGTCGGTCACTACTTTGGCGAGAAAGAGATGGGCCAAGTCATCACAGAGACCCTTGGCTTTTTCAATGAATGGCTGAAGTAAGACTGCGTTTGGGCGACCGTCTTGACTGGAAACTCTGCGTTCGTAGTGGTCGGAATTCACGACAGTGGGCGGCGTAAACGATTTGCGAGGATAAAGAGGCTTTGGATTGAGCTTTGGATTGATCAGGGCGCTCGTCGTCTCGCATATTCATCCTCCGTAAACCTTCGATGCGAGCACGGGTGCTCCGACGCGAAATCGCTTAATCGAGCAACCTCAAACAATTCTCTATAATGAGTGTCGGGACAAAAAAAACGCATTGGAGTACCAGAGTAGCCGAAAGTTGCATCCAATTGAGCGCTGAGCATGGAACAGACGCAAGTCAAACCGAAAGTGCTAGTGGTAGACGATGAGCGGGTCATTGCCGACACGCTTGCAATCATTTTGAATCAGCACGGATTCGATGCTGCGGCCGTTTATACCGGTACCGGAGCCGTGGAACGTGCGCGAGCCGTGAAGCCGGACCTGGTGATCAGTGACGTGATCATGCCGGACATGAACGGAATCGAAGCAGCTATTCACATCCGCAAGTTCCTGCCATCCTGCAAAATTCTTCTGTTTTCCGGTCAAGCGGCTACGGCCGACCTGCTGGAAAGCGCACGCGCACAGGGCCACGAGTTTGAGATCCTGGCAAAACCGGTTCATCCTCAGGATTTGCTGGCCAAATTGAGAGGCTAGGCAGCTCACCGGCGCGTGTTGCAAGGTATTACCCCGCACCAGTGGGGAACCCTGGAGAGGAACGAACTCAAGCAAAGCAATTCACCGACTAAGGGCTTCCGAATACAATCAGAGCGCTCAAGTACTCTGATGAATTGGGAAGCCATTGCTCTGACTGGACGTCTGGCTATGATCGTTGCCGGCGCCCTTGTGCTGGTCGGACTGCCAATCGCGTACTGGATCTCTTTCAGTCGCTGGCGGTGGAAGTTTCTCATTGAAGCGCTGGTCTCGGTGCCGCTGGTGTTGCCGCCCACTGTGCTAGGTTTTTATCTCCTTGTGGCATTCGGCAGTGGCAGTTGGTTTGGGAAGTGGTGGCAATCGATTACCGGACACACGCTTGCGTTTTCGTTTCAGGGACTCGTGATCGCCTCCATAATCTACAGTTTGCCGTTTGCCGTGCAGCCATTCGCAGCATCGTTTGCGGCAGTTGACCCGGCGTTACTGTCGGTATCCTCTACCTTGGGCGCTTCACGATGGCACACTTTCTGGCGGGTAATCCTACCGCTGTCGGTGCCAGGTGTAGTGACGGGAGTCGTGCTGAGCTTTGCACACACGGTGGGTGAGTTCGGTGTGGTCTTGATGATCGGCGGCAACATACCTGGCGTGACTCGTACCGTTTCCATCGATATTTATGATCGCGTGCAGGCGATTGAATACGCCAGCGCAAACCAAACGGCGCTGGTCTTGTTGATCTTCGCTTTCGCGGTGCTCTCAATCGTCTATGCACTGAACCGGCGAATCTGGGCGGTGTACCCATTCAAGTGAAATTCGACGTTCCGTCCAAACTCGAAGCGAATACGCTCGACAGTGCCCTCCATGTCCAAATTCGAAGAGAGTACTGCGGAGGCGATCGCGACGCTACGTTTTCCCTGGATGTGAACTTCAGGGTCCCGAGTGGGATCACGATGCTGTTCGGGCCGTCCGGGGCAGGAAAGACGACTGTGCTCGACTGCATTGCCGGCGTCCGCTCACCGGACTCCGGCAGAATCGAATTGGCCGAGCAAACCCTTTTCGAGTCGGCAGTGCAGATCAACATTCGTGCGGAGATCCGGAGGATCGGATACGTCTTTCAGAGCCTAGCCTTGTTTCCGCACCTGACTGCGGAACAGAACATTCACTACGGCCTGTTCAAGTTGCCTGTCGCAGAGAGGAGGCGACGTGCGGCCGCCATCTTGGATAGCCTTCACATTGCGCACTTGCGCAATCGGCGCCCACGCGGTATCTCCGGAGGGGAACGCCAGCGGGTCGCCCTGGCACGTGCCCTGGTTACTCAGCCCAAAGCTCTTTTGCTCGACGAACCGCTTTCCGCCCTGGACGCCGCGACCAAGGCCGGGATCATGGATGATCTTCGTGCTTGGAACGAACAACATCGCATTCCAGTCCTTTATGTCACTCATAGCCGCGAAGAAGTTTTTGCGTTGGGAGAACGGGTAATCGCACTGGAGCAGGGTAGAGTTGTGGCGGAGGGAACTCCGCTGCAAGTGTTGAGCGCGCCGCGAACAGAGGCAATCGCCGGCTGGATGGGTTTGGAGAACATCTTCGATGCAGAGGTTCTGGCACTCCATGAAAAGCAGGGAACCATGCTGTGCAGGCTCGCGAGTGCCGCCGGTGCCGGACCCGAGTTGGAGATTCCTCTAGGCAGATCGACAGCGGGGGACAGGGTTCGTGTCGGTATTGGGGCAGGTGAAATCCTGATTGCAACCAGAGTTCCCGAAGGCATCAGTGCTCGCAACGTACTTCAGGGCGAATTGAAGACAATAGAGCGCAGAGACGCGATGCTGATCGCGAAAGTGGACAGTGGAATTCTTTTCGAAGTTCATCTCACGCCTGGGGCGCAAGAATCATTGCAACTGGTGGCGGGGAAGAGGGTGTGGCTTGTCATCAAGACGTATTCCTGCCACTTACTGCAGCGCACTTCGCGCGAACTGTTGTAACCGGTGTACCCAACATACAAAGGGCCACACCTAGATGTCGTGCTCCGGTGTGGCCCAATGGAATTTTCTCTTTAGGCTGCGGCCTTCTTCTGGATGTAGGCAGTCAGCCTCTTATGGATTTCCTCAGGACCTGGAACGGTGGCGAAGTCCTCCGGGAGTTCCACCTCATGCAATTTCTGTCCGGGACCCGCCATCAGGCCGGACCGAAATTGTCCCGGTGCCGGATTGGCGTTTTCGATTACCTGGTATCCCACGACCGTGGCTCCTTCAGTAATGATGCGAACTCTCATACAGCACCTCCACCTTGCAGGTTGTAATAGCACCACTGCGGGCCGTTGTTTTTGAAAGTAACTAAGTACGTGACTGCGCCGCTGGTCTCTTTGCGCTCCGACTCCGCTACTACAACCATTTCAGCGCCAGGCGTTTTCATGTCCGCGCTCGCGAACTCTTGTCCGTGGTCATCACCCCAGCCGTACCACCAGGACTGCACGGCATTGGGAGCGATCCAGACGGGTGTTCCGACATTTCTAAATGCCATACTGACTCCTTCATTCTGAGCCATCGTTGGGAGGACGCAGGAACAATACTCAGCAGCTAAACAAATGGAAGGTTTACTGCGCGGGGGAGGAAACGGGGAGAGCGCGCAATACTTCGAGCCCCGATGGAAAAGCGTTATACATGGAGATTTCGTACACCGCAAGCAAGAAAAATACCTATTAGCGCTCGAACCCCACAAACACCGGTTCCGGTTTCAACTCAATCCCGAACTGATCAAATACTGCCTGCTGAATCCGATTCTTCAAAGCAATGATTTCTTCTGCTGTCGCTCCGCCGCGATTGACAATCGCCAAAGAGTGTCGCCGGGAAATACCGACCGCACCTGCACAGAATCCTTTGCCGAAGCCAGACTGCTCGACCAACCAGGCGGCAGGAAGCTTCACCATCCCGTCCGCAGCAGCGTAGGTAGGAAGAGGGAGCCCTCGTTGATCGGCGATGTGAGCGATAAATTCTGCGGCTTTGCAATCGACCACCGGATTCTTAAAGAAGGACCCGGCGCTGCGCGCATCGTCATCTCCCGGCACGATAAGCATGGCTTTGGACAGGCGAATCTCACGAACCGCGTTGCGGGTGTCTACCAGGGTGGGATTATCTCGTCCGGCAAAATGGAGCTGTAAATCGCGGTACGAGATACTTGGCGCTCCACCGGTATGCAGACGATAAGACACGCTGGTCAGAATGTATCGATCGCGGCTGCCGTCATTGAAAATGCTTGAGCGGTAGGCGAAGCCGCACTCGGGGTTGGAAAAGACGCGGATCTCTCCCGTGCGGATCTCGATCGCGACGACACTCCGTATGGTTTGGGATACGTCCTGTCCGTAAGCTCCTACATTCTGTACGGGAGTTCCGCCCACGGTCCCGGGAATACCGCTCAGGCATTCCAGGCCGGCGCAGTTCTGATCAACCGTGTGGGCGACAAACGTGTCCCAATCTTCCCCGGAGCCGGCTTCAAAAACACAAAACTCTCCGTCGGCTTGCGACGTAACGCCTCGAATCTCGATCTTGATGACGAGCCCGGGAAACCCGCGATCAGCGATTACGAGATTGCTGCCGCCCCCGAGCACAAAAATTGGCACGTGCCGCAAATCGGAAAATTCCAATGCGTCGAGAATGTCAGACACACCGCGCGCTCGCGCGAAATAGCGCGCCGGACCTCCTACACCCAGGGTCGTGAACGGCGCCAGTGGAACATTTTCCTGGATCAGCATCGATCTTTGCCATCTTAGCAGTCAGCGCCCCCTGATTCATTGTTGGCATCAATGGGACTTTTCGATTCTGGTCTTTTTGGTGTTTAATGTTTGCACTTCCCCCAAAAACGAGGAGTGGGAACGGAATGTACCCAGAACTGATGGTTATCCCTATGCGCGAAGAATTGACGCGCCTGGGAATTCAAGAATTGCGTCTCCCGGAAGATGTGGAACGCTTCGTCAAGCGCGCCGGTACCAACATGATCGTGGTGAACTCGATTTGCGGATGTGCGGCCGGCCGCATGCGCCCAGCGGTGCGGGCTGCCTTGCAACACACCAACCTGCCGGACGGAATCGGCACTGTATTTGCGGGCCAGGACCGCGACGCAACTGAAGTAGCTCGCTCTTACTTCAGCGGCTATCCACCTTCTTCCCCCTGTATTGCCCTGCTGCAGGACGGCAAACTGGTTTACCTGATGCAGCGGAGCGATATCGAACATCGCGACGCGGGCGATCTTGCTGCCGAGTTGACGCGCACGTTCGATCGATTCTGCGGCCAAAAATCAGCTCTCCAGGTGTAAGTTCGCATCCATGGGGCCGCCGTCAACCGGCGGTCTTGTTGGCTATCAGCTGGGTTTGCCAGTTACGCCGGAGGTCCATCTAACCAAGGTAATCTTGTCTGGTTACCTGCCCATTGATAACTTGTCCCGCCATCGACACAAGGAAGCGGTGTCCCTGAGGAGTCGTGCCATGGGGCGTTTGAAATACCCGGCGTTTGTCATTTTGGTCCTGATCGCATTTTCCGCTCTTTTGCAGGCAGCACCTGCCAAATCTGCCGCTAAAGGAACTGTTAAGGTCGGCTTCCTGGTCTCTGACCTGCGCCATGAGCGCTGGCAAACGGATATTGACCAGTTCACAAACCGTGCAATCGAGCTGCATGCCACGGTTATGACCCGCGACGCGCAGAGCGATGCCGACATCCAGTTCGCGCAAGCCAAGGAGCTGCTGGAAAAGGGTGCGAGAGTCTTGGTGGTCAATCCGGTTGATGGAGACAAGGCCGGGGCCATAGTTGCCCTTGCCCATAAACATAAGGTTCCCGTCATTGCGTACGATCGTCTCATCATGGGCCACCGCCCCGACTTCTTCGTTTCCTATAACAACGAGCGCATCGGAGAATTGCAGGCCGAATATCTGCTGAAGCTGGCTCCGCAAGGTAACTACGTTCTCCTGGAGGGATCCAGCACCGACAACAATGCCACCATCTATCACGAAGCCCACATGAAAGTTCTGAAGGCGGCAACGGATAGCGGGAAGATCACTATTGTTGCCGAACAGTGGGTGAAAGATTGGAGCGAAACCGAAGCCTACATGCAGATGATGAAGGCTCTGCAGGTTACCAGAAACATTCAGGCGGTAGTGGCCGCCAATGACGACACTGCTTCCGGCGCAACGCAAGCATTGCTCGACGCGAAAGTGAGCCCCATGCCGGTGATCTCCGGGCAGGATTCTGACCTTTCTGCAGTGGTTCGCATTATCAAGGGAACCCAGTCGATGTCGATTTATAAGCCACTGGCTCCCCTGGCCAGACTCGCCGCAGATGCCGCCATCGAATTGGCACAGGGCAAGAAGCCGGCAGCTCAAACCAAAATCAACAATGGCACCGTAGACGTCCCCGCAGTTTTACTGGAGCCAAAGGCAGTCGACCGGTCCAATCTGATGCAGACGGTGTTTGCGGATCACTTCCAAAGTCCCGCGATCGTACAGAAGGAACTCACTCAGAAGGAGTGGGACGCATTCGCGACCGAAACAACTGGCACAAGCGGCGGCAGCAGATAGTCAGAGTCGGGTGGCAATTCTAAAACCCAAGGAAGCGAAGGGAGGGCTATGGCTCTCCCTTTTCCTTTTTAACTTTCGTGCTGTTTTTGATCCAGTCCACTCCGCTGTCGGCCGATTCCACTACAAACTCGGCTACTTCATAAAGCTCTTGATCACAATGGCATTCGGCTGGGCACCTACAGGGATCATGGTGAACAGGGCGCGTTCGGCACTGATCTTCGAGCCTTCCGGAAGTTTCGTGGTGCGCACTACGGCTACATCGCCCGACTTCGAATCCGCGACGAGCAGGAAGTTTTCATTCGACGTCAACGCCAGCGCGTCGGGTCCACTACCAACCGGAATTGTCCCCAGCATCTTACCTATGTCGATTTCATAGACGGATATAGTGTCAGATCCAAAGTCGCTGACGTAGAGCATTACATTATCGGAGCTGATAACCGAGCGGACCGGGTGTGTGCCAATCAGGAAAGTGTTGCCGACTTCATTCGCAGTCGTTTCGATGACGGAAATTGCGTCGGAATCGTAGTCGCTGACGAATATCTCTCCGCCGTCAGGTTTGAGCGCGAGATGGATTGGTGTTTTGCCCAAATCCAGCAGAGCCAAAACTTTTCCTCGAACGAGGTCGATCGCGGCGACCTGCTGCGAGCCGGTGCAGGCGACGAATGCCTTCGCCGAGTCGGGCAGGATGACGATGTCTTCGGGATTCGTGCAGACGGGAAGCGTCGCGCGAAGCCGATATTGCTGCGCGTCGATGATGGAAACGGTATTGTCAGCCCGATTGCTGACGACCACGATCTTGCCATCCGGCGAGACCTTCGCCAGTCCGGGAGCGCCGCCGACGGGAATCGTGGCGATTACGCGATGTCCTTCGAGATCGATGACGGAGACATTGGCCGATCCTGAATTCGCAACATATCCGCGTTTTCCATCCGACGAAACATCGATGAAGTAGGGGAGATGGTGCACGCCGATCACAGCGGCGACCTGGTTTGTCTCCGCGTCGATGACGCTTACATTTGCAGACTGCGTGTTGACCACATAAATCTCATTCCGGTGCGGGTTCGCGGCAAGTCCGGTGGGATTCTTCCCGACCGATATGGTCTTGACGTTCTTGAATTGAAAAAGATCAATCACCGAGACAGAATCGTCTTTACCGTTACTAACGTAGGCGTATTCGTGATAGCCGGGTGGAGGTGGCTGCGCGTGCCGCTTGCAGGCAATTGAAACCAGCAGGCAAGCAATCAATAGCGCGGCTGAAAAGCGAGTTGTCGATCTCAACGTGGATTGGCCGTCGTTGCAACAGTTCCCGCGACTACGTTGGGAAGGACGCCTGTTATCGGCCCGGGAACTTCGCGGCCGAGAACGGCAGCAATCTGACGAATCTCACCCATGAGTTGATCGAACTGCTCGGGATAGAGCGACTGCAGTCCGTCGGAAAGCGCCTCATCCGGATTACAATGCACTTCAATAATCAGCCCCGACGCGCCGACTGCAATCGCCGCACGTGAAAGTGGCGTCACTTTGTTACGCTTGCCGGTACCGTGGCTGGGATCAACGATGATAGGCAAGTGACTCAGTCGCTGCACGGCCGGAACAATGCTCAGGTCCAACGTATTGCGGGTGTGATCGGCGAAAGTGCGGACGCCCCTCTCGCACAGGATCACGTTGTAGTTGCCTTCGCTCATGATGTACTCAGCCGCCATGAGCAGTTCTTCCAACGTCGCTGACATACCACGCTTCAACAACACAGGCTTGTTGGCCCGTCCGGCGCGTTTCAGCAACGAGAAATTCTGCATGTTACGCGCGCCGATCTGAATGATGTCAGCGTACTGCTCGACGTAGTCGAGGGTTTCGTGATCGACGGCTTCAGTGACGATCAGTAGCCCGAACTGATCACGGATTTCTGCGAGAATTTTGAGGCCCTGGACGCCAAGTCCCTGGAATGCGTACGGAGAAGTGCGCGGTTTATAAGCGCCACCGCGGAAGAATTTTGCGCCTGCTCTGGTCACCCGCTCGGCTACTGCGAACGCCTGATCACGGCTTTCCACCCCGCATGGGCCGGCCATGACAGCGATTTCATTTCCGCCGATCGTCGCGTCGCTGTTGGGGAAACGAATGATGGTATTGGTATCTTTTACGTCGCGACTGACGAGCTTATACGGCTTGGAAACGCGGATGACTTCAGCGACACCCGACATTTCTTCGAGCGTGCCGATTTCGACCTCACCCTGATTACCTGTGATTCCAATGGCTGTGCGTTGCGCTCCGGGGATGGCATGCGCGCGATACCCGAGCTTTTGAATGCGCTCGCAGACATCGCGGACCTCAGTCTCGGAGGCGTGCGCTTTCATGACGACTAACATGGCAAACCTCGCAAACTAAACAGTCTACTTGCGCAGGAAGGCTGCGGCAACCACGAGCTTTTCGGCTAATCGGCAGCACTGCTGGCGGCCCGCTTATTTTGCGCTACCGATGTCATCCAGCGCTCGGCTTCTTTCAGAGCGCAACCGGCTCCACAAAGATGCACGACCTCAAGAGAACGCGCCATCAGCTCGGACCAAGGCATTACCTGTAACTTCGGCTTCGGTTCTTCGTCATCGCTGGGCTGGATTTGCTCGACCCAGGCCAGCCACCAGTGATCTACGTCACCTTTGCGCTTACCGCAGACATTACAGCTGAAGGTTTCCGTCCAAGTCATGGATATTCCTGTCGGATGCATTGCCACCTTCGAGGTACGTGGCTGTGAACTGCTAGTTTGCCCTGAAAAGCACAGTTCGGCAATTAGCGATTTTGCTGTGGAAGAGCCCATGATTTTCACGTGCTAGACTCGGCTACAGTCCGCCCGTATGCCGAGCAAGCCGGAAAAAGACATCCTGAAGCAACCACCGCCAAAGCACCCGCCCAAGCTGACTTCACGCCGGATCGGAATTCATACATCGACGGCTGGAGGCGTGGAGAACGCAGCCGAACGCGCCTACCGTCTTGGCTGCAACACGCTGCAGATCTTTTCCTCCAGTCCTCGGCAATGGGAACCGTATGAGTTGCTGGCTTCGCAATGTGAGTCGATGAACGGCTTGCGGCGAAAGTACGGCCTGACTCCGCTGGTGATACACACTAACTACCTGGTGAACATCGCGGCGATTAATCCGGGATTTCATGAGAAATCGATACTGATCGATACTGGCTTTCCGGGCGGAAGTGGAGCGCGCGCTAGCTCTGTGTGCCGATTACCTCGTCTTGCATCCCGGATCCTATCGCGGAATGAGCAGGCAGGAAGGACTGCAGCGGGCGGCAGCCGCCATCGACGTCGCGACGCAAGGCTTGGACCTGGAGAAAGGGAATTTGACGATCCTGATCGAAAACACGGCCGGAGCTGAATTTTCCCTGGGCAGTTCGTTCGAGCAGGTGGCAGAGGTGGTCCATTACCTGCGTGGTGTAGTTCCGGTTGCAACGTGCTTAGATACCTGTCATACGCATGTTGCCGGATACGACATAGTCAGCGAGGGCGGCTATGGCGACACGGTCCAGCAGATCGAGCGTACGATCGGCATTTCCGGCGTTCGTGTTTGGCATTGCAATGATGCAAAGGCGGGGCGCGGATCGAAGCTGGATCGGCATCAACATATTGGGCAGGGAACCATTGGCCTGGACCCGTTTCGCCGGTTGCTGAATGATCCGCGATTCAAGCATGCAGCATTCATCGCCGAGACTCCCATTGATGATCCCGGCGATGACCTGCGGAACGTCGAGACTTTGAAGTCGCTGGTTAAGAAGCAAGGTGCAGCCTAGCCCAGCGGTTTGCCGATCTCCCAATGATGGCCATAGGGATCGACGACGCGACCGAGACGCCAGCCATATGGCTGATCTTCTACCGGCCATACCGTTTTCGCTCCGGCCTGCAGCGCACGTTCGAACATCTTGTGGGGATCTTCCACGACTAGAACGATGCGAACGGTGGCTCCGCCGAGCGTTTCCGGGCTGAAATTGAAGTGTTCAGGCGATTCGTCGGCCACCCAGAAATCCGAGCCCTCAACACCCAGTTGAGCGACCACTGCGCCGTTGTCTTCGATCTTGAAGAGTTCTTCCGCCCCGAACGCCGCTTTGTAGAATTCCACTGCCTCGGTGCCTCGCCGCACCGAAAGCATCGGGGAAATATTCGTTCGCACCACGACATTCTTGCTCGTTTCGCCCATCCGCACCTCCATCAACAAGACGTGCAATGTAGCAGAAATTAAACACGTTCAACGCGGTTTCGCGCATGGGATGTGCGCGTCATAAGGAATCAGTGCGCCCAGGGGATCGCCTTCTCGGCCCAGATGCTATGCGGATATTTCTTCAGCTTTTCGACGACTGCTTCGAGCGATGTATGGTCTTTCGTGCCCTTGTAGTGGCTGACGGCCTCCCAGTACAACGCTTCCGGAGCAGCGGCAGAGTTCGGGTACTGCCTGGCCACGTTACCATAGGCTTTTTCCGCTTCTGTGAAGCGCTTATCTACGAAAGCCAGGCGGGCCAATGCGAGTTCCAATTGCGCCCGGAATTCCTTCTTGGGCAGATAGCCTTCAATTCGCTGGCGTTCTTTGCCATCGGAGTCCAGAATCAGCACCGATGGCGTCCATAGGGCGCCGAAGCGATGGAACCCGGACGGGTTCTCCTTGATATGCACCTCGACGGGAATGAAGTTCTGATTAATAAAATTCGCTGTTTCTTGATCGGAGTATGACTCGGCTTCCAGCCGGGCACATGCCCCTCAAGCGGGAGCGGCGCTGAAGTCGACCAGCAGCGGCTTGCCGCTGGATTCAGCGTCGGCCAGAGCGGCATCGGCATCTTTCTTCCAATTCACGAGCATTGCAATCACCCCCCTGTGGAGTTTTCCTGAGAACGGATGCAGCAAGGGCGAGAACGGCTTCAAGTTCGTGGCAAAAAAGCCTAAACACGGGACACAAGGAAAACAGGCTAGCCACAGAGGACACAGAGGCAAAACTCAGATCCTTCATGTGTCCTCTTCGGTAACGGTCCCTGCGGTTCACGACTTTATGGCGTAGTCCTCCGTGTCCTTCGTGGTTAAACTTACGAAACCGGGTCGCAGAATCGGTTGCACGATCGAAGCATCCTGTAAAATTAAGGTTTTCACCACTGGTCCACATCCAAAGTGTGTACATGTCTGATAAGAAGAATAATGGAGTCGAGCAGACCGTAGAGAATGTAGCTGAACGAGCCAAGGAGTTTGTGGCGCAGGTAAAGGAAGACTTACGCGAAGTCTTGGCCGAATTTGGCGTGAAAGAGCCTCCGATGCCCAGCAGCGGCGATGACGTGCATGTCCCTCGGGCTGCCGTGGAGATCCGCGATCGCGACGAGATCCGCTACGAGGCTCAGAAGATCGAAGAAAAGTGGGCGGCGCGCTGGCAAGCAGATTCGGCCCTCTACGGGGCCGACTCCGACCGGGCCAAAAGGAAATACTACGTTCTGGAGATGTTGCCGTATCCGTCCGGCGTGCTCCACATGGGACACGTACGCAACTACTCGATCGGCGATGCTTTGGCGCGTTTCATGTGGATGCAGGGTTACAACGTGCTTCATCCCATGGGCTGGGATTCGTTCGGCCTACCGGCGGAAAACGCCGCCATCAAGAACAACACTCCACCGAAGCAGTGGACGCTTGCCAACATTGCCAATATGAAGAAGCAGATGAACCGACTGGGCTTCGGCTACGACTGGTCGAAGGAAGTCACGACCTGCTTCCCTGAATACTATCGATGGAATCAGTGGTTCTTCCTGAAACTCTGGGAGCGCGGCCTGGCGTATCGGAAGAAGAGCAAGGTCAACTGGTGTCCCGAGTGCGCGACGGTTCTGGCCAATGAACAGGTGGTGAATGGTTGTTGCTGGCGGCACGAGACCACGGTTGTCGAGCAGCGCGAGTTAGAGCAGTGGTTTGTACGCACCACCGCCTACGCCCAGGAATTGCTCGATGGCTTGGACAAACTTGAAGGCTGGCCGGAAAAAGTTCGCACGATGCAGCGCAATTGGATCGGCCGCAGCGAAGGTGCGCTTGTCGACTTCAAGCTGGATTTGGCGCAGGGTCCAGCGGGAGACAAAATTACGGTTTTCACCACGCGCGTCGATACCATTTACGGGGCGACTTCGGTGCAGCTTGCGCCTGAGCACCCGATCGTTACGGACCTAATTGCCAACAATCCTGAACTTCTAGCAAAAGTTGAAGGATTACTGGCAGAACAAAGGAAAGCAAGGGAAGTAGGAGACGTCGGCGCGATTGAAAAGCACGGTGTTTTCACGGGCGCATACGCGATCAACCCCTTCAATGACGAGAAGGTACCCATCTGGGTGGCGAACTATATCCTCATGGATTACGGCACTGGAGCCATTATGTCTGTGCCGGCGCATGACGATCGAGATTACGAATTCGCCAAGAAATATGGGCTGGACATTCGCGTTGTCGTCATGCCGAGGCGGCAAGGCGAAATTCCCGCTTCCGATGAAGAGGAGACTCCTGTTCTTCCTTACACCGGCACCGAAAGCCTGCTGATCAACTCTGGACCGTGGAATGGATTATCGGTCGACCGGGCATTGGAGCGGATGTCCAGCTATGCGCAGGAACATGGATTTGGCAAGGCAACTGTAACCTATCGCTTGAAGGATTGGGGAGTCTCACGCCAGCGGTACTGGGGAACCCCCATTCCGATGGTCTATTGCGACAAAGATGGCGTGGTGCCAGTGCCGGAGAGCCAGTTACCGATCTTGTTACCTGAGAACGTAGATATCACTTTAGAGGGCGGCTCGCCATTGGCCAAGTTGCCGGAATTCGTGAATACGACCTGTCCCAAATGTGGAGGTCCGGCGCGTCGCGAGACGGACACCATGGACACGTTCGTCGATTCGTCGTGGTACTTTTACCGCTACACCGATCCGAAAAACGACCGCGCTCCCTTCGAAAAAACAACGGCAGACTATTGGTTTCCAATCGACCAGTACATCGGTGGGGTGGAGCACGCCATTCTTCACCTGATCTACTCGCGCTTCTGGACGAAGTTCATGCGCGACATAGGCTTGATTTCGAGCTCCGAACCCGCAACGCGGCTGTTCACGCAGGGCATGGTTATCAAGGATGGCGCGAAGATGTCGAAGAGCCTCGGGAACATTGTTTCCCCCGACGACATGGTCGCGCGCTATGGTGCAGACAGCGCACGCATGTATACGCTCTTTGGCGGCCCGCCTGACCGCGACCTCGACTGGCAAGATGCTGGAATCAACGGCGTCTATGGCTTCCTTGGCCGCGTGTACCGATTTGTTATGCGCAACGGCATCGGGATCAGCAAAGTTGCGCTGAGTTCAGACGGTACAGGCGCAATTTCGCCCGAAGCGCGCCGTTTACAACGGGTGCTGCACCAGACCATCAAGCGCATAACAAATGAATTGCAGGGGCGCTGGCACTTCAACACATGCGTGTCGTCGATCATGAGCTACGTCAATGAGCTGTATGCAGCGCAGAGCGCAATCGACAAAGGCTTGATCCCGAAACCGCTCTTGCGCGAACTGCAACGGGGGCTCGTCCTGATGTTATCGCCATTTGCCCCGTTTCTCGCACATGAGCTGTGGGAACAGATGGGCGAGACCTCAAAGCTAGTCCGCGAGAAGTGGCCGGCATTCGATCCCGCATTGGCGAAAGAAGACGAAATCGAGTACGCCGTGCAGGTAAACGGAAAGGTGCGCTCGCATATCACCACACCCGCGGATGCGTCGGAAGATCAGGTGAGAGAAGCTGCATTGAACGATCCGAAGATCGTCACCATTCTGGCAGGGCGTACGCCTGTGAAGGTGATTGTTGTTAAGGGGAAGCTGGTCGGGGTCGTAGTGAAGTGAGCACCGATGTTGCAGAAGAGGGCCGGCGCGAGTATCACGACCACGAGAGTGCCAAAAAGCTAGACTGTCATTCCGAGCCGCACGCGAGGAAACCACTATGTCCTGAAGACATTTGTCAGGAATAGCGTTGTCTTGCTACCCTCGACAGGACAGCAGGACAGACGGCTGGGTGCGACTGTCATCGAAAAATCTGAATTTTTCATTTTTCTGTCTCACGATCTCGCACGCCAACTAAATAAAGGATGCCATCCAGCCCCAGATTCGAAATGGCGTGTTTTGCCGTTTGTCTGACCACCGGCTTAGCGTGGAAAGCAATCCCAAGGCCTGCAATGTTGAGCATTGGCAGGTCGTTGGCTCCATCACCCACCGCGATGCATTGATCAAGGCTGATGCCCTCTTTCGCGGCGATTTCTTGAAGACAAGCCGCCTTTCGAGCGCCGTCCACAATTGGTTCAATCACGTTCCCGGTGACCGTGCCACCGGCGATGTCCAATTCGTTGGCGTGGAGGTAGTCGAGTCCCAATCGTTCCTGCAAGTACCGGCCTACGAAGTTGAAGCCACCGGAGAGGATCGCGGTCTTGTAGCCCAGATTTTTGAGAGTCGTGATCAGGCGCTCGGCGCCGCCGGTGAGCTGAATGCGATTGACTAGTTCGTTGACCTTTGTTTCCGGCAACCCTTTCAGCAGCGAAACTCGTTTTGCGAAGCTCTGCTTGAAGTCCAACTCGCCGCGCATTGCTGCCGCGGTGATCGCTGCGACCTGCTCGCCCACTCCCGCCAGTTTTGCCAGTTCGTCGATCACCTCGCCCTGGATCAGAGTGGAGTCCATGTCGAACGCCACCAGTCGCCGGCTTCGTGTGTGAATGCTTTCGCGCTGGAAGGCAATGTCGATGGGCAGCTCGTGCGTGAGTTCCATCAGGTCGGCGCGCATCTTATCAGGGGAAGCCGCCGCGCCGCTGACACTCAACTGCACGCATGCGCGGGTGTCCGGACTTGACTGCGACAGGGACTTGCGGCCTGAGAGCCGCTCTATGCGGTCGATGTTCAGCCCATGCAGAGCGATGATGCCGGCCACGCGCGAAAGTTGTTCGGCGGTGATCATGCGGCCCAGTAAGGTGATGATGAAGCGGTCTTTGCCTTGCTTACTAACCCACTCTGAGAAGGCGCCATGCGTGATCAGTTGAAAGCGAATCGTAAGGTCGAGATCGTGCGCGCGCAGCAGCAGATCTTTCTTCAAGGGTGAGATTTCCGTTCCAGAGGGCAATTCGATCAGCATGCCGAGCGCAAGCGTGTCGTGAATGACGGCCTGCCCGATGTCGAGAATGCGAACGTCATAGCTGGAAAGAATGCTGGTGAGGGAACTGGTAAGGCCGGGCTTGTCCTGGCCGGAGATGTTGATCAAGTAGATCTTGGTCATTCGCTCGGAATTTCAGCCGTTTCTACGGGACTAGTTGTCTCTATTTTCAATCGGCCGTGCGACAAATCGCCGGACTACCAATCGCATCTCTGCCGCGCAACAAAAACGTACCATGGCACTAGATTAACAGGTGGATTCGTCGGAAACGTTTTCACTTCAACCGAAATCTCACGAACGCGGCGCCGCCAACTGGATGGGCTCCATACTCAGGCTGCAACACGTTCGGGACTCCATACCAGGTGAACTGGCCGCCTATGGCAACAGAGAGACGAGGAACCTGTCCCACCTCGCGGTCGTAACCCGCGGTGTACGCCTGTACGCGGGTGAAGTAGCGCTCGGTAAAGCCGGACGGGAGAGGATTTTCGCCGATTAGCAGCTCGTTTGTGCGATCAGCATTCTCTATCCGAGTCCAGAGATTGTTCCGCGAGCGAAAGTTCAACGTAGACTCGAGCAGATATCCGTTTCCGACGTTTCGGTCCGCAAGGCTCCGGTTGCGGCCCCAGGCAAGCATCGACGCCCAGTTTCCATGGGAGAGCGGGCGGTTGTAGATGACCGATGCCGTCATGCGGCGCACGTCTTCGCTGGGAGCCAGTTGTTCGGGACTGTGCAGCTCGCCAATGGAATACTGGAGACTCCAGTTGGGCGCTGGATTCACGGTTATGCGCGCGGACCAGGAATCGATTGCGCCTGAATCGATGTCCCAGCGGTACTCATCCGGCTCGCGACCGTGAAAGCCCGAAGCCTCCAATCGCACGAAACGATATGTTAGGCCGGCAGTAATGACGTCATAGGCGATATGAGTCGAGTCCTGCAGGTGATGTGAAAGGGGAGCAACAGGGTTTTCAGAGGCTGACGCCCGATGCGGAAACGCAGGCGGTCCCAGAGCAGGATCGCCCGCCGGACCTCCATAGAAAGACAGGACCGTGTGCTCGGAAATGGAGTAGTCGTACATCGCTGCCAATTCCATGAAGAAGTTATGAGGGTGCTGACCGTCCACAATCGGTCGGCCGTATGCAGTTTCTCCCTGCTGAAACAATTCGGGGTATTGTTCGGCGGTCACCGTTGCGGGCTCAAAGCTCAGCATGGTGCGCAATGTGAGAGTGCCGCGAGCGAGTTTGCGCTGCGCCATGGGCATGATCCAGTTGGTCGAGAAAAGCTTATCGGTTCCACGAGGCCCACTCTGCTGGACGTCATTGAGAAATGCCACTCCGTGAAACATGAGCATCCATCCGGAGTGGGAGGTCATGAACATTTCGGTCGGTGTAGAAGAAGGCTGGGCGTCCGTGCCGGATGTGGAATGATCTTCAAGCATGTTGATAAACGCGTTGGACGGAGTCGCCGCATTGGTGCTCGGGTTCGGCACGCTTGGCATGTCGGGCATGGAGTTCTGGGCGATAACGAGAACGGCAGAGTAGAGCACTACGACGAGCACAATTGCGCGCACACATTCCTCTTCTTTGGGTTGATGACTTGCAAAAACGAAGCCGCGTTACGGCCAAGGTCCGAGCGGGGGAATGCGTGCTAAATGCGAAGAGGTACGAGGTCGGGCGGATCTGGCGAGACGATTTCCGCTAGGGTGGCCCGCTCGTTCATGCATAGGGTGGCGGAGTCCGTTACGACGGCAATTGCCGTAAGAGACGGTGCTACGAAGGGAATAGCGGGAATCGAGGAAAACTGATGTCCCATCTCGCAGCAGTTGTGGCTGACGGGCGGAGGAATCGGCGCTTGCCGCGCGTGCTCATGACAAGGCGGAAGAGCAACGGTAGGCGATGCGCTGCCAGCCAGCGCAAATGCGCACACCAAGGCTGCAACGATAAAAGACAAGGCAAAAGCCGTGGAGAGCTTGGAATGCACTAATCAGATGATGCACGAGTTTGGGAACGGGTGCAAGATTTACGGATCTTGCGGCGAGCGGCGCCGATGAACCCGCTCGTTCAAATCGCATTTACCCTTTTGTGGGCTCAGACAGACTCTAAAGCGCCACTTTCGTCCTTACCGCACCAACACCCGCGCCGAAGCCATTGCGTAGTCAAGTATGCGGCCGGGGAGTACACCCAAATAAATGGTTGCTGCCAGGCAGGCGGCCAAGGAGACGCCAAGCGCAAAGGGCATTTTCAGTACCGGCACATCACGTTGTGGTTCGCGCATGTACATGTAAACGATCACGCGCAAATAGTAGTACGCGGCGACGGCGCTGTTGATTACGCCGATGATAACCAGCCCGGTGAGGTGCGATTGCATCGCTGCCTGGAAAACATAGAACTTGGCCAGGAATCCTCCGGTTACAGGAATGCCGATCAGCGACAACATGAAAATGGTAAGGACGGCAGCCAGGCCGGGTGCGCGACGGCCCAGCCCGGCGTAGTCGTCGAGGGTAACGTACTTCTCGCCGACGTTCGCCAAATGGCTGGCAACCGCGAAGGCACCGACATTCATGGCAGCATAAGCCGCAGCATAGAAGATGACCGCCGAAATGCCGATATCCTTGGCAGCGGCGAACGCGACCAGAATGTATCCGGCTTGCGCGATCGAAGAGTAGGCGAGCAGGCGTTTCACATTGTTCTGCACGAGCGCGCCGATGTTGCCCAGTGTCATCGACAGAACTGCAGAAGCCCAGATCAGCCAGAACCAGCCGGGAGCTTCGGTCGCGAACAGCACGCGCAGCAGAACGGCGAATGCTGCGGCTTTCGGTCCAGTCGACATGAATGCGACCACAGGAGCTGGTGCGCCTTCATACACGTCGGGCGTCCAGATGTGGAAAGGGGCGGACGCGACCTTGAATCCCAGTCCGACGAACATCAAAGCGATGCCGACATAGGCGAGCGGAGTGGCTCCCTGAGCAAGCGTAGTGGCGATGGTATACACCGAGGTCGATCCGGTCGCGCCGAACATCAGCGCTACCCCATAGAGGAAGAACGCTGTCGCAAATGAGCCGAGCAGGAAATATTTCATCGACGACTCGATGCTGATGGGAGCATTTCGACGGAATCCCGCGAGGATGTACGTGCCGATGGAGGAAATTTCCAAGGCGATGAAGATGAGGACCAGTTCGACGGCGGAGGACATCAGCATCATGCCGACGGAACTCAACAGAATCAGGCCATAGTATTCACCGTAACGAATCTGCTGGAGGTTCAGATACTCGAACGAGGCGAGGATCACGACCGCTGCAATCAACCCGATCAGTACGTGGAAAAAGATGCTGAACGTATCAACATGGATCATGTCGAAGAAGGCGGCACCTTCGTATCCGGTCTGGTAGAAACTGGCGAGGATCGAAAGCACGGCGCCCATCAGGGCAATCGCGCCCAATCCTTTGCGGTTGTTGTGTTCGCCCAGGAGCGGCTCGATCAGCATGACGAGCAAGCCGAAGACGATAAGGATCAGCTCGGGCAGAAGTCGAATGTAGTCTGTGCTCGGAATCATTGTCCGCTTACCTGCGATTCATGGAGTTCAAGCGATGCTTGTGCCGCGCGGCTCCTGGTCGCAGGCGTACCCGGAAGCATGTGGGCGGCGGTGTTGTCATTGGAAACAAAGGCCTGGGCGGCGGGTTCGATGGCGCGCGTCCAGATCAAGGGCGCGACGCCCATGATCAGTGCAGCCGCCACAAGAGGCCAGAGGGTGGCGCGCTCACGAGCATTCACATCAACCAGGGCGCGATTGGCATTGTTCCTGAAGGTTCCGTAGAAAACGCGCTGGTACATCCAGAGCATGTAGCATGCGCTCCAGATCACGCCCGTTGCGCCCAGAATTCCGTAGATATGATTTGCACGAAATGCGCCACTCAGAACCAGGAACTCGCCAACAAAGCCGTTCAGCAGCGGGAGCCCGATCGAAGCCAGGGTGGTCACCAGGAAGAAAGTAGAGTAGACGGGCATGGAGGTAGCGAGTCCGCCAAACTCGCTGATCTCGTAGGTGTGCCGCCGGTCGTAGAGCATGCCTGCCAGCGTGAAGAGCGCGCCAGTAGAAACGCCGTGCGCCAGCATCACGAATTCCGCGCCGACGATACCTGCCGTGGTAAAGCTGAAAATTCCCAGCACCACGAACCCGAGGTGGCTGACCGAGGAATAGGCGATCAGCTTCTTCATATTCGGCTGCACCATCGCGACCAGCGCGCCGAAGATGATTCCGATGATCGCGAGGGCGACGATCCACGGTGCATTGCGGTGCGCTTCTTCCGGAAACAATCCGAGGTTGAAGCGCAACATTCCGTAGGTGCCCATCTTGAGCATGACGCCTGCCAGCAGGACGGAGCCGGCGGTTGGTGCTTCCACGTGCGCATCAGGCAGCCAGGTATGGAAGGGGAACATTGGCACCTTCACCGCGAACGCGATGAAGAAGCCAAGGAAGAGCCACTTCGACGCACTGCCGAGTTGCAGAGAACCGCTCTGAATCGCATGCTGGATCACGGTGAAATCGAAGCTGCCAGTGTGGGCATAGAGCCACAAGATTCCTGCCAGCATGAATACCGATGCAATCATGGTGTACAGGAAGAATTTCACCGCGGCGTAGATACGGCGTTCATGGCCGTAAACGCCAATCAGCAGCGCCATCGGGATCAGAGTCGCTTCCCAGAAGAAGTAGAAGAGGAACAGGTCAAGCGAAACGAAGACGCCGATCATCGCCGATTCGAGGATCAGCAGAAGGATGAAGAACTCCTTGACCGGACCATGAACTGAGCGCCACGACATCATCACGCAGAGTGGCGTGAGGAAGGTGGTCAGCAACACCAGCCACATGGAGAAGCCATCGACACCCATGTGGTAGTGAATGTTCGGCGAAGTGATCCACTGTGCGTTGACCTCGAATTGAAAGCCCGCTTGGCCGGGCACGAAATGCACCGGCAGGTGCAGCGAGAGGATGAATGTGAGGATCGAGACAACCAGCGCGAAGACCTTGATGTCGCGATCGCGGCGCGGGAAGGCCAGCAACAGCAATCCGCCACCGAGCGGAACGAAGGTTACCAGGCTGAGGATGAAGGGATGGATCACAGCGGTATTCATCGCGCCCCCCTCCAGATCATGAAGACCACAACGGCGGCAGCTCCGGCGGCTACCCAGCCCGCATAAGAGCGAATGTTGCCGGACTGCATGTGGCGGAATCCTCGGGAGACGTCGCGCGCCGCATCGGCACTGTCGTTTAACGTACGATCGATGATGCCAACGTCAATTCCTTTCCAGAGCAGGTAAGTGGAACCAAGCACGATTGGCTTGACGACAGCCGCCCCGTAGAACTCGTCTACGAAATACTTGTTTTCCAGGGTGACGTAAGCGCCATGCAGGCCGGCGGCAAGCTTCTCGGGAAGGTCACGGCGCTTGTAGTAGAAGAGCCAAGCGAGCCCGATGCCCGCGAAAGCGGTGAGCGTCGCGGCAACGCTGAAGAGCAGTTCCGGTGGTCCCGAGGGTTCGGCAGTCGGTTCGGCCTCTGCGGCTTGTGCACTGGTCGCCGCATGCTGCTCAAAGATCGGGGCGAGATAGTGTTCGAAGTGATTGCTGCCGCCCATTACTTTCGGAATCCCAATCCATCCCCCGGCTACTGACAGGATGCCGAGTATTACCAGCGGTATCAGCATTACCTTGGGACTCTCATGCGGAGCATGGCCGTGATGCTCTTCGCGCCCAGCGTGCTGATCGTGTCCTTGGTCGCCGCGATATTCGCCGAAGAAGGTCAGGAACCACAAGCGGAACATGTAAAACGCGGTCAGGAAGGCCGTGATCAGGCCGACGAGCCAGAGGATCCATCCCCAGGAACCGTGCAGGTAGGCGCGATAGAGAATCTCGTCTTTCGAAAAGAATCCTGAGAAGCCGGGGAAACCGGAGATCGCCAGAGTTGCGGCGGTCATCGTCCAGAAAGTGACGGGAATGTACTTACGCAGACCACCCATCTTGCGCATGTCCTGTTCGCCACCGAGCGCGTGAATGACGGAACCAGCGCCGAGGAAGAGGAGGGCTTTGAAGAACGCGTGCGTCATCAGATGGAACATGCCGGCGGAATATGCCGCGACGCCGCAGGCCATCACCATGTAGCCGAGTTGCGACACGGTGGAGTACGCCAGCACGCGTTTGATGTCGTGCTGCACCAGGCCGATGGTCGCGGCGAAGAAGGCAGTAGCGCAGCCGATGATTGCCACGGCGCCCATCGCGATCGGTGCATGATTAAAGACGGCGTTCGAGCGCGAAATCATGTACACGCCGGCGGTGACCATGGTTGCGGCATGGATCAGTGCAGAGACCGGCGTCGGACCTTCCATCGCATCCGGCAGCCAAACGTAGAGTGGAATTTGCGCCGATTTACCGGTTGCGCCGAGCAGAAGCAACAGACCGATCGCGGTCAGTAGCCCCGCGCCCGCAGTTTCCGCCGGAAGGCCATTCACCTTGTCAAAGACTTGCGCAAAGTTGAGCGTGCCGAAGTGCTGAATCATCAGGAAGAGCGCGATCAGGAAACCGAAGTCGCCGATGCGGTTTACGATGAATGCCTTCTTGCCCGCAGCCGATGCCGAGTCACGCAGAAAGAAGAAGCCGATCAGCAGATACGACGCCAAGCCCACGCCTTCCCATCCGACGAACATGAGCAGGTAGTTGTCGGCCAGCACGAGCGTGAGCATGAAGAACATGAAGAGGTTCAGGTACGAGAAGAAGCGGTAATAACCGCCCTCGTGCGCCATGTACCCGACCGAGTACACGTGAATCAGGAAGCCGACACCGGTGACGATCAGTGCCATGAGCATCGAAAGCTGATCGAGTTGGAAGCCGTATTGAACGCTGAAAGCGCCCGCCTTGATCCAGGTCAGATCATAAAAAGTCTGAACAATGGTGTGCGGATTCGGGAAGAACTGTGCCGCGATCCACCAGGTGTAGACCATCGCCAGCCCGGGGAAGAACAGGCCGATGGCCGCGACCGTCCGATTCGAGAATTTCCTACCGAGCAGACCATTAATGGCTGCGCCGATAATCGGCAGAATTGGAATAAGCCAGAGAATCATCTTTATTATTTCCTGCCTACAGCTTCAACAGGTTCACGCGGTCTGGGTTTAACGTCTGCCGCGTGCGGAACACTGCGATAATGATGGCGAGTCCGACGGCCGCTTCCGCGGCGGCTACCACCATCACAAAGAAAACAAATACCTGCCCGCTCAGTGCTTGCCAATAAGAGGCGAACGCAACGAACGAAAGGTTCACCGCATTCAGCATCAACTCAATGGACATGAAGATTGTGATCACGTTGCGCTTGATTAGAAAACCGAGCACGCCACAGGCGAAGAGAATGGCGCTGAGCACCAGGTAATAGGAGATCGGAACCATTTAGCTCTCCCTCCTTGCCAATACGACGGCACCCATGATCGCGATCAGGATTAGCACCGAGGTGATTTCAAACGGCAACAGGAAGTCGCGAAAGAGCAGGTGGCCGATGCCTTGAGCCGATCCGTAAAGCGAACCGACCGGGACCTCCGCGCCCGTGTGTGCGCGAATCAGAGCCCACGCGACGGCTACCGATCCGATGACCATCCCCGGAATCCCGATGATGATCGCCACCTTGCTTCCACGCGTTTGCTCTTCCGCGCCAGCATTTAGGAGCATGATGGTGAATACGAACAGCACCATGATCGCGCCGGCGTAGACGATCACCTGAATTGCGCCGAGGAATTCGGCGCCGAGCAACAGATATTCTGCCGCCAGCGAGCCCATCACAACCACCAACGACAGGGCGCTATTGATCGGGTGCGTTTGCGCGATCAAGTTGATCGCGCCGACTACCGCGATGACTCCGAAGATGAGGAACAAAGCCAAATGAAGCATGGTTTCTTTTCTAGCGCGCCAGTCGCGCGTACCACGAAACTTAAGACCGTAAGGCAACTACAAGGGCCGTAATCATGACGTTGGCAATTGCCAGCGGAAGCAGGAACTTCCATGCGAACGACATCAGTTGATCGTAGCGGAAGCGCGGCAGCGTTCCGCGAACCCAGATGTAGACGAAAATGAAAAACAAAACTCGCAGCGCGAACCAGAAGATCGGCAGCAGCGCATGCAGGATCGGTGGGCCAAAAACAGGTCCTGTCCAGCCACCGAGGAACAAAATGCTGGCCAGGCAGGCAACGGTGACCATGTTGGAATACTCGGCCATGAAGAACATGGCAAACTTCATGGAGCTGTACTCGGTGTGATATCCGGCAACAAGCTCGGTTTCAGCTTCAGGGAGGTCAAACGGGATGCGATTCGTCTCCGCGTAGGCCGCCATTATGTAAATAAAGAACGCGATGAACTGGCCCTTAAAGATATTCCATTTGGGGATGAAACCGAACCAGGTTCCAGTTTGCGCCTCGACAATTCCATGCAGGCTGAAGGTGCCGCAGAGGATCAGTACGCCAACCAGTGACAGGCCCAGAGCCACTTCGTAGCTGATCATTTGGGCGCTCGCTCGAAGTCCGCCCAACAGTGAGTACTTGCTATTCGACGACCATCCGGCCAGAGCTACACCGTACACGGCGATCGACGTAATGCCGAGGATGATCAGAAGCGCGATGTTGGTATCCGTGATTTGTAGCGGGATGTTCATGCCCGCAATGTTCACGGAATTGCCAAATGGGATGAGGCAAATCGCGATCAGCGACATGCTAAGCGCGAGCATCGGCGCCAGGATGTACAAGAACTTGTGAACGTAAGGAGGAGTCAGGTCTTCCTTGAAAATGAACTTCAGGCCGTCGGCCAATGGCTGAAGCAGACCGAAGGGACCGACACGCGTGGGGCCCCAACGATTCTGAATGTGGCCGACAACTTTGCGCTCCAGCCATACGGTGTAGGCGACCGCGGTCAGCAAGACCCAGAGCACAATCGCGATCTTGATGATCGAGGCGATCACAAACGTGGTGACACTAAGATTTCCAGTTGGCAATGTAGTGAACCTTTAATTGCTGCTTGGCTTCTGTCATTCCGACCGGGTTTCAACCCATCAGGAATCCCTATCAGGCCCGCAACGTTTATTCAGTCTCGTTGCGATTAATCCGCCGGAATCCCGGCATCCTCCGGGACGGCGCGATCGTTTTCCATAACCGAATTCAAAGTCTTCGAATAACGTCCCAATGTCCCAGAGGTAAATAGCGTGTCCTCGGACGGCACAATCAATTCCGGATGGCTTGGTAATTCCCCAGAGCCAATGTCGGGAACCTGCGTGTGCTGATCATTGCCGGCCATCAGGTTCAGCCGCGAAACTTCATAACCGGGTACAAGTCGCTGGATTTCATCGAGAAGAGCGAGCGGATCGAACGGGCTCAGCTTTGGCTCGATGCCCTGGCGAGTGAGCCACACCTTATGGCGATCGGCCTCACCAGATTCGGCGCCGCGCGTCTGACCCATGTCGGCGCGCAGGCCGGGGGCGAAGGGGACCAGGCCGTGTACGTCGTAACCCATTGCGTTCGCGATGCGAACAATAATTTCAAAATCGGACTTGACCGTGGTGACATCGCCCGCTTTCTGCAGTCGCTGCAGATCACCGCAGGTATTGGTGAACGTGCCACCCTTTTCATAGGCGTTCGCCGCCGGCAGAACCACGTCGGCGAGAGTCGCAGTTTCGGTCAGGAACATATCCTGAACAACAGTGAATGTATTCTTCAGCGCAAACGGATCCAGGTTGTAACGAGCGACTGGATTCGATCCGACCACGTACAGTGCCCTGAGTCTTCCGCCGGCGGCTGCGGAGAACATCTCCTGCAGGGTAAGGCCGGGCTGCTTGGGAGCCTTTCCCATCCAATCTTCGTCCTTGGAGCCAGTGAGCTGCGAGACCGGGTAGTAGCCGGGCAGCAGATCGGGGTAGAGGCCCATGTCAGCGGCCCCGCGGGAATTCGCATAGTCACCAAGGCAGATCAGTTTCGCACCAACACTCTGCGCGAACTGGACGAGGGGCTTTATGTGTTCGCCACGGATTTCAGAGCCGAACGCGATTACCAACCCCTGCTCTCCGCGGAGTTTGTCGCGAAGAGAGTTGAGCGCTTGAGGGTCACCTACTGAACTGGCTGCCGAATCGTTCCCAACCAGGAATTGGGCAAACGCGCCTTCGCTGCCGGCGGAAATCAAATGGAATACAGTCGATTGGCGGCGGAGTTTGATTTGGTTCGAATTCACCGTGTAGAGGCGCGCTTTATTGAGGCGAACATTGTTGCGAATCTGCCAGGCAAGCAGCGGGTGCTGCTCGGTCGGGTCATTACCGATCAGCAGGATTGCCGGTGCGCTTGCCACATCACGCATGCTGGCAGTCATGTTTTGCGTTCCGGCAAGCGCGCTCACGAAACCGGGGTAGTCCGCCGTGCGGTGATGGTCGATGTTGTTGGTTGCCAGCACCAACCGCGCAAACTTCTGGAGCAGGTAATTCTCTTCGTTCGTGGTACGGTTCGAGCCGATCACCCCAATTGCCTGACCGCCATCGCGATCGCGCACTTCTTTAAGCTTGCTGGCAATGAGTTCGAATGCTGCCTCCCAAGTCGCGGGTTCCAGTTTGCTGTTGCGTCGGATCAGCGGAACGGTGATGCGCTCCGGTTCCTTGGAGAAGTCGAATGCATAGCGCCCCTTGATGCAGAGGAAGTCGCCATTGATGCCGCTCTTATCGCGATTGTCACCGCGCATGATTTCCATGCCGGTGTCCGAACGCCGCACGCCGAGCGTGGTGACGCAACCGTCGCCACAGTGCGTGCACACTGTAGCCACATGGTTCATCTCCCAGGGCCGCGTCTTATAACGATACGCACCAGACGTGAGTGCTCCGACGGGACAGATGTCGATGCACATGCCGCACTCTTCGCACTCGAGATGGTCTTCCATGTTGGGCGCGATCACCGAACTGACGCCGCGCTGCTGAATGCCGAGTGCCCAGACATCCATACCTTCACCGCAGACGCGCACGCAGCGGTAGCAGAGAATGCAGCGGGGCCGATCGAAGTACACGACGGGTGACCATTGCTGTTCGTCGCGATGGTTCTTGATGTCGACGAACTTGCTCTCAGCGGCTCCGTAGGTGAACGTCATGTCCTGGAGTTCACACTGGCCTCCTGCATCGCACACGGGGCAATCGAGCGGATGGTTGGCGAGTACCAATTCCAGCATCGACTTACGGGCCTGGTGGATTTCGTCGTTCTCAGTGGTGACGACCATGCCCTCGCCGACTACAGTTGTGCACGAGGTCTGCAACTTCGGCATCTTCTCGATCTTTACCAGGCACATGCGGCAAGCGCCTTGCACCGAGAGACCGGGGTAGTAACAGAAAGAAGGAATTTCTATGCCTGCATTCTTGCAAGCGTCAATCAAAAGTGTGCCGGCAGGGGCGGTAATCGCTTTTCCGTCCACCGTCAGGTTTACCAGCTTGGGTGCATCTGCCATAGATATCGTTTCGCGATTCTCGCTTAACCGGCCCGCTTGTATGCAGGGTGGTTCTTGATTTCTTCAATCTGTGCTGCATGACGCTCGGCATGAGCTGCCATTAAACGGAACAACTGGTAGCCATCAATCTCTCCCGCCATCGGATGCTGCACAACCTTGCGGCGCAGTTCTGTAGACAAGCTATGCAGGGATGCGAGCGTGATGGATCGATGTTCCCGGAAATCCGCAATGGCGGCCTTCAATTCCGTGTAGCGTCCATTGGGCCGCGAACGCTCCGGCGCCGTAAACTTCTTTTCGCGATTGGACGCGGTTGCTACCACCCCTTTGTCTTTCACCGGATCGCCTTTTCCGGCTGTCGCGAACTTGTTCCACATCGCCAGCATCTGCCGCTCGGCTGTCGCCACGTGCTCAGCGCATTCGAGAATCGACCAGCTATTTTCACTGATCTTCACCGTCGCTGCAGCTTCCGAAACCCCGTCGATCGCCTTCAGATATCTTATTTCACTCGCAACCAGGCACTGCGCCAGAAAGTCTCTCTCGCTTGCGACGAGTTCAGGCTGTGCCGACATTAATGCGCTCCCGCCAGCACTGGAAGCTGTTGCGTGACCGCCTCCGGATCGTACGGGCACGGACGTCCTTCCAGGTGATCTTCAAATTCGTTGCGGAACTTCTTTACGATGGAGATCGTCGGCATCGCTGCGGCATCCCCAAGCGCGCAGAAGGTGCGCCCCAGCATGTTCTCAGCAAGGTACTGAATATTATCGATGTCCTTCTTCAACCCTGCCCCTGCGTGAAAACGCGTCAGCGATTTTTTCAACCAGTCCGTACCTTCACGGCACGGGATACACCATCCACAACTTTCGTGTTGATAGAACTTGATGGTACGAAGCGCGTATTTCACCATGCACGTCTGATCGTCGAGGATGACAACGCCACCGGAGCCGAGCATCGATCCGGCTTTCATCAGTGTGTCAAAATCCATGGCAATATCGCACTCCTCGGCTTTGAGGATGGGGCAAGAGGATCCGCCAGGCGTGACCGCCTTCAGCTTGCGGCCTTTCCAAATCCCGCCACCCACTTCGTTGATCATCCGCAGCAGGTTGAAGCCGACCGGCAACTCGTAGACCCCGGGGTTGTTGATGTGACCGTTCAGGCAGTAAAGGCGCGTGCCGCCATTCTTTGGAGTGCCGAGACTCGCAAACCACTCGCCGCCTTGCAGGATGATGGGTGGAACACTTGCCAGGGTCTCGACGTTGTTGATGACGGTGGGTCCGCCAAACAGGCCGACGACGGCAGGGAAGGGAGGCTTGATGCGGGGAATCCCGCGTTTGCCTTCCAGGGATTCCATGAGTGCCGATTCCTCGCCTACTTCGTATGCGCCTGCACCACCATGCCAGTAAACGTCGAAATCGCGGCCGCTGCCGAAGATATTCTTGCCGAGGAAGCCCCGCGCGTAGGCATCGGCGATTGCCTTCTCCATGATGACGGAGAGATAACGATATTCGCCGCGTATATAGATGTAGCCAATCCTGGCGCCAATGGCGAGACCGGCAATCATGACTCCCTCGATTACCGAGTGCGGATCGTGCTCCAGGATCAGGCGGTCCTTGCAGGTTCCGGGTTCGCTTTCGTCGCCATTGCAGAGGACGTATTTAGGTTTCGCGGATTGCTTTGGCACGAACGACCATTTCATGCCGGTTGCGAATCCTGCGCCCCCGCGCCCGCGCAAGGCAGAAGTCTTCACCTCGTTGATGATCGCGTCGGGGTCCATGCCGAGAGCCTTTTGCACGGCTTTGTAGCCGTCAAGCTCAAGGTAGCGATCGATGTTTGCCGCGCCCTTGCCGAAGCGCTTCGAGACTACTTTTACTTCCGCGGGATGTGATACCAAGTCTGCCATGGATTATTGCTGCGCCTTGCGCTTGTAGTCGTCCAGAATTGCGTCAACTTTTTCGGCAGTCAGATTCTCATGAAAGTCGTAATTTACCTGCATCGCCGGCGCCCAACTGCAGGCGCCGATGCACTCCACTTCTTCCAGTGAAAACAGCCCATCAGGCGTAGTCATCTTGTGGCCAATGCCGAGCTTTTTCTTGCAATGGTCGAAGATCGATTCGCCGCCGCGGATCATGCAGCAGATGTTCGTGCAGACCTGAATATTGAACTTGCCCTTCGGCTTCAGCGAAAGCATCGAGTAGTAGCTGATGACGTTGCGAACTTCGAGTTCCGTCAACTCGACGCGCTTGGCAACCTCGGCGATCGCCTCATCGCTCAAATAACCTACTTCGTCCTGGACAAACAGCAGGGTCGGCACAAGAATCGACCGCTTCACCGGATAATGCGTGAGCATCGTCGCGATTCGGGTTTCTAGTTGGTCAGAAAATCTCATCTATTTCTCGATTGAGTCATTGGGCGATTGAGTCATTGAGTCATTTAAACCGGCCGTATCATCTGCCGGCACGAGCAGTTCGCTGTGACGCGGCTACAATCGCGCATAGCTCTCGTGCTTCCTGTAACAAACTCGATAACCGCTCAATTCCCACTACATTCGTTTCGATTAGCAGTTCCAGCCAGAAGACTGTTTCATCAGCTTCTTCCAAAACTATTCCAATCTTCGCAACAAACTCAGCCTTAGATCGAGCGCGACAAACCGCTCGATAATTTGCCGCAACCGACGTCCCACAACGAAGTAGCTGCTTTCCCAGAACCTTGCGCTTCCGAGGTCTTCGGCAGTGAGCGATAGAGCCGAACGATCCGAATTGCAAATGCTTTTGTACGATCCCGTAGCTGTTCTGGCCTGGTACTCACTTCACCTCAATGGCTCGATAACTCAATCGCTCAATGACTCAACTTCTACCGGTCGCAGTCTCCCAGCACGATGTCGATACTTCCAATCGCAGCCACCACGTCGGCGATCAGGCGACCCTCACACATTTTCGGAAGCGCCTGCAGGTTCGCGAACGAGGGTGAACGCATGTGCACGCGATACGGCTTGGCTGTCCCGTCGCTCACCACGTAGTAGCCCATCTCGCCACGCGGCGACTCGATGGCCTGATAAACCTCGCCCGGTGGAACCGTGAATCCTTCCGTCACGATCTTGAAGTGATAGATGAGCGATTCCATCTGAGTTTTCATGTTCTCGCGGTCGGGCAAAACGACTTTGGGCGCCTCGGCTTTGTAACGGCCTTCCGGTAAGCCTGCGAGCGCCTGCTGAACGATACTGGCAGACTCGCGCAACTCCTGCACACGGCAGAGGTACCTGGCGTACACATCGCCTTCAGTCCGGACAGGCACTTTGAATTTGAAATTTTCGTAGCCCGTGTAGGGTTCGTCGCGGCGGAGGTCGGTATCTACACCGCTCGCGCGCAGAGTTGGACCGGTTGTCCCGAGTGCAATAGCATCTTCTGCGGAGAGGTATGCGACACCCTTGGTGCGCTCCATCCAGATCGGATTCGAGGTCAGCAGGTTCTCGTATTCGTCAACCTTGGACGGGAATGCATCAATAAATTTCTTCAACCGATCGAGAAAACCCAGCGGCAAATCCAGCGAAAGGCCCCCAACGCGGAAATACGAGGTCATCATGCGCTGTCCACTGACCATTTCGAACAGGCGCAACACGTCCTCGCGCTCGCGGAAGCAATACAGGAAGACGGTCATCGCGCCTATGTCCAAGGCGTGCGTACCAAGCCATACCAGGTGCGAGTTGATGCGCGTCAACTCGTTCAGCATGACGCGAATCCACTGCCCACGGGGAGGAATCTCCAGTCCCAGCAACTTCTCGACTGCAAGGCAATAGGCGAGGTTGTTGGTCATGGGGCAGAGATAGTCGATGCGATCGGTGAGTGGAACCACCTGCTGGTAGAACTTGGCTTCGGTAGTCTTCTCGATGCCAGTGTGCAGGTATCCGATGTCGGGCATCATTCGGACGATAGTTTCGCCGTCAATTTCAAGCATCAAGCGAAGCACGCCGTGCGTAGACGGGTGCTGAGGTCCCATGTTCAGGACCATGGTGCGATCGCCGGCCGGATCCATCACTGGTGTTGGCGTCATGTGGGCCATTTAGCGGTACCCCTCCACGGGATAGTCCTTACGCATTGGATGACCTTCCCAATCTTCCGGCATCATGATGCGCCGCAGGTAAGGATGGCCCTCGAAGTACACGCCAAACAGATCATAAACTTCGCGCTCAAAGAAATTGCACGACAACCAGACGTTGATCAGCGAGGGCAGGCGCGCATCATCGCTGTTGAGCTTTACTTTGAGGCGCAACCGCCTGTTTCGTGAAATAGAACGCAGTTCGTAGACCACTTCGAAGCGGGGCTCTGATGGGTACCAGTCCACGCAGGTGACGTCCGAAAGAAGGTTGAACTTGAGGTGCGAGTCATCGCGCAGGAAAGTCATGGCGGGAATCAGGTGCGCTCGATCGAGCCAGATGGTAAGTTCGCCGCGGTCGAACTTGGCGCCCGCGACTGCGGTGCCATTCCATTCCAGCAGCCTGGCCAGCTCCGGACGGTCTTTCAGTTGATTGATATCGGTAACGGCTGGTGCTAACGGCATCTGCTACTTGCTTCCCTCTGCCGCGATTGCGGCACCCACATGAGCTTCTTCGATTGTCTCACTCGGCACTGACGCCAGACGGAAATCAGGAGTAGAAGGAATCCCCACAGTACGGATCGCCTCGGGCTTGTTCCAATCAAGCACGCCCTTTTTCCAAATGTAGAAAAGGCCACCCAGAATCACCACGACGTATACCAGCATCTCCCAGAACCCGAACATCTTCAGGTCCCGGAGGATGACCGCCCAGGGATACAGGAACACTGCTTCGACATCGAAGAGGATGAAGAGCATGGCGACCAGGTAGAACTTCACCGAGAAACGCTCTTTGGTGTCGCCGATTGGCTCCATACCGCACTCGTAAGGCGACATTTTCACTCGATTGTACTTGTGTTTCCCCAGGACCCATGAAAGGGCAACCATGCCGATAGCCATCCCCACGGCCACGACGACCTGGAACAACAGTGGTAAGTAGCGTGCGAAGTAGTTCTCTGGCATAGAAAGGAGCTGCTATATAATTCGGGCCCAAGTGCTAAGGCAAACATTTGACTATAGAGAGCGGCGCATCAAAGTGTCAAGCGCGCAGAGGCTCGGAAACGCTGCATTTACAGGGATTTTGCACATCGCAGCGCAAAGAGAAAATTCTTCGTCATGATCTTCGGTTTTAATACCGATGTAAAGCACGGCGACATCGTTTATCACGTGCAAAGCGAGGCCCGGCAGGGAGCCCATTTGCTTCAGACGATGGTTTTCGTAGCCGGCCGTTGCGTAGGGAAGCGCGCGACCTCTTATGGTGAGGTCGCCACGAAACCGGAATTCTCCGAAGAGCGCATGCACGAGTTGCTCAAGGAGCAGCACCTGTTCGTGGTGGACGCGATCAGGGAAGGCAAGCTGGAAGTGGCTTTGCAGAATACGGTCACCGAGTTGAGTTAGCTCGTCCCAGATCACCTCAATCAGCTATCCTTTAGTCGTTGCCATGAAAGTACAAATCAACGGACAGGAAAAAGAGATTACTTCCTCGACAATCGCTGAGCTCGTGGAACAACTTGGGTTGAAAGGTGATCGGGTGGCAATCGAGCTGAATCGCGACATCGTCCCCCGTGCCAAGTGGGCCCAGACGCAGCTGCACGAAGGAGATAGGATGGAGATGGTGCACTTTGTGGGCGGCGGGTAGGAGACGAGCAGATCTATAAAGCCTGACGTATGAGACTTCGCCACGTTCACGAACAATGCGACCGCATCCCAAACACGCGAGGATTGAGCGCGAGCGCAAGTTTCTTGTGAAGCGATTGCCTTCGACGGCGGACGCGGTGCGCGTTAGCCAGATAACTGACCACTACATTGAAAATTCCAGACTGCGTCTGCGATATCAGCGTAGTGACAATGCCCCATCTGTGCTTCCCGCCAAGATCTCCAAAGATGGATATCAGAATACGGCGTCGGCTTACTCAAAGAACGATAGACGTTTTTTGCAGATTCCGTATCCGCTCTCCTATCCTCTATTACCTCTCCCGATTCCCTCGATATTCACAATTGACAGTCAACGCCTGCGGCCTAAAATGTTTCAAACATTTTCGAGTGAAAATGTTTTGGAGCTGAATGGCCGACCGGTTCACATCTTCGGACGTGATCAAGTTGACGGGAATCAGCGCACGCCAATTGCAGTGGTGGGACGAGCGCAAGGTCGTTGTGCCGGAGCGCGAAGGTCATCGTCGGCTCTACGGTCTGGATGACGTGACGGAAATTGCGGTGATCTGTGATCTGCGGCGGCGAGGATTTTCGTTGCAGCGCGTGCGCAAGGTCATCCGGCTGCTCCAGCGTGAGTTTCACAAGAGATTGGTGGAGACAGTCGGCGGCCAATCCGAATGTCACTTGCTCACCGATGGCCAGCGGATTTATCTGAGCACGTCGGCAGAGCAGGTCATCGACTTATTAAAGAATTCTCAGCAACCGGTGCTCAGCGTTTGCTTAAGCGATATGGTGCGGCAGATTCAGACGCATGCCTGCAAATTGTCACCAGACGTTGAAAAGGATGTCACAAAGAAAAATCCAGCCTCGGTTCGTGAGCGCAAAACCGCGCGTTTGGCGCGGCGAGCAACACGGGCTGTACCGTAAACGTCACACCAACAAAGCGCTTTTTGCGCTGTGCCCTTTTTGGGGCGGGTCGGGGGCGGAGGTGATATGGTCGGTGAGGTCACAATCCTGAGCGAATGGATTCCGGAGCAGATGAGCCCGGGATCAGTCTTCGTACTGGAAAATGCCGGAGACGTAGGCGACACCAATGATCCTTACTGGGCGGTGATGGCGTGCCCGGAATGTGGCACGTTGGGATTGATTACACGAAAGCAGGTCGCGGGGTTGATTCCCGTAATGTGCGGATCGAGTCAGTGCTCGGCGCAATTCTTCATAAACGACAATGACATCGTGGTAAGAAAGCCCAGTTAACCAGCAGGGCAGATCACGGTAGTACGACGAAGGCGCACAGCGAACAGGCTGTGCGTTTTTGTTTTGCTTCTCTTTTGCCATGGAGGCAAAGGGCTCACGATCGGCCGACAAGTTAAGCTTTGGCTGCAACCTTCTGACGACCAAGGATCGGAGTACTTAAGCGTCGATAAAAGATGGGCCGTCCCTGCCGGGACTCGGTTATCTCTCTTCTGAATAATTAGCCACGACCCGCGTCGCGAGCTGCGTTCTAACGCCGCTGTCGCGGCTTGAAAACAATTCAAGCAACGTGAGTTTCGTACTTACAAATGCGGTGGATCAAGGGAGGTTTCGAGGCGATCAGGCATGGTGACCTCGGTAATTTGAGACCTCTGTCACTTGATGGCATACTCCCGGCATGAGTGGGGTGGTAAAAGCCGTAGTCGGTGCCTCTATCGCACTGCTGGCCATCGTCGCGATTGTTGGAGCGTATTATCAACTGACTGACGCACGCGCCGAGAAGCGTCAACTCCAGAAGGAAGCGGCGGCAGTTCGCCAGTTGACTCCTGAGTATGTGATTTTGAAGTGCGGAAATCCTGCCTCCGACGATTTGCGCGTGTTAACAGCTGATGGTTCGGCGGATCGGGAATTGAGATATCGAGACACAGCCATCACGTTCTATAAGTCCAACACGGATAAAAAATGGAGTTACATCGCGGCTCAAGATGAAAGAGGAAACGCGATCGATTCCCCGGAGTCGCTGCCCGGTTTTCTGCCCTGTCTGAAACAGAAATAGGGAACTGCTCCATTCAAGTCAAGAGGCTTGAATGAGCCCCCGGGAACTTTCCACAGCAATCGGATTCTGATACCCGGACGAGGGCGCCCGCACCACAAGCTTCCTTAGATTTTGGTGGAGGCTTGCGCTGCAGGGATCGGCACTTGTTCGACGATCTCGATATCAAAACCTTCCAGTCCTGCTACACGCCGAGGGTGGTTCGTTAAAAGACGAATCCTGCGCAAGTTTAAGTCAGAGAGAATCTGTGCGCCGATGCCCACTTCGCGCTGGATCTTGCGCTCATGCGCGGGGATGGTGGGCAGCCGGCTTTCCCGATGGAAGCTAAGGACTGTCTTCTCTCCCAGTTGCTCGACCGCGAAGCTCCGCGAAGTCTGGTGCAGGTAGATGAGAGCGCCACAGCCGGCTTCGACGATTGCATGCATCGAACCTTCGATTGCATTACGACAATCGCACCAGGTTGCGCCGAAGACATCTCCGACAACGCAATGCGAGTGCATGCGGACCAGCACAGGTTCGGTCGCATGCTCGACATCGCCGCGAGTCAGCGCGATGTGTGATTCGCCACCGTCGATTTCACTGGCATAGGCGATCATCCGGAAGTCACCAATCGGTGTTGGCAGCAATGCCTCGCCGATTCGCCGGATGTAACGCTCATGCGCCATCCGGTAACGGATCAACTCTGCGACGGTTAGCATTTTCAGATCGTGCTCCCGGCAGAAGTCGATCAGTTGCGGTATGCGCGCCATGGTGCCGTCATCGTTCATGATCTCGCAGATCACACCGGCGGGAACAAGTCCGGCCAGCCGCGCCAGGTCGATGGAGCCTTCTGTTTGTCCGGCACGAACCAGTACACCGCCGCGGCGCGCGCGAAGCGGGAAGACGTGTCCGGGCCGCGCCAGATCTGACGGTCTTGTCTTGGGATCGATCGCGACTTGAATTGTGCGCGCACGATCGTATGCGGAAATACCGGTAGTCACGCCCTCGCGGGCATCTATCGCTTCGCAGAATGCCGTTCCAAATTGTGCGGTGTTTTCCGCCGACATGTTGGCGATACGAAGGTGATCGATCCGCTCTTCGGTAAGCGTCAGGCAGATCAGCCCCCGCCCGTGCTTTGCCATGAAGTTGATGGCATCCGGAGTGGCGAACTCGGCCGCCATCATGAGATCGCCTTCGTTTTCGCGATCCTCATCATCGACCAGGACGATCATCCGCCCGGCTCGGATCTCGTCGAGCGCGGTTTCGACATCGGTAAATGGCGGGTTAGGCGACATGTCTAAACTCTGTTTCGATTGTACCAACCGAAGAGCGCAGCCCATGTACACTGGGCTGTCACTTCACTGTTTCACGATTATGACCGCGCTCGGGTTTTGTCCAGTATTGACTGGGAAGCCAGGCTTCAATACTCCAGAACCGTCCTTCGTAAAAACCGTTAACGTATTGGTTGATTGGTTCAGCGCCACGACCGTCTTTCCTGCTGGATCGACGGCGATTGCAGACTCACCGCGCCCTCCAGTCGCCCAAGGCGATCCCGCAATGGCGGTAGGAGTGCCGTCAGAGGCGATAGCAAACCCGGACACATCGTCCGAATTCAGATTCGCGACATACAGGAAGCTGCCGCTGGGATCCCAGGCCACGGCGGTAGGCGCCTGATCGGCGGTGTATGGCGATCCAGCCAGTGGCGTCAAATTACCCGCAGAATCGATCGCAAAGCCCGAGAAGTTATTCGAGCCTCGGTTAGTCACATATAGGAACGAGCCACTAGGCGATACGGCAATTCCGGTCGGCTGCTGTCCTACGCCGGTAGTAAAGGGCGATCCAGGGAGCGCAGTCAACGCCCCGGAGCCAGCGATGCTATACCCTGAAATCGAATTAGAAACCTGGTTCGTGACATAAAGGAAATTGCCGGAGGGAGTAATCGCAATTTGCGCTGGCGCCTGCTGCGCCGGGAAGGGAGAACCGGCGATCTCGGACAGATTGCCGGAAGAGAACGAATAGACAGACACGTCGCCGGATCCAGAGCCCGCGACATATGCGAATTGGCCGTTGGGGGACATCACGATGGAGCTGGGCGTGAGGCTGACGTTAAACGGCCCGGCAAACGGATTCAGTGTTCCGCCGGAGATCTGAAAGCGGCCGATCGTATTGTCGGCGGCATTCGTTTCCAGCAAGTAGCCTCCGGGAGCTACCGTCAAAGAAGTGGGCGTATTGCCTGCTGTGTATGGAGATCCGGTAATATTGCCGACGGTTCCATCGGAATGGAGATTGAAGCCCGAGACCGTCGCTGAACCCGCGTTGGTTACATACATCTGGTAGGTGGTGCCGCCGCCACCGCAGCTCCCTGCGATCATCATCGAAGCAGCAAGCGCAGTGAGTAATAGCCAATTCTTCATCATCATTTCCTTACAGAGTTCCGAAACTGAAGAAGAGCGCTTCTTCACGTGAACGTTGCCATGCTTCGGAAACAATAGTCTACCGAAGCAGCGTGGAAACGAACAGAAATGCCGTTCGCGTTCAAGCTGTCGGTACGAAGATCCGAATTATGTAGAATGCAGCCGCAGCCACTGCGGCCGACGCTGGGATAGTGAGAACCCAAGCCCAGACAATTCGACGCGCGACGCCCCAGCGCACCGCGGACAGCCGGTTGGTGGCGCCCACGCCGACAATCGCACCGGTGATGGTGTGCGTAGTGCTGACCGGAATACCAGCGAGAGCGGTTCCGAATAGCGTCACGGCGCCGGCGGTTTCCGCACAGAATCCCCCGACCGGCTTGAGCTTGGTGATCTTCGATCCCATGGTGCGGACGATGCGCCAGCCACCAAAGTAGGTTCCGAGGGCGATCGCTGTGTGGGCGGCAAGAATGATCGGCCAATGCAGCTTGCCCCAGTTGCCAGCGAAATCAGCCTTGGTCATGAGCCCGCCGGTGTAAAGCGCTCCGGCCACGATGCCCATGGTTTTTTGCGCATCATTTCCGCCATGGCCTAGGCTGTAGGCGGCCGCAGAAAACAGTTGCAGCTTACGAAACAGACCATCAACCTGCAGTGGCGATTTACGCTGAAAAATCCAGTAGACGGCCACCATCAGCGCAAAGCCCAAGACGAGGCCCATGACGGGGGCAACTACAATGAAGACCAGAGTCTTCGTCCAACCGGAGGGGAGGATCACGCCGAAGCCGGCCTTCGCGACGGCTGCGCCTGCATAAGCTCCGATCAGCGCATGAGATGAAGACGTTGGCAGACCCCACAGCCAGGTCACCAGATCCCAAACGATGGCGCCGACCAGCCCGGCGAGAACGACGTATTGGGTAACCACGGCGACGCCATCGATATCGAGACGAATCATGCCGCGCCCGATCGTTTTCGCGACGGCTGTTCCGAGAAAAAATGCAGCGAGAAAATTAAACGCTGCTGCCCAAAGTACGGCCAGTTTTGGCGAAAGAACCCGGGTCGAGACGACGGTCGCGATGCTGTTGGCCGCATCGTGAAAGCCGTTAAAGAAGTCAAAAATGAGTGCAACAAAGATTGTGGCTGCGACAAGAATCAGGCCAGTATTCACCGGTCGCTCTTTCTTAAGCCCATAGCGGGGGAGCCGAAATTCATCAGGCGCTTTTCAATACCACGGCTTCCAGAACGTTGGCAGCATCCTCGGCTTTGTCCGTGGCTAGTTCCAGCACTTCAAACAGCTCTTTGGTTTTAATGAGGGTTATAGGATCCTTTTCGGTGTCGAAGAGGTCACCAATCGCCTGGCGCGCCACCCTGTCGGCTTCATTTTCCAGGCGGTTGATCTCCACGCAGTGCTCGAGGACGTGATGATTCTTCTCCAACATTGCAACGGCGCGTCCGAGTTCAATACTTTGCTGCAAGATCAGGGCCGCCAGAGTCACCGAGGCGGGCGGAACAGACTCAATCTTATAAGTGACCAGGCGCTCACCGGCGGAATTCAGCAAGTCGAGCACATCATCAAGAGATGACGCCAGCCGATGGATGTCTTCCCGGTCGAACGGAGTGATGAAAGTCTGGTTCAGCTTGGTCAGGATCGCGTGCGTCATGTCATCACCGCGATGTTCGATTTCTTTGAGCTTACTGACTCGAGTGGGGACATCGGTATAGTTCTCCAACAGATCTTTCATAAGCCGAGCGCCCTCGGTCACGTTATCGGCGACTTGGGAGAACATCTGGAAGAATTTTGTCTCGCGCGGGACGAGGCGAACCATAAATTAGGAGGATCCTTTTCCGTTTCCTCAAAGGCACGGATACGGTTTGCCCATTTCGTTCGTGACGGGCTTATTAATATGACATTAATAATTCAGGGTGGTCAAACCTGATTGCAATGCGGGGAACCGTTTCTGAAAAGTGGCGGTTGGCGCGGGGGTTACATAGCCACGCCAACCGTCAAAACTGCACCGATGCGTTACGGCGTGCAGTCTTGTGTGGGTCCTGTGACTGGGGCAATGGGCACATTCAGCGACGGTGAGCGATCGAAGTCAAACATATCTTCGAGCGTGTGCGCATGCTGATCACGCCTTGTCAGGTAAAGATGCGCAGGTGCACCACGATCGTCGCCGTCATGATCTCCATCTCCGCTGCTCGCTCGCGTGCTTAGGAAGCGTTGTTCGATGAACGCCAGTAGCGACGTGTGGTCGCCAATGGTGTGCGAGACGTAATGGGGCTTAGAGAACGGCGATACGGCCATGAACGGTACGCGAACTCCGAGCTGATCGAAAGACGCGCAGTTGTCCGGGTAGGGGCGGGTCGGATCGGACGCAAATTCCGGACACAGCTTGCCTGCATCGATCACCGTTGTATCCGTTGTGCTAAGAGGGTTGCTGCTGCATTCGGCTCCGCCACCTGGTTTCAAGCTCGCGGGAGGATTGGACAAATCCTCGCATTGACCGGGGGAGATTCCGTCCGGTGTGCGAGCGCCTCCCTGAGGTGCTCGGGGCGGCGCGGCATGGTCGTAAAATCCGCCATGCTCGTCGTAGGTGATGAATATGACGGTATCTTTCCAGAAGGGACCATTGCGCACCGCGCTAATCGCTTGCGATACCCATGCCTGGCCGCGCTGGATGTCTGTCGGAGGATGCTCGTCGTTCTCCGTGGCTCTCCCAGTCAGGCCAAAGTTGGGATCGACAAAAGAAACGCTCGGCAGATCGCCTGCACCGGGCACTCCCGCGGCTTGCGCGAGGAAAAGAGTAAGCGGCAGAAAGTGGGGATCGATGCCGGTTGTTCCAAACAGACGGAAGGCAGCGCCGGCAGGAGCATCCTGAAAGTAGTCGGCCCAACTAACCTGATATTTGTCCATCAGGTCGAGAATTGTGCCGGTGATCGGCTTGTATCCTCCCGGCGGAGGGAACGTGTCATTGGTTGTAAGGTGACCAAAAGAAGTTGCTGCCATGACGTACGCACGGTTGGGGAAAGTCGGTCCAAGCACCGATGCGAAATAGCGATCATTTACCGCGAACTGGCTCGCCAGTTGGTAGTAGAAGGGAATGTCGCTCTGATTGTAGTAGCCGATAGTGTCGTCTTCGGTTGGGGACTCGACGCCGTTGTCGAGTTGATCCGTCGCATCGCTCACTCGGACAAAGCCGTCGCTGAGGGGACGATCCAGCGTGCTGTTGGGAAACAGAAAATTGATTTCCTCGTGCGTTCCGAACCAGTCGTGATTCAGGTCCGGCGTAACGCAGCGAGTCGGGATGTGGAAAGCAGACACGCGCGAGCCGTTGTCGTCGAGATTGGAGTTTGAGCACTGGAGGGTGCCGTCGCGATTCACCTTGCAGCGCAGGCCGTCTATGCAGCGATGGTCGCGCTGGCTGCAATGACCGTCACCGTTGTGGTAGGGGCTGCCAGGCGCATATGCCAGCGCGCCGAAATAGTTATCGAAAGAATGGTTTTCCTGGACGAGGATGATGATGTGTTTTACCTGGTTGATGTTTCCATCCGCTAGCGCAAGCGGTGCGTACAACAGCGGCAACACGAACGCGAGCAGTCGCAGTTGTAATCTGGACAATCGCATCGGAGCACTCCTCACTTGAATTTTGAGCAGGAACTCTCCCCGCCGAGTTACATAGAATGCCGCAAATACAAATACCGGATGAAAACTTCGTTAAGGTTCGTAATTTCCACGCGCAGCCATCGACATGGAAAGGGACAAGTTTAGCTCGTAAGATGAGTTTCGGGGGATCGGGGTTCGAAGGTGCGCTCGGCACCCCGGAATAGATTGCGCAAGGCGCGCGCTACCCACCGGATCGCGAGTACTATGAGCACAACCAGAACAAGCGCGATGGCTGCACTGATGAATGGGTGCCTGGTGGCGAACCAGGTGAGGAAAATTGCGAGCACGTCCTCGCTCGCGCTTAGGGCTATGTTGGAGACCGGCTCGGGCGAGGGTGTAATAGCTGCCCGGACGGCAGTTTTTCCTCCATGGGCCGCGAAGGCGATACCTGCACCGGCAACTGCCGCGAGCAACTGCATCGGCGGGCTCAGTTGGGATGTGGCTCCAAACGCAAGCAGCGCAGCGATGGGAATGCGAATGAAGGTATGCAGGGCATTCCAAACCAGGTCGAAGGCAGGCACCTTGTCGGCAAAAAACTCGACCGCAAAAAGCGCCAGGCTTACGCCGATGACCCACCAGTCCGAAACCAGGTGCAGGGAACTGGGGAGCACGATCACGCCTGCGTGGGACAGCAGCCCCAAGGTCGCCAAGGTTGCGTAGACGTTCAGTCCTGCCGCGAAGCTGGTGGCTACGATCAGGGCAGCGAGTTCGGTCCCCGAAAAGTGCATATGCTATCTACGTCAGGGGCGTGCCTGCTTGTTCCATTCAGATTGCAAGTCCCGAAATTGCGGCAGTTGGCGATACTGATTGAATTCTGCGGCTTGCAAAGCTTTGGGATCATGGAATCCGGCGGCTTGGGCTTGCTGCAGCTCAGAGAGGCACTTCTGTGCATCACCCTGGGCAGCGTAGACCCGTGCGCGTTCGTAAAGTGCCCCGCCAGGAGAGCTCGTTCCAGCCACGAGAAGGTCGAAATACTTCAGAGCTGCCGGGTAGTTCTTTTGCTCGAGAGCGCGGTCTCCGGACTCGTAAGCCTGGACCACCAGCTGCCCGAGAGCTCGTCTCATCACCAGGACGCTTGGGTCCTGCTGATTAGAAGCCTTCGAGATGTCTGCCTTCAGACCCACCATGGTTCGAGTAATTTCAGCGTACGTGGTCATGTCCGTATCATTGGTCAGGATCCCCTGCATTTGAGCCGAGGCCTTGCCAGCCAGCTTGGCCTGACGATCAACGTCAGCGCGCTCCTGCTTTTCTTCGCTCTTAAGCTGCTTTTCGGACTTCAGCTGCGCCAGTTGTGTTTTCACCTCGCTGGTGTCGGTCAATCCATCGAAATCCCGGGCCATGTATTGATACTCACGCTGGGAAGCTAAAAGTTTGCCTGTCTTCTGATCTGCGCGAGCGAGTTCGAGTTCTTGTTGAAAGATCTGCTGGACTGTGTTGGCTTCTTTAGGCTGCGAACCCGAGCGCATGGCCTGGAGGTCCATCCAACCCAGAGCTTCCTTCCAGACCGGCGAGGGAGCCCACTCGTGGCCGCCATCAAAATTGCGGATGCGATACACAGCATGAACCTGTTCAAGCTGCTGCCGCAGCGCTACGCCTTCCGGAAAGTTGAAGTCCGCATTACCTACGGCCAGAAAGTACGCGAAATGAATGTCCTTGGACGGGGGGGTGTTGATCGGGAAACCGGCCCCGCTGGCAAGTACGCCAGCGATGCAGGTCTTGCACAGAATCGCGATTTCCGTGGCCAAACGCGCACCACCGGAGAAACCGGCTACGTAAACTCTGCGATCGTCGATCGAGAGGCGCTCATGAGTGTCCTGGGATATGGCGTTGGCCGCTTCGGAGGAATCGCCGAACGATCCATTACGAGAATTGTTCGAGGCAGCGACGATGTACCCGTATTGTTCGGCCGCCTCATGGATTGCCTCGACGGCAACGTCGCCACGCGCCATCGGATCGAAGACATAGATGATCGGCCACTTAGCCGCCGGTGAGTAGCGACTGGGAAGATAGAGGGCGTAGGTTTGCTGAGGATTGTCACTGCAAATGACTTTATCGATTATCCGGCCGGCGGCGAGGGTGGGCTCCTCAGCAAGCGTGAATGGCAATGCCAGAAAGAGAACAGCGACGAGAGCAGATAGGCGCCTCATCCGACTACTCTACACCCAGCCCACGGAAACAGGATGTGCACATAAAAGGGAAAGGCCGCCCGAAGGCGGCCTGAGACCCGAAGTGTAGAATGACCCAATTACAAAGCCGACTCGATTTCGAATCCCCAGGCTTCCAGAAGAGGCTCAGGGATGTACTTCGAATTGCGGTTCTTCCGCGCCCACTCGCGCAGACGGGTCGAGCGGAGGTACTGGTCGGGCGTGAGCTTGAACTCGCGCACAACCTGCTCGAACTCGGTAACGGTTGGAATCACGGGGCCAATTGGCTCGGGCTTGCCCCAGTTAGGGTTTCCACGTCTCTTTGCCATTATCAGTCGTCCTGCCTTGTTGTGATGAGAACCAGAAATTACGCGTACTAGATTCGATTCTTGGGGACTTCCGTACGATTCACAGGCACTTAACAAACGGAGTGACTTATCGTGCAGCCTACCTGTCGTTTCGAACAACCCCGGTCAAACTCAGAAGTCTACCTGAGACCAATTGTGAGGTCAACTAAAAACAGTATATTTGCGTATTCCATTTTTGGAAGTCAGATCGTAATTCATTGTCCTTCTTGAACTTAGAAATTTGAGTGGTATGCAATTTTTTCTCGGCGAATTAACTATGTCGACGACCGAGAATGGAACGGGAGACCAGTTCGGTGGCGCTCGATCATCTGTTTTACTTCTGCCACCACCTTCGGCAGGGCAGCTTTTACTTCGCGACTCAGTTCTTGGCCGAGATCACAGGAGTGAACGCCTATACCAATGAGCGCCGCGCGTGGACAGCTGCCATAGAGGTCGATGGCGGAGGCGAGCAGCGTCGCGGGGTCGAGATCGTGGGTGAATGCCGAGGAGTGATCGGCTGGATCTATGTTTTCGCATATTACGTTGCCGGCTGAGAGTTTGTCGGCAACGGCATCGATGAAGATCACAGCACCGGCTTCGGCAACGGATTCTGCCATCTCCGGGTTGAGCTGGTGACTGGCAAAGACTTCGACGGAGAGATCATCTTCGTAGACATCACGGAGGGCTTCCGCAGCCTTCCATCCGATAGCGTCATCACCGCGCAGCGGATTGCCATACCCGATCACAACAATTGGTGCCATTTATCTCTTTACCTCTGAGAGCACGGTTCCGCCCGCATCACGCAGTTCCAAGTGCAGGCGCATCTGTCCGAGCGCGTGTGTCGAGCAACTCAAGCAAGGATCGTAGCACCGGATAACGGCCTCGACGCGGTTTAACATGCCTTCCGGAATCGTTCTTCCTTTTATGAAATGCTTAGCCACCTGCAACACTCCGCGGTTCATCGCCAAATTGTTGTGCCCGGTGGCAATGATGAGATTGGCATGAGTGATCAGGCCGCTCTCGTCGATCCTGTAATTGTGGATCAGTGTGCCGCGCGGTGCCTCAGCCACGCCGACGCCGTTGTAGTTGTTGGGACCGGCATAAGCGCGTACGTGCTTGCCAAGGATCTCGGGCTCTTCGAGGTAGGCCTCAATGCGCTCGATTGCAAAGAGCGCTTCGATCAGACGCGCATAGTGGTAATAGAAGGAGCTGAGGACGAAGCGGCGCTCCAGTTCGCGAAATTCCGCCAGTTCCTGATCAGCGAGCGGCGTGCCGCAGCGCTTCGCCATGTTGAGGCGCGCCAACGGTCCAACGCGATACATGCCTTTCGGATAGCCGAGCGGCTTGTAATAGGGAGATTTGAGATAGGACCAGGGCTCGACGGCTTCGCCGATGTATTCCTGATAGTCGGCTGGATCGACATGGTCTTGAACAACTTCGCCATCGGCATCTACCAGGCGCAGCCATCCTTTGTAGAAGGCCAGGTTGCCGTCTTCCTTGGTGAGCGCCATGAAGAGGGAAGGGAAGTTCGCGAAGGTACGAATCTCTTCTCGAAAGCTTTCCAACTGCCGCTTGAACCACGCTAAGGTACGGAAAACGATGTCCTTGGCTTCCGGGATGGACTTCAGAATCTTGTCGCGATATTCGACTTTCAGCGGTTCGCTGACACCACCCGGGACAACCCATGCCGGGTGGATACGCTTGCCGCCGAGCAGTTCGATAATCTCCTGCCCGAACTTGCGCAGGCGCACGCCGTCGCGTGACATCTCAGGACTGTGTGCAGCCACGCCGAAGATGTTGCGCTTGGCCGGATCGGAATCCATGCCAAGCAGGAAGTCAGGCGAAGAAAGATGGAAGAAGCTCAAGGCGTGCGATTGCACGATCTGCGCGAGATTCATAATGCGACGCAGCTTTTCGGCGGTTTCGGGAATACGCACTGCCAGGATCGCGTCGCAAGCTTTGGCCGAGGCGATCAGGTGCGAGACGGGACAGATGCCGCAGATACGCGCCATCAGGGCAGGCATTTCATAGAACGGACGACCCTCGCAGAGCTTCTCGAAACCGCGGAATTGGGTAACATGAAAATGCGCGTCCTGCACCATGCCATGATCGTCGAGTTGGATCGTGATCTTGGAATGTCCTTCGATGCGAGTGACGGGATCGATTACGACAGTTTGCATCTCGCTCTCCTAGGCTCCGAAATGGCTATGCGTGCTCAGGTCCGGCACGCGTCCCGCGATCAATTCCGAAAGCGCGTAGTGAATGGCGTCACGGTGGGGCGGGCATCCGGGGATGAACAGGTCGACTTTGACTGCCTCGTGCAGCGGGAGCGCGCGGGGTAGAAGCTTCGGAATCACCTGCAACGGGATCTGCTGGTTCAAGGTGGCATTCTCGAGATAGCCGCGCTTCAGCACGGAATCGACTGGAAACGAATTGCGCATTCCGGGGACATTGGCGGTGACCGCGCAGTCGCCCAATGAGACAAGGAGCTTGGAGTGCTTTCGAATCTTATGCAGCTTTTCCATGTCCTCCTCGGAACTGAGGGCGCCTTCGATCAAGGTGACGTCCACTTCCTGCGGGAAGTCTTTCAAGTCAACGAGCGGGCTGTAGACCAAGTCGATGTGTTCGGCGAGTTCGAGCAGACGCTCGTCCATGTCGAGGAAGGACATGTGACATCCAGAGCAGCCATCCATCCATACGGTAGCGATTCGGATCTTGCTCATTGGCGTCCCTCCCGCATCAAGGTCAGATAAGGCAGGAACTGCTGCCGCTTTCTCATCTCGCCAGCCGCACGTCCTTTCTCTACTAGCGCGCCGGTCGGGCAGACATGCACGCACTTGCCGCAACCGGTGCAGCTATCGGAATTACCCCATGGCTGATTCAGGTCGGTGATGACGCGGCAGTCGATGCCGCGGCCGAAGTGATCCCAGGTGTGTGCTCCTTCGATCTCATCGCATACGCGCACGCAACGCGAGCAAAGCACACAGCGGTTGTGGTCGATAACGAAGCGGCGGTTGGTTGCATCTACCTGGAGCTTTGGATTCAGATAAGGAACCCGCACATGCGTGATCCCGAGGCTGGCTGCCAGCGCCTGCAGTTCGCAGTGACCATTAGAAACGCAGACGGAGCAGACGTGGTTGCGCTCGGAGAAGAGCATCTCGACAATGATTTTGCGCAACGATTCCAGTCGCGGTGAATGTGCGGTGACCTCCATGCCTTCCTGTACGCGGGTCACGCACGCCGGTAGCAGCTTGTTGCTCCCTTTCACTTCCACCAGGCATAGCCTGCATGCGCCGACATCGCCGAGGCCGTCGAGATGGCAGAGAGTGGGAATATCGATACCATTTTCGCGCGCGACTTCGAGGATGGTCTGATCAGCGCGCGCACCTACGTCCTTGCCGTCAATTTGTAGTGTTTTGATTTCCACTGCGGGGCTCATTTACCCACCTCCGTGGTTCTGGAGAGAGGTTTGGTTTTGCAGACGCCTGCCGGACAGTGCTTCTCACCGATATGCGCCAGATACTCGTCGCGGAAGTAGCGCAGTGTCGTGACCACCGGATTTGGCGCGCTCTGCCCTAGTCCGCAAAGGCTGGTCTGGCTGACCACGGAGCACAACTCTTCGAGAAGGCTCAATTCTTTTTCGGCTGCGGCGCCCGAGGTGATCCGCTCCAGCAGGTTGTACATGTGGGTGGTTCCCACGCGACAGGGAGCGCACTTGCCGCAGGATTCGGTGCGGCAGAAATCCATGAAGTACTTGGCGACATCGGGCATGCAGGAGCTGTCGTCCATGACGATGAGGCCGCCGGACCCCATGATCGAGCCGACCTTTGCCAGCGACTCATAATCCACGGGCATATCGAGGTACTGCTCCGGCACGCATCCGCCCGACGGGCCACCGGTCTGGGCGGCTTTGAATTTCCGGCCATCGGGAATTCCGCCGCCAAGGCGGAAGATGATGTCGCGCAGCTTGATCCCCATCGGCACTTCAATAAGCCCGGTGTTCTGGACGCGCCCGGCAAGTGCGAAGACCTTTGTCCCTTTGCTCTTTTCGGTGCCGATGCCCGCGAACCATGCACCCCCTTTGCGAACAATGGGAGCAATGTTGGCGTAGGTCTCGACGTTGTTGATCAAAGTGGGTGCGCCCCACAGACCCTCCTGGGCGGGATAAGGGGGACGCGGACGCGGCGTCCCACGCTTTCCTTCGACGGAGTTGATCAGAGCGGTTTCTTCGCCGCAGACGAATGCACCTGCACCGAGTCGAATGTCGATGCGGAAGCTGAAACGGGTTTCGCAAATGTTATTGCCGAGCAGGCCCAGATTTTCGGCCTGCTTAATCGCGGTCTTCAGTCGCTTGATTGCCAGGGGATACTCGGCGCGAACATAGATATATCCTTGGCTGGCTCCAACGGCGTAAGCGGCGATTGCCATGCCTTCGAGCACACGTTGCGGATCGCTTTCGAGCACGCTGCGATCCATGAAGGCTCCCGGGTCGCCTTCATCCGCATTGCAGATTACGAACTTGGTATTGTTCTGGCTGCGAGCTTTGGCGACCGTGCTCCACTTCAGGCCGGTGGGATAACCGGCGCCGCCACGGCCCCGTAGTCCACTCTTCGTCACCTGCTCGATGATTTCGAGCGGTGTCATCGATGTGAGCGCGGTGAGTAGGGCTTCGTATCCATCGGCAGCGATGTAGTCTTCGATTCGTTCGGGGTCGATCTTTCCCGAGTTCTCCAAGACCACTTTTACTTGCTCTTTGAAGAAGGGAAGCCCAGGATCGAGTTCGAGCTTGTTCGCTGGCTTGCCATCGACGGAACCAACGATGTCGGCGACGTCTGAGCCTTCCTCTGGCGGACGCACGCCCTGGTAAAGCTTACCCTCGGGCTCAACGGAAACCAACGGCCCGGCAGCACATAGACCCATGCAGCCGACGCCCTTCACCTTGCAGCTGTGCTCGAGGCCTTTTTCTTTGATCTGTGCTTCGAGTCCGGCTTTCACTTTGTCGCTATGCTGTGAAAGACAGGCCGCCGCCATGCAGACGTGGATTTTGCGTGGGACTTCCTGCTGTTTTTCCCGCTCGATGCGCGCGATTTCGCGTAGCTCGTCAAGCGTCATGGTGCAGCCACCTCAGAATGCGTTTGGACATCTCTTCGGGCACGACCTTGCCGGCGACCTCGCCGTCAAACACGACTGCGGGTGCCAATCCGCACGACCCAACACACCGGGCAGTTAGCAATGAGACCTGGTCATCCTCGCTCGTTTCACCCGGTTGAATGTGCGCGGTTTCTTCAACGGCCTTCAGCAATGCCGGAGATCCCTTGATGTAGCATGCGGTGCCGGTGCAGACCACGCAGGTGTGCTTGCCTTTCGGCTTCAGGGTGAAGAAGTGATAGAAAGTCGCGACACCAAAAACCTTGCTATAGGGAAGCCGCAAGCTTTGCGCGACAAATTTCAACGCGGTGTCGTCCAGATACCCGAAGCTTTCCTGCACGGTGTGCAGGACTTCGATGAGCGCGTTGGGTTCGCGTCCGTGGCGGCGCATGGTGCCTTCCACGATGCGCCAGCGCTTATCGTCGGACGGTGGCAAAACTGTCGCTGGATACGCCGGCATCAGATCTCCTTTCACACGAAAGGACACAGCGGGACAGTGCTCAACCGTACCCTTTTTAGCAGGGTCGATCAGAAGCCAAGTTGTCGTTGGGCCACTAGCCGGAATGCGCTCCTCTGGCCCAGCCTCCGCAGTTCCTTTGTAAGCAGTCTCATCTTTTTCCGTGGAATTTGGTGTGCGCGCCATCACGTCAACGGGTGAGAGAACCCAGAGCTGAACTGGATTCCCATAACGCCAGCAATCCTTTGCCGCTCCTGGCTTGTGTTTTCCGAGCCGCAACCTACTCTCGCTTGCGAGAGCGCCGCTGGACGAGGACATCTCGCTTGAACGGCATGGCGTCAGAACGATGAACGCCACTGTCAACGAAACACCAGTGTGTATCCCGAGAAGGAGGCGCACTGCTAGCCAACTGAGGAGAATCTATGAAAACACTAAGTATTGTGAGCGTGCTGCTGCTCGGAGCGGGAATGGCGGTAGCACAAGCGGGCGCGGGAGGTGCTGGGGCTGGCGCTGGTGCAGGAGCGGGCGCCGGCACAGCCGGAACCGGAGCAACGGGCGGCGTCGCTGGACAGAGCACAGGAACCGCAGGATCTGGATCTGTAGGTACCGGAAGTGCAAATCCCGGCGCGATGGGATCTCAGGCCGGAGCACCGGGTACGGCAACTCCGGGTGCAACAAATCCAGGCACAGCGGCTCCTGGTTCCACAACTCCAGGGACCGACATGAGTGGAACAACCGGCCAAACTGGAACAACGACTCCGGGCACGACTACGACCCCTGGTGAGCCGAGTGCGGCAGCTCCCACTGCGTCCGGAACGCCGAGTGGCACCACCGGGACCGCTACCTCCGCGACAGCGCCGCCGAATTCGCCGGCGGGCACTGCTGTGGCCCCTGGAACCAGCAGCTCAACTCCGGGCATGTCAGGCCAGACGGGAACGAATGGCACCGGCAATGCGGAATCAACTTCAACGCCGCCGCAGGAAATGTCGATGCTGACGGGCGCTCCGCAGACTTCCGACCAGCAGAGCACCTCCGATCAGGCGCAGAATACCGCAGAACAGACCAAAGGTGCGGCTTCCAGTGCGGCGGGGACGGTGAAGAGCGGTGCTGAAACCGGGTATCACAAAACCAAGGCTGGTGTTAAAGGTGCCTATCATGGAGCGAAGAATGCGGTGACTGGATCCGATCAGAGTGCAGATCAGAACGGCGCCGCTGCCAACACGGGCAATCCTCCGCCACAGGATCAAACTGGCACTTCGACCAACCAGAACGGGACGAACGAAGCTGCGAATGGAAACGGCAAGATGCCCAGCACGGCCAGTCCGCTTCCGTTGCTCGGGCTACTTGGTCTCGGAGGCGTAAGCTTTGGTGTTTGGAAAGCGCGGTACTTTAAGAAGTAACTGAGTTGAAAGCGAAACGAAAAAGCCTCCTCGATCGAGGAGGCTTTTTTCGTGAGCGAGAACCCTCTGGCTTGTGCCAGTTCTCGATTTCCACGGATTGAATGGGGCACCAAGCCCATATTAGGTGGACTGAATTACTTCTCTTCGGGCTTCGCCGCCGATCTTGTCGTGAAGTCCAAGGGCGACATCGATCAGCGCCTGATCGACTTTGCGATTCTCCGACAGCGCATCTTTGATCGGGATGGCAACGATCTCGGTTCCACGCAGAGCCGCCATCTTGCCAAACTCGCCGCGATGAACCATGTCGATTGCGCCTGAGCCGTAACGCGTCCCCAGCACACGATCGAATGCTGTTGGAGACCCGCCGCGCTGCACGTGACCCAGTACTACGGCGCGCGTCTCGAAGCCGGTGCGCTTCTCGATTTCCTTTGCCAGGAGATTTCCGATTCCGCCGAGGCGCACGTGACCGAACTCATCCTTGGTGATGTCCAGAGTGACGTTGTCGCTCGAGTGCTCCGCGACCTTGGCGCCTTCCGCGACCACAACAATGCTGAAGTAGCGTCCACGCGAGTGGCGCAACCGGATCGCTTCGGCAACATCTTCTAGCTCGAACGGCTTTTCCGGGATGAGGATCACATCGGCGCCGCCGGCCAATCCGCTGTAGATAGCAATCCAGCCGGAATCACGTCCCATCACTTCGACGACGATCACCCGATTGTGCGCTTCGGCTGTGGTGTGCACGCGATCAATCGCTTCGGTTGCGATCTCGACCGCCGTATCGAAACCGAAGCAGAAGTCGGTGCCGCTCAGATCATTGTCGATTGTCTTGGGCACACTTACGACCTTGACGCCCAGTTCGAATAGCTTTTGTGCGACGGACATGGTGTCATCGCCGCCGATGGCGATGAGCGCTTCGCAACCGTGGCGCTTCAGGTTGTCAATGCAGCGCTGGAGTCCGCCTTCGCGCTTGGCCGGATTAGTGCGAGAGGTGCGAAGTATTGTGCCGCCACGCGGCAAAATTCCCGAGACCTTTGCCAGATCGAGAACCTCCGCCTTGTTATCCTGAACGCCGCGCCATCCTTCCAGGAATCCGACGAACTGATCGCCATAGTGAAATGTTCCTTTGCGCACGATGGCACGAATCACCGCGTTCAGACCTGGGCAGTCGCCTCCGCCGGTTAATACACCGATCTTCATTCCTGCTCCTTTTATCCGCTTATCCGCCTGAGTTGACCAATTATGTGAATCGGAAATGGATTCGAGTCCGTGCAGCGATTTTATCGAGAGAGCAATGAATTTGTCGCGTGCAATTGAAACGGCTAATTCGAGGGCGCGGACCCTCGAATCGGTGTACTATGTCGCGCCAGAGGATGGGTGTGACCGACGACAAGCAGCGCTTTTCAACGTACAACGAATTCTTCTCGTTTTACCTTGGCGAACACAGCAAGCCGGGGACTCGTTATCTGCACCTGTGTGGAACGGTGCTGGGCATCGCTCTCGTGATCTGGGCACTTGTGACGGCGCATTACTGGTTCATCCTGCTGTGGCCCGTAATTGGCTACGGCTTCGCGTGGATCGGCCATTTTGGAATCGAAGGCAATCGGCCCGCTACTTTTGGGCATCCATTCTGGTCATTCATTAGTGACTTCCGGATGGTTTACCTGATGCTGACGGGTCAGTTGGCCAGATATACGCAAACTGTGTCGTTGGTAAAACGCAACAATGTCTAATTAACTGCCAAGGCCGTACGGCGCGATGCTAGTTCGCCGCCTGCACCTTTCCTTCAGTCCTGAACTGTAGGACACCGCTCTCGGCCTTGTCCCCGGTTCCCAGCGCCTGATCCGAAATGGCTCGGAAGTAGTAGGTCGTGTCTGGCGAGAGGTGTTTCAGAGTCACACGGTGGGTGAGCGCGCCCCAGGGAGTTTCGGCGCGATGATCCAAATGCTGAGGATCTATTCCAAACAGCACTTCGGTTCCTGACGAAACATTCGTGGACCAGGCAATAATGGCGTCTTCTGCACCGTAATGTTCTATGGTGGGACCACTGGTGATCCGGATTGGCGGGGCCTGCTGGTCTGTAACGTTTGTTGTCTGCGGGCGAGCAGTCCCTGCCAGCAGTAATACGGCGATCAGAAATGCGATGCCTCCCCTAACCAGCAAGATGCGATCCCGTGTCATTGCTGAAATGGATGCAAATCCGGTGACTCAGGCTGGCTGGTTACGGGAAAGCTATCCCGTCCTCAACCAATTTTCGGGTAGACTGCACCCGATGCGCGTTCTCGGGATCGATTGCGGTGGCGAATATACGGGTTATGGCGTCGTAGAGCAGGGAAGTGACACCAAGCTGCGGATTGTGTGTTGCGGAACCATTCGCCTCTCGACCCGGGAACCGCTTCCGGTGCGTTTGAATCGCGTATTCGAGCGTTTGCGGGAGGTCATCGCCGAGGTCAGGCCGGAGATGGTTGCGATTGAAGACGTCTTCTACGCCGTAAATGCGAAATCGGCGCTGAAGCTGGGGCAGGTCCGAGGCGTTGCCATGCTGGCTGCGTCTTCCTGCGGCCTACAGGTTGCCGAGTATTCGCCGCTTTCGATCAAGTCGTCGGTGGTTGGTTACGGCCGCGCCGAGAAGTCGCAGGTGCAGCATATGGTGACCCAGTTGCTTGATCTGCCGCAAGCGCCGGAATCGCCCGACGCGGCGGACGCACTAGCGATCGCTATTTGTCATCTGCATACCTGGAGCACCTTGCAGAAGCAGCAGCCGGCAAAAGCCGTTTCCTGTCGTGTGTGACCAGCGAGAGTCGATTTCCGTCTACAATGTTTGGCGGAGGAACTGCGCGTGCTCGTCCGTTCGTCTGCAATCTGCGTGGCCGTCTTCTGCATTTGTCTTATATTTGCCTCTGCGCAAACTGCGCAAGTCAGCACAAATCCGAACTATGCGGTCAGTCCGAACGTAACTTTCAGCCTGGAGTTTCCGAGTGGCGATCCGCCGCACTACTCGATCACTGTGAGTTCCGACGGTCGCGCGACGTACGAATCAGATCCCGGATCGGAGCAGCAGACAGGTGAACCGTACACCTATCGTTTCACGATTAGCGCGGCCGATCGGGACAAGATATTCAACGGCGCGAAACAGCTCAAGTATTTCAACGAGGACTTCGAATCTCGCAAAGGGAAGGTCGCGTTCACCGGGAACAAGACGCTCGCCTACAAGGATGCGGACCGAAACTTCCGCAGCAGCTACAACTGGTCTAACAATCAGGCGGTACAGGAGCTGACGGCGTTATTCGAGGGGATTGCCGAGACAATGGAGTTTGGACGACGCCTCACCTATTACCACGCGCACGACAAGCTCGGACTCGATTCCGAACTGAAACAGATGGAGCAGATGTCGAAAGATCACCAGCTAGCCGAAATTCAGGCGCTGGCTCCGATTCTGAAATCGATCGCGGATGACAATAGCGTGCTGAATATTTCGCGAAGGCGCGCGGCGGCAATGCTGATGGAGTATCCACCCGCGGGGTAGAGGCAGAACTGGCGATGCGGGGCGAAGAAAGTCGCCCCGCTTCCAGGTAAGAAAGATGCCAGGGTAGTGCCGTTTGGTTCGAGCTAAGACTTACTTCGAAAAGGCCTGAATAGCTGCAGCTTCGTCGTCCTTCACGTCGAACACGGTGTACAGCTTTGTGATCTGCAGTAGATCGTGAACTTTTTTCGTCAGGTTGAGAAGCTTGAGCTCTCCGCCTGCATTGCGGACACTGGTGAAGGCGCTTACCAACTCGCCGATGCCAGAGCTGTCGATATACGTTACGTCGCCAAGGTTGAGCAGAATCTTTTTGTTTCCCTTAGCAACGTTCTGACGGACAAGGTCACGCAATACCGTGCTGCCCTCGCCGAGAGTGATACGACCGCTCAGATCGATGATGGTTACGCCATCCACCTGCCGGGTATTGGACTTCATCGTCACTTGGACTCCTCCTTGCCGTCTGCATCGTGGCTGCGGACGTGCTTAATCAAAGTAATTTCAGTTCCCGGATCCAGTTTTCGGAACCGCACTTCGTCCATAAAAGACCGGATCAGGAAAATCCCTCGCCCAGAAGGCTTCAACAAATTCTCAGGCGCCAGCGGATCGGGCAGTGTTTCCGGATCAAGGCCGTGACCCTCGTCCGATACGGTGATAACAAGTGCATCCTCGGTCCGCTCGAATGCCAGAGTCATCTTCTTATTAGGGTCATAGCCATTACCGTGGTAGACGGCATTGACGGCCGCTTCACGGACTGCCATTTCGATACGAAGAGCCTCTTCCTCGTCGAAACCCGAAGCCGATGCGAGTTCGCTGGCCTTCTGCTCGGCTTCATTGACGCTTTCGAGCGTAGAGTCCAGCTTGTAGACGACCTTCTTTGCCGTCATGCTCAAACGGTTACCGTCACCTTTTTCTCGCTTCGAAGCCCGGGAGAGCGCCAGAATCAGCGAGCTTCCAAGAATCCCGTAGTTTGCCTGTCCGAGTGTACCTGTGTCAAACAACGTTTTTTCGAGTTTGATAATGCCTTCTAATTCCCGTTACTCGCAACGTACTCGTGTACGATTCGCGAAAGAAAACCGAAGGCCGGGCAGAAGTGTGTGTGCTAAAATCCGCGGCGGATGGCAACAGCAGCTCCTGCCTTCACACCGCGCCGTGCTACGCGCTTTTCTTCTATCGCGCTATTCCTTGTCGCGCTTCCATCGTTGTGGGCTGCCAGACGCTTTCGGTTTGATTTCTTCGAGCCTCCACCGCCGTCTGTCCGGTCCAACGTGAATGTGACCGGTCTCGCAGGCAAGACCGTCACGCTCAGAGAGGCCATCGCGTTAGGATGGCTCGATGCGCAACGCGGTAAGGCCAGCTCTCATGGCGAACGTGAGGTTTATACTCCCGACTCGCTCATGATTTACAACAAAACAGGCTCGACTGTCCGGGTCGAGGTTCCACTCGGGTTGAAAGTGGATATTCCGCCATCCAGCAGCAGAGAGGTACCTCTTCCGGTTTCCTATGATGTCTCGCGTTTGAACGTGGGGGCTGCATCGGAGCAGTTGAAACCCGACTCTATCTTCGTAAGTGTCAGCTTGTTGCTGCTTGCCGGCGGTCTCTTCGTAATTCTTACGAAACCGTACAGCACAGGAGACAAGTGCTGGGCCTACGCAACGCTGGGCGTAATCATCGGGTTCTGGCTACGCGGGTAACGATTCTTCGCTCGAATCGAAAAACGCACGACGAAGCACTCTGATTTTCCCACCTTTGCGCCAAACGACGGCTAGAAGGTTGGACACCTCAGTAGTCCCGCCTCTGGCAACAGATGACAGAGATAGTCCCCTGCTTGTTCGACTTAAGCCACATCGGACTGCTGATCGTCCCGATATTCCTCGGGGACGTCGTCTTCGGGGACTTCGCGGGTGCGGACTTCGGAGACATCCGGGTCGGGGGCGTTCTCGACAGAGTCGATGACTTCAGCTTCTTCGGCCTGGCCTTCTTCGATCAACTCCTCGACGCTCTCGGAGTCGGCTTCTTCTATTCCGGAAAGTCCCTGTGTGTCACCGGATTGCCCGGCAGATTCAGAATCAAACTCGTCCTGCGAGATTGGTATTTTCGAATCGATTTTGCGTCGTGCCTTGTCGCGCATGTCAGATTCTCCTTGGGCAGTAGATTCCACTGGAGGAGAATTCGATGCGCCAAAAGGTGCGTTGGATCGCTAGTCAGTCGCGCTTACTGCCGGAATTCCCGTTCCGCTTGCTGGGAATCGGATTAGCACACGATAGCGCTAGCTTTCCGACCGTCGTGTTCGTTATGCTCCAACGGATGTCGCAGATTGCGCTTACGGAACTCCTCGGCTCACCGGTTCTGGATCCCACCGGGCAGGTGGTAGGCCGCGTGCGGGAGGTCGCCTTGTGTCCGCAGGAGGATTCGCAGTGGGTTTCGTCCTTCGTGGTGAAGGCCGGAAGCGATTTGCGGTTGCTGCCGCTGAAAGAGGTAGATGAGTTGCGCGGCGGAGTGCGAGTAAAGGGGAAAACGCAAAACTGGCCGGCATTCCTCAATCCCGAGGGATTCCTGCTGTTGAGCCGCGATTTGCTGGATCAACAGATTATCGACGTGCACGGGCGCAAGGTAGTGCGCGTCAACGATATCGATTTGAAGCAGGAGCCGACCAACCATCACATCGCGCTGAAGATGGAGGCGGTGGACATCGGGGCGCGCGGGGCGGTGAGGAGGCTATTGAAGGGAATTGTCCCCTACGGCGCATTGCAGGCACTGCTGAGAAAGATTCCACCCCGGCTGATCCCATGGGACTACGTCGACCTGATCGAGACTGATCCGGCGCGTCGCGTAAAGCTAAAGATTGAACACGACCGGCTGGCGAAGCTACATCCCGCGGATATTGCCGATATCGTCGAAGAGCTGTCGCCAGACGAGCGCGAGGCCGTCTTCGAAACACTCGACGAGGATGTCGCGGCGGAGGCGCTGGAGGAGGTCGACCCGAAGCTGCAGCGATCAATCATTCATTCACTGGATTCGGAACGCGCGGCTGACATCGTCGAAGAAATGGATCCGGATGCGGCGGCTGACTTGCTGGGAGATCTGCCGGAATCCAAGTCGGAAGAGATTCTCGAAGAGATGGAACCGGAGCAGCGCGAAGAAGTGGAAGAACTGCTCGAGCACAAAGAGAACACCGCCGCGGGCCGTATGACCACGGATTACCTGGCGCTGCAGGATGTCGCGATTGTCGATGATGCGCTGGAACTGTTGCGAAATTTCGAAGGCGGCGTCGAGAGCGTAGTCACATTGTTCCTTGTCGACATCCATGGGAAACTTACCGGGGTGGTTCCTCTGCAGAAGCTGGTGCTCGCGAATCATGGCCAAAAGCTGAAAGAGCTGAGTTCGGAGCCGCTGATCTTGGTCCAAGAACGAGCGAAAGAAAACGATTTTGTCGAGCTGTTCGACAAATATAACCTGCTCACGTTGCCGGTCGTAGACGACGAAGGAAAGCTCATGGGCGTGATTACTGCGGACGACATTATCTCTTTGCTGCGCAACCGTGAGTAACTGAGGGAAGTGTGATGTCGCATGTCCTTATCTGCCATTCACTGCTGGAAGCTTCCATTGCGCTGGTGAGAGTTGAAGCTGGCGTCTTCACAAGGTAAAACTGTACTGGGATGGCAGTTCGTACCATATTCAGCATGGCGGAAGAGTGCGCGCGCGCCGAGCGGAGCGGATGGCACGACTTCGTCCGCGATTATGCCCCGGTTGCACGAACTCTGCTGATACATTACTTTCCGTCATTGTCGCCTGACATCGAGCAGCATGTGATTGGGGTGTTCGCGCGCGCGTATGCCAATGGCTGCGAATGGTTCCGTCAGCTGAGATTCCAGAATGAGCGCGAGTTTGCGATGTCGTTCCGAGAGTTGGTGTTTGCCTACGGACGATCGGTTGCGCGCCTTCCGAAGCCCGAAATTTCGCTGGATCAGTTCAGTGAAGTGGTTAAGGATCTGCCGGTGGTGGAGCGGCAACTGCTCTGGCTGTTCGTGAAGGGTTACAACGCGCAGCAGATCGCACCCATGATGATGAATGCCGAGGCCACAGCAAACGCGGTAAAAGAGATCGCCGACAATCGCTTGGCGGAAGTTCTGCCAGAAGCGAGCAGCGCGGCTTTCACGGTGTCAGCCCGAGCGTTGATGGAATCGGCAGAGCAGACCAAAGGCGAGCAGTGTCTTGCGCTGCGCACATACAACAACCTGGTAAATGGGCAAATCACCTGGCGTGAACGCGAACTGGCAGAGCAGCACATGAGCGACTGCTTCTACTGCCTTGACCGGTACACCGGATATCAGGAGATGATCCGGATCAATAAGGACCGGGAACCGCTGGGGGAAGCTGATGTCGAAAGAGTTCTACGGGCGGTGGGCGTCGAACCGGCAGAGAAGAAGAAGGGACTTTTTGCCAGATTGCTGGCCAAGTCCTAAGCAATAGCGGCCTCCATTGTGCCTCGATTTCCACAAAGCATTTCTCGTGCGGCTTCTCAGGTCTCTATACGGCCACTACAATTGAAGTAGTTCCCATGTCCCAATTTGTTCACTTGCACCTGCACACGGATTATTCCCTCCTGGATGGCGCCTGTGACGTCGACAAGCTTGTCAAGCGTGTAAAGCAGCTTGGGATGCCGGCGGTCGCCATGACTGATCATGGCAATATCTTCGGCGCGGTAAATTTCTACAACGCAGCGAAGAACGAGGGCATTAAACCGATCATCGGGTGCGAGCTGTATATCTGCAAGAAAGAAGATCATGACACCGAGCGGATGGCGCCGGAAGGCGATACGTATAACCATCTGCTGGTACTGGCGGAGAACGAAGAGGGATATCGCAATCTGGTGAAGATTACGTCGGAGGCGTCACTGCATGGCTTCTATTACAAGCCTCGTATCAGCAAGCGCTTCCTCGCGGAGCACAGCAAGGGGCTGATTGGACTTTCCGGGTGTCTGAAGGGTGAAGTCGCGGAGAACCTGATGGAAGGGAAGTACGAGGCTGCGAAGAAGGCCGCCGCTACTTTCAACGACATCTTCGGCGAGGGAAACTTCTTCATTGAGGTGCAGAACCAGGGGCTTCCGCAGGAACACAAAATCCTGAGCGATCAGTTCCGCATCGCGCGAGAACTGGACCTACCCGCCGTTGCCACAAACGACAGTCACTATCTGTGCGAAGACGACGCGCACGCGCAGGACGTGATGATCTGCATACAGACCGGCAAGTCGGTTGCGGAAGAAAACCGCATGAAGTTCCAGACGAACCAGTTCTTCGTGAAGAGCTACGAGGAAATGGAAAAGGTCTTCGGCAGCGAGCCCGATGTGCTCAAGCGAACGCTCGACATCGCCGAGCGCTGCAATTTCAAGCTGAACAAGGTGAGCAATCCGTTTCCGCGTTTCGATGTACCTGCGGGAATGGATATCGACAGCTACTTTGAGCGAGTGTGTCGGGAAGGCTTTGCAAAACGCTTGAACCTGCTGCGCGAGCTGCAGGCCGAAGGTCGGCTGAAGCACCAGATCAGCGACTACGAGCAGCGGCTCTCCTGGGAGATCCAGATCATCAAGCAAATGAAGTTTCCCGGTTATTTCATGATCGTGTGGGATTTCATTCGCTACGCGAAAGAGCACGGTATTCCTGTGGGACCGGGGCGCGGATCGGCGGCGGGTTCGCTGGTCGCTTATGCCATGTCGATTACGGACGTCGATCCCTTGCAAAACGAGTTGCTGTTTGAGCGCTTCCTCAATCCTGAGCGCGTCAGCATGCCTGATATTGATGTCGACTTCTGCATGAACCGCCGCGGCGAGGTCATCAAGTACGTCACCGAAAAATATGGGCGCGAGAATGTGGCGCAGATCATCACGTTCGGCACCATGGCGGCGAAAGCGGCGATCAAGGACGTGGGCCGCGTCATGGACATGCCGTACGCGGAGGTGGACAGGATCGCGAAGATGATCCCGACCACTCTGAACATCACGATTGACCAGGCACTGCAGGATTCTCCGCCACTGGCGCAGGCCTATGAAAACGAGCAGCAGGTACGGCAGATCATCGATACCGCGAAGAAGCTTGAAGGACTAGTTCGCAATTCGGGTGTGCATGCGGCGGGCGTGGTGATCTCACCGCAGCCGTTGACGGATCTAGTTCCGGTCCATCTGACGAAAAACGAGGAAATCGTCACCGCGTACGACATGAAGGCGATCGAGAAGCTCGGGCTTCTCAAGATGGACTTCCTTGGGCTGACGACGCTGACAATCCTCGATGATGCGCTGAAGCTGATCAAGCAGACGCGGGGCGAAGATATCGACCTACAAAAGCTGCCGACTGATGACGAGGAGACCTATAAGAAGGTCTTTCACAGCGGGCTGACGTCTGGTGTCTTCCAGTTTGAATCGCACGGCATGCGCGATGTGCTGCGGAAATATCAACCAAATTCCATTGAAGATCTGACAGCATTGAATGCGTTGTACCGTCCGGGGCCGATCCAGGGCGGAATGATTGACGACTTCGTCGATCGCAAGCACGGACGCAAGAAGATCGAGTACGAGCTGCCCGAACTGGAAGCAGTACTGAAAGAGACGCTGGGCGTGATCGTGTATCAGGAGCAGGTGATGCAGATTGCCAACCGGCTAGCTGGATACTCGCTCGGGGAAGCCGATCTGCTCCGCCGCGCGATGGGCAAGAAGAACGCCGAAGAGATGGCAAAGCAGCGCGAGCGCTTCGTGCTAGGCGCCCAGGAACGCAAGTTCCCACAGAAGAAGATTGAGAAGATTTTCGACCTGATGGAGCAATTTGCGGGATATGGATTCAACAAGTCCCACTCGGCGGCGTATGCAGTGCTGGCGTATCAGACGGCATATCTGAAGACGCATTATCCGGTGGAGTTCATGGCGGCGCTGCTGACCTCAGTTACGGGTAATACGGACGACGTCGTGAAATATATCAACGAATGCCGCGACATGGGAATCGCGGTGGAGCCGCCCGATATCAATGTCAGCGACGCAAACTTCACGCCTCACGGGCAGGCGATACGGTTTGGCCTGGCTGCAGTAAAGAACGTCGGGCACAATGCGATCGAGTCGATCGTGACCGCGCGCAAGGAGTTGGGGAAGTTCACTACGATCTACCAGTTTTGCGAGAAGGTTGATCTGCGCCTGTTGAACAAGCGCGTACTGGAATCGCTGATCAAGAGCGGCGCAATGGATTCACTCGGCCGGCGCAATCAGCTGATGACCGCATTGGATAAGGCGATCGAACGCGCTCAAAAGGCACAGCGCGATGCAGAATCGGGCCAACATGGGCTTTTCGGGGTCTTCGACGATATGCCAGCTACCGCGAACGGAAACGATACGTTGCCGGAAGTCCCTGATTGGGATGAGCACACGCGCCTGGCTTTTGAGAAAGAGATTCTCGGATTCTTCATCACTGGCCATCCGCTGGAGAAGTATCTTAACAAGCTGAAAGATTTCCGCGCGCTCACGATCGAAGATATTTGTGCCATGAAGCAGTCCACCGGGCGGGATGAGTCGATCTGCGCAGGAGGCGTGATTACGGGCCATAAGATTGCCAAGTCCAAAAAGGGCGATCTCTATGCGCAGGGCACGCTGGAGGATATGACCGGGAAGATCGATTTCCTGTTGTTCTCCGATAACTTCAAGCGCCTGCAGGAGAGGCTCAAACTGGAAGTTCCAGTGCTGGTGCGCGCATCGGTACGAGTGGAGGAGGGCTCGAATCCCAAGCTGATGGTCAGCGACATCACTGCACTGGAGGACGCCAAACCCAAGCTGGCGAGCACTCTGCGACTCAAGATTCCTTTAGAAACAACCACCTGCGAACTCATCGACGAGTTGCACACTGTACTGGCAGCACACAAAGGAGAAGCCCGGCTGTTATTTGATCTGGAACGGGTGGGGGACTTCATGGTGATAATGGAGGCTGACGGCTATAATGTTATGCCGGACCAGGCGTTCATTACACGCGTTGAGGAACTGTGTGGACGAGGCAGTGTCCGCGTAGTTGAATAACCCGCCGTTTTCGTGACGGCTCTCCCAAAAGGATGTGCGCTGTGGCAGCAACCGGACTGGCACTGGTATGCGATTTGCTCGGCTCCGAACTGGAGCAGATCCGAAGCGACTCCGCGGATGGACACCTAAATCAGATGGAAACGGCGACGAAGGCCCAGCAGGAATTGGAAAAAATCGAGAAACAGATCGCGCAACTGGAACCGCTGGCACGCGATAACGAGGAAGCGCATCGGCATTTGAAGTCGCTGCAGGAGCAGGTAAATGGTCTGCGCAAGCAGATCAACCAGAGCCTCGGTCCCTGGCAGCGGGCAGAGCTAGCTCGGCATCCACAGCGCCCGTATCCGTTAGATTTCGTCGAACGCATTTTCACGGACTGGAGCGAAGTCCATGGTGATCGTCGCTACGCCGATGATGCGGCGATGGTCTGCGGGATGGCACGATTCCACGGAGAAGAAGTGCTGGTTGTTGGTACACAAAAGGGCCGCACGACTAAAGAAAAGGTTCAGAGGAATTTCGGATCTCCCAACCCGGAGGGATACCGGAAGGCAATTCGAGCCATGAAGTTTGCAGAGAAGTTTGGACGGCCGATTTTTACGCTCATCGATGTCACGGGAGCGTATCCGGGAATCGGCGCCGAAGAACGTGGCCAGGCTGAAGCGATTGCACTCAACTTGCGGGAGATGGCACGGTTGCGGGTTCCGGTGATCACGGCAATCACTGGTGAAGGTGGAAGCGGTGGCGCACTGGCGATCGCGGTCGCCAACCGGGTACTGATGATGGAAAACTCGGTCTACTCGGTGATTTCACCCGAGGGTTGCGCGTCGATCATGTGGCGCGATTCGAGTAAGAAAGAACTGGCCGCCGAAGCCATGAAAATTACTGCGAAAGACTTGACCGAACTTGGAATTATCGATGATGTCATTCCGGAGCCGCCGGGAGGAGCGCATTGCGATCACGATGGCGCAGCCGCTTTCCTGGACCAGTGGCTGCAGAAGCATTTGGGTGAGCTGAAGCAGCTTTCGCCAGAAGAACTGGTGAATTCGCGTTACGAGAAATTCCGGACCATGGCCCAGTTCTTCACGGAAGTCTAATTCCTGCCGCAGTTACATAATCCCGTTCGGGATGGATGGCTTACCATTTGGCTTCCCCACGGGTACGCTAACTGCCAAGGCATCCTCGCTAAGTGATACCAGCCTTTATAATTTAAGTCATACCTCGTGGGGAAACATCCATTCAGTAGGAAAGGCGTGCTCAGTTAATGGCCACTACGGATTTAGCGGTACATGGCTCGACCGGACAGTTTGCAGGTAGCCGGATCGTGAATGATTTCAGCCTGCAAGTAGCGACGGTAAACGGTTCGGGCTCCCAGTCGGCCAATACGGTTCTGCTACGTACGATCTTCCAGATGGGCGTGCCGGTCTCCGGCAAAAACCTGTTTCCTTCTAACATCGCGGGACTACCAACCTGGTACACGATTCGCGCAAACAAGAACGGCTACATCGCTCGAAAAAAGGAAGTGGATTTCCTGATCGCGATGAACCCGGAGACCGCAATCGAAGATGTAAAGGTGTTGGCAGCAGGTGCGGCGGTTCTCTATGACGAGCCTCTGAAACTGAATGCGGTGCGCACCGATCTGACTTTCTATCCGGTTCCGTTTGACAAGATTACCGCGACAGTTTGCCCGGAAGCGAAGCTGCGCAAGCTGGTGAAGAACATGGTGTACGTCGGCGTGGCTGCGCACCTGCTTGGCCTCGACATGACCGAAGTGGAAAAGGCGATCCGACGGCAGTTCGGCAAGAAACAGAAAGCCGCCGATCTGAACGTGAACGCCGTGAAAGCCGGCTATGACTATGCCGTGGCGACGATCGAGAAAATGGATCCGTACTGGATCTCGCGCATGGACGAGAACCGGGGGAAGATCATCATCGACGGGAACTCGGCGGCCGCGCTGGGCTGCATGTTTGCGGGCGTAACAGTGGTTACGTGGTATCCGATTACGCCATCGTCATCGCTTGTGGAATCACTCATTGATTACATGAAGAAGTACCGCATTGGCGCTGACGGGAAAGCTACTTTCGCTATCGTTCAGGCGGAAGATGAGCTGGCCGCTGTGGGCATGGTAATTGGGGCTGCCTGGGCTGGAGCGCGATCAATGACGGCGACTTCGGGCCCGGGAATCTCATTGATGTCGGAGTTCACCGGACTTGGATACTACGCCGAGGTTCCGGCAGTGATTTGGGACATTCAGCGTGTGGGACCATCAACCGGATTGCCGACTCGTACGGCGCAGGGTGATCTGCTGTCGACGGCGTTCCTTTCTCACGGAGACACCAAGCACGTGCTGTTATTCCCAGCGTCGCCGGAAGAGTGCTTCACTATGGCGCAGGATGCATTCAATCTCGCGGAACTGGCGCAGACGCCGGTGTTCGTCTTGTCAGATCTGGATCTGGGAATGAACAACTGGATGGCCGATCAGTTCCAGTATCCGACCACGCCGATCAAACGGGGAAAGGTGCTGTCGAAGGAAGATCGCGATCGGTTGGGAGGATTTGCCCGGTACAAGGACGTGGACGGCGACGGCATTGGTTATCGAACGATTCCGGGCAATTCGCATCCGGCGTCGGCGTATTTCACACGCGGTAGCGGACACAACGAGAAGGGACAGTATAGCGAGCGCCCAGACGACTACCGCAACAACATGGATCGATTGAACCGGAAGTTTGAGTATTTGCGGACGCTGGTGCCGAAGCCGCAACTGGTGGTGAATGGAACATCGGAAGTTGGGGTGATCGCATATGGCACGTCGCATTACGCTACAGGCGAGAGCCGTGATCAGTTGCGCAAGGAACATAGAGTGGAACTGGACTACCTGCGGGTGCGGGCGTATCCGTTTAGCGCGGAGGTGCATGAGTTCATTGCGAAGCATGATCGCGTGTACATCATCGACCAGAACCGCGACGCACAGATGTTCCAACTGCTGAAATTGGATTTGGCGGCGGAGCAGACCGAAAAGCTGCGGTCGGTGCGCAATTACGATGGGCTGCCGATTGATGCGCGCAGCATTACCAGCGAGATTGCGTCTCAGGAGGGGAAGTAATGGGAACGATACCGAGTTCAACCGGGACGCCAAAGACGAACAACATCGGCCTTACGGTAGTCGAATACAAGGGTGGAAAGACGACTTTGTGCGCAGGTTGCGGGCACAATGCGATCTCTGAGCGAATTATCGACGCGATGTTTGAAATGGGCGTCGATCCGACCCGGGTAGCGAAACTCTCCGGTATCGGGTGTTCGTCGAAAAGCCCGGCGTACTTCATGAGCCGGTCGCCCAGCTTCAATAGTGTGCATGGGCGAATGCCGTCGATTGCGACTGGGACATTGCTGGCGAACCAGGGCCTTGTCGCGATTGGGGTCAGCGGAGATGGTGATACGGCATCGATCGGAATCGGCCAGTTCGTGCATCTAATGCGGCGCAATATTCCCATGATCTACATCATCGAGGACAACGGCGTTTATGGGCTCACGAAGGGCCAGTTTTCGGCCACGGCGGATTTGGGATCGAAGCTGAAGACCGGTGTGATTAACGACTTACCGCCGATTGATACATGTGCACTGGCGATCCAGTTGGGTGCGACGTTCGTGGGTCGATCGTTCTCAGGAGACAAGAAGCAACTGACGGCGATGCTGAAGGCGGCAATCGCGCACAAGGGAACGGTGATGCTCGATGTGATCTCGCCATGCGTGACGTTCAACGATCACGAAGGCTCGACGAAATCGTACAAGTTCACCAAGGACCACGAAGAGCCGCTGCATGACATCACGTTTGTGCCGTCCTTTGAGGAAATCGATGTCGAGTATGCAGAGGGTGAAACAGTCGATGTCACCATGCACGACGGATCGCGGCTGCGGTTGCACAAGCTGGAGGAGGACTACGATCCGACAAACAAGATCGAAGCATTGAGGCGAGTAGCCCAGGCGCACGAGGATGGCGAAATCCTGACAGGAGTGTTCTACATCAACACCAAACAGCCGACGTTCATGGAATTATTAAACATGACAGAGGAGCCCCTGGCGACCTTGCCGGAAGAGCGCGTGCGTCCGTCGAGGGAAGTGCTGGCCGAGTGCATGGAACGGCTGAAGTAATTGCAAGTTCACGGCAAGCGTGAGAGCCTGCGGAAGAAATCGAAGACCTGGATTCTTCGAAGGCTGAAGTCCCCTCAGGAATGATGACAACCTCGAACGACTTCCTCAGTCGCTAAAGCAGAGCTGAAAAAATTGGCTCCTCGGCGCACCTGAAGGCGCGCACCTTCAGAAAAAAATCTAAGCCGCTAATGGATCGTCCTTCTCGTCCTGATTCTCTTTCTGGCGCTCGCCGGGATCCTGGTCAACGATATCGCGATCAGGGCTGGGACGAGGCTTGGTGTCCGAAAAGCATGCCGCGATCCGGCGGTTCATTGGATTGGCCGCTGTGTTCAGGGCTGTTGCCTTGCTCAGGGAAATCTGTGTCATTGCCCTCGACTAGCGGGTTCTGCTCGCGATGACCGAGCTGGCCGCTCAAGGAAGTATTTGTAGGCTGCTTCGGTTTGCCTTGCTCTACCGCACCCTTGTTCTGGAACTCGTCTTGTTGGTCGGTCATGGAAGACAAGATGACGCAATGCGCAACAATTGTTGCCCCTAAGTTCTCGGAAGGAACGGACGGGCACGCAAGTTGGAGTAAGGGTAATGCCGCACCCGAATCGTGGTCCGAAACTTTCAGTGGGAGTTGACGTTTGTATGAGTAATCGCTCTGAGCTGGCGTTTTCAGCTAACGTCCTCAGGCCTTTGCGCAAGCTCTCCGTCGTGGGGAGCATTTAGGGCGCAGCGACCTCCGCACCCGGTCGCCTGCGCCCTTTTGGTTATCGAGCGAAAGGGGTAATCCCACTACAATCGTGACATGAGTTCGCCTGGGCCGTTGATGCGGCCTCACACGCGCATGGTGCGCATACAGATTCGCGGACGCGAGTTTGAGGTTCCCGATAACAATATGGTTCTGCGCTGCCTGCAGTTTCTCGCGCCGGAAGATATCTCGTATGGAAGGTTCTGCTGGAACGAGGATTGTCAGTATTGCCGGGTGACGTACGACTTGGGCGAGGGGACGCCGGTACGCAAAGCGATCTCCTGCAAGCTGATGGTGCAGGATGGAATGCGAATCCTGGATATGGCGAGCGAGATCAGTTATTGCCTGCGCAGTTTGAAGCTGCCGCCGAAAGATCCAGGAAAGCACGCTGAAGAGATTCAGGTTTCCCCCGAACAAAAGTAAATCGCTATTCGCGTGCCGCCGAGGGCTTAGCCGAAGCTGTCGCGCCCATCTTACGGAGCCGCTCCCGCGCTTGTTGTGCTTCGAGGCTGCGTGGGTAGCGCTGGATGAGAGAGTTCAGTTCCTTGACTCCTGCGGAGCGCTGGCCGAGTTCGAGCAGAGCGTAACCCTTCTTCAATTGAGCTGCTTGAGTCTTGTTTCCGCCGGGATACATTTCCAGAACCTGATCGTAGGCCTTCACTGCACCCTGGTAGTCTCCTTGCCGGTAAAGAATGTCCGCAAGATAGTACTGAGCATTGCCGGCAAGATCGGTGCTCGGATAGTACTTCATGTAATCGCCGAATTCCTGCTGGGCTAATTGGTAGTTGGCGGAGTTGTAGTCACGAAGAGCGTTGTTATAGAGAACGTCTGGCGGAGGAGCCTGCGCCTGCGGAGCACCACCGGGACCAGGCATTCCAGTTGCGCCGGGAGTGCCGGTAGGGGGCGTGTTCAAATTCTGCGCGGCGGCTTGCATGGCATCGAGCTGCTGGCCCATCTTGTTCAGCCGCGCCTTCAGTTCGTCGACGCTATCGTTGAGGGCCTGGATCTGTCCAGAAAGTTGATCGGCACGCGTGCCGGTATCGGTGTGTTGCTGCTGGATAGCCTTCTGCAGATCGGCCATGGTTCCGTTGAGCTTGTTGACCGTATCCGTGCTCTGTTCGACGAGATTGCGCATGACGCCCATGCGCTCGTCGATGGACTGTTTCATCTGCGTCAACTGGTCCTGGATCGCCTGAACCTGCGTCTGCAGTTGGACCATGTCCTTATTGGCGGCAAAGAGGGCAGAAGTGCAAAGAACAAGCACAGCGAGTACGGCAATGAATTTATTCAGTTTCATGGCGATGCGTTCCTTGGAGACAATCATAACGCGGAGACCTGGGTGTGTAAGGGGTCAGCGCCGAAATGGAGATTCCTCGAGACTGAAGTTCTCTCGGAATCACAAAACTAAGCGCCTTAAAGGAGCACTAGACCGGCTGCTCTTTCGCGCTTGCCCCAACACTGTCGAAGTACTCAAATCCCACCCTGACCAAGACCAGGCCAGGGTGGGGTACCTACACGAGTTGGTTTACTTGCCATAAACGAAGTGGCCGCGGCGGTTTTGCTGCCAGCAGCTTTCGTTCGATTCGGTACAGAACGGCTTTTCCTTGCCGTAGCTGATGGTTTTGATGCGGCTCGCGTCGACACCGGCCTGAACAAGCGCATTCTTGACGGCGTTTGCGCGGTTGTCACCAAGTGCCAGGTTGTACTCAGTGGACCCGCGCTCATCGCAGTGACCCTCAATGGTGAAGGTTATATTTGGATGCTGCTTGAGGAAAGCGGCATCTCCCTGAATTACGCTCTGCTGATCCGGCTTGATGTCATAGGAGTCATAATCGAAGAAGATGTCCTTCACATTGGTGTTGAACAAATCCATGTCGGTTGGTGAGGGCGCTGGAGGAGGTGGAGGCGGAGGCGGGGTTACCGTCACGCGCGCAGTTGACTCCTGCGAACCGCCTGCACCCTTGGCGACGAGGTGGTAAGTGGTCGAATCGGTCGGGCTCACAGTCTGAGAGCCGTTGGCATCGACCTTATTGCCGTCGAGTGTGACATCGGTTGCGTTCTGCGTTTCCCACGTCAGGGTTGTGGATTGACCCTGCTGGATAGTGCTGGGATTCGCTGTCAGTGAAGCTGTGGGTGCCGCGGGCGGCGGCGGTGGTGGCGGCGGCGGGGGCGTAACTTTCTTTTTGCACGCACCAAGTACCATGATCCCGGCCAACGCCAGAATGATGATCGACCACTGAATCGCTCTATGCTTCAACTCTGCCTCCTGCCATCGGGGTGATGGCGCATTTCGGTTAATAGTTCAGGGTGCTGGAACTGACGTCCAGCTACTCTCAATATGTACACGACTACATCAGCGAGATTCCGCTGAGTTGCTACTTGAAACTCCAGTTCGGCTGCGAATTCTTTCCCGAGGTCGTCAGTTGCTTTTGATTCGTCCCATCGGCCAGCATTGTCCAGATCTGTTCGGTGCCAGTACGGTCCGATTGAAAAACGATGTGCCGACTGTCTGGCGACCACGAAGGGAAGTCATTCCGTCCCACATCATGCGTCAATTGGACGAACTGCTTGGTGGTGATATCCATGACATAGATGTCGCGCGCGCCCGGAGCGCCAGGACCGTAACGGCGAATCCATGCGAAGGCAAGGAACTGGCCATTTGGGGCCCAGGAAGGCGAGACCGCATAGCCCTGGTCCGTCATACGCTGGACGTTGGTGCCATCGCTCTCCATCGTGTAAATCTGCGGCAATCCGGTGCGGCCGCTGACCCAGGCGATCTGCGCATTGGTCTTTGGATTCCAAGTCGGAGATACGTCGGGACCCTTGGCCTCCGTTATGCGCCGGATGTTACGTCCATCCGCATCGACAATGTAAATTTCGGGATCACCGGTGCGAGAAGATGAAAAGGCGATCCTGGTTCCATCAGCGGACCACGCCGGAGAAAGGTTGGTGCCGCTATAGCGGGGAAATGAGACAGTGCGATTGAGATCGAGCGAGTACATCTCAATCTCCCAGTTTCCGCCGCTAATACCACTGAACGCCACGCGCGAACCGTCAGGCGAAATTCGCGGAGAGAGCGAGATGGAGCCTTTGTGGGTTAGCTGCCGCTGGTTGGCGCCGTCGTAATCCATGATCCAGATTTCTTTGTTGCCACTGCGGCTGCTGACATAGACGATCTTACTTTCGGCAATGCCCTGAACACCCCACCCAGGCGGTAAATGATTTCGTCCGCAAATTTGTGCGCGATCAGGCGGGCGGCATCGGGCGTAGGCTGATCGCTGTATTGCTTGCCAAGGATTTGTGGTGAACCTGTGTTCCTGACGTCATAGAGCCATCCTTGGATCACCAGGTTCGATGCGGCGATATTCAGGTTTCCAAAAACGAGCATGCTGGCATTGGCCGGCGGATTTGCCCAAGCGTCGAACTTTACTTCCTGCGGCAGCCCCGGAGCTTCAAGCGGATAGAAGCTCTTGGAAACGAGTTCAAAGATGCCAGCATTATCAAGATCGTTCCAGAGTGTATCGTTGAAGACTTTCAGCAGTCCGGCAGCCTGAGGATCGGTGGAAAGCGGCTTAAAATCTGCAACAGCGATGCGGGGCTTTTCCACTCCGAGGCCAGTGCCAGTTCGAATCCAATCAGTTTGCGCGAGAAGATGGAAGGTAAATAAGAAAATGAAAACAGACAGTGCAAAAAATCTCTTCATCGTTCGCCTTAATTCAACTCCGGAGTGTGGCAGTAACCGAGAAAGCTGCGGGAATGCAGATCTCTCATGAACTCGCATCCGGTTATGATGACAAAAGAACAAAGCTCTTTTTCCACCAGCATCCCGCCTGTGCTACTCACTATCTTTTATAGTCGAACCAGAACTCTACGGAAACCTGATTTCCGGCGTAATCGGGCGGTAGCGCGCCAAATGTGTCAATACGCTGCAGAGCCCGTACGGCAGACTGGTCCAGCGACGGAACGCCGCTCGACTGCTCGATCTGTATATTGCGCGGTTGACCATTCCGCATAATGTCAAACGTTATGTAAACACGATTTGCGGCGGTAATACGGGGGTCGACTTCGTACTTGAGCCAATTATCGGAAACCTTTTGCTGCACAACACGAACGTACCAAGCATAGCGCGAACCGAAATCGCCGCCGCCATTAAAGCCGAAACCGCCCTTTGCGCCGCCAGCACTGAAAGTGCCATAGGGACCGCTTACGGGCCCACCCTGACCGAATGGAACAACGTTATTGGCTTCTTCAACCGGCTTCGGTTTTGGTTGATTGGTCTGGCGAGGCTTTTCTTTTGGCTTCGGCTTCGGCTTTACGTTGCGATCCGGGATCGCGATCGCATCGGGCGGAGGTTGTACTTCTTCTACCCTGGGCTGTGTCTGCGTGAGCCCTTTGGAATCATTTGCAAGGATGTTTGGCGTTTCCACAGCAGGCTTGGGCAGCGGGATCGTCGAAGTGAGCGTTACGCCAATGGCATCGCCGGTGCCGCCTGTGCCCCAATTCTGCCCCGGACGACCTGCTACGTAGGTGTAGATGACGATGGAAGCAAAAAGCAGTCCGTGTACCGCTACGGAAAAAGCTAGCGGAAATCCGAGTGGTTCACGTTCTGTGAAGATATCAGCGTTTGCCGCCATGTTCATTCAAAGGCTGGGTCACGACACTGACATTGGTTATGCCAGACTGCTTTACTGCATCCATGACTGTTGCGAAAACACCGAAGGGTACTTCTTCGTCGCAACGAACATAAATCGCCTGACCCTGTGGATCGCGAATTTTCTGGTGAAGCGTATTTCCAATCGAGTTGATGTTGATTGGATCATTCCCGAGAAAGACGCGCTGCTCTTTGTCGATGGAGATCACCAGGCGTTCTTCGGTAATTTCCTTGACGGTTTTCGTCTTCGGGACGTTGACTTCAATGCCTGATTGCAGCACTGGCGCAGTCACCATAAAGATGATCAGCAGCACGAGAACGACGTCTACCAGCGGCGTGACGTTGATGTCGGCCAGCGAGCTCTGCGTCTTACCTTGTGTATTGGTGAAAGCCATGTGCTATCGCAGTTCCGCTTCCTGAACCACCATGGCCTGCCTTGGAGGCGGCGCGACGGTGGCGCGCTCCACATTGTTGAGCATCTCCATGGAGAAATCGTCCATACGAGCGCCAAACTGACGAATTTCACTTACAAAGAAGTTGTAGGCGATAACCGCAGGGATAGCAGCAAACAGGCCAGCCGCCGTAGTGATAAGTGCTTCGGAAATACCCGGCGCCACAGCGCGCAGGGTGGCGGCACCAGCCGTGCCAAGGCCCTGGAAGGCATCGATAATGCCCCATACGGTACCGAACAGACCCACAAACGGAGTGACGGAGCCAGTGGTCGCAAGCCAGGGAAGGCGACGCTCGAGGCGAGTCAGTTCCTCCGAAGATGCGATCTGCATCGCTCGCTGGATGGCGACGGGATTGCGCGGTCCGCCCTGACGTTTCAGTTCTTCAAGGCCGCCTTCGAAAACAGGAACCAGCGGACTGGGCTTAAACTGGTCCGCAACAGCAGCCATATCCTGGAGGCGGGTGGCACGTCGAAATGCGCGCTGGAAACGCGAGCTTTGGACGCGTGCGCGGCGGAATGTGCTCCACTTCGAAAGGATAATTGCCCAGGAAAACAGGCTGAAGCAAAGCAAAATTACGAGAACGGTCTTGGCGACAGGACCTGTTTGTCCAAGCAGGCTTGCTAACTCGTCACCACCGACAACACTGGCAATCAAAAGCGGATTTAGCATCACTTCTCTTGTTTTTCGCGCAGAATCTGCAAGCGCAATTATAGAACAGGCAACTACATAAGATGACTCCCTAGGGGCATGTACTGATTGCATACAAGGTACATTTACGTCGGAATTAGCAAGATTCGCGTAGGGATAGTCAGCAGTCAGTCAGAAGTTGTCAGAAGTCAGTAGAACCGGTTTTACGAATGCATCCCAGTAAGGACGCCAGACCTCGGGGGCTAAAGCACCTCGGTTCGTGGCTCAGAGCGGCGCGACTGAAAGCCGCGCCCCTTCAAGTCACACTTATAGAACCGGTTCTAGCAGGTAGCCGGATGTTCTTAGTAGGAGATCATTGATCACATGTGACTACTTGCTACTGACTACTGTACGTTGCAAATCGTTCACTGCTAAACTGCGGCGAGATTTCATCTCTTGTCCTGGGTGTGCCGTGCTCCTGGAACTCCGCGTCGAAAATTACGCAGTGATCGATAGTGTGATTGTGGAGTTCGCCCCGGGCCTGAATCTGCTGACCGGCGAAACCGGTGCCGGAAAATCTATTCTCATCGATGCGCTTGCGTTGTTATTAGGTGAAAAGGCTTCATCGGATAAGATTCGCCACGGAACGGATAAGGCCGTGGTCAGCGCTGTCTTCGAGTTGCAGGAAGCTGCGGAAGCCACGGCCATCACTGCAATTCTGGAAGAAAATGGCCTTGATTTTGACGGTGAGCACGTAATCTTGCGGCGCGAGATTATGGCTGGTGGGCGCGGCCGCGCATTTGTGTGCAATCAACCCGCCAGCGTGACCGTGCTCAAACAGTTGGCGCCGGTACTGGCTTCGGTGCATTCGCAGAGGGAATCGATCGTGTCTTTTGGTGAAGACACGCGCCTGGAATTGCTAGACCGTTATGCGGGAATCGATCATCAAGCCACGGAAGCTGCTTTTGAGAAGTGGAAGGAGCTACGCGAGCACATCGGCGCGCTGGAAAGAGATGAGCAGGACCGGCTTCGACTGGTGGATCTTTGGTCCTTCCAGAAGAAAGAAATTTGCGAGGTTAACCCGCAACAGGGAGAAGACGAAAAGCTCGGCGGCGAGAAACGCGTCCTCGCCAACGCTGAAAAAATTTACGCGGCTGCACAAGCTGCCTACGAAGCTTTGTACGAGAGCGACACTTCGGCGTCTGCACTGATACGGGCTGGATACAAGCAGGCGCAGGAAGTCGCAAAATATGACGAGAAGTTCCGCGAATCGCTGGCGCAACTGGAGTCCGCCAGAATAGCGGTAGAGGACATTGGAGTCACGCTGCGTGACTACGCCGAGTCGGTGAGTGTGTCGCCGGAGCGGCTGGCGGAAGTAGATGATCGGCTCGCCGCGCTGGATCGACTGAAACGGAAATATGGCCCGAGCTTGAGCGAAGTTATGGCGTACGGCGAAGAGGTTTCGCGCAAGCTTCACGAGATGGAAAATAAGGATGAAGTCCTGAGAAGGCTCAGAAAAGAGCTGGAGAACGCTGGCACCGTTTATCTGACGGCAGCGCGATCGTTATCAAAGCAGCGATTCGAAGGGGCGCGGAAGCTGGAGAAAGTAGTTGAATCCCAAATCAATGATCTGGCAATGAAGGCCCGATTCAAAGTAGAGGTCACGGGCGATGACGAGGAAGCGAACTGGACACGTAGCGGCTTCGATGCAGTCCAATATGTGATCTCGACGAACTCCGGCGAGCCATTACGGCCGTTAGAGGAAATTGCTTCTGGTGGCGAGTTGTCACGCGTCATGCTGGCGCTGAAGGTAGCGGTCGAGGCAGGGAAGTCATCAAAGAAGAAGACAAGTTCGCAACGTACTCTAGTCTTCGATGAAATCGACATTGGCATCGGCGGGCGAGCAGCGGAAGCTGTGGGACGCAAGCTGAAGGCGCTGTCGCAGACCACCCAGGTTCTCTGTATCACGCACCTCCCGCAGATCGCCTCTTTTGCCGATCACCATTATTTGATTGAGAAAACAGAGGCAGGCGGGAGGACCAGGACCACGGTCAAGCACCTGAGTGATACCGATCGCCGGGAAGAAGTGGCACGAATGCTGAGCGGGGCGACGCTGACGGACGCCAGCCGCAAACATGCCGAGCAGATGCTGAAAACGAACGCCTGACCTGGTTTGTACCCGCCAGAGCCAACCACTTGGCCGCGATAACCGCGTTTCACGTGCTCCCAGTATCCAATCGATGCTAACCCTTGTAAATCCAGCGCCTTACATTGACTAAGAGCATCTTTTTAGATATGTTTAAATGCATATTCTTCGGGCATACTAGAATCTATAGTGATGGTGGATGGCAAATAGTGAACGTTGATAGTGGAAAAACTTTGCTGCTTCTGAAGCCGCGAGGGTTCTGCGCCGGGGTGGTGCGGGCCATCGATATCGTACGCATTGCGCTGGAAACCTTTGGAGCTCCCATTTACGTGCGCAAAGAGATCGTACATAACCGTTTCGTCGTCGAGGAACTCCAGGCTAAGGGCGCTATCTTTGTGGATAGCGTGGAAGAAGTCCCGGCGGGTGAGAGGGTCATCTACAGTGCCCACGGGGTTTCACCCGAGGTCCGCGAAGCGAGCAAGGCAAGGAAGCTGCGCGTCATTGACGCAACTTGCCCGCTGGTCACTAAGGTTCACGTGGAGGCGGTACGGTTTGCCAAGGAAGGCTATTCGCTCATCCTGATCGGTCATCACGATCACGATGAGGTGATCGGCACCTTGGGCGAGGCGCCATTGGTTACTCAGGTGGTCGGGTCGGTACAAGACGTGGAGAAGGTTCACGTCGCCAATCCTAATAAAGTTGCTTATTTGACACAGACGACGCTGAGCCTGGATGAGACGCGAGATATCATCGAGGCACTTAAGGCAAAATTCCCGAATATCAAGGGACCTGCCGCACAAGACATCTGCTACGCCACCGAGAACCGTCAGACTGCAGTAAAGCAAACTTCCAGTGATGCTGGGTTGTTGTTGGTTGTGGGTTCGGTGAACAGCTCGAACTCGAACCGGCTGGTCGAAGTTGCCAGGAACCTGGGCACTCCCTCGTACCTGATCGAGAACTTCCGGGCAATTCGTACGGAGTGGCTGGAGGGCGTGAAAACGATCGCGCTCACAGCCGGTGCTTCGGCGCCAGAGATTCTGGTGCAGGAAGCGGTCACGTACCTAATTGGAGCCGGTTTCAACAATGTGCAGGAAGTGGAAGTCATGCCGGAAAACGTGCGCTTTGGATTGCCGCCGGAAATTGCCGATGCGGTAAACAACGCACCACAATCGTTCGTGAGCATCGAAGGCGCGAGAGTCAGTTAGCGCAGGCAGGACCTATTTTGAGGTTCTGGACTGGGCGGACCAACGAAGCCGCATGAAGCTAAGTAGATTTGGTACTCCCCGATTCGGAGTATCTGGACGAGATGCGAGTCTCGCGAACTCTGCGGAGTGTATCGAATGGAACAATTTTCGGGTGCTGTTCCTCCCCAGGCCCCGATGCGTTTCGGGAAGATCGATGACATGATGAGCCGTCTTGCGGCCAGCATGGACGCTGCACGTCGATACCTCTTTTCAACCCAAAATGAAGAAGGCTACTGGTGCGGCGAGCTAGAGGCCGACACCACGCTGGAAGCCGAATACATCCTGATGCACACGCTGCTCGGGACGGGCGACGCTCGCAAACTGCAGAAGGCGTGCCGCTGGATGCTGGCGCACCAGAATGACGATGGTGGCTGGCCGATCTATGAAACCGGTCCGTCAGAGATTAGCGCTTCGATTCTGACTTACTTCGCCTTGAAACTTTGCGGATATCGTGCAGATGATCCTGCGCTGGTGCGGGCGCGCAAGAAGATCGTGGAACTCGGCGGAGTGACGGCCGCAAATACCTACACGAAGATTTATCTCTGCTTCTTCGGTCAATACGAGTGGGATGCTGTGCCGGCAATTCCGCCGGAGATTGTGCTGTTTCCGAACTGGTTCTGGTTCAACATCTACGAAATTTCATCCTGGTCGCGCGCGATCTTCATCCCGCTCGCAATTGTCTATGCAAAGAAGCCGTTGAAGAAGATCCCCGTCGAGATGGCGATCGACGAGTTGTTCGTCGGGGGGCGAAAAAATGCGAACCTGCATCTCCGCTGGAATAAGAAAAAGATCGTAAGTTGGAACAATGTTTTCCTGGGACTGGATCGGATCACGCACTGGTTCGAGTGGGTACATGTGCGTCCGCTGCGTTCGATTGCGATCAGAGCTGCGGAAAAGTGGATGTTGGAACGCCTGGAGATGAGCGACGGTCTTGGGGCAATTTTCCCGGGTGTCATGAACTCGATTATTGCGCTACGCGCGCTGGGCTACTCCGTGGATGATCCACAGTTCATTCGCGCGATGGATGAACTGGAGGCTCTCGGGATCGAAGAGGAAGATACGTTCCGCATGCAGCCTTGCAAGTCGCCGGTCTGGGATACTGTTTACGCGATGTTTGCGCTGGGCGAGAGCGGGGTGTCGCGCAAAGATCCGCGCATGCAGGCCGCCGCAGATTGGGTACTGAAGAAGCAGATTACTCACAAGGGCGACTGGTCGGTAAAGAATTCCAAAGCGCAGCCGGGCGGCTGGTATTTCGAGTTCAACAACGAGTTTTATCCCGATGTGGACGATACAGCACAGGTATGCCTCGCACTGAACCACGTCGACCATAGCAACGAGCGCTACCAGCACGAATCGGTGCAGCGCGCCATTGAGTGGGTTCTCTCGATGCAGTGCAAGAGTGGTGGATGGGCCAGCTTCGATAAAGACAATACGAAGATGGTTTTTCAGTACATTCCATTCGCCGATCACAACGCCATGCTCGATCCACCAACCGTCGATATCACGGGGCGCGTGCTGGAGATGCTGGCGAACCATGGGTACACGCTTGAGCATCCGGCAGTGAAGAAAGCGGTCAAGTTCCTGATCAAAGAGCAGGAACCGGACGGCAGCTGGTTCGGACGCTGGGGCTGCAACTATATTTACGGAACTTTCCTGGTGCTGCGAGGACTACAGGCGATCGGCGTCGATAACCACGAACCCTACGTTCAACAGGCCGCGGAATGGATTCGGTCCGTGCAGAATCCGGATGGCGGCTGGGGCGAGACGCTCGGCTCGTACGACAACCCGGCATTGCGCGGACAAGGCGATAGCACAGCTTCGCAGACGGCGTGGGCAGTGCTGGGTCTATTAGCGGCAGGGGACACGCGGAGCAATTGCGTCGAGCGCGGCATCGTGTATTTGCTGCGCACGCAGCGCAAAGACGGCTCGTGGTGGGAGAAGACCTACACGGGCACCGGATTCCCGAAGGTCTTCTATCTGAAATACCACATGTATGCGGAATATTTCCCGCTGCTCGCGCTGGCCACGTATTCACAAGTGATGAAGGGCATGCAACGAGCAGACAAGGCGAGCACGGCGGAGAATGGCGCAATGCCGACTCCGGCCGAAGATGCACGCCTCCGGACAGACTAGGTGGCGCATACGGCAGCTTTCGAAAATTCAGTGGATCCCTCTGCACGTTCCGAAAGAACGGGCGCGCACGATACTCCGCGAATTTTTGTCACCGGAGCGACGGGTTTCCTGGGAAGCCATGTGGCGCGAATTCTGGCAGCGAATGGAGCCGATCTGAGGTTGCTAGTCAGACGGACCAGCGATCTGCGTAACGTGAATTCGCTGAGAGCTGATCGGGTGATTGGTGACCTGCGTGACGCGGCTTCGCTGAAGAAGGCAATGGCCGGATGCGATTTCGTGTACCACGTCGCAGCGGATTACCGTTTGTGGACAAGGAACAAGGCGGACGCCCAGGAGATGTACCGGTCGAATGTCGAAGGAACGCGTTCCCTGATTCGAGCAGCACAGGAATCCGGTGTGCGCCGGGTGGTTTATACCAGCAGCGTGGCGACGATGGGCTTCCGGAAGGACGGATCCATTGTCGATGAAGAAACACCTGTCGGCTTGCCTGACATGATCGGGCACTACAAGCGCTCAAAGTTCATGGCGGAGCAAGTGGCACTGGAAGCTGGACGCAAGGGAGCGAATGTCGTTGTCGTGAATCCCTCGACACCAGTCGGCGAACAGGACGTGAAGCCAACGCCGACAGGACGGATCATTCTCGATTTTCTGCGCTGTAAGTTTCCGGCGTTCGTGGATACGGGGCTGAATCTGGTCGACGCCACAGTTTGCGCGGAAGGACATATGGCGGCGCTAGAGAAGGGGAGATCGGGTGAGCGCTACATTCTGGGCGGCCAGAATCTGACGCTTGAGCAAATTCTGCAGAAGCTTTCGGCGATCACAGGTATTCCCGCGCCTACGGTGAAGCTCCCTTACGGAGTTGCGCTCGGTTTCAGTGTTTTCGATACCGTCTTCACCGGCTGCATCCTGCGGCGGGAGCCGCGCGCCACCATCGATGCAGTTCGCATGGGGCGCAAGAAGATGTTTGTTTCCTCGGCAAAAGCGGAGAGGGAGCTGGGCTGGAAGATTGCGCCAGTGGATGGCGCCCTGCGGCGTGCGGCCGAGTGGTTTCAGGCGAACGGCTATGTCCATTAGGATCGGCATCGTCTCGGCGTTGCAACGAGAGGTAGCGCCGCTCATCTCCGGATGGCGTCGACAACGAACCGGGGGTCTTGCAGCGAGAATCGATCAAAGTGGCGATACTGCCTACGTTGCTTCGGGCATCGGTCGCGAGCCGGGAATCAGAGCGACAGAGGCATTAGTTGCAGAATTCGGGCCGGACGTTCTGATTTCTGCCGGATTTGCAGGCGCTCTGGTTCCAGAACGCAAAATCGCGGATGACATCGTTCCTGGAGTCGTGGTGGACAGCGCTACGGGCGAGAACTTCCGTACCGAATCGACTTCAAGCAGCAGGATCGTAAGTTCCGGATTTATCGCAAATCGAAAGGCGAAGCTCGAATTGAATTTACGATTTCAGGCAGAGGCGGTCGACATGGAAGGAGCTTCTGTCGCTCTCGTTGCAAAGCGGCATGGAATCCCGTTTTACGCGGTCAAAACGATTTCGGACGAACTCGACTTCCCAATGTTGCCGTTCGAGCCATTCGTTGACGACAGGGGAATCTTCAGGACAGCAAAGTTCCTGGGCCACATGAGTATCAGGCCGGGGCACTGGCCGGGGTTGATCAGAATGGGTACAAACTCTGCCCGAGCGTCCGCCGAGCTTTGTACCGCGTTACAGCATCTGATTACAGGGATCCGGAAATCCCGAGTTGTACAGGTAAGTTAAGGAAAAACATAAAGTTGAGTACAGTAACTCAAGTTCAGAATCAATCAGCAGGCAGTCCCATTCCATCAACGATGCGCGCGGCTGTGTATTACGGCATCAATGACGTGCGCCTTGAACAAGTGCCTGTCCCGAAAATTGGCGCAGGAGAGATTCTGGTTCGCGTACATACATGCGGGATCTGCGGTACGGATCTGAAGAAGATTGCGACTGGCTCACACTCTGCTCCCCGCATTTTCGGTCATGAGACGGCAGGCATTGTTGTGGGGATCGGTTCAGGCGTCACGAAGTTCCGTCCCGGCGATCGCGTCATCGTTTTTCATCACATCCCTTGTGGCGAATGCTACTACTGTAAACATAAGGTGTTCGCTCAATGCCCCGTTTACAAGAAGGTAGGGTGTACGGCTGGTTACGAAGCTTCCGGGGGCGGCTTCGCCGAGTACGTTCGGGTGATGGATTGGATTGTCCAGAGGGGCGTGGTGCGCATTCCCGACAATGTTTCTTTCGAGCAGGCATCGTTTGCGGAGCCGGTGAACACATGCTGGAAGGCCATTGAAACACTGGAACTTGGAGGGTCGGAAACGGTTCTGGTGATAGGTCAAGGTCCAATCGGTATTATCCTCGGGGTTTTGGCGGCGCGAAAGGGCGCAAGGGTGGTAACTTCCGATTTGTTCCCGCAGAGGCTTACAATATCCAGAGGGTTTGGGTTAAGCGAATCTATCGACGCATCGCGTCAGGACACAGTTGAGTACATACGGGGAATCACTGAGAGCCGCGGCGCCGACGCAGTGATTCTGGCAGTCCCGGGAACGAAGCTGATTCGCAATGCCATTGATTCGGCACGCCCGGGAGGGCGCGTGATGCTATTTGCGCAGACCGTGAGGGAGCAGGCGGTGATTGATCCTGCGTCAGTCTGCGTGGACGAAAAGACATTACTCGGCTCCTACAGTGCCTCGGTCGACATGCAGCCGGCCTCCACGGAGTGGGTTTTCAGCGGAGCCGCCAATCTGGAAAGCTTGATCAGCCATCGCTTTCCGCTAGCAGGTGCTGTTGAGGGGCTGAACGTTGCTGCGCATCCGCAGCCAGATACGATGAAATTGATCATACAGCCCGGCAGCACGTGGGAAGGAAATTAAGTGAACGGTCAGATGACAGCAGCCGTCCTCTACGGGAAAGAGGACGTAAAAATCGAGAAAGTTCCGATCCCTCGAGTCGGTGAAGGAGAAGTTCTGATCAAGGTGCAGGTCGCACTGACCTGCGGTACCGATCTGAAGGTTTATCAGCGAGGCTATCACGCCCGTATGATTGTGCCGCCTGCTCTGTTCGGACACGAACTGGCGGGAATCATCGAGGAAGTCGGTCCCAATGTAAAAGGCTTCAAAAAGGGAATGCGCGTGGTGGCGCTGAATTCCGCGCCCTGCGGCATGTGCTTCTACTGTTCGAAGCACCAGGAAAATCTGTGTGAGGACCTGCTCTTCAATAACGGTGCCTACGCCGAGTACATCAAGATTCCCCGCCGCATCGTTGAGACCAACATGCTGGCGATCCCTTCCAACGTGAGCTATGAAGAGGCCGCGATGGCCGAGCCTCTGGCGTGCGTCCTTCGCGGCCTACACGAGACCGGCGTAGAAATCGGCGACACCGTTGTGGTGATCGGCGGCGGTCCTATTGGCTTGATGTTTACGCAAGCGGCAAAGCTGACGGGATGCAATGTGATCTCGATGGTGAAGCGCGACTCGCAGGTTGGCGCCGCAAAGAGGCTGGGTGCGGATGAAGTCATCCAGGTCACGAAAACGGACGATCCAGTTGGTGCGGTACGATCATTGACGCCTGACAGGCGCGGAGCTGACGTGGTGGTTGAAGCAGTCGGGCGTCCCTTGGCATGGGAGCAGTCCATCGACATGGTGCGCAAAGGCGGCACAGTGAACTTCTTCGGTGGATGCGCGAATGGGACCAAGGTCTCGCTGGATACGAACCGGCTGCACTACTCCGAGATCACGCTGAAGGCAACGTTCCATCACACACCGGAGAGCGTGCGCAAGGCGTTCACCTTGATTTCGGAGCGGAAGATTCGCAGCGCGGATTACATTACGGGCGAAGCGCCGCTATCCCGCCTGCACCACGTACTGCAGCACATGATGAACCGGAATGGCGACATCAAAACCGCCATTATCCCCGGCCACTAAAGCAGGGAAGATCTAAGGTGTGATCCTGAGAGCCGAAATGGTTCTTAGGATGTAGTTTGTTCAGGTACAAAGGAATGGCAGCTTCGAACAGCACTCGGTTCCCCACAGCGTCGGGATGGTCGGCGTTGCCAGCGGAGTATGCCATTCCTGCGAAACCGCCATCTTTGGCAGAAGCGCAGGCTTATTGCAAGCGGCTGGCGACCAGTCATTACGAAAACTTTTCCGTCGTGACATGGTTTCTTCCTGCCCGGCTGCACCAGCATTTTTACAACGTGTATGCGTATTGCCGGATCAGCGACGATCTAGGCGACGAGGTTGGAGATTCTCAGCAGTCGTTGCTGTTGATGGATGAGTGGGAATCCGAACTGAATGCATGCTATGCAGGAAATCCACGTCATCCAGTTTTTGTGGCGCTACGCGAAACGGTGCAGAAATGCGAGATTCCCAAGGAACCATTCGTCAATTTGTTGACGGCGTTCCGGCAGGACCAGGTGGTAACGCGTTACCAGACATTCGAGGATGTGCGCGGGTATTGCAGGAATTCCGCGGACCCAGTCGGGCGGCTCGTGCTGTATGTCTGTGGATATCGCGATGCAGACCGTCAGCGGCTATCCGATTACACGTGCACCGCACTGCAATTGGCGAATTTCTGGCAGGATGTAACGGTCGATTACGCGAAGAACCGAATTTATCTGCCACTCGAGGATTTGCGTGCTTTCGGAGTGACAGAAGAGCAGATTTCGCAGCGGCGCTGCACGCCAGGTTTTATCGATTTGATGAAGTTCGAAGTGCAGCGCGCTCGCGAGTGGTTTGAGCGCGGTCTTCCGCTGGCCGCGATGCTCGAGAAGGAACTTGCCATCGACATCGAACTCTTTTCGCGGGGCGGGCAGGAGATCCTCAATGCGATCGAAGCGCAGGGCTATGATGTGCTGAGATCGCGGCCTGCACTCTCCAGGCGTCGCAAGTTCCTGCTCCTGGCCCGCGCAGCCGTGCGGAGATTCGTGTGAGCACCTTGACGCAGAACCCAGCCAAGCCCACTCGAAAGAAACCCGCAGCTCTGCAACTGAGCGCGGCGTACGCAGTCTGCCGGAGCATCACCCGAGCATCGGCCAAGAATTTCTATTACGCGTTCGTCGCGCTTCCCAGACGCAAGCGCGATGCACTCTGCGCGGTGTACGCGTTCATGCGTCACGCGGATGATATTTCCGATGATCCCAATGTTTCTGACGAGAAAAAGCGGCAGCAATTAGGCGAGTGGCTGGAAGGCTTCCATCGCGTAACATTCGGCCGTGCTACCGACGATCCTGTGCTGCTGGCGCTCGCCGATACCCAGCAGCGGTTCAAGATTCCCGTGCAATTGCTCGAGAAGCTGGTTTACGGCACCAGCATGGATGTGCGCGTCGAGCCTGCAGAACCTGGGCGGCCTCCTGCCGTTCCGTATACGACATTTCAGGATCTGTATAAGTACTGCTATCACGTGGCTTCCGTAGTCGGTCTGGTTTGCATTCACATTTTCGGCTATCGCGATGCACAAGCCGAAGACCTGGCGGAGAAAACCGGGATTGCGTTCCAGTTGACGAACATTATTCGCGATGTAAAAGAAGATGCGCAGATGGGTCGCATCTATCTTCCGCATGACGACCTGCAGGCATTCGGATTAAATCCTGAACACTTCGTCGGAGAAGTGAATGCGGAGAGTTTCAAGCCGTTGCTGAAACTCGAAGCCGATCGCGCCCGAGAGTACTACAAAGCTGGGTTCGAGTTGATTCCGATGCTCGATCCGGATGCGCGCGCAGCAATGTGGGTGCTGGTCACGATCTACAGCCGGTTGCTGGAGAAGATCGCGAAAGCTGACTACAACGTGTTCAGCGGAAAAATCCGCCTTTCTACCACCGAAAAGCTCAAAGTGCTAGGCAGGGGACTATTTCGGCGATTCCAGCCATGATGGCCCAGTTACAACGTACGGTTGCGATCGCCGGTGGAGGACTGGCGGGGTTGGCGGCCGGTTGCGCACTGGCCGATTCCGGATATCGCGTACAGCTTTTTGAGAGGCGTCCGTACCTCGGCGGCCGGGCCTCTTCGTATCAGCACCCGGCGACTGGGGAGGTGGTTGATAACTGCCAGCATGTATTGCTGGGCTGCTGCACGAATCTGCTGGATCTCTACCAACGTTCGGGTGTGCTCGATCAGGTCCGCTGGTTCGAGGAACTCAACTTTATCGAGCCTGGAGGGCGGATTTCTATAATCGGTCCGTCATTTCTGCCCGAGCCATTCCATACATCGCCATCATTTTTGAAAGCTCACGCACTATCGGTTGCAGACAAAACTGCGGTCGCACGGGCGATGCTGTCTCTTCTGGGCGAAGTACCGGATGATGGCAAGCCGTTTCTCGAGTGGCTACGCAGACACGGCCAGACGCAACGAGCGATCGATCGCTTTTGGAACGTGGTGTTGGTGAGTGCGCTCAATGAGGACTTGGATAGGGTTTCAACGCGTTACGCGGCGTTGGTCTTTCGCGAGTCGTTTCTCAAGTCACGCGAAGCCGGCCGGATGGGGATTCCTACAGTTCCGCTGACGCAGCTTTATTCCGCAGCAGGGAGATACATCGAAGAGCGGGGTGGGGAAGTCCGGCTCAGGGCATCGGTGGATTCGTTCACGGCGGATGATAATGGTGTGAAGCTTTCCGTCGCCGGAAACGAGGTATGCGCCGACCTTGCGGTGCTGGCGCTGCCTTTCAACACTCTTCAGCAGGTTTTGCCAGAGGAACCGAACCACGCGGGTCTTCGAGGAATGCTTGCACATTTCGAGAGTTCGCCCATTACCGGGATTCACCTTTGGTTCGATCGCAAGGTGACGGAACTGGATCACGCGGTATTGCTGGATCGAACCATTCAGTGGATGTTCAACAAGTCACGGCTGCAGGGGCGGAAGGACGAGGGCAGCTATCTGGAGTTGGTAGTCAGTTCGTCCAAGTCGCTAGTCGAGAAACCGAAGCAGGAGATCGTCGACATCGCAATGCGCGAACTGGCGGAATTCTTTCCGGTGGTTGCTCAGGCCAAGCTGGTGAAGAGCACCGTGATTAAGGAAGTGCACGCAACGTATTCGCCGAAGCCGGGGGTTGATGGATATCGTCCGGGAGCTGAATCGGTGTGGCCACGAGTCTTTCTAGCGGGCGACTGGACAGCGACTGGATGGCCGGCCACGATGGAAGGCGCGGTTCGCGGAGGCTATCTTGCGGCTGAAGCGATTGCCGGAAAGAAGTTTCTTGTACGGGATCTGCAGGCACGCGGCTTAATGCGTTGGCTCTGATCAGTTCCACATGGCTTTGAGTCGTTTGAGCGCGGTAATCGCGACCTGGTAGTTGGGATTCTGCTCCAAAGATTTTTCGTAGCACGAGCGGGCTTTTTTCCAGTCGTGTTTCTTTTCCCAAATGCGGCCCATGTTGAACCACGGGTAGCAGTAGGCCTCGTAACGGGGCGCCCGTAGAGCCTTTTCAAACCATGGGAGAGCTTCATCGCATTTGCCCTGCTCGATCAGGTAAGCGCCGATGTCGTTATATGGGTTGCCGAAGTCGGGATCAATGTCGATAGCCTTCAGGCACTCGGCAATGGCTTTGTCCCAGATACCCATGAACGAGTAAGTCCAGCCGCGAAAGGTATAAGCCTCGGCGGTTGGAAAAGCCTGGATGGAGCGGGCGTAAAGCCGCAGTGCCTCCTCATATTCGCCCTTCATCTGGCTCGCATAGGCCTGCCGGAACAGATCGATCGCATAATCCCGTTGGTCCGATCCCCTCATGAACAGGAATATAGCTGAAATGTTAAAAACCGTGGAAATCCGAAGGTAATCAAGAGGAACCGACAGTTCACTGACGAGATGTACCTCTGGAACGGCATTTGCCACATTGCCGTAAACTGTGGGTTACATTAGTTACAGGCATTCCATTGAAGAAGATTTCGTTTGTCTTATTACTCTTAACAGCGCTGCTCGGATGGGGGCAGGCAGGGCGCCAGTCCGTTACGGCGCAGGGGCCCACGCAGTCCCCACCGCCGGAACAAAAGCCGGCCCCGTCGCAATCACAGTCTCAAGCAGCAGACTCGCAGGTCCAGCCGGAGCACCAGCTCACCAAGGCCGAGGAGAAGGAGCTCCTTGACTCAGTTGATGCCATTCTGAAGATCCAGAGCGCAGACACGGGCCTGCCCATTAAGCACGACGTCAAACGGCAGTTCACGGATCGTGACAATGTGGAGAAATTTTTCGTCGAGCGATTCCAGAAAGACGAGGAAGCGCAAAGACTCAAGCGGTCAGAAATCGTTTTGAAGAAATTCGGGCTGGTGCCGCGCGATTTTTACCTCGAGGGCTTCATGCTGGAACTGCTCCGCGAGCAGGTCGCCGGGTACTACAACTCCGATAACAAGACTGTCTATCTTTTGAACTGGATTGATCCAGATCAGCAAAAGCCGGTGCTGGCTCACGAGCTGACGCACGCGCTGCAGGATCAGAATTTTAAGCTGGAGAAGTGGTCAAAGAACGGGCTGGCTGGAGACAAAAAAGTACAAGACGAAGTCCAGTCTGACGAACAGGTGGCCGCGCGCGAGGCGATTCTCGAAGGGCAGGCGATGACGGCGATGTTGGATTACATGCTGGCACCGACTGGGCAGTCGGTTTTGACCTCTCCGCTGATGGTGAAAGCAACGGAAATCGGCATGTCGAGTGGGGGCGGATCGCCGGTATACGACAAGGCTCCGCTTTACCTCCAGCAGGCACTGATTTTTCCCTACACCTACGGAATGGATTTCACGGTTACCCTGCTAAGAAAAGGCGGCAAGGAAAAAGCGTACGCCGACGTATTCCGTAATCCGCCGCAGAATACCCGCGAAATTATGCAGCCGGAAACCTATCTAGCCGGAGAGAAATTGCCGCCTCTGGTCATTCCTGATTTCAAGAGCCTGCTCGGGCACGAGTGGGACCGCTACGATGTGGGCTCCATTGGCGAATTCGACGTCATGATTATGGGCCAGCAATACGGCATGAAGCACGACGATGCAGAAAAGCTCGGTACCGGCTGGCGCGGCGGTTACTACTACGCTGCCACAAAGCATGGCACCAAAGATCCGAAGACCTCCGATACGAGTCTGGTATTCGTCACCAAGTGGGCCACAGTAGAGCAGGCGCAACAGTTCGCGAAAACGTATCTCAGTTATCTGCCCAAGCGGTATTCGGCGGTGACGTCGACACGCGAACCCGGCCAGGGGTTCCAGAAATTCGGGACGAATGAAGGGACGGTGATCGCAAGCGAAAAAGATGGTCTGCTGGTGATTACCGAAAGCTTCGACGACGGCACCGCACAGAAGTTGATTCAGGCGGTGGATGGTAAAGACAGTAAGTGAACCTTGTTTGCCGAATCCTAGTTAACGTCACCAACACTCAAGCGCGGATTGTGAAGCCGCGGCCTTTTCCAATAACAGCAACAGGTTTCAGATTGCAAATCTAAAGCCGAGCGAAAAACGATAGTTATTCTGGGTTGTGTTGCTGTTCCAAGTCCCGAGGCCAGGAACCGCGAATGCAGGGAAGCGCGTCATGTAGTAGCCGAATTCGGCTGGACGAAACCAAATCCGAGGAGAAAGTTTGAACTCGGTGCCTCCGCCTACAAAGGCCGAAACCGCCCATTGTCTATTGACGTATACAGCGATGGGGATTGTGCCCGGGACAGAAATGTGGCTCGCTTCGCGTGTTTCACCTGCCAAGCCTTCGACGTAAACGATTTGATTGCCCTTCAGAAAGAAAAAGTTATAGCGAGGGCCTCCCATCAGGCTGTAGGTCGTCTGATCAATGAATTGATTATGAATGTTGCCGATGTGGCCGGCGCTGAGATCACCCACGAGGCCGAGGTGCTTTCCAAAGTGGTATTGGTATTGAATCCCGCCGCCTTGTTCGTTGAAAGAAGAAGCAATGCTGCCTGCGTTCATGTGGGTCAGGCTGTATCCGAGATATAAGTCCCACTTGGGAGGTGCTTTCTGCGCCTGAGCCACAGCCACTGCGCTGCAGGAGCAGAGAAGCAGCACGACGATCCAGTGTTTCATGTATCCGCCTTTTGAGATTTAGTGCAACTCAGGATAAGGCGCAGCTAAAGAAAGTGTCCAATTTGTGGTAGCCGCAATGTAACTGCCCAGAGAACCAGTGGAAAACGACTGTGAATCAGCTTCGGTGAGGGTGAGAACTCCACTGCACTGACCTCGCGAATAGAACAGCAAGAGCTAAATGCCACTATGTCAATTTGTTACGAAGACGCAGTAAGTAGTAGAAAAAATCTTAAAAAATTAGTTACTATTTCCAAGGAGCCTCGTCTAAATCGATAGTTTGAAGAAAAGGAGAAAACGCTGTGCCGCCGAAGACGTCCGCGACCCTGACCGAAGCTGAACTCCGCTTGATGAACGTCCTGTGGGAAAAGGGTGCGGCCACAGTGCAGCAAGTACTGGATGCTCTGGAGGAGAATCCACCGTTGGCGTACAACTCCGTACTTACAACCATTCGGGTGCTGGAGCGGAAAGGATACGTCAAGCACGGGAAAGATGGACGTGCCCATGTGTATGCTCCGGTTATTGGCCGCAAGGAAGCCTCTCGATTCGAAGTGAAACATCTGGTGAACCGGTTCTTTAAGAACTCCCATGAATTGCTGGTGTTGAACCTTATTGAGGACGAAAGCATCGACGACAAGGAATTGATGCGCTTGCGCGAACTTTTGAAACAGAAGAGCTGACCTGGGACGTTATGGAAGCCATCGCACAAAAACTCGCGGAAGCAATTATCAGCAGCCTTGCGTTGGGTTTAGCCATCGCACTTGTGGCCTGGTTGCTTTCCAGAGTATTGCCCATTGGCAGGGCAGGACTGCGTTTTGGACTGTGGTTTGGCGCTCTGACGGCAATCGCGCTCATGCCGGTGGCTCAGGGCGTGCTGCAACGCCTCCGGGGAGTTGAGCCGGGTTCGGCAGTGCATGGATTGATCGTGTTGCCCGGTGGACTTGCAACCTATCTGTTGTTTAGCTGGGCTGCTTTCGCGAGTGTTGGACTCGGCATAGTGATTCGCGGTGCCCTGCACATTCAAAAGCTACGCTCAAACAGTGTGCCAGTGGAGAATGGCACCTTGGATCCGACTGTACGCGAGGTGATCGAGCGCGCATGCCAGCAGAGGAAATTCACGCTGCGCGCATCCGATCAGGTGCGCGTTCCCATGGCGATTGGCTTCGTGCGTCCTGCGGTGGTTTTTCCTGCCGATCTGCTCAGGCAACTTCCGCCTGACCAGCTGAAACAACTCCTGCTGCATGAGAGCACGCACCTGTTGCGCTACGACGATTGGACAAACCTGCTGCAGAAGATTGTGGGTGCGCTGTTGTTCTTTCATCCGGCAGTTTGGTGGCTCGAGAAAAGGCTTTCGCTGGAACGTGAGATGGCCTGCGACGAAGCCGTCGTGGCCCAGACCTCCGACGCCCGTGCTTACGCTCAATGCCTTGCAAGCTTGGCTGAACGCAGCGTTCTGCGAAGGACCGTCGCCCTGGTTCAGGCTGCAGTCAGCCGGATGCGACAGACATCGCTTCGGGTGGAAAAGTTGCTTCGGGCAGAGGAGCGCCGATCGGCGCGTCCGTGGGCGGTTGCTGTGAGTCTGGTAGGAGTGCTGTCGTGTTCCGCCGTATTGGTGCAGGCGCCAGAGCTGGTTACGTTTCGAGATAGCTGGGCACCCGCAGGGGCAGAAGCTTCTGACCTCGCGAGCGTACAGCAGTTTGCGCCGAGATTGGTCCCGGCCCTGATGACAGTCCGGCGGCCGCGCGCAATGCAGGCAGGGCTTAAACCTGCATTGAAGAGCGCGATGGTGAGAGTCCCGAAGCCGTTGCAGAGGGACTCGAAGCGAACAGTAGATGCCTTCGCGAAACGAACTGACCAACGCAGAGCGAAGGTCATGATAGCCAGCGCCCGGCAGATGCATGCAGTTCCGGTTCTGTTAACAACCACCCTGCTTGTTGAGAGTGGTACGCCGGACGGTGCAAGCCAGTTGTGGATCGTGCGCACCGTGCGGCTGGCGGTGTTCTATCCAACGCCTCAGCAGAGCAAGCCTGAGGGATCCCGAAAAATCTAGGAGTTTGAAGGCAACAAAGAGAAAGGGTTTGCCAACATCAACTAATTAAATAGGAGCAGAATGAGAAATGAAATACGTCAATGAATTGAAAGCAAAAGCATCACGGCGGGTGCTGGTATCGGCGCTGGCTATTGCGAGCGTAGTTTCGTTCGGCACGTACGAAATAGTGAGGCCGGCAGCAGCGCATGCAGCGGTTGCAGCACCAGCAGCGGCACCACTCGATCCGGATAGCGTCAGCGCACTAACGGCGCTGGATCATGCGATGGAAACGGTTGCGGCACGGGTTACGCCCGCGATCGTGAACGTAGCGGTCACCTCGAAGGTGAAGGCATCGCAACTGAGTGGCGATGACGGTGACGCGGAGCAGTTTTTCCAGCGGTTCTTCGGCGACCAGATGCCTCCGATGCAACAGATGCAGCCACGCCAGCAGATCGAACATGGCATCGGTAGCGGAATTCTGATTTCACCCGATGGATACATCGTCACCAACAACCACGTAGTGGAAGGCGCGACAGAAATTCGCGTTACCATGAACAACCGGCAAACCTACACGGCCAAACTGATCGGGCGCGACCCGCTGACCGACTTGGCGGTAATCAAGATCAACGGGAACGATTTCCCGAGCGTCCCATGGGGCGATTCCACGGCACTGCGTCCGGGACAGACGGTGCTGGCGTTCGGTAATCCGTTCGGTTTTCGGTTTACAGTGACCCGCGGAATCGTGAGTGGATTGAACCGGGCGAATCCTGATAGCTCGGATCCGCGCAGGCCTGGTGGATTTATTCAGACCGATGCCGCGATCAACCAGGGCAATTCTGGAGGAGCGCTCGTAGATTCGCGCGGAGAAGTGGTGGGAATCAACACATTTCTGATCTCCCCGTCCGGCGCATTCTCGGGGATGGGATTTGCGATCCCATCGCAGATTGCCAAACCGGTTGTTGACAGCCTGATTCGCACGGGCAAGGTTGAGCATGCGTACATGGGAATTGGCATCACGGACATCACGCCGGAAAACTCGAGGTTTTTCGACATGAAGAGCAACAACGGCGCCGTGATCACGCAAGTGGAGACGGATTCGCCGGGAGCAAAAGCCGGACTCAAGATCGGCGATGTGATCACAGCCGTGGATGGAAAGCCGGTGAATGATGCCAGCCACCTGCAGATCCTGATCGGCGAGAAACAGCCAGGAACGAAAGTGGAACTCACCGTTTTGCGCGACGGCAAGCAGATGACGCTGCCGGTTACGCTCGAAGCGATGGGTAGCCACGGTGGCGTGATTACCGCTTCGGCAGAGAATCACGGAAAGGCTCGTTGGGGACTGGGACTGGAGGACATGACTCCGGACATCCGCCAGGAGATCCAGGCGCCCAGCGATGTAAAGGGAGCGGTAGTCGGCAAGGTGGTTCCGGGAAGCTCCGCCGATGATGCCGGACTGCAGCGCGGAGACGTGATCCTGCAGGTCAACCATAAAGACACGAAGACTGCGGCGGACGTGCAGCAGGCGCTCTCTTCGGTACCACAAGGTCAGGATGCGCTGGTGCTGGTGTGGTCGAATGGCGGCAACAGCTTCCGAGTTCTGCATGCGCCTTCAGAGAAATCGCAAGGCTGATTAGAGTAACTGAAAATCAGGCCCTTTGTGCTCGTGAGAGTGCAAAGGGCTTTTGTTTGGGAATAGAAGGCAGCAGCAGTTGTAGAATCGCACTGGTACAGGAGAGCGTCTGAAAGTTTTGCGGAACATTGTGTTAGCGGTGTGTGCCGTCGCAGCACTCGCGTACGTGATTGACTATGCGCAGATTCAGTACCGCGCATGGCGGAATCAGAATGCATTCGGCACTGTTCAAGTTGACGTGTACTACGCGGTTAAGGAAAAAGCGAACAAAACCGAATACATGTTCCCACAACAGGCCGAAACTCAGACCTGCGTTCACGCATTATTTCCGCACATGGGGTTTTCGCCTTGCTGGTACCTGACCCGGCATCGGGAGCAGCGGGTGGACATATAGCACTGGCGCGTTCGCGCGAAAGAATCAACTTATCGGCTTGGGCAATCGACCGGCCTGCAGCAGCATCAATTGGTGCTGGTATACGCGATGAATTCCGTCGAGCAGTTCCGTTCGGAGTAGGAAGCGCTGATCTGTCCAGATTGCTGAGCGGAAGTGCAATTTGGCAGGTTGCTGTGCACCTGCGGGACTGCGAACGTTTACCAGCCGAAGATGGCGTTTGGCGATATCGCGAAACAGCCCGATGAGAGCCGCAATCGTGGTTTCCTTTTCGGAAGCGTACAGCTTGATGAGATGTTGCGGTGCGTCGCTTCCGACTGGGCACAGTCGCCGCATTCCCGCAGCAATGAGCGTTCCCGCGTCTTCTGCATACAAATAATCCCGGATCGTATCCAGTGAGACGTAGATTCGAACCGGCACATTGAACAATACACATCTGCTCATGTGAGAAATCAGTCCTTGCGGCTTGTCCAGGCGCTGGCCAGGACCGTATAGGTTGGATAGGCGTCCAATCAGTGTGGAAACGTGTGGGTGGGCATGCACCCAATCGCGGAGAACATTTTCCTGCTCGAGTTTGGCCCACCCGTAAGGCGACATGGGATTCGGAGGAGTTGTTTCCGTGATCGGACGATCGGAGCTGCCGCCGTGAACGCCTCCGGCACTGCTGGCAAGAAAAACTCGGGCAGAGATCTCCGGAAGACACTCGAGCGCATAGCCGAGTTGGTCGAGGAAGAAACGAAGAGCGGCTGTTTCAGCTGCGAGATCTTCTGTCGAAGTGCCGATGACTCCAGCTCCTGCACACCAGTAAACACTGCAGTCGCTAAATTGATTGCTCTCCAACCGCATACGGAAGGCGGCCACGGTGCTTACGATTTGATCGTGCAGACGCGTTCGATCTTGCCACGCAATTAGTTCGTCAGGACGAAAGGTTGAAGTGCTTATCGCCCGCTCCACGCTCGAGCCTAGCAATCCACCACGACCAATCACCCATGACAGAGTACTCATGGCTTGCGAGCCAGATTTTCTGAGGGGTGCGATGTTATGAGGTAGGCAGGCTTGCCCATCGCCATCGAAACGGCCACGCCCAAGTATTCAGAAATTACGCCAAGTGAAATGAGGATCAAGCCGGAAAAGAGGCAGGTCACGATGAAAATCGAAGTCCAACCCTGGACAGGTACCCTATTCTGCACACGCTCCCAGACAGCGAAGGCGCTGATCAGGACCCCAAAGATGATGGAGAGCGCTCCCATCAGGCTCACGAGACGCAATGGAAGCGTGCCTGAGGTGAGCACAAGTTGCAAAAAATGCGAGAACAGGCTGCTGAATGTGTAGCCGGACGGACGGCCACGTTCCGGACGTAGAGTCACGGGGCAATGCTCGGCGGTATCCACGACCCACGAGAGTGCGACGTCGAGAAATACATTGGAGCCACAGTAGGCGGCGACTCCGCGGGCAATCTCGCCTTCGATCAAGCGAAAGCTGTTGAATGCACCGATACGATTCCCCAGCATTTTGGTGGAAATCCATTTAGCCGATTTCGACAGTACGTTGCGAATGAAGCCATGTGGAGCGGGATTGGTAGGTTTCGCGTACACGAGCCGCGTACCCGTTGCCAGAGCCGTGTCAATCATCGGTCCAATATCCAGCGGGTTCTGCTGGCCGTCTTCATCAAGGGTGACAATCCACTCGCCAACGGTACTTGCCATGCCGGCGAGGGTCGCAGGATGTTGCCCGTAATTGCGTGACAACCAGATGGGCCGCACGAACGAATGCCGAGATGCAAGTTCGCGCATCACATCCGCAGAACGATCGACGGCACCGTCGTTGACGAAAAGCAGCTCAAGGATTCGAAATCGATTTCCTTCAGCCGTGACCTGAGGTGTAGTAAGCGGTAGGATTTCCTGTGTTAGTGCCGCGAGTGTATGTTCACCCTGATACACGGGTACAACGACGGAGATCTCGTGCAGGGTGATTTGCCCCGCGCTGTCGTTTTCGTGCATATCTCGCGCGGATTCTAGCACAGAGAATGTCACAGGAATTTCGGGCGAAAAGAGAAAGGCCCTGACGCTTTGGGATCGGAGGTTGATCAGAGGCAGTCAGGGCCGGATTTTTGGTTATTGAGCTTTGGTCACGAGTTTCAGTCTGTGTGACCGTTTCTCCTTGAGTTGAGGCTTACATGGGCCGTAAGCGTCTTCGTCGGGATGCGATGCGAGCAGCACGTCGACGATGGCGATGTAGCGGTCTATCCAAACCAATGGTTCCGGGGTCCGGATCGCGGCCATGACCGATGGGGGGAGGTTGTTAGCCGTGATTTGCACTTCTACTCCTTTTCCTTTTTCAAGATTCGGTTGTGAGTTCACGTACCAGGGATGCCGCTTTCAGTCCGGCGCTCTTTACGCTTTCAACGCTTTTCCTGATCGCAGGATCCAGATTCGCCTGGCTTAGGACAAGGTCACAGTTGCCGACGATGACCGCCAAGTGTGTGTTGAATTGATGGACGAAGTTGGCGGAAGCGGGTTTATCGGGAGAAAGCAGTTCAGGCACAGCCGAAAAAGTCGGGACCTGAGTACGGTCATATTGAATGTGATAGTTCAGAATGGCTGCGGCCAGTGCATGAGAATTCTGAGCTATAGTCGCTTCACGCACAACCAGTGCATCGCAAATTACTTCGACGGGAAGCCCGCCTGAAATCTGCGAAGGCACGGTGAAGCGCATCGTGATTTGAGTACGAGGTTGCAAAGCGTCATCCGAACGGAACAACACGCCCGTGCAGCTGATGTTCTCCGTGATTCCAACACGCCATTCCGATTCGCGGTTCGAGCGAAAGCGAATGGGCGTTCGCACCGTAAAACGCTTGGCGCGGGCATGCGTAGGGCCGGTTACATGGAAAGGTTTATGCGACCGGTCACGACTTTTGCCAAACCATCTCAAGCAGATGCTCCTGGTTCATCATGCCTTAATAGATGGCTGATTGGGGTGATCCGTTCTGTTACGAAGGTCGATGCTCCCCAGTACAGAAGCGGTCCGACAGAAGGACATTCATTGGCGAGCAGAGGGACGAGAAGCTGCAGGACCCTTTAGCAACAATCGCGAGCTACTATGGTTACAACCGAAGTGCATCAGAAAGTTCATAATGAAGTGTGGCTTCTTTCCGAAATACGCGCAGGTGGCCGCGTTTGCCCATTGCGTTTCCTGTGTTCGTTCGCACCATCGACGAGCAGGGCAAAATGTCCCTGGAATTTGCCACCGCGATCAACGTGAGTGCAGGAGGGGTACTGCTCGCGCTACGGAAGAGCCCGCGCTCTCATCGGCTTTCCATCGAGATACCGGTCTCGCCAGTAGCCGCACCGGAAGGCCAAAACGCGGTTCGTTTCATCGAGGGAGATGTGGTACGAACCGAGGTGCGGGACAAGTACTCGCTCGTGGGCATGAAGTTCGATAAGCCACTGCCAGTAATTCCTGCTGCCGGTAGTTAGATTCTGCCAAACGGGAACTCCTCTCAGTAGAATGACATCATGCTCAGGATTCGACCCGCAGTCCCCGAGGACGCGGACTTAATCGTTCAATTCATACGCGAGCTTGCGGACTACGAACGCGAACCGCAGGCGGCTATTGCAACCTCTGTCGACATTCTGCGGGATGGCTTCGGACGCGATCCGAAATTTCGCGTACTCATGGCAGAGTGGGAGGACAAGCCTGCCGGTTTCGCCTTGTTCTTTCTGAACTACTCAACCTGGCTGGGCCGCCCCGGTTTGTACCTGGAGGACCTGTTTGTCCGTCCCGAATTCCGCGGAAAGGGGATTGGCAAAGCCGTGCTGGCGGAACTGGCACGCATCGCCCTCGCCGAAAACTGCTATGGCATGAAGTGGCAGGTGCTGGATTGGAACACCCCGGCAATCGAGTTCTACGAAGCACTGGGCGCCAAGTTACAGAAGGAATGGCTGAGCGTGAGGATAATGGGCGAGCCGCTCAGGGCGCTCGCAAACGGATAAGGTTACTTACTCAAGAGCTAGGTGGACCCGATTCGTAATAAGCTGTCCAGATCACGGACGCCGAGTTTCTCGATTGAGCAAAGCAATTTCTGCCACAAGCGCGCCGTGAGGAAGGCGTCTTCCAGCGCGTGATGCGTATCGTGAATATCCAAGCCATACACCGCGGAGAGAGAAGATAGATCAAGCTTCTCGTGAGCATGCCCGACGTCTTCGGCACACTTGGTGCGGCTGACAATCCAGCGATGAACACGCACAGTATCGATGGCATTCTGAGCAAAGTCGCGTTTTTCGATTGCCAGTTCCTTGCGGATTGCGTTCAGATCAATCCTGACAAAATGGCCAACCAAAATGGCGCCCTCGGAGAATTTCTGAAACGCAGTTAGAACCTCATTTGCAGTTTCGCCCCTCGCCACATCGTTGGAGCGAAGTTTGTGGACAACCACAGTGTCGGAGGGAACCGGAATTCCCGGATTCACTAGTCGATAAAACTGCTCTCCCAGATGGATTTTTGTGCCGGTCATCGCAATGGCACCGAGAGAGAGCAGCCGGTTGTCGTGCGGATTCAGGGATGTCAGTTCGGTGTCGAGAATTACAAAGCGCAGCTCGCGGAGCGGCGTGGCGAGGGGAATTGCATAGGAAGCTTGCGAAGAGAAAGGGTTAGGCCAGCGCAAACTCATCTCCCCAGTTGAGCCCATACCGCGCTGCGAAAGCGGTCTTCGATAAAAGACTGGGCACGGGCAATGCTGTGAAAGGACTCTTTCAGTAAGCTCTTCTGCAGTGTTGTCAGTGTGTCGGGAGCGATGTAATTGTCGGGAGACTTTGCTTCCCGGACCTGCCGAAGTTGGTGCTCGATGCGCAACATTGTCAGGAATTCGAAAGCCTCGCATAGGTCATCGATCAGGGGTGGATCGGCATATGCGAGCGCCTTGATTGCTCGCAAGCGTTCGGCAGTGTTGGAGGCCTCAACTCCGACATCGATGGCGAACAGGCGCGCGGCATTCACGATAGGACCGGTGCCATAGAGTTTTACGTCGAGGGTGGATTTGTGCTCTCCGGAGCGCTCGAGAACGAAGGTGCGAAAGAATCCAAGCGGCGGTTTGTGCTGCGTGGAAATGTACGCCAGGATGGATTTGAAGAAGGCTGCTTCTTTGACGCGTGGCTGCACGTGGGCTGACAGGGAGCGAAACAATGAAAGGTCACCTGCAATCGGGCGCATATCGAAGAAGATCAGAGCATCTTCGGTATCGTGGGTCTCTGCTCCGGAGATCCATTGGTCAAAGTAACCTTGCCAGGTTGAGAGCGGCTGGCGCCAGCGCGAATTCGTTGCCATGTAATTGCCGGGACATGGCGGATACCCGCACGCTTGTAGCGCGGACTCAATGAAGGAAGCAAAGTCGGCGAAGTAGGCAGAAACGGAATCCTTGTTTGTCGGCTCTACATCAGCATAGATAATGGCGTTGTCCTGATCGGTTTTGAACGTCTGCTCACGCCGTCCTTCGCTGCCGAGAACAACCCAGCAATAGCTCACAGGAGGCGGTCCAAGCTTTTCCTCTGCAAGGTTCAGAATTCTGGCTAGCAAGCGATCATTCATCTCGGCGATAACGCGTGTAACGTGACTGGCCTTGGCGCCTTCGCGCAGCAGTAACGGCAGCAAGTCGCTCACTCGCTTGTGAGCATTGGCCAGGCCTTCCAGCGTCTGCTGCTGATCGATGTGTTCTACGACGTTCAGTGGCGACTTCCCCTGGAGCAGCATCAGGTCGTGGCTGGTCAGAATGCCTTTAGGAAATCCACCCGATGTCACCAGCACGTGGTGGATATTCCGTCCCAGCATGGTCAGCAGGACGTTGAATACCGGATCGCCCTCGTCGACGGCGATAACGGGGGACGTCATGAGCTTCGTAACCGGAAGGTCGGGCGACATACCTCGAGCGACGACTTTCTCCGCGAGATCGCGATCGGTAACGATTCCGACAGCATTCTTGTTTTCATCAATGACAAAAACGCTGCTCGATCGCCGTTGCGACATCAGCTTCGCGACGTCGCGAATCGAAGTATCGCCCGGGCAAAGTAGGGGAGACACCTTCGCCACATCGCGTACAGAGAGTGCATAAAGCAAACGCTCCGAGCTGCCCATCAAGTTGGTTTGCGAACGCAGCTCGTTCAGACTGCGATCGACATAGCGGGTCACCGAGGTCCGCAGCAGGTAATCGGAAACATCGCGATGCCGAGACATCAGCTTCTGCATGTCCTGACTGGAAATGGCGTAGCAAAGGGTATCTTCGACTGCAGTCACATCGAGGCGGGCAATATCACGTCCCAGGAAAGAGAGCAGGCCGAAGAACTCGCCTTCACTGCGCATATCGATGATGAGTTCTTTGCCTACTTGTGTCCGAATTGCCAGCTTCACTGCCCCTTTCTGCACGATATAGAGAGCCTCAGATGCTGGATTGCCGGCGCTGAGAATGGTCGAATCCTTGGGGAAATATTCCAGAGACATGGTTCGCGCAACTGTGGCGAGTTCCGCGGACGGCAGGAATTCAAAGGGTGGTACATTCTGCAGAAAAGAAATGACGCTCTCAGTCACGACAGAGTGCGAGGAGGATGCCACTGAAGACCTCAATGGCGCCGAATTCTAGCATCCGCAGGAGAGCAGGTCACGGTTGCAGGACACAGCGCAGACGTCGTTATCGAAGAATCCGCTAGGACTGTTCGGGTTTTTCGAAATGGCTGCGAAACCTCCTCCGGTACAATCGAGTATTTGCTACAGCCAAGGAAATCGAGCCAGGGATGAGTCTTCTTGTCTTAAAGTTTGGGGGTACGTCTGTCGGTAGCGTGGAACGCATCCGCGGGTCGGCCGAAATAGTGTGTAAGACTGCCGCGAAGAACCGCGTGGCAGTCGTCGTATCGGCTCTGTCCGGCGTTACTGACTTGATTCTAAAGACAGTTAGCGCGGCGCGTCAGGGTGAGGACAAGCAGGTCGCAGAGCAAATGCAACTCCTGCAGGAGCGCCACAAGAAGGTCATTGCAGAACTTTTCAAAGGGCCGGAGCGCAAGGGCGTTGAAGACCAGGTTGGGGCAGTTCTGAAACAGCTTCACGACGTCTGTGCGGCCCTGCTGTTGTTGCGCTCGACCACTCCACAGATTATGGATGCCGCAGCCCCGATGGGAGAAAAGATGTCCGCACACATCTTTGCCGCTGTGTTACGCACCATGAATACGGCAGGCGAGTTCGTGGATTCGACCCGCGTTCTGGTTACCGATGATAAGTTCGGCGACGCCTCTCCCGATATCGAAGCGACTGCAAAGAAGGCACACGAGGTACTGACGCCTCTGCTGAAGGCTGGCAAGGTTCCGGTGATTACGGGGTTCATGGGCGCCACTACAAAGGGCCAGCCTACCACCCTGGGACGCGGAGGTTCGGATTCTTCGGCAACGATATTAGGAGCGGCTCTGGGAGCCGACGAAGTCTGGATCTATACCGACGTCGACGGCGTACTTACTGCCGATCCGCGCGTTTGTTCCGATGCGAAGACGCTTCCCGCGATTACATTTTCGGAGGCGATCGAGCTTTCCTACTATGGAGCGAAGGTTATTCACCACAAGGCAATCCACCCAACGATGGACAAAGGCATTCCGGTGTGGATCAAGAATTCTTTTCGCCCTGAAGTTGCTGGAACGGAGATCGTCGCGAAGGTACCCCGGAACGGCTCGGCCGTGAAAGCTGTGACGGTTGTAAAGCAAGCAAGCCTGATTACTCTCACCACGAAGCGGGAGGCCTCTTTCGCGGAAATCTTCGGAAGGCTGTTTTTACGCCTCGGCCACGAACATGTGGACGTTCTGTTTTCGACGCAATCCTCCTCGGAAAATTCATTAGGATTAGTGCTGCGCGAGGCAGATACTGACACGGTAGTCAAACTGATGGAGCGTACCTTCCGCGTAGAGATTCAGCATGGAGTCGTGAATCCCATCCAGGTGCAACGGGATATTGCCGTGGTCTGCGTCCTGGGCGAATCGATGCGAGGCACCAGAGGAATCCTGGGCCGGCTGTTTTCCGCCGTCGCGAATGCAAATCAGAGCGTGATAGCGGTAGCGCAGGGAGCGAGCGAGTTGAACATCTGCTTCGCCGTGAATGCATCGAGCGCCGATGACGTGGTGAAGGCGGTTCACGGTGAGTTCCTGTCACAGCATGCGGCGCGGGCGGAGGCATAAGTACAAGATGAGCCATTCCGCGCAAGCTGTTGAACAGATGCCGCAAGTGAGCCACCATAAGCTGCAATGTATCGGATGTGGCGCCAACTGTGCAGAAGCCAGTGCAGACTTTCGATGTGAAAACTGCGGAGATCTGTTCGAGGCTGTCTACGACTGGCCGGAGATCGAGGCGGAAACCGTTCAAAGATTCTGGCTTCGCCGACGAACATCCTTGGGGCCGCTGGATCAAAGCGGGGTCTGGCGTTTCCGTGATTTCCTTCCGATTCTGCAGGATTTGAACCACGTCATAACATTGCGCGAGGGAAACACCCCGTTGTACCAGATGCCAGGCGGTGCAAAGAGCGCTGGTGTGGAGACATTGCTCGCCAAACATCAGGGGATGAATCCAACTGGTTCGTTTAAAGATACCGGCATGACGGCGGCGATTTCCGTGGCCAAGGAGAAGGGCTTCCGCTGGGTGGCTTGTGCTTCCACTGGGAACACATCGGCTTCGATGGCCGCTTATGCTGCTCGTGCGGGGATGCGCAGCCTGGTGTTGATCCCAGAAGGAAAGATTGCGTGGGGAAAGCTGGCGCAGTCGCTGGAGTATGGCGCGGTTACATTGCAGTTGAGAACGGATTTTGACGGTTGCGTGAATGTCCTGACTGAGCTGGTACATCGTTACCCGATCTATCTGCTGAATTCGATGAACCCCTACCGGCTGGAAGGACAGAAGACGCTGGCGTTCGAGTTGCTCGAACAGTTGGAATGGGAGGCCCCGGATCACATTGTTGTCCCGGGAGGAAACCTCGCCAACTCGTCGGCGATTGGGAAGGGCATGCTCGAACTGCATCGCGCTGGGTTGATTCGCCGCTTGCCGCAGATTCACGTCATCCAGGCGGAAGGCGCCAATGCGCTAGTGCGAACTGTCCGCGAAACCGGTGGCAAGAAACTGGTTCCTGTAAAGGCGGAGACACTGGCGACAGCGATCCGCATCGGCAATCCGGCATCGTGGAAGAAAGCAGTACGCGTCGTGGAAGCGACCGGCGGCTCTGTTGAGCAGGTGACTGAGACAGAGATCGCGGTGGCGAAGGCCGAAATCGGCGAAGACGGCATCGGCTGCGAGCCGGCTTCGGCTGCTACCCTGGCAGGTTTGAAAAAGCTAGTGGCACAAGGCCTGGTGCGTAAGAATGAAT
>JAJPJE010000003.1 GCA_021324365.1 Terriglobia bacterium | reverse complement strand
GAACTTTATTTTCGGAGTCGAATGAGAGAGTTGCGGAGAATTCGGCGATCTGCGGGCCTTGACAACTTCTTGCGCGAGTCGTGTGGCGCCCCAGGTTCGCTTTCCTAGCGATGCCACGACTGAAATCAGGTCATGGTGACGCTGACCCTGAGTATGCGAGGGGGAAGCGGAATCCATCTGCTGTCGCTAGCTTTGAAAGGGCGGGGCTTCAGCCGCGCCGAATCTCGCACCGACAAGTTGGTTTTAAGGCCCTGAGGGAACCCTCAGCGGCTAAAGCCGGAAGAGTGCGTTCCCCGCACGGCACGCCTGAAGGCGTGCCCCTTCAAAACGAATGTCCCGAGTCGAGAGACCTTGCGGGTCTCGCGTATCGTGAGCCGCGGAGCGGCGACATACGATAGCCCAGTGCGTGAGCACTGGGTAGACGAGCAGAAAAGCACACGAGCCCGGAGGGCGGCACTGAACGAATCGATACTACGGACCGAAAATGTAGTGCATTACGAGCTATCCAGCCTCGGTGTCGAAGCGCACGATGACCTTCGCGATGAGCGTATGGTTTATTCAGGGGCTCGTGCGGCAACGACTTGAGGTGCCGAAGATCCACCGGATTTAGGCGGGAACATACTGTCTACTCCAAGTTCTTTGCGAATCTCGCTGAATACTGCGAACAACTTCGCCGTTACTTCTTTTAGTGTTTCCGAATAGACTTGTCTATTCCGGTTCTTCAAAAGCTCGAACGCTATCTTATTCGTGAGCGTTGCAAATCGATCTACTGCTTGGGCAATTTCAAAACCGCAGACAATCCTAATTAAGAGTCTTGCCTCACTCAAACGCGCAGAAGCCGCCATCCATTTATCGCGTTTTACTGCAACTAGTTCGAGCCACCCTATGTCTTCGGCTGCGGGAGTTGTTTGAGCAATCGCATCCAGTCCGGTCATGGCCTCTTCAACCTCAGCGATCGCCTTCATGACAGCGAAGATTGCGTCCCGCTTCAACTCCCACTTCTTCTGCCGATCCCAAACTTCACTGGAAATCTTGGCTTCAATCTCCTTGGTAGTTGTAGTAACTGCCCGTACTTGATCAAGGACCCTGTCAATATCTTCATGCGTCGCGAGCTTCTCGGCTTTCTTTTTCAAATAGCTTCCGAGATAAGCACCAACTCCGCCAGAAATAAAGGGAAGTACAACGAGCAGCCATCCGAGATCTAGAGTGCATCCCTGGACTAGTCATGATCAGGAGGCATCGTCCTGTTCTTCGAAATAGTGGTGAACCAAATCATGACCCATTTTGTTAAATGAAATGATCAGGACAGCGACGATGACGAGACCAACGAGAATGCCTAGCGCCATTGCCAGCTTATGCCCGAGAAGCGTCTGGAAGCGATGATGAACCGCGGTCCCAACTCGAAATGCGGCGAACATGAACGCCAGGATATTTGCGGAATAGAGGATACTTGAGAAAAAGTGCGTGTCGGAAAGCTCGATGAGGACAAATCCTACAGCCAAAACGCTCGAAAATAGTACGACAGCTGCAAGCACGCGTTGGCCCCCACGTAGTTCGCGGGATGCGATCGTCTCCGATGGCTGTTCCATTTTATCAAGAGATTACTCGCACCTTCGGCTGAGGTAAATTCCCATTTGTGCGCAATGGCATTTTGAGGGTCCGGTTACATTCGCGAGTCGTTGTCCTTCGGGACTAGCCGCCTCCGGCACGTCGCTAGGCGACCGAATGACTGATTGCCTGCACTCAGTGGGGCCGGAGTTCGAAAACTTGTTTACTGAAGAAACGGAGAACGCTTTAATTAGCTGGAAGAGGGAGTCAAGCTTGTGTCAGAAACAGCCGAAGGGCGAGTTAGAGGTTCGTTCGTGTCTGTAGAATCCTTGGAGTGGTGGAAGAACGTATTTGAGATTTCCGGCGTTGTATTGCTGCTATTGACGTTCATTGCTGGCGCAGGGCTGTTTTTGTTCAGCAGACGGCTAAATGCAATCCAAGCGGAGCAGCTGAGACAATTTGACATAGATTTAACCAACGCGAAGACCGAACTCGGCAAACAGCAGGAGCGTGCTGCCGATGCCGAACTAGCGGCAGCTGAAGCAAAGAGGATCGCCGGGAGTTTCCGTCTCGACATCGCTCAAGCGAACAAGGGAGCAGCAGAGGCGCAGGAACGTGCTGCCTCGGCAAATCGAATCGCGGAGGAGGAACGACTAAAGCGTGTGCAGATTGAAGAGAGGATGAAGCCTAGATCACTTGTTTTTAGCGAAAAGGTCGTTTCAGCATTGGCGAGATACAAGGGAACGCAATATACATTTTCTTCTGTGTTTGGGGACGAGGAATCCATCAAGCTACTCAAACAGCTCGACACGGCTCTACTCACCGCGAAATGGACTAGGGTGAAACCTCAACACGGGTTTCCAGCAATCAATGTGTACGGTACTGTGGCCTTGCCCCTGGAATGCGTATCCCATAGCTGAGCGTGGTTCAGGTAGTTCGTAGTCGTCGTGGTTGTGGGAAAGTTGGAAAGCGGTTCTTTGCTTTCCTGCTT
>JAJPJE010000076.1 GCA_021324365.1 Terriglobia bacterium | reverse complement strand
AGCCCGAGCAATCGTCCGAAGTCCCACGCTGGCGCATTTACGGTGTAACCATAGGCGAACAGGACAAGAGTGCCCAACAGGAATGCGATCAGACGTGCCAACGTACCATGGCGGTGAAGCGCGACTCGAATTAAGGCATCTCCACCTACTTCCAACACCGCAGCGAACAACAACAAGAGGACTGCAACGTTACGACTCATCCTGTTTTTTGACCCCACAAAAGGTAAGTACGACAATTCTATACGGCGATTGATTCGTTAGAAGACTTACGCACATGTATTAATGAGCTCAGGCGAGCCCAGGTTGGCGCCATGAGGACGCAGCAACCTGGGTACCTGTTGACTTAGCGCGATCGTATTAGTCGATCAACTTGAAGTTGGAGTGGAGTTTTGCTGTCGAGTCCTCGCCAACCCAGACATCGAACTGTTCGGGTTCCTCTACCCACTTGCGCAGCGATGGACTCCAATACGTCAGTTCATCTTTACCGAGCTTGAAGTGGACGGTCTTGGTTTCGCCCGGGGCGAGGGTGATGCGCTCGAAGCCTTTCAACTGCCGCACCGGACGCGATGCGCTCCCGGCCTGCTGATGAATATAGAGCTGCGCGACTGTATCGCCGGCCCGCGAGCCCGTATTCTGCACGTCGGCGGTTACTTCGAACGTACTTCCGACACCGGGCTGCGGATTGCTTATGTGAATGTTGCTGTATGAGAAAGTCGTATAGCTCAAGCCGTATCCGAACGGATACAACGGGAAGCTCGATAGATCCCAATAACGTGATTTGAAGTCGGGCGCATCTTCATGCTGCTGCGTCAGGTTATGCGCGTAGTAAATGGGAATTTGCCCGACCGTTCGCGGCCAGGTGATCGGCAGTTTGCCACCCGGAACGGCGTCGCCGAAAAGGATATCGGCGACTGCATTGCCGCCCTGCTCGCCAGGAACCCAAGCTTCCAGAATTGCGGGAACGTGCTCAGAGGCCCACAGTAGATTGATCGGACGTGCGTTGATGAGGACCAGAACAACGGGTTTCCCAGTCGCGACAACCGCTTCCAGCAGTTGCTCCTGCTGTCCGACGAAATCAAGTGATGCGCGCGAAGCGGCTTCGCCGTTCATGATCGAGCCCTCACCCAGCACCAGGATTACCATATCGTTGCGCTTCGCGGTCGCAAGCGCATCGTCGAAGGCTTTCTTTGCTTCTTCAGCAGTCTGTTTGGGATCGGTGTGAATGTGCAGCGCATCTGCAAAGAAAGAAGGATATTCCCGAGTGATGTTTGGGCCTTTTGAATATTCGATTCTCACGGCATCGCCCAGCTTGTTGCGAATGCCCTGTAAAACGCTTACCGGTGGATTCGGTTTGCCAATGTGTCCCCACATGCTAGTTGGTCGTCGCCCGAATCCGCGAGCGGGCCAATTACAGCAATCGAGGAGTACTTTCCCGATTTTGCCAGCGGAAGCAACGAACCCTCATTGCGTAGCAGCACCATCGATCGTTGTGCCGCAGTGCGCGCCAGTTCTGCGCTGTGCGGATCGGCGGCCACCTGCTGCGAATGGGGTTCTACATAGGGATGCTCGAACAGTCCCAGGCGAATCTTCGCGGCAAGGATCGGCCGAACCATGGCATCGATTTCGGCAGTCGAGATTTGTCCCGCCTTCACCAATTTCGCGAGGTTCTGATAGTAAGTGAAGCTCGCCATGTCCATGTTGACACCTGCGTTCATCGCTTTCAGCGCGGCATCGCTGCCATCCCGGGCATAACCGTGCGTCACGAGGCTGCCGATCGCCTGAGCGTCGCTGACCACAAATCCGTTGAAGCCCCACGTCTGCCGAAGGACATCGTGCAAGAGCCAGCGGTTGCCGGTGGCCGGGACATCGTTCAGGTCCATGTAGGCGCTCATCAGCGAGCCTACGCCCGCGTCGAGAGCAGCCTTGAAGGGAGGCAGGTATACGTTCCACATCAAGTCTTCAGGAATGTAGGACGAATCGTAGTCGCGCCCGCCGTCAGCGGCCCCGTATCCGGCGAAGTGTTTCACGCAGGCGAGCACGTGATCCGGATTGGAAAGATCGTTGTCCTCACCCTGGAATCCGCGTACTTGCGCGCGCGCCATTGCTGCGCCCAGGTATGGATCCTCGCCAGAGCCCTCGATAATGCGACCCCAGCGTGGGTCACGTGCAATGTCGACCATCGGGGCAAAGGTCCAGGCAAAACCGTCGGCGCGTGCTTCCTTCGCCGCCACTGCCTGCGCAGCCTCGGCCATCTTTGGATCCCACGAGGCAGCCATTGCCAGTGGAGCAGGGAAGATGGTGCGATACCCGTGAATGACATCCAAGCCGAACAGGATCGGGATGTGCAAACGCGTCTGCTCGACCGCGATGTGCTGCATGCGATTCATTTCAACCGGATCGTTGATCCAGAGCACGGAACCATCGATACCTTTGCGGATCAAGTCCTCCGGTTTTTCCGGCCCTCTCACAAATCCACCGGGAATCTGCGTCATCTGTCCGATCTTTTCCTCCAGCGTCATCTGGGAGAGAAGCTGGTTGACACGGTTATCGACCTCGCCAGTGGTTAAGGATTTGTTTTGTGCGAAAAGGGAAGTGATAAGGCAGGCGGAAAGGAATAGTGAGGAGAGCCAGCGCAGCACCACGATGTACCTCGCAGCTTGGATTGAACAAACTGCGTAGTGTCTCAATTTTGCCGGGCTAAGTACAAAGGAAAGGTGCAGAAATCCAGCGATATAGGTTAGGATGGATGTATATGAGTTTCAGACTGCTCGCGACTGCGCAACCTTGTCCCGTATGCCGGGGACGCCGAACTGATTCAAATGGCAGGCTTTGCCCGAAATGTCATGGCGCCGGGGAAATCACTCCGGATGTTATCCAGGAAGCCGTGCCACAAACGAATCGAAATCTTAAGAAATCTTAAGCGCGCGCTGAATTGTAAGAAACACTCCCTGGCCTTGCCCCTGGAATGCGTATCCCATAGCTGAGCGTGGTTCAGGTAGTTCGTAGTCGTCGTGGTTGTGGGAAAGTTGGAAAGCGGTTCTTTGCTTTCCTGCTT
>JAJPJE010000052.1 GCA_021324365.1 Terriglobia bacterium | reverse complement strand
AAGCAGGAAAGCAAAGAACCGCTTTCCAACTTTCCCACAACCACGACGACTACGAACTACCTGAACCACGCTCAGCTATGGGATACGCATTCCAGGGGCAAGGCCAGTGACGCAAGATCTCGACTCGGGTGATATTCGCTTTGGAGGGACACGATCCCACCTCTGCCAAAAGCGGGCAGAGATGGGGCACCCGCACGGAACAGCCGGCGAGACGCCGGTGCTACAAAAAGAAAACCCCACTCGATATGAGTGGGGTTTGAAACACGAAACGCGAAACGGTAAACGCCTTACGCGCTGGTGAGCACGTGCTCGCGCTCTTCGGCGTCTCGCTTCGCTTCCGCGGGTGTCGAGGGCAGAGCGATCTCGAGCACCTCGTCGATAGTTGTAACGTAGTGGATGTTGACACCTTCGATTTGCTCGGGCATCAGGTCCTCTTCCACGTTCGTCTTGTTTTCCGCCGGAAAGATCACGTCGTGCACGCCCGCACGTTTTGCGGCGAGGAATTTTTCTTTCACGCCGCCGATTGGAAGAACATTTCCGCTCAACGTGATTTCACCGGTCATGGCGAGCAGCGGCCGAACCTGCTTTCCGGTCAGGAGCGAAACCAGCGCGGTAGCGATGGTCACGCCTGCCGATGGTCCATCCTTCGGGATTGCTCCCGCAGGCACGTGGATGTGGATATCATGATTCGCAAAGAAATCCTCGGGGATACCCAGCCTTTCGGCATTCGACCGCACCCAACTGAGAGCCGCCTGCATCGATTCGCGCATGACGTCCTGAATCTGGCCGGTGATGCTCAGATTGCCTTTGCCCTTCATCTTGGTAGCTTCGACAAACAGAATGTCGCCACCAGCCGGCGTCCAAGCCAGACCGACCACTACGCCGGGCCGTTTCGTCCGCTCAGCAATTTCGCTGTCGGTGCGGATCTTGATTCCGCCCAGGAAGTCGCGGCGCTGCAGAATATCCGGAGTCACGATGAGTTTCTCCTGACTCCCTTCGGCGATGCGGCGTACCTGCTTGCGGCATACCGTTCCGATCAGGCGCTCGAGGTTGCGAACGCCTGCTTCGCGTGTGTAGTGCCGGATGATGAAACGAATCGCTTCCTCCGGGAACTCGATCTGGTCTGCGCTGACGCCGTTCTCGTCGATCTGCCGCGGAACCAGGTATCGCTGCGCGATATGAACCTTGTCGTCCTCGGTATAACCCTGCAGCTCGATAATCTCCATGCGGTCGCGCAGTGGTTCGCTGATGGTGTCCAGCATGTTCGCCGTGGTGATGAACAGCACCTTCGACAGATCGAACGGCACATCGAGGTAGTTGTCGCGGAACGTGGCATTCTGTTCCGGATCGAGCGTTTCGAGGAGCGCTGATCCCGGATCTCCCCGCCAGTCGCGGCCAACCTTGTCGATTTCGTCGAGCATGAAGACCGGATCGTTGGTCTCCGCACGGCGAATGCCCTGGATGATCTGTCCCGGCAATGCGCCGATATACGTGCGACGATGTCCGCGGATCTCGGCTTCGTCGTGCATGCCGCCGAGCGAGATGCGCACAAACTTGCGCCCGAGCGAGCGAGCGATCGACTTGCCAAGCGAAGTCTTGCCAACACCCGGAGGTCCGACGAAGCACAGGATCGGACCTTTCATATTGGGCTTCAGACGGCGCACGCTCAGGTAATCGAGAATGCGGTCCTTCACCTTCTGCAGATCCCAGTGGTCTTCGTCAAGGATCACCTTCGCTTTAGGAATATCGACTTCTCCGCCTGAGGATTTTGCCCACGGCAGCACCGCCAGCCACTCAATGTAGTTGCGGGTTACACCGTAGTCAGCCGCCATCGGCGACATGCGCTGCAGGCGCGTGAGTTCCTTCAGCGCCTCTTTCTTCACTTCCTCGGGCATGCCAGCCTGCTCGATCTTCTGTCTGAGATCCTCGACATCCCGCTGACCTTCATCCTGCTCGCCAAGTTCCTTCTGGATCGCCTTCATCTGCTCGCGCAGATAAAACTCACGCTGCGTCTGCTGAACCTTGTCCTGTACTTCGGACTGGATCTTGTTACGCAACTGTTGAACTTCCAGCTCCTTTGCCAAGTGCTGGTTGATTTTTTCCAAACGGATACGGACGTCAGCCGTCTCCAGCACCTCCTGCTTATCCTTTGTCGAAAGAGTCGGCAGCGAGGAGGCGATGAAATCGACCAGCCGGCCTGACTCTTCGATGTTCATGGCCACGGTAGCCAGTTCATCGGAGAGCGTGGGCGATCCGGAAACGATCTGCTGGAACAATGTAAGAACGTTGCGTTGCAGGGCTTCTTCCTCCGCCGTTTTGGGCGGAGTGATTTCACCAATGGTGGCAACCTTCGCCATCATATACGGCGCGAGCTGCGTGTATTCCTGCACGTGTACACGATCCAGACCTTCCGCAAAAACAAAAAGGCTCTGGTTAGGCATCTTCACCACTTTATGGACCACCGCCAGCGTTCCAATGGTGAACAGGTCCAGCGGTTGGGGGGAATCCACCCGCGCTTCGCGCTGGGCCACTACTACGATGGTTTTGTCTTCGCCTAACGAATTAATGAGTTGAACCGAACTTTCGCGGCCGACGGTCAAGGGCAGGACGGCATGCGGGAACAGTACCGTATCCCTAACCGGGAGGACCGGGTAACTCCGGTCTTGTCTTCCTTCCGGTTCCTTGCGCTCTGTATTGCGCGGTGTATTAGCCATATATCTCCCTTGAGTGCATGAGACTCAAGCATATTGATGACGCTTACCACCAAAAGATGCAAATCGAACCTAAAAAACCTATGTAAGCCTGTTATTTTCCTATCACTTTGCCAAGGACCAACAGATTCTAATAAAGGGCCACAGAAGAACCCAGAATAGAACGCTAACAAATGGCCTACTTGCAAGGAGTCGGCATTGTAACCCCGCAACTAACCCGCGGCAACGCGGAAAGGTGCGGGGCCGGATACCGTCAAAGTAACTTCCTATTCGGGATTGTTTTCGTCGTCGACAGCCGCCGTACAGGTTCCGCTCAACTCCGGCTCAAAAGCTTTGCCATACAGATTGCGGCCAGTGCCCCGACGTTGCGCGAAAGACGTCTTTCAACTGGCAGCGGGATAAATGCCGAGAACTTTTACAAACTCGGAGATCTCCTCCAGGTGACGCAGCGCCAACCGGGCAGGCTCGTCTTCTCCCGATAAGAAGTCGACATAAAAAACGTATTCCCAAGGGTGGCCGCGGCGAGGGCGAGATTCGATCTTGGAGAGATTGAGATCGCGCAGGGCAAATACACTAAGCGCCTTGAAAAGTGCGCCGGGCGCATTTCGCAAAGAAAATGCGACGGACGTCTTGTTCGCGGAAGGCAGAACCTGACGTCGCTTCTGGACCAGAAAGAACCGGGTGAAATTTTTCTTATCGTCTTCCAATCCCGACTGCAGGATCTTCCCGCCATATTCCCGGGCAGCCTGTTTGCTTGCGATACAGGCAGTGTCGCGCAAGCCTTCCGAGATGACGTGCTTCACGCTGCCAGCCGTGTCGTAAAACGGAACAGCTGCGACTTTCGAATGCTTGCGAAAAAAATCGCGGCACTGATCCAGCGCAACCGGATGGGAGAGGACGCGTTTAATGTCGCGCAGTGACACTCCGGGCAGGGCGATCAGGTTGTGACGAATACGCAGCCGGAATTCACGAATGATGAATACGTCGCGAGAGAGCAGCAGATCGTAGTGTTCTGCTACGGAACCCGCGAGAGAGTTCTCGATAGGGATCATGGCGGCCGTCACTTTTCGTGACTCGAGAGCGTCGAATACTTCGGCAGAAACGCTGCATGGAACGACTCGCGAATCCGGCACAAACGTGCGCGCGGCTTCGTCACTAAATGAGCCAGCTTCGCCCTGGATAGCTATCTTCATGATTTAATTGTCCGTTGCAGTGACAAGCGTGTGTGATGCCGTCCTGCCATTTTCGATTGTGAAGGCGCTCACGAATGTTAGCAACTTCCTCGTCGCGGGCCGCACCTGAGTAAGTAAGCCAAAAGCGAAAACATACTTAAATACCAAGGGGTGGGCGATGCTTTGGACGCTCTTCATCGTCTTACTGGTCCTCTGGTTGGTAGGCGTGGTGAGCAGCTACACACTGGGCGGATTCATTCACATTCTGCTGGTGCTTGCAGTGTTGGCGCTCATATTCCAGTTGGTGACAAACGGAAGCCGCGCCTAAGTTGCGAAAGCAACTCGGCGTCGCTATTCGGCTTCGGACAAGACGCAGTAGTTTGGAGGACCAAATGGACAAAGACGAAATTAAAGGTAAAGCAAAAGACGTCGCAGGACGGATTCAACGACAAGCCGGCGAGTGGACTGGCGACGAAGACACACAAGCCAAGGGAGCAGCAAAACAGGTAGAAGGAAAAGTCCAGAACGCCTGGGGCAAAACCAAAGACGCCGTTCGCGATGCCGCTAACAAGTCAGACCGGGATACGGCAGACCGCGAGCGCGAGGACAGAGATAAAGAAGACGTAGCCTGAACATCACACAATAGCAAACGTGGGCGCCCGGGAAGGGCGCCCATTCTATCTGGCGTGCTTGCGCTCAATAATCAAGTTCCCAACGGCATCAACCTTAAACCTCATACTTACGGGGACTAATGTCGTTGCGCTGTACTCGGTAATTACTGTGGGGCCGGGATACCATCTCCCCAATGGTAAAGATTCCCGATGATAGATCGGAGTGCCGACCGGTTTTCCTTCGAGCCAGACTTCTTCTTTCTTGCTGCGCGTTGATAAGCTGTGCTTCGCTTTGGGCGCTTCCATGACAGTTTGCTTCGACTTTAAGCGAGCGCGCAGCCGCAACGTCACCAGTTCAATATCGCGCAAGGAATCCGCATATCCGTAACGGCGCTTGTGCTCGGACGCAAAACTTGCCGGCAGCTTCGATGACCAGGGCACATTCAACTCGAAGCCCTGGCCGTGATAACGAACGTCGACCGAGAGAAACAGGTCGAGTTTTCCGCGCCATCCTTCCGCGGAAAAATCAGCTTCAGCTTGATTTCGTAGGTTGCGAAACTCCAGGTCCAGCTGCTGCACAGCACTTGCTGGGAGTTCTCCTTCAGCGCTGATCCGGCGCAACACTGTGAGTGAATAGTCCTTGATCACGTCGCTGACCAGAATCCCGAAGGCTGAGAGAGCACCGGGAAATGCGGGAACAATCACGCGCGGAATTCCTAAACTTGCCGCTAATTCGCAAGCATGCAGGCCGCCGGCGCCACCGAACGCCACCAGACTGAAATCGCGCGGGTCATAACCTCGTTCAATCGAGACCACGCGGATGGCTTTTTCCATGGTGGCATTCACCACGCGCAGCATTCCGGTTGCGAACTCTTCGATGCGTAGATCTGATTTGTGATCGCGCAACCAGGCCGCAACCACGGTACGGGTGTGCTCAAGGTCCAGACGAAAATTGCCGCCAAGAAAAGCGTCGGGTTGCAACCGGCCTAGCAATAGGTTGGCATCGGTAACTGTTGGCTGTTCCCCTTTGCCATAGCAGATTGGCCCGGGATCGGCTCCTGCGGATTCTGGTCCGACACGCAACGCGCCACCCGCATCGAAGCGCGCTATCGATCCTCCACCTGCGCCAACTGTATGAATATCGAGCATCGGAACTCGCACCGGCAGGCCGGCAATTTCGGCTTCGTTCGTAGCGTGGATTTCACCATTAACCAGAGCAACATCGGTGGAAGTGCCTCCCATATCGAAGGAAATGATTCGGTCGAATCCGCTCAATCGTGCCATGGCGGATGCTCCAACAACGCCGCCAGCAGGTCCGGACAGCACCGTGCGCACCGGTTCGCGTGCAGCGGAGTCGAGCGCGGTGATTCCGCCAGATGATTGCATGACGAAAACGTTGGCTTTCCCACTCGAAGCTAGCTTGTTCTGCAAGCCACGGAGATACGTCTCCATCAATGGCTGCAGGTAGGCGTTGACGGTGATGGTGCTGGCGCGCTCATACTCGCGGAATTCCGGCAGGATCTGATGGGAGACGGAGAGGGGCACGCCCAAACTCTTCAACGCCTCAGCTACACTGCGCTCATTGGCAGAATTCGCGAATGAGAAGAGAAGAGAGATGGCAATCGCGCCGGGCTTGGTGAAGGCAATACGCTCGGCCAATCGAGCCAGGTCGCCGGCATTCGTAGCCGTAAGAATTGTGCCTTCGGCGGTTACGCGCTCCCGGACTCCGAAACGCAATTCCGCTGGGACAAGAGGTTCGACTCTATCGAAGAACAAGTCGTAGAGCTTCGGCCGTGCCTGCCGTCCGATTTCGATGGTGTCTTCGAAGCCCGCAGTCGTTACGAACGCTACTCGCGCACCTTTTCGCTGCAGCACGGCGTTGGTGCCGACCGTGGTGCCGTGTAAGAGGCGCAAAGGTCGGCGGGGCTGCAGAATTTGCTTTACAGCATCCGCGATGGCGCGCGATGGGTCCTCCGGTGTGGAGAAAATCTTTAGCATGCGTACTTGACCCGATTCGATCCAGACACAATCGGTAAAGGTGCCGCCGGTATCGACGGCAATCACAACTGGAGTTGTGGAAGTTTTCTTGCCCGGCATGTCAGCCAAGCATGCGTTCGCGGATGGTCATAAGCCCAGCGACAATACAGAAGACGGCGAGCAGGTACGAAGAAACCAGCATGAATGCCGGCGCTCGGCCCGCCGCAGAGGCTCGGGCGGAAAGGCGCTCAAAGGCGCGCTGCGTCAGGAATGCGTACCCCACCATCGACAGCACGATCCCGACTACGAAAGCACTCACACGCAACATTGTGATCGGCAGGGTTGCGGCTACCGCCATGGGAACCACCACTAGAAGGCTGCGCGTCCCGCCAAGAGCGAAGAGAACACCCAGAGAAGCAGCCAGTCCGCCATGCACGTGTTCGTGTTCCTGGTCCACATGCTGGTGGGGCGCCTGCTCGTGTTGGACGTGCAGGTGGTAGTGCTTGTGAGGTCCTGTTCCGTGAAAATGATGGTGTTGGTGAATCTTCAACTTGCCGGTCAGCAGACCTATGACAGCCAGGATGCCCGTGAATACCAAAAGGTATCCGGCGCTGAGATCGAATCGGCGCTCCCATTCAGGACTGAGCAGCATGCGCCCAAAGTGCCCAAGGAGTCCGGCAATACCAATTACGACAGCGTGGCCGCCGGCGAAACGCGCCGCGAATACTACCACGCGCCGGAAATCGTGCTCGACCGCGACGGCAAATGCCGTTATCGCAGCCAAGTGGTCGGGACCCAGGCCATGTAACAGTCCAGCCCCGAAAATGGCGAGTAACATCAGCATTCAGTAAAGGATTGTAGCATCGTGGGGCACGGAATCGGGTCGCAGAACACTACCTCGTGTGAGTTCATGGGTTGCTTGCAGCTGTTTTCTAAGGGGCAGGAACATCAAGTCGTTTGCCGAGCAGATAGGCATCCAGGTCGCGCAGGTAGTAGCGCGGAAGAGTCTTCAAAATCGTGTATCCGAGCCGCTTGTAGAAAGCGATGGCGGTCGCGTTATCGACGGCCGTTTCGAGAAAGACTGAGTGGCATCCCTGCAAATGCAGGCGTGTTTCGGCTTCGCTCATGAGCAAAGAACCAACACCTTCGCGCCGAAAGCTCGGGCTCACATCAATGGTGACCACGTGTCCGATGCCACGCTTGTGGCGCTGGCCGACAAGAAATCCAGCGAGCCGCTTGCTTCCGTTTTCCGCTTCCGCTTCAGCAACGAGGGTAAACGTGCCGAGCATGTTCATGTACGTGTTCAGCTCACGTTGCGAGTAGGCGATACCGCGCGGAAAGCATTCCTGATCGAGTTGCCACAGCAAGCGAAACTCGCCTTCCCGGAAGTCGCGGATCGTAATAGGCACGATTTCATTTGAGCAGAAAAATCAAAAATGCACGAATCGGAGGATGTTCGTGTTTGCACTCTGTGGATGCTGGTTGCTTCAAGCGAACACGAGAGACCCTAAACAGGTCGCGACACTCCGATGCTGCGCCAACAGTCCTAGAGGGTTGTCAGCTTGACACTTCGGCGGCCAGCCATCTCAGCCGCGATTTCTGACTTCTGCTGAGGCGAAAGGGCGCTATCGGCTGCGGGAAACAGAACTTTGTCTTCCACTTCAATATGACGCGGATAGATTTCGGCCAGCCTCGCGACTGCTTCCCGGAACTGGGCGAGATCCGCTGCGGACAGGTCGCCGGTATGTAGCCAGAGAGTTCCCATTTCGTCGACGCGCCGATGTAAGGCATCGGCTTCCCGGTGATCGTGCTCCAGTCTTTCAACGTCCGCCAAAGCCGATTTCACCTGTTCGCTGTGGAGGCTCCGGAGCCTTGGAAACAGCGACTCCTCTTCGTCTGCTGTGTGCTTGGGCGCGGATTCGCGGAAGTACCGTAAGGCCAAACCGAGTGCCGACCGGCGTTCGGGATCCAGTTGCCTTCCTCCACTGGCAACCGCCTGCAATGACCGCAAGAACATCTCGATGCGGCGATGGCAATCGGAAAGAAGCCCGGTGGGATTCGAGAAATTGTGGGCGGTGGCGCCAATCTGGACTGGCATATCTACATGTTTAGATTAGCTTGCGGCGCACAGGTATGACAAAAGTCCGGTTTGAGGATTCGGTATTCACCTGGAGCCAGATTTGTCTAAGGTTTACTTAACTTCTTCCTTCACGCGATGTTGAGACCTACGTTCTTGCTTCTCTGCACCATTCGCGCTACAGTTGAACTTGCTCTAGCGGTTCTCCCTTCCTCTTCCTTTTCTCCGGTGCGAATTGTGTGGTTTGTCGTGTATTGCGAAGTTGCTGCATTGGATGTGCAACATACCGTAGTTTCCACAGATAAGCCCCAATATGTGGTGTTTATAGGGTTGACGCACGCCCACTCCCCCGCTAGATTTATCGAGACTTCGGAGTTACGCAGCCACAGCATTCCCAGCCCAGGTGGCCGTCATCCGAACAACGATGCAGGCTCTGGCGGGCTTGCAGAAAAACGGTGCCCCTCCAGGCATGTTTTGGCCTAGGTGGGGTTGACGTTCCTATATCGCACACTGCGCGACCGGGTTCTTGTTCCGCAGTTGTGGATGGGGGCAAGATGCATCGGGTTCTGCCGAGACATCCCTCGTGGCTCGGTGAAGACAGTGGCAATTAAGGAGTCACATTGCTGAAACTAAAGAAGTTACAGATCCTTGGCTTCAAATCGTTCTGTGACCGGACCGAGTTGAAGTTCCACGGCGAGGGAGTTGCCGGAATCATTGGCCCGAACGGCTGTGGCAAATCCAATATTGCCGACGCGATCGCGTGGGTGTTGGGCGAACAGTCTGCCAAAACGCTTCGCGGTTCGCGCATGGAAGATGTGATCTTTGCCGGGACACGCGATCGCAAGCCCACTGGAATGGCCGAAGTGTCGCTGACCATGATCGATCCCGAAGCGTACGAGGGCGCCCAAGTGGCGGAGCCGGAGATCGAAATCCACAATGAAATGCCAGCCGACTGGGATGAAGCCCAGTTGCGAACCAAGTCCGAACAGGAAACGGACGAATACATCGAGGAAGTACGGCCCGGGCAGACCGAGGAAGTTCCCGGCGAGATAAAGAGTGCGGCCGAGGACAGCAATGTGACAGCCGAAGGGAACCCATCGACTTCTCTCGGCCCAGGCGAAGCCACCGTGGGAGGCACAGGTGAGGCAACAACCGCTTCCGAGGACAGCCAGGCAAGAACCAGTGCGGATGGTACAAACCATCCTGCAGTGGTTTTGAAGATTCGACGGCGCAAGTTTAATCGCACAACGTTTAAGAAAGGCGAGATTGTTGTCACACGCCGGCTGTTCCGGTCGGGCGAGAGCGAATATCTCCTGAACGGAAAGCTTTGTCGACTGCGGGACATCCAGGACATCTTCATGGGCACCGGGTTAGGCCCGGAGTCCTACGCGATTATCGAGCAAGGGCGTATCGGACAGATTCTCAGCAGCAAACCGACGGATCGTCGCGCGATCATCGAGGAAGCCGCCGGGATTACGAAATTCAAGACGAAGAAGCGGCTGGCGGAAGCACGCTTGGAAGAAGCAAAGCTTAACCTCTCACGCCTGAACGATATTTTCGACGAAGTCACGCGGCAGATGAACTCGCTTAAGCGGCAAGCTGCGAAAGCAGAACGTTTTGCAAAACTCCGTGAGGAGATGCGCGCGAAACTTCGCATCGTGCTGGCAAGCAAGTGGACGGCACTGCAGGACGAACGGGCCGAGATAGAAACGCTGCTTAGCCAGTTGGCCGAGGAAATCCGCGGGAAGTCCGAGCAGGTGCAGACGCTCGAAGCCGAAGTCGCGGAAAAGACGCAACGCGGCTACACGATCGAAAACGAGGCGCGCGAGACCCGCGAACGTCTGAGCAACATTACCCGCGAAAACGACCGCCTGTTCAGTCGCCAGAGGAATAACGAAGAGCGTTGCGCGGAACTGGCGGCGCGAGTTGCGGCCTCGTCGCAGGAAATCTCGGCTGCGGAAGAACGCCTGGCAGCCTTGCAGCAGGAGTGTGAGGCGAATCGACAAACGTTGGAGAACGCCGCGGCAGAAGTTGCGGCTGCACAGGAGCAGGCGCGCTTCCGGCAGGAAGAGGCGCGTGCGGCGACCGCCAATCTGACCGAGGTGGAGCGCCAGCAGGAACAGCGGCGCGTGCAGGTGATGCAGGCTGTCGCGGAGGAATCTTCTCTGCGCAGCGAAATCGCCAAAGCTACGGAGCAGATCGCCGGATACGAGCGCGAGTCCTCGCGGTTGGCAATGGAACTAACGGCGGCGAACACGCAAGTGGAGGCTTTCGGCGCACAACGCGGACAGATTGCGTTCGAGTTCGAGTCGGCCTCGGGACAGGTGACCGCATTTCAGGCTCTGATTGAAAACACACGGCGCACGCTCGCTGAAAAGCGGCAGGCCGAGATCCAATCGAGACAGCGCCTCGACGGACTCCGCGCCGAGTTCGCAACCATGCTAGGCAAGAAAGCTTCGCTCGAAGCGGTCATTGCAGAGCACGGATATTCCACTGACTCGGTTCGGCGGCTCTTCCAGTCGGGTGCCATGAATGCAACGTCGACACCTGCGGGTGTGCTGGCCGATTTTCTGGAAGTGGAAGATCGGTACGAGCATGTGGTCGACGATTTCCTTCGCGATGAATTGAATTATGTGGTTGTGAAGTCGTGGGACGCCGCCGAGAACGGCCTGCAACTACTACGGACGGACGTAGAAGGACGGGCAACGTTCCTGGTGCATCCGGAAGATGCGCAGGCAAAATTTTCGTTCGTACCCGGCGAACCGAATACGTCAGAGTCTATGCGACGCGATGCCGTTGTTCCATTGAAACAATGCATCCGCGTGCTGGACGGCTTCGGGAAGTCACTCGAGGTGATTCTGCCCAAGCTGCGCGACGGCTACATCGTGGAAGATCCGAAGGTAGCGCGCGATCTGGCGCTGGAGAATCCGGACGCGTTTTTCCTCGCATCAAGCGGCGAGTGCTTCCACAACGTGACCGTAACAGGCGGCAAGCAGCGCGCCGAGGGCCCGCTGGCGATGAAGCGCGAGTTGCGCGACATCGCTCGCCAGGTGTCCGATCTGGAAAATACGCTGCGAGAAGAAGAACACCGGGCAGCATTATTGACCAAGGAAATCGGCGAGCTGACGGCTACGCTGGAACGCCTTGAATCAGACAAGCGCGATGCGGACCGCCAGGCAATGACATCAGGGCATTCGCTGAAGCAACTGGATTCCGAGATGGGGCGCACTCGTGAGCGGCTGGCGACCTACGAGCGCGAACTACAGCAGGTAGCCTTTGCTCGTACGGCGAAGGAAAGCTTCATTGCGGAAAGGCGGCAGGTACTGGTTTCCTGCGAGATGCGGCGCGATGAACTCGAGCACAGTATTGCCGAAGCCCAGGAAAGCCTAGCGAATTTGCGTGCGGCCCGCGATGCGGCAGCGCAGGCTTCATCGGAAATGATGGCGCAGGTTGCCGCGCTCGAAGAACGCCGGCGCGGAGCAGCAGGCAGCTTGCAGCGCATCGAGTCGATGCTGACGGAAGTGAGCGTACGTATTGAAGCACTGGGAGCCCAGTCAGAGTCGGCTCTAGCGGAGTCGCAACAGCGTGCTGCAGAAAACATCCAGATCGCCGAGCAGATCACCGCCTTAATCGCCGAGCGCGAGCAACTGGAGGTGCGCATCGCCGAACTGCAGGGGGAGTCGGAGATGGTGCGGGCGCGAATCGCGGAAATCGAAGAAGGTTTGAAGAGCGAACGCCAACTGCTGGATCAGGCCCGCGATCGCCGCGGCGAACTTGGTGCACAAGCCGGCAAACTAGAATCAGACTCGGTCCACATGGCTGAAAGCTCGGTCGCAGAACTTGGACTTCGGCCTGAGGAATTAGTTGCAGACGAAACCCTGCAGGTCATAACAGGCGAAGAACTCGCGCTTCAAGATGAAGAGTATCGTCAGATGCGTGCCCGGCTCGAGGCCATTGGGCCAGTCAACATGATGGCTCTGGAAGAGTACAAGGAAACCGCCGAGCGCCATGAATTCCTGAATACGCAGAGAAAAGATCTGCTCGATTCAATCGAGAACACGCAGAAGACGATCAAGGAAATCGAGACCGTTTCGCGGCAGAAGTTCGAAGAAGCATTCGCAGCCATCAACACGAACTTCACTGCTACATTCACGAAGCTCTTCGGCGGCGGCACGGCGTTCATGCGCCTGACCGACGAGGAGAATGCGTACGAAAGCGGCATCGACGTGGTGGCATCGCCTCCGGGCAAGAAGTTGCAGAATGTGCTGCTGCTCTCGGGTGGCGAAAAGGCGCTCACGGCATTGTCGTTGCTGGTCGGCATCTTCCAATTCGCGCCGAGCCCGTTCTGCATACTCGATGAAGTCGATGCGCCGCTGGATGAAGCGAACATTGGGCGGTTCACACAACTGGTGCGCGAGATGAGTACGGGGACCCAATTCATCATCATCACACACAGCAAAAAGACGATGAGCATAGCTCCGGCACTGTACGGAGTGACCATGCAGGAACCGGGCGTCTCGAAACTGGTCTCGGTGCGCTTCAACGAAGTTGAATCGCAACCCTCGGCCATGAGTGCTTAAGGGAAGCGAACAATTGAGTAGTAGGTAGCCGTCGAAAAGGCAGCACGGCAGGTTGCTTCGCGGTGCCCCTGGTAAATCGAGTTCAGTTGATTTTTTTGGCAACCGCGTTCCATCCCCTAGTAATACTTCGTTACCACATTAGCAATTTGCCTGATTCGCTTCACGGATCATATCCAGCTACAATGGCAGCCCTCTGTATCGCGGCACCGGGCATTCCGGTGTCGCAGTCCGTTCACAACGCGCATTTAAAGATCGGAGGAAGCATGTCTATCGGAAAGCGATCTGTTGCGGAATTTGTCGGAACCTTCTGGCTCGTTTTTGGCGGGTGTGGCAGCGCAGTGCTGGCCGCTGCATTTCCCGGGCTTGGAATTGGTTTCGCGGGCGTTGCACTGGCGTTTGGCTTAACGCTGCTTACGATGGCCTACACTATTGGGCCGATTTCAGGTTGCCATATCAATCCGGCAGTAACCGTGGGGCTCGCGGTGGGCAAGCGATTCCCGGGTTCGGAAGTAATTCCGTACGTCATTGCACAAGTGGCAGGTGCAATTGCGGCGGCGGGAGTGTTGTACGTCATCGCCAGCGGCAGCCCGAACTTCGATATCACCGGTGGCTTCGCATCCAACGGGTACGGCGCTCATTCTCCGGGGCAGTATCCGCTGCTGTCGTGCCTGGTTGCTGAAGTAGTGCTGACTGCATTCTTTCTGATCATTATTATGGGGGTTACCGACGACCGAGCTCCGAAGGGAGTGGGCGGTCCGATTGCGATCGGCTTGGCGCTCACCCTCATTCACCTGGTTGCAATTCCTGTAACAAACACTTCGGTGAATCCAGCGCGTAGCACCGGACCTGCCTTGTTTGTCGGCGGTTGGGCACTTCGGCAGCTCTGGCTGTTCTGGGTAGCACCCATACTGGGGGGAACGGTAGGGGCAGGCATTTACGCTGCAATATTCGGACACGCGGAACCGGCACCCGCAACGAAGAAGGCGGCGGCATAGGAAACGTTAGCAAATCCTTCGCGGACTGGCGTCCCCACGGTGATGACAAAGCAAAGATTACGATTGAACAGGGCCGAGGAAGTGTTCTCGGGGAAGTGTGCGCAGTCTTTCCGCTGCTGATTCCGGAGTGATGTCGCGCTGCGGGGTCGCCAATAGCTCGTATCCGACCATGAATTTCTGCACGGTCGCAGATCGCAGCAGCGGCGGCAGATAGTGCGCATGGAAATGCCATTCGGGATGTGCTTTGTTATCGGTCGGTGTCTGATGAAATCCCATCGTGTAAGGAAAGGAAACTTCAAAGAGATTGTCGTAGCGCGTGGTGATCTGGCGCAGCATATCGGCAAGCGAAGCTCGTTCCCGGTCCGATAGTTCGCTCATCGAACCGAAATGCCGCTTACAAGCGAGCATGATTTCAAAGGGCCAAACCGCCCAGAAGGGCACGAGGGCGACGAAGGCTTTGTTTTGGCACACGATTCGCTGCTGCAGATGAACTTCGAGCGCAATGTAATCGCAAAGCAGACAGGCGCCGTCGTGTTCTCGTTTGTATTCTTCCTGGCGTAACTGTTCCTTCGCCGGCAGGTTTGGGATGGTAGCGTTGGCCCAGATCTGGCAGTGCGGGTGCGGATTACTGGCGCCCATCATCGCACCACGGTTTTCGAAGATCTCCACGTGGTTGATCGAAGGTTGCGCTCCGAGACGGGAATACTCCTCAGCCCAGACGTCTATGACGCGCCCAATCTCGGAGTCGGTCATGCGTGAAATTGTCAAATCATGCCGCGGCGAAAAACAGATGACCCGACAGACGCCGCGCTCTGTTTCGGCCACCAGCAGATCCGAGGTTTGCGCGTGGCTGTCGGTTACATCCGGCAGAAGCGCTGGATAGTCGTTGTCGAAAGCAAACGTGCTGTCGTACTGGGGATTTTTTTCGCCACCCGCGCGAGCGTTTCCAGGGCACAAATAACAATTTGGATCGTACGCGAGTTGCGTGCCAATGGTGGTGCGCTCAACTTTTCCTTGCCAGGGGCGTTGCGTTCGCTGCGGTGAAACCAGAACCCACTCGCCGGTGAGCGGATTCAAACGGCGGTGCGGTGTGCTTGCTAGTTTAGCCAGGTCCATGGATCAGCAGTTTGCGACCCGCTTGCAGAACTTTTATGAGAACTGCGGTTGCATCGAGCGAGCCTGTTCGAGTGTAACGCGTTGCCTGCGACGATACGACAGATTCGCCATGTGGCAAGCCACTGCCGATCGGTAGCCAATTTCGACTGGCGCGTTAGGAGTTTTGCGAGTTCGCACGCAATCGATCCAATTTGCCATGTGGTCCTGATCTTTGGATTCACCAGTGATGGCGGAGCCGCCGGGACGATTTACCTTTTCGGGGTAGTAGTGCCAGCTCTGTACCGAGCGTCCGGTGACCATATCGTTGGTTCCCCATAGGTGCTCGATGCTGCCGTCAGTGCCGAGAATGCGTTCGCCCAATCCAAAGTGGCTGTTGCTGAAGGTGGACTGCCAAGTCACAACTTTTTCTGGAAAATCGAAGGTGACAGCAATCGTGTCCGGCACCTGGCGTCCATCTTTTTCGGAGAAGATTCCACCCGACATGTATGCAGCGGTTGGCAACGGAAGATCAAGCGCGCTCATGATCCACGCGATCTGGTGCACCATGTTTTCCGTGATGTTGCCACCAGAAAACTCCCAGAATAATCGCCAATTAATGAATTGGTTGCCGTCGAAGCCATGATCAGGACGGCCATTTAGAAATGCTTGCCAGTTAACATGCTGCGCATCGCAATCGGCAGGGACTGGCCGCACCCATTGGCCTTTGCCATGGGGAGTGTTACGACTCATCCAGGATTCGACCTGGGCGACGCTACCCACAATTCCCCGATTGATCCACTGGCGGGCGTCGGCTAACGAACCGGAACTCTCATGCTGTAAGCCAATCTGGATCACGCGGTCCGATTTCCTTGCCGCAGCCAGGCAGTCTTCCGCTTCGGGGATCGACCACGTCATCGTTTTCTCTGAGTAAAGGTCCTTGCCGGCTGCAAGCACGTCGACGAAATGGACCTTGTGAATGTGCAAAGGACTAGCGACGATGACAGCATCGATGTCTTTGCGATCGAGCAGGCGTCGATAATCATCGAGCGTATCGATGCCGGGTGCCAACTGTTTCGCTTCGTCTCGGCGGCGGGTGTAGACGTCAGCAACGGCGACAAGTTGCGTGTTTGGTACTTGCTGCACCTGTTTGAGAAGTTCCTGACCGCGTCCGCCGACGCCGATCATCCCGACACGCACACGATCGTTAGCGCCAAGAATGTTGGCCGAAAAAGTCATCAGGGCAGCGGTTCCAAGAGCAGTTTGTTTCACGAATTCGCGTCGAGTGCTGTCGGCCATCTCATCTCCTCGGAATTACTGGTTCACGCCGCTAGCCAGGAAACCGCCGTCGACGCAGAGGACTTCTCCTGTCACAAACGATGCAGAATCGGAAGCCAGGAACACGGCGGCGCCGGCAAGTTCATCGACTTTGCCGAACCGCTTCATGGGGGTGCGCAACACGAACTCCTGACCGCGCGCGCTTCCAGTTAGCAGCTTTTCATTCAGCGGGGTGGGAAACACACCGGGCGCAATGGCATTCACGCAAACGCCATGCTGCGCCCATTCGACAGCAAGCGACCTGGTGAGCGATGCGACTGCAGCCTTGCTTGCCCCGTACGCTGCAACTTCCATCAGGGCAACGAATGAGGAGAGCGACGCAATATTGATAATGCGTCCGTATTGATTGCCGATCATGTGTTTGCCAAAAATCTGGCAGGCTCGTAAGGTGCCCGTCAGGTTCGTGTCCATGATGCGGTTCCAATCTTCCTCGGAGAAATCGACCGTCGGCGCGCGTTTGGTTGTGCCGGCACAGTTCACCAGGATATGGACTTTGCCGAAGGCCTTTACCGTCGCGTCCAACAATTTCTCCAGCGATGAGCGATCGCCAACGTCGCTGGTGAAGCGTAACGTCTTTCGTCCACGCTGCTCAATTTCTGCGGCAACGGCGTCGACCTGCTCTTTTCGTCGAGAGCTGGCGACGACATTCGCTCCCGCTTCTGCTAATCCGAGAGAAATTGCCCGTCCGATGCCCGATGTGCCTCCAACGACTACTGCCGTTTTGCCAGTGAGATCGAGTCCTTTAAATGCCATTTTCGTCTCTATCTTCCTTATGCCGGAAGTAACGCTCCGGCTTTTTGCAATTCTTGTTTCATCCCTGCCCAGCTTTGACGTGTGGAAGTCTCGGGAGTTCCGGCGCCACGCCAGTGGGTTTCCAGGCTCACTGCATAACGGTATCCATCGCGCTTCAATGCCCTGAACTGGCCCGTCCAATCGATAATGCCGGTTCCCATTGCCGCCCATTCATGACTGCCAGCCGGTTTTTTTGACACATCTTTGCAGTGACAATGGCCAATGCGAGCCTTCGGCAACAGATTGTAGCCGTCCGGATACGGAACTTCTCCCGTGGTCGCGGCATTCCCGGGATCCCAATTCAACATCAGATTGGCATCCCTCACCTCACTCAATACTTTGGCCGCTTCAGCGGCATTTGCGGTGTTGCAGGTCATCTCGTTTTCAAGAACAAGGATGATCCCTTCGCGTGCAGCTTTTGCGGCAGCGTGGCGCAACTTCTCATTGATCGCGGCACGATACGACTTCTGGTCCTCGAGACGCCAGAAATCGAAGCAACGGACGCGATCAGTCTGAAATGCCTTCGCTAACGCCATACTGCGTTCCAGCACCTCGTCCTGCTGATCGAAGGTGAAGTCCGCATGGAACCGGTCGCGCTTCGGGCTGAACTTTGATTGCGGTGCTCCCGGCCAATCGACTTTGAATAGGGGACTGCCAATATCGGTCACGCGCAGCTTATATTTCTCGAGGATCTTTCGAGACTCGGCGACCTCTTTGGCGTCGAGATTCAGAACGTTCTTGTTCCACATGCCGCGAATTTCGATCCACTGCATGCCGAAGTCACGCGCCACGATCTCGCATACCCTGCCGAAGTCCTGGCCGATTTCGTCATTGATGACAGCTACGCGGAAAGGCGAGTTCATAGGGCGATACCTGCTTTCTGCAAGTACGACTTGCTCACCTCGGCGGATTCTTTCGGCGTGTGCTTGCTTTCCGTTTCGCCATCGAGTTCGACGATACCCCAGCCTCGAAAGTTGATCTCACGCAGAGCGGCAAGCACTGCGGGAAGGTCGACCTTGCCTTGCCCCAGTTCGGCGAACTCGTACAAAGGCTTCGGATTGCTTTCGGGCGTGAACTGCTTCACATCCTTGATGTGGAGGAACAGCAAGCGATCGCGATACTTGCGGATTGCGTGGGCGGGATCGCCACCTTCGAAGTAGTGTGCAATGTCGAGCTCGAGCTTCACGTATCGCGGGTCGCAAGCAGCCATAATACGGTCCACGGCTTCGGGAGTTTGTCCCAAAGCTCCCATGTGATTGTGGTAGCCGAGTGGAATGCCAATGTCAGCCGTCTGTTTGCCTAATTCGGTCAGCAACTGCCCGAGGCGCTTGTAATCGGCAGCAGTGGGCTGATGCTTCGGCTTGCGATCGATGATCTGGAGATACATGCCGCCGGCATCCCGCAGGAACTTGGCATTCTCTACGTGATGTCCGACAGCCGCTTTCGGATCTGGTGGATCGACCTGGAGATCACCGCTGGAAAGAGCTACGAATCTCAAGGAATGCGCGGCCAACAGATCGTGAACTGCTTGCGGACTACTGAATTCCGCAATACAGTTCGAGCGCAACTGTATGCCCTTGTAGCCGACCGCCGAAATATCCTTTATCGCCTCCCGATCGCGTCCGCCCCAGGTGATTGCCGCATAGCCTATGCGCAGCTCAGGAACCGGCGTAATTGGCTTCTGAAAATATGCAAGGTTAATCGCCGGATAGAGCGGCTGCTGAAGCAATGCATTCGCAGGCGGAATCGCTTCTATCAGAGCAGCACCGCCTACAACACCTGCACTGGCAAGAAATTTACGTCGAGAAATCGTCATAAAGTCTTCTCGCTTATGCTGTTTCGTCGATGGGCGCCGGCTTCAACTTAGGAACTAAGAGATGTATCACCAGCAACGCGGTCAAATAAGCTCCCGAGGCAGCGGCAAAGATCAGCGAATAGGAACCGGTCCACTGGAGAACTCGGCCCACCGCCTCCGCAATAAGCATTCCTGCGACGGATCCTGCCATCCCGCCCACTCCAACAACCGACGCTACTGTGCGGCGCGGAAACAGATCGGACGCTAGTGTATACATATTGGCCGACCATCCCTGATGGGAAGCCGCTGCCAGTCCGACAAGTGCAACGGCCGACCAGAGTCCAGAGACGCGCGACGCGAAAAAGATCGGCACCACCCCCAAAGCGCAAATGAACATCGCTGTTTTTCTAGCTCGGTTGACACTCCAGCCGTGCGCAATGAAGGTCGACGACAACCAGCCTCCGGCAATGCTGCCGACGTCTGCAGCAAGATAAATCGCTACCAGCGGCAATCCGATGTTAAGAAGTGTTACGCCGTGAGCTTTGTTGAGGAAATCCGGAATCCAGAACAGGTAAAGCCACCAGAATGGATCGGTCATGAACTTCCCGAGAGCGATCGCCCACATCTGCCGATACTTCAACAGCGTGCCCCATGGAACACGAAGGGTCGGCTCTCCTCCATCGGCTTCGATGTATGCCAACTCCGCCCTAGAAAGGCGTTTATGCTGGCGCGGCGGCCGGTAAAGCCATAGCCACAGGATCAGCCACGACATGCTCAACGAACCCGTGGCGATGAAGGCTCGCCGCCATCCGAAATGGATTACGATCCACGGCAGGATCAGCGGAGTGACGATCGCCCCGACGTTGGTTCCGGCGTTGAAAAGGCCGATCGCGAGGGCGCGCTCTTTCTTCGGGAACCATTCTGAGACCGTTTTCACGGCCGCAGGAAAGCTGCCACCTTCGCCGAGTCCCAAGACGAAGCGCACGGTCGCGAATCCAAGCACGGAACTGACTGCGGCGTGCGCCATCGACGCGCAACTCCATAGCAGGACTGAGAGCGAAAAACCTTTGCGTGTACCTAACCGGTCGATCAGTCGCCCGACGAACAGATACCCCATCGCATAGGCGAGTTGGAAAGCGAAAATGATGTTGCTGTAGTCGATCTCGCTCCAGTGCAACTGGTGCTGCAATGTGGGCTTGAGAATCCCGATCACCTGGCGATCGACGTAGTTAACGGTCATCGCCAGGAACAGCAGCCCGCAAATCGACCATCGCAAACGTCCGACGCGCTCGGGCATTACGGAATTTGCGTTCGCCACCACTGCTGATGCGCTTGTGCTGTTTTGTTTCGGCGGTTTATCGGCAGGAGTCTTCACGAAGAATAGTTGTGCACGCGTACAAAATGGCCCGGCCAGCGATTGTATCGAAAACAGTCCCCGCGCGCTTTCTTCGTAGTTCATTGCGCGAAGAATGCACCAGTTCTTCAGTTCCATTGCTTTGACCGTGTCGCGGTAGCTATACTGGCACCCCCAGAGGCAGACGTGGAGTTCTATGCATTTGACGAGGCATATTATCAACGCCTTAGGAACGGTGATCCTGAGACGGAACACCACTTCGTCTGCTATTTCAGCGATCTGATCCTGATCAAGCTGCGCTCCCGCCTGCTTCCTTCCGACACAATCCAGGAAATCCAGCAGGAGACGTTTGCTCGCGTGCTTGTCGCGCTGCGCAAGGACGCAGGTCTGCAGAAGCCGGATCGCCTCGGTGCTTTCGTAAACTCGGTTTGTAACAACGTGATGCGCGAGCACTTCCGTTCGAATTCGCGCCACGATCAGTTGGAAGGCAGTTTCCTTGATCCTCCCGACCATCGTGCCGATCTCGACAGCGTGCTCGTCTCGCAACAGGCTAAGTCCCACGTCCGGAGGGTCTTAGAGCAGCTCCCGGAACGGGATCGGGAGGTCTTGCGCGAGGTATTCCTGGAAGACGAGATCGGCGACCGTGATCAGCTTTGCGAACGTCTGGGCATCGATCGCGACTATCTGCGGGTGCTGCTGCACCGGGCCAAGAAGAACTTCAAGTCCCTATACGAGAGCATGATGGCCGAGAGTTCCAAAAAGGCAAAAATGGGATGAAACGGTCTGCTCGTCCCCTGCACTATTCGGATGAAGTACCCAGTTGGTCCCGGGTGGCGACTGCTTCTGGGGAGGACGGCGGCATCCGGGACCGATTGATGCGCAGATGTCTTTAAAAGGGCGCTGTGTAAGTCCCAGGTTTGCATCCTTCTTTCTGGACGCTAACCTGTGATCGATTCCGACAGAGCGAGTGAGCGTTCTAAAAATGAACCATTCCGAGGCCGTACAAATGAAGGCGACTGAAAAATACCTGCTGGGCGACTTCGACAGGGAGCAGCGGGAGGCCTTCGAGGCCCACTTCTTCGAGTGCACCGAATGCGCTCAAGATGTTCGCATGACGGCCGCTCTCCTTGACAATGCTCGCTCTGTCCTGCGCCAATCACCAGTTCCCGCCCGCCAATTGAAACCTGCTCGCCAATCCACAGGCTGGCTCGGCTGGGCGTGGCTGCGCCCAGCATGGGGAATCGCAGCAGCCGCGATGGTGCTCGTCGTAATTGGTTATCAGAACTTCGTAACCATTCCACATCTCAAGACCGAGATCGCCACGGTAACGGCCCCGCAGGCGCTCACTTCGTTCAGCTTCACTTCTGCCGGAACGCGCGGCGGAGGCGCTCCTCGATTTGTTATTCCTGCCAACAAGCCATTTAGTTTTTACGTAGATATTCCCGCCAGCGATTCCTTCGCATACTATAGTGCCGCGGTTGAAACCGAATCCGGCGAGCGCAAGTTCGCCGTGCCAGTGTCGAGTGAGCAGGCGAAGGATCCGGTGCAGATCCTGCTGTCCGCGTCGGCGCTGCCCGCTGGAAATTATGTCCTGGTGATTCGCGGTGTAGCACAACCCGCGACGCAGGCTGGCGGACAAGGCAGGGAATTAGCACGTTATCCTTTCGCAGTTCAGCATCAGCAGTAAGCGCGGTATCTCGTGTTTACAAGGTGATGAAATGAAAACCCCCAGAACGTTTCTGTATCAAGCCCATGGCTTTGCCATCAGCGGCGTGATCTTCCGCCCCGACGAGGAACACATCCCCACACAGGGCATGGCGACATTGGCAACTACCGGGGGAACCGCTACGGCGACGGTTGATGAACCTTTCTCATACAAAGATATCGTTTCCTTCAAACGTTCCGACACGGTCATCACAGGCACTTCGCCCAAAAAGAACCTTCATGTGACTGACATGAAAGTGACGATCGAGGGCCTGAACATCATGAACAGGTTCACCGCCGACAAAGTCGTTACTCACATACGTTGCACGCACACGCTCGGTGACTTCGGCAAAGAGAACCGCGACCGGTCGGAGATTGTTCCTGGCGACAGCGAGATCATCGGCGCAAAGGTCGACGACGAGCCTCTCACGGTAAACCTCGACAACAAGAATCTCCTTAAGAGGTACTCGAACTATACCCGCCTGCGAGAGGCCTACAAGAAGGCTTCTTTCCGCGATGAGGTACAGCAGCGATTCCATTGGATTCCGGGCAAAACGAAACGAAAGATTCCACCGCCGGTCCAGACAAGATATAAATGGGCTGAACGGTTAAGGAAGAAGCTTCCCGAACACGGGCATATCCTGTGCAGCCTCGTCGACGAAATCCAGAGCCCCAATCTGGGCGACTACATCTTCGGCAACATGATCGTATTGCCCGACTTTGGAGCTATTTATCTCGGCGACTACTTCGTGGACAAACATGCAGCTCGCCTGGAGATGGTGAGAGTGGAAATCGCGAAACCGTTCTACGGCATGATTTGCGACGGGGGCGGAGGAAATGGAAGCGGCTATCCGCCTGCTGGAGGATAGTACTTGTTTTGTTAATCTCCGGTGGATGCGCAAAACCGCGGCCACCGGAGGTTCTATACAATGATGCACGCCAGCATATGCAACGCGCCGATTGGGCGTATGCTGATCAAATTGCTAATGACGCACTCCAACGTTTCCGCGGCCGATCTCCTGAGTGGGCTGCTCGCTTCTCTGTACTAAAAGGTGAAATAGCACTTCGACGGGGAGAGAGCAAACAGGCTCTCGCTATCCTCGACAATCCTCTTCCGTCTTCCTTGGCACACGATGATGTAGCAGTGAGACGTTTAATCGCTCAAGCTGTGGCTTATTCTCGACTGCAAAATTTCGTGAAGGCCCAAGAAGACCTTGATGAAGCGGAAAAAGTTGCGACGGATAAGTCTCCACAGTTGAGAGCTGAGGTGGCGATCAATCGAGGAACTTTCTTCGCGTCACGACACGAATTTCACAAGTCTAAGGCCGAATACCGCCGCAGCATTCAATGGGCGGAAGCCTCAAACGATAACTATCTTCAATCGAATGCCTTGGGCGGTATTGGCTTTGCGAGTATGCAGCAGGCTCATTATGACGAGGCGATTGATTGGTTTAGTAAAAGTTTAGCTGTGGCAAATCGAATCGGAAACAATGTTCTACAGGCAGTAACGCTTGGAAACCTCGGATGGTGTTATTACAGGCTTGGCGATCTGGATCGGGCCAAAGAACTGCTCCAGCAGGCTGCAACTGCTTTCCAGAAGCTCGGGATGCCGAAACAACAAGGAGAGTTTCTGAATTCTCTCGGACTCGTCAGCTTCGACCGGGGGGAATTCGCTAATTCCGCAAATTATCTTCAACAGGCATTATCAATTTCGAGAAGCATTCAAAATAGAGATGTCATAATTGATGCTCTCGGAAACCTCGCTGACTTGGCCCTACACAATGCTCAGGTCGATATTGCGGCAACTTACACGTCTGAAGCTCTCGCGCTCAGCCGGAGTAGTGGTGACCCAGAGCGTGAACTCGAGGCGCTTACCACAGACGCCCAGGTTGACGCGGCGCGGAAAGATTACCAGCCCGCTGAAAAGAAGCTAAATCGTGTTATCCAGTCAGCGAGAGAACCATGGCTGCGATGGACGGCGGAATCCGATCTCGCGCAGGTCTGTGCTCTTCAACAGCGCGATAGTGAGGCGAACCGGGAGTTCCAGAAGGGTCTCGCCACGATCGATGAGGCGCGCTCGTCTCTAAGCGTGGAAGAACATCGCCTCTCGTTCCTTACCAGCGCCAGCCGCTTTTACAACAGCTATATCGATTTCCTGGTTCAGCATGGCCGAACCGAGGACGCGCTCCGTATTGTCGAACACAGCCGTGCGCGCACGCTTGCTGAAGGACTAGGACTGCAACCTGTCTCGCTCAGCTCAAAGCTCGCCCCCGAACAGATATCGCGTCAGACCGGAGCCGTCATCCTCGAATATTGGCTGAAGCCACAGCAGTCGTATCTGTGGGCGATCACGCCAAACAGAGTCGCGCTGTACAAACTTCCCGCCGACACGGAAATCAACAACGCTGTGCAGGACTATCGCAAGGCGCTGCTTGGGCCGCTTGATCCGCTCGAAACCGGCAATCCCGCCGGACAGAAGCTGTATCAAATGCTGGTCGCGCCTGCCCAGACGCTGATCAAGCCCGGCGCACGCGTCGTCATCATCGCCGATGGCTCTCTCAACAACCTGAACTTCGAGACCCTCATCGCGCCAGATCCCAAGCCGCACTACTGGATCGAGGACGTCGTTCTCAGCGACGCCAGTTCTCTCGCCCTGCTGGCCGGGTCGCGGCATCAGGTCATGCTGAAAAACAGAAAACTGCTGCTGGTTGGCGATCCCATATCCGCTTCTCCTGAGTATCCACGCCTGCCAGAAGCAGCGACAGAAATCGATCGCGTTGAGCAACACTTCCCTGCCAAAGTTCGTGTCATACTTGAAGGTGCGCAGGCCACGCCGCAAGCCTATCTTTCCAGCAATACCAGCCAGTTCTCCTACATCCATTTCGTGGCGCACGGCACCGCCAGTCGCACCACGCCCTTGGAGTCGGCGGTGATCCTGTCGCCCCAGGGAGACGCCTACAAGCTCTACGCCCGCGACATCATCAGCAAACCCCTGCATGCCGACCTGGTGACCATCTCCACCTGCTATGGCGCTGGCAGCCGCGCTTACACCGGCGAAGGACTGGTAGGGCTTTCCTGGGCGTTTCTGCGTGCGGGCGCGCACAACACCATCGCAGCGCTGTGGGAAGTAAATGACAACTCCACGGCGCAACTCATGGACAAGCTCTATGCGGGAATCGACGCAGGAAAAGATCCAGCCGTGGCCTTACGAGCCGCCAAGCTAACGATGGCGCATTCCGATAGCGTCTACCACCGGCCGTTCTACTGGGCGCCATTTCAGCTCTATCAAGGTTCAAGCCGGGTGGACCCTAAGCTACCCACCCCGCGTCCTCCGTCCGGTGGCGACTGAGAGACCGTATACGGAAAGGCAAGTAGTAGCCGGTTGCTAAGTTGTCACGAACAAAGGCAACAGAACCAACCGCTGTCTTTTACTCTCCGGCTGCAATGGCTGCCCTGCGATAGCCGTCCTCCTGCGGGTTACAGGCATGCGCTTCGGGAGCCACAATCTTTACGGGCTGTACCAAGGCTGGACCATACGGAACAACTTTCAGTGCCACGCGGCCTCGTCCTGAGGGCGGCGTAACCAGCGAAAAATTCACGGCGGCCACGCCTGGAGTATCCCCGCGCCGGGCTGGTACCGTGATCGCTTCCGGCTGAACGATTGCCAGGGCCTGCTCTCTAATGCCGATGCCGAACGTGTCGTGCCATGCCGTGACCTCGATATCGCGATGATCGATAGGGTCCGTATTCTGGAGGAACGCGAAGATGTTGTAAGCGTGGGTTGGTTTGAGACTATCGGCGCTTACTGGGACCTGTGGAGTGGTTTCCGCATCGACAATGAGCATCTCTTGGTCTGTGGCTACCAGGAACGACAACGGCATTGCTGGCCCTCCCGTCTGACGCTTGCCCATCCCTCGCCCGTCCAAAACGGGACGAGAGTCAAACCTAATCTGCTAAATAGTGAATAGGAACCCCAAAGCGTTTCGTGTCACTTCAAATTTCTGGAAACGGGCGTCCATTTCATGACTGTGCGAAAACAGCCAGCAGCGTGTAATTCCGCACTGGTCGGGAGAGATGAAAATCCACCTAATTGCTGTGCATAAATTTGCAACCTGGTAGTAAGAAACGAAGTTAGCGTGCTGAATCGAAAGCGCTTGCGGTGGAGAGAAAAGTGCACTATATGGATATCACGACTGCTGTGGCACTCCCCCGAGCCGCGCGTCATGTGTAAAAACCCGACCCCAGGCGGGACCCATGCGTCTCAGCAATATCGTTTCCCGTTATCTCCGCGAGATCGCGACGGCGTGGCCAGAGTTCCAATTCGCCACCCACGACGGCCGTGTATTCGCGTGTATTGACGACAGTATTAACTCCATCCTTTTCCGGATTCAGGCCCGCGGACACGTCCCTGCCCTCTGGGAGCGCGTAGCCCTGCGTAAGGTCCGCGGCGCCATCATCGAAGTAGACACATACGATCCGCCTATGGTGTTCGAAGATCGCCTCGAAATGTTGCAAGCGTGGATGCAGCTTCATGACATGTTCCAGGTAGAATTGACCGAGGAAGAGTGGGATGCATTCCTGGGGACAAGCGGGACAGTGGAAGAGCAGGAGGGGGATCCGTCTAGCCCGGTGGAACCCGATCCCGGCTCCGAAGCTACTTGCTGATGATTGGAAAGAAACCGAGTGTAGTAGTTCACTAAAGCGTCGCTGATCTTGAAGTAAGTTACCCGGGACGAGTGGGCCGTGCTTCCACGCTTGTAGTATTGCCACTTTTTCCACAGTTATCTGGCTGAGCCCTCTTATAGGGCGACCTTTTGCGCGGAACGCCGCCCAGCCTGCGTCTTTTACTTCGTGACCAAAGTACCCGCGAAATCATAGCTTTCCGCCTCAAAGTTGACTAAACTTCTTCTTTGCAGGCCCTTATCGTGCATTCATCGCAAAACGCCACGGATCTAGCGCCACTAAAAAGTCTGGTTTCGCATAATGCGAACCCGGCAGAGGTCTGCAGTGAATTGGCGCGCCTGTTCAGCGTTCGTGAAACGGAAGTGGCTATGCTGCAGGTGAAGCGCAGCTTTCTGGAGTTTGTTTATCCTCCCGAACTCAAGACCGGTGGCTCGATTCCGCTTTCCAGTTCGGCGGTGGCAGCGCAAACCGCTCGCGAAAAGAAACCCGAAATCTTTAACACGTTTACCCGTGTAAAGCACGCCAGCATCTTCGAAGTAGTTAAGCTGGGAGAGCAGGCGGATCTCTCTGATCAAGTGATTCAAAAGCTGATGTCTGCTCCCATCGTTGCGGACGGCAAGAGCGTGGGCGTAGTGCAAATCTCGCGCAAAGGCCGTACGCCGCGCGTGGCCGGACCTGATTTTACTCCGGCGGATCTTACGACCCTGGAACTCTGCGCCGAGATTCTCGTGAACTTCTTTGCCCCGGTTCCGTCCGACCGCAGCTAGCACCGCACCAATTACACTGATACTCGATTCGTCAAGCGAGCGATGACATCGCCTATTTCATCTGCGCAGGAGAACAGCCGCGATCACCTGAAACGGGTTGCCGCGGAATACGCTGTGCGGTTTATCCATTCCGGAATGCGTGTGGGACTGGGTAGCGGCTCCACCGCGTATTTCGCGACCTGCCGCATCGGAGAACTGATCCGCGAAGGCGTGCTCAAGGACATTGTCGGATTTCCGACTTCCCGGGAGGCGAGAGCACTTGCGGAAAAGCTCGGAATTCCCTTGATGGACGATTCCATGCCAAACGATCTTGACCTGACCATCGATGGCGCCGATGAAATCGATCCGAAATTGAACCTTATTAAGGGAGGAGGCGGCGCGCTCTTCCGCGAAAAGATTGTGGCCCAGGCTACCAGGCGCGAGATCATCGCCGTGGATGACTCAAAGCTCTCGCCGACGCTGGGCACGAACCATTTTCTTCCGGTGGAAGTCTCTTCCTTTGGATGGCGTTCGCAGCAGAGATTTCTGGAATCGCTAGGCGCACGGGTGAGTATTCGAAGAGTCGCCGAAGGATCGCAATTTCTTACCGACTCGGGCAACATGATTCTGGATTGCACGTTCGGACCAATTGCCGATCCGGCAGCGCTGGCGGCGACGCTGTCAGCACGTGCCGGAATTATCGAGCACGGCATGTTCGTTCAGTTGGCGAGCGATGTCATTGTTGCGAGTTCGTCAGGCATTCGGCATGTGCAGCAGCAGGGAACCGCGATTGCGGAGATCGCAGCCGAGGAGTGAAAAGCGCGTGTGTTACAATTTCCTCGTGCAGTAGACAAGCGGGTCGAAGCTCGACCCCCTGCTTGCGGAGTCAGCAAGTCGCTTGTTTTCATGCGTAAGGGCGGTTAGCTCAGCTGGTTAGAGCGCCTGCCTTACAAGCAGGAGGTCGCAGGTTCGAGTCCTGCACTGCCCACCATCGTAGTCACCCAGGCAAGGGGACGTAGTTCAGTTGGTTAGAACGCTGCCCTGTCACGGCAGAGGTCGCGAGTTCGAGTCTCGTCGTCCCCGCCATTTTTTTCAAGCACTTGCAAAAATCCCAGAAACCGAATCTGGGTCTGTTTGGGTCCAATCAGCGCGAGCAGCATCCCGGAATTGGGCAATTCCGTTTAGACCGCTCATTGGACCGTTGTTGTTTTGGATGCCGAAAGAATTCCGCCAGGCAAGATCGCTTCCACCAACTTCTCCTGTGCGATCCGTTTGCTCTGCGATGTTGCTTGCAGATACTGGTTGGTCACGTGAAGGTTGCTGTGACGCAAATAGTCGCGGATCGTAAGTTGGTGTTCGCCCATCTCGGCTAACATCGTTCCCACTGTATGGCGAAACGTGTGCCAACCAACTCCCGTGATGCCGATCTTTGCGAACGCCGGCTGAATGTGACTGGATGCTTAGCCAACGTAACACATTGAGGTCGAGGTTGCCTATGGCCTTCAGCTGATACGCGAAAGGCATCGGCAAGAGGTGGATTGCTCAGTTGCTAGACGGGTCGGTGGCTCGCTGCTTTGGCTCCGTGGCAGGTTTCAGTATGTCTTCCAGTGCGATGGTGCGACCTCACCACGGACAAGCGAAGCCTTCGCGTCATAAAACGGTCGCCAGCAGGCCGCGTCCCGCATGGGGGCCGGCGTGCGCTCTTACGTGCGAGCGAAATGATGTAAACAGCTTCGGCACGAAATGCAGCAGTATGGGGGCATTCAAAGGAGTTGTGCAGCAAATGTACACGCTAGCTTCCAAAATCTCGAAAGACTCCCTAGAGATTGCGATCTGGTTGCGCGTACTTGACGACTTCAAGGTGCGAGTCCAGTTTGCTCGGAACTCGTTCATTGGACTTGTTGCGTTCCTAACTATTTGGAATCTTCAGAGCACTCAGAAAGCCCTAGCTCAGACATCGAATTGGGATCAATACGTCACTGGAATGACGGTGATAGGACGGCCGAATGCGGGGACCTCTTGTCCGCCAATTGTTTGGACTGTCGCACCAGATACTCCAGCTGCTAAAGTCGGCATCAAGCCCGGCGATGTTTTACTGAGCATTGACGGTCACCGGGATATCGATATACGCCAAGCCCTGCCGCTGCTTCGCACCACGGAGGCGAAATCGAGCGCTGTGGAATTAGAGGGCGAAAAAGGTCCGTACAGTGTGGAGGTCGGGCGAATCAAAGCTTCCGAAATTTATGTGAAACAAGGATTGAAAGAGGGTCCGGATGGTTTGCTTTTTCCTTCAGACGCTTCCGACCAAGAAATGCAGCGCGTGAGCAAAATCCAGTCCGAGCCGCCTCGCGATAAGAAGGTGTTTAACGTAGGGCACTACCCCGACGACATGGATCTTTACTATCCCGGCTTTGAACTATTCGTCTGGGATGCGCCGAATTCGGTTATGGTGGGAGGAATTGAGGTTGGTCCTGCTAAGAAAGCCGGGATTCACTATGGGGACTCCGTTGTGTCAGTAAATGGAGTCAGTCCGGGCGGGAAATCTATCGCCGAACTCGAAAAGCTCTTCAGTAGCCGTTCTCCCAGTAATATGAAACTAGTGGTTGACCGCGACGGTGTTCTAAAGACTTTTGGTTTTCCCTTAGAGAAAGCGGCTGATATCGCGGCTGAGAACCAGAAACGGAGATATGAAGGAAAGATGATTCCGGCGGTCATTCCAGAGAAGTACCTCCGCTGTTGGAAAGGTCAGTAAGGTACTCCGTTCGTGTTTTGTAACAAACCAAAAAAACTTTTACCGTAAAGAACGAATGGGGGTAGGATCATTTGCCTCAAGCGGACTCATCTGTTTGGGAATCCGCATCGCTGGGGTGCTCGTTCAAATTAAGGAGCTGTGAGTCGGAAGTTGAAAAACTGTGCGTAGGGAATCAGTTCTGGCTCGTTAAGAATGGTTTCCTTCCGTTGCATCGCATTCCCCTCCTTTCTTATTCCCCTCCTGCGGTCCCGATAGGTAGCCTACGGACGCGTTGATAATCGTTGGGAGGTAAAGACATGAGGACCATCTGAAAACTCTGCTATTGGCATGCCTAGTTGCTTTCGTCGCGCCGATTGCCGTTGCACAATTCTGCGTGACGCTAAACGATAGGCCAAACGGTGGATGCTGGGAGACAGGTTGTGAATTCTTCTGCGCTCATGCGACCCGAGCACAAACATCGAGTCTCATGCCAGGATTTTTCACAGAGTATGAAGCGGGGAAAATGGTGATTTCTGGTGTCCTGCCGAATTCACCCGCATATCTTGCTGGAATACGGATCGGTGACGTTCTGTTGCGAATCGATGACCGAGCAGTTCCGTTCGCCAATGTCGATTCGGTATGGCAGGAATCGCGGTCTCACACGATTCGCGCAGCGCAGTCTGATTGTAGTCTGGCGCTTGCGTTGCCTGAGGGGCAGATCGAATCTCGTGAATAAAGTTTCGAGCACATTCGGTTTCCGGCGCGGCATTCGGTCCGCGCCAAAGAGCCAAATCTGGGCATCGTCTTGGATTTGGGTCCGATCTGGGTCCAAGAGGTCGGTTCGAAGGTTCCCTTAGAGTCCTCTTGATCGGGTGTCGGTGCCGTTAAGAGTCAATAAGTTCCGGCATCAAGAGGCCCTGTCACGGCAGAGGTCGCGAGTTCGAGTCTCGTCGTCCCCGCCATTTTTTCTTAAGCAGTTAGTGAATCGTATCTCCACTTCAGCTTACCCACCATTTCACCCACAGCCCTCAATTGCGCGAACTTAGACTCGAATCCCACGGCATGAAGAAACTTTTCATGCGCCGCTAGCATTTCATCAAGGTCTTCGTCGGTTTAGAGGTCGAGAGTCGTCTGAATCCGTGCATGACCCAAGTGCCTTGCGCCGTCTTCGGGCAGTACGTGGCGGACGTAGCGCTCAAGGATGGGTTGGGTGTTCACAGACTTTGGGCTGGCAGTGCAGTTCTCCTCATCGACCGACTGATGTGCGATGGTGTCGCTAGCGTCAGGCAGCCTCTAGGATTATTGAAGGGTAAGAGTCATTTTTCCGAAGTCGAAAGTAGTCTTATGAGCCTGTTGTAAGAGGTCTATCCCGAGATTTCCCTCGAAAAATCTGCTCGCGTTAGTAGTTGGCTTGAGCAGCACCCCCACCGACTTTAGTGTAGTGGGGAATCCACCGATGCTGAACTTCAATGATTCCAGAATGGTAGCCTCCATGTATTTGGCACCGCCAACACCTTCGATTTTGTACGCATCCGTTTTTGTCGCGAGACGGATGAGTTCGGGAAATGCCGACGCAAAAGGTGGGTAGAGGTCGGTATTCGTGGCTCCCGTATCTAAAGTGAATGCCAACGGTCGATTGTCGTACGCGACCTGCACGACTGGATGGTTCCCGTCAAAGCAGAGAGCTGCGTGAGGCGCACTTTTCTGCGAAGATTCTATCCTGATCTCGAAACTCTTATCGTCACCCCAGACAAATGTCTTGAACGCCAACAAGACGGGTACTCCGATGAGTCCGCGAGAGCCGGGGTTTTGCTCATTGAACGGCGGTTGATTGTCAGGCAAGACCAGAAATGCCACATGCTTTAGTCGGATGGAGCCGATGGAAAGTTCATCCGCGACCGCAATCTGTGTGTTGACCTGAGTTCCGCTAACGTCTCCCACTTGGACAGACTCCGGGCGTACTCGTAGTCCGAAGCGTTTGGCTTCGGACTCGGTTAGAACCGAAAGCTCCGCTCCCGTGTCGAACCAGTATGTTGCGTGAACACCGTTGATAGAGAAAGGTAATCCTCCGTCTTGGAGTTGCAAGCTAGTGTGCCTTCCCGCGATCTGCTGGTCGGGAGCGTCTGCGAGGGCTGCGAGCACAGGACGATCGCCTAAGGCGTCAGCATCAGTCGGCTTAAGTACAAGAATAGCGTCCACTTGCGCCAGCGCCTTCCTGTATTCACCATGGATGAGATAGGCAGAAGCCAGAATCCTATGTGCTTTGACCGCGTCGTCCGACTTCGGTGCGGAGTTAAAGACATCTCTGAACTTCTTTTCGCACGGACGCACATGGTTGAAGGCGCACGCGACAGCCCCCTGATAGAACGGTGAAGCACCGCCTTTCCTGACGGTATCGCGAAGCTCGAACCAGCGGTGGCTGTCGTAGAGTGATTTTAGGTTGGTGTCGTCCTTCTTCGCACCGAAGCACGAAGAGGAGAGAATAGCCCAGCACGATGCGACTGCCGACAGTTTACGCAAATGACCCAGCCCAGCATCAACTGCATTACAAGCTTATAACAGGTCTTTTGTATACGACAGCGTGAGGCGACGCTCAAATCACAAAAAGCACTCTCGTCTGAAGATTCTTACCCACAAATCTACCCACAGCGAGCGGTTCCTAGAGTCCCTTTCAGCGACTTGGCAGCCCCGCAGAGAACGTAAGTCGCTGATACGACATGTATGCCTAGCAGGCTGCTGAAAAACTACTCGTAATCCACAGCGCAGGCATGCTACCAGAGAGCATGCGCGGAAACGATCATCAGCAAGATCAGATGTTCAGCTATTT
>JAJPJE010000095.1 GCA_021324365.1 Terriglobia bacterium | reverse complement strand
CTTGTATGCACCTTGAACCAAAGAACTTTCCCCACGGCCTTTCCGTGGTGGCTAAGGGCAATTACATACTGTCGCAATCGCATTGATTACGCAAGTATATTATTGCCCTTAGTAACGGGACGAGGGCCTCCGTCGTTGAAAACAAAGGCGCGATCCCGTGCGTCCCGCAAAATAAAGGAGTTGGTAACAGCACTCGTTGTTTATTAATGATGAGCGCGGTTGCGAACCGAATCGCCCATGTGCGCGGCGATTTGCAGCTCCTATTCTTATTGTGACAAATAGCAGAGGACCTACCTGACACTTTCCCGAAATTTATTGTTCCCGGGGAATGAAAGGGTTACGGGGAAAAAAGGTTGAGAGGGGGGCTTGACGAGGTTTGCGGAGGAAAGGGCTGGCATGACTTGGACGGGCCGCGTCTATGAAATCTTCTATCCTGGGTGAATCGCTCAGCTCCGAATAATGATGCGAAATCCGCATAACACTATCTATATCAATCTGAGATACATATCAGAACCGATTCGAGCGAAGTGCACTGATCTTAGCGCTGAGACTGTCCTTGTGCTAATCAGAAACACTACTTCGCGGCCGTGCTTGCTCGTAGCGGTCGGAATATATCCGTCGCTGTTCCGTGCAGCACTTCGGCAGCACCCATCAGGGTCTCGGACAAGGTTGGGTGCGGATGGATGGTCAGCGCCAGATCGGTCGCATTTGCACCCATCTCAATTGCCAGCACGGCTTCGGAGATCATGTCGCCGGCGTTCGGTCCGGCGATGCCTACGCCAAGAACGCGTTCGCTCTGCGGATCGAAGATGATCTTGGTTACACCATCGGTGCGGTCGATCGCCATGGCTTTACCGGAAGCTGCCCACGGGTATCGGGCAACTTTGATGTCTCGAGCCTGTGCCTGTGCATCGGCTTCGGTCAGGCCGCACCAGGCGATCTCTGGATCAGTGAATACGACTGCGGGAATCGCTTTCGGTTCCCAGGCGACCTTGTGTCCAGCGATGTGTTCGATGGCCAGCCGGCCTTCGTGCGAAGCCTTGTGGGCGAGCATGGGCTCGCCAGCAACGTCACCAATGGCGTAGATGACTGGATCTTTCGTTCGGCGCTGCGCATCGACTTCGATGAAGCCCTTTGGCGTTTTTGTGACTCTGGTCTTCTCCAGTCCGGGCACTTCGGAATTGGGTCGGCGGCCGATAGAAACGAGAACCTTCTCGAACACTTGTTCCGAAGGCTCACCGTCTTTGGGCTTGAATTGAACACGAATTCCGTCGGCCTCTTCTTTCAGGCCAGCGACAGTGGTGTTCAGCATGATTGAGGCGAAGATCTTTTCGAGTCGCTTCGCGAGCGGATTTACCAGGTCACGATCGGCTCCGGGAAGGAGTCCTGGAAGCATTTCGACAACAGAAACTTTGGTTCCGAGCGAGGCATAAACCGTGCCCAACTCGAGGCCGATGTAGCCTCCGCCGACGACCAGCAGGCTCTTCGGGATGTTCTGCAGAGCCAGTCCGCCGGTCGAATCGAGAATCCGCGGGCTGTTGATCTGAAATGCCGGAATGCTAGCGGGCCGCGAGCCAGTGCCGATAACAACGTTGTCGAAGGAAAGCGTCTGCTGGCCGCCGGCGACGAGCGCGACTTTCAGAGTGTTCGAATTGACGAATTCAGCCCGTCCGCGCAGGTAGGTGACCTTGCGCTGTTTCGCAAGCTGATCAAGGCCGCCGGTCAGTTTCTTTACGACGTTCTCTTTGAATCCGCGGAGGCGATCGAGATCGATCTTCGGCTGTCCGTAGTCGATGCCCCACGCCTTGGCGTGCTCGGCCTCGTTGACGAGCGCAGCGACGTGCAACAGGGCTTTCGATGGAATGCAACCCACGTACAGGCAAACGCCACCCGGATTTTCACGCTCGTCGATGAGAGTGACCTGCATGCCCAGGTCGGCCGCTAAAAATGCGGCGGCATAGCCTCCGGGACCGCCGCCAATGACTGCGATATTTTTGCTCAAGGAATGGTGCCTTTCCAAATATGATGCGCGCGTCGCGCGTTAGTCGCTGCGTTCGGCAGCGGCGCGACCGGCGCGCTCAGTTCCTTCGCTCGCAAAAAGACGCTTCGCTCAGGATGACAAGAAGCTAACCCTGGAGCGATAGCAGGAACGGCTGCTCGAATGCCTCACAGAGCCAACGCAGGAATCGCGCGGCGTCCGCGCCGTCGATGATCCGATGGTCGTACGACAAGGACAGTGGCAGCATCAGCCGCGGCTCAAACTTGCCGACGGTATAAACGGGCTCCCAGTTGGCGCGCATCATGCCAAGAATCGCAACCTCAGGCGAATTGATGATAGGCGTAAATGATGTTCCGCCAATCCCACCCAGATTCGTGATGGTGAAGACGCCGCCTTCCATGTCTTCCGGCTTCAGCTTGCGATCCCGCGCCTTCGCGGCAAACTGCGACAGTTCGACAGAGATCTCGACGATGTTCTTTTTATCGACGTCGCGAATCACCGGGACCAACAGCCCTCGCTCGGTATCAACTGCCACGCCAATATGGAAATACTGCTTGTAGATGACCTGCTCTTTGGCGAGGTCAATACTTGCGGCGAACTGCGGAAATTTCTTCAGTGCGGAAGCGACGATCTTCAGCGCGATTGCAGTCATCGTGAGCTTGCCGCCCGCTTTCTCCACGCTCGCGGAAAATTGCTTGCGGAGTTGCTCGAGGTCGGTGATGTCCGCTTTGTCGTTGTTGGTAACGTGCGGAATCGTCCATGCCTGTTGCATGTGCTCCGCCGTCTTGCGACGAATGCCGGTCATCGGCTTGGCTTCTACGGTTCCCCAGCGCGTGAAGTCCGGCAGCGGCGCGGGCGCGAAAAGGCCAGCGGCAGGAGCCGTTCGCTGCTCCATGTGACGGCGTCGCGAGTGCGCCTTTACATCGTCCATGGTGACGCGACCACTTGGTCCGCTGCCGTGAACCTCCGTAATATCCACGCCAATCTCGCGGGCCAGCCGTCGAACCGACGGAGATGCAGGCACATCAGCAAGCGAACGTCCTGTTGTAGATGGGACAAACGGCGCTTCGGCGGAGGCAGGTGGAACACTGGGGAGAGGCGTAGCCGCGGGCGTAGTGCGGACCGGAGGAGCAGGAGCCGCCGCCTGTGTCGGAGGAGGTGCCGTCGGCATAGTGGTGGTCACGGCGGCAGAACCGGTTGCTTGCGCCGAAACTGCCGCACCACTTTCTTCGACAGTGAAGATCAGCTGCCCGACCTTTACTTTTTGTCCGGGCTGCACGTGAACTTGCTTCACAGTGCCGGAGATCGGAGACGGCACTTCGATTGCGGCTTTATCGGTTTCAATTTCGAGTAATGACTGATCTTTGGAAATCGTTTCGCCCGGTTTGACGAGCACTTTCAGCAGATCGCCACCGGTGACGTTTTCGCCAAGCTCGGGAAGCTTGATCTCTGTGGTTCTGGTTCCAGAGGCAGGAGTGGCAGCAGGCTTCGCTTGTTGGCCATTGCTCGGCGCTGGACCAGATGCGGTTGCCGTGCGCGCTTCAATTCCCTTTCCGAGCGGCTGTTCGACGGGAGGACGGGCACCCTGTCCGATTCCTGCCGCAACAGGTTCTGGCGTGCGAGCCGGCGGAGCCTCCTGTGGCTTCGCGCCATTCTCGTCGAGCGAGATGATGACCTGCCCGACCTTAACTTTCTGGCCCTCTTTTACGTGGATCTGGCGGACCACTCCGCCGCTGGGTGAAGGCACTTCGATCGCGGCCTTGTCGGTTTCAAGTTCCAGAACCGCCTGGTCCTTATTAATTTTCTCTCCGACCTTCACCAGAACTTTGAGCAGATCGCCGGAGCTTATGTTCTCCCCAAGTTCGGGGAGTTTCACTTCAATGCTCATTGACGTTTCCTTCTCCTAGGCATGAAGGGGATCGGGCTTCTCGGGATTGATGTCCAGATCCTTGATGGCCTGCTGCACAAGTTCCGGCTTGACCTTGCCTTCCTTGGCAAGCGCAGACAAAGTGCGAAGCGTGACGAAGCGAGCGTCCACTTCGAAAAAGTCACGCAGCGAGGCACGATTCTCACTTCGCCCGAAGCCGTCTGTACCGAGCGCATGCAAGGTGCGAGGCATCCAGCGCGCAATCGAAAGCGGCAGCGTCTTCACATAGTCCGATGCTGCGACCAGCACACCGGGCACATTCTGGAGGCATTGGGTAACATATGGGATTCGCTGGGTCTGTGTCGGGTGCAACATGTTCCAGCGCTCGGCAGAAATCCCGTCTTTATACAGTTCCTTGTAGCTGGTGACACTCCAGACGTCGGCAGCAACACCGTACTTGTCGCCAAGAATCTGCTGCGCCTTAATCACTTCGGGCAGAATCGCCCCGCTACCGAACAACTGAGCTTGCGCAGCCGCATTTTTCAGTTGCGACTGGCTGAAACGGTACATCCCTTTGAGAATACCTTCACGCGACCCCTGCGGCATGGTGGGATGCTCGTAGTTTTCGTTCATCACGGTGAGGTAGTAGAAGACGTTTTCGTCGTTCTGATACATCCTGCGCAGACCGTCCTGCACGATTGTGGCAAGTTCGTACGCGAACGCGGGATCGTATGCCTGGATTGTCGGATAGGCATACGCAAATAACTGGCTGTTGCCATCCTGGTGCTGCAAACCTTCTCCGGCAAGAGTCGTGCGCCCAGCGGTTCCGCCCAGTAAAAAGCCCTTCGCGCGCAGATCGCCCGCGGCCCAGATCAGGTCTCCGACACGCTGGAACCCGAACATCGAGTAGTAGATGAACATGGGGATCGTGTTGATGCCGTGCGTCGCGTAGGCCGTCGCTGCGGCAATAAACGAGGACATCGCCCCAGCTTCGGTGATCCCCTCTTCCAGGATCTGGCCGTTCTTCGCCTCTTTGTAATAGAGCAGCGTGTCAATATCGACTGGCTCGTAAAGCTGCCCAATATGCGAGTAAATACCCACCTGGCGGAACAAGGCTTCCATGCCAAAAGTTCTGGCTTCGTCGGGGACAATCGGAACGATCAGGTGACCGATGGTCTCGTCGCGCAACATCTTTGCCAGCATGCGCACGAATACCATTGTGGTTGAAGCTTTGCGGCCTTCCGTACCCCTCGAGAATTCGTCAAAAATCTCGGGCGGAATGTTGGCCATCGGCTTTGCTTTGCTGACTCGCTTGGGCAGGTTGCCGCCAAGTTCTGCCCGTCGCGCCTTCAGGTACTGCATCTCCGGGCTATCCTCCGGAGGGCGATAGAACGGAATGCTCGAAATTTCGTCATCCGAGATGGGAATGCCGAAGCGCGAACGGAAAGCACGCAATTCTTCCTCGTTGAGCTTTTTCTGCTGGTGAGTGATGTTCTTGCCTTCGCCACCTTCGCCGAGTCCGTAGCCTTTAATCGTGCGCGCGAGAATAACGGTCGGTTGACCTTTGTGTTCGACCGCGGCTTTGTACGCCGCATAAACCTTCAGCGGATCGTGGCCTCCGAGGCGCAAGCGGCGAATCTGATCGTCGCTGAGGTGCTTTACCAGTTCGAGCAGTTCAGGATACTTGCCAAAGAAGTGCTCGCGAATGTAAGAGCCGGACTCAATCGACAGCTTCTGCAATTCGCCGTCGACCAACTCATTCATGCGGCGGATGAGCAATCCGTCGTGATCCTTCTCGATAAGCGGATCCCAGTCTGAGCCCCAGATGACTTTGATTACGTTCCATCCTGCTCCGCGGAATGCAGCTTCCAGTTCCTGGATGATGTTGCCGTTTCCGCGCACCGGTCCATCGAGGCGCTGGAGGTTGCAATTGATGACGAAAATCAGATTGTCGAGCTTTTCGCGGGCGGCCAGTGTGATTGCGCCGAGGGTCTCGGGCTCGTCGGTTTCACCGTCGCCAAGGAAGGCCCACACCTTGCGGTGGGAAGGCGCTTTCAGGCCGCGATCTTCCAGGTAGCGGTTGAAGCGCGCCTGGTAAATCGACATGATGGGACCCAAGCCCATTGAGACAGTGGGGAATTCCCAAAAATCCGGCATCAACCACGGATGTGGGTAGGAGGATAAACCACCGCCGGGCTTGAGTTCGCGGCGGAAGTTCTCCAGCTTTTGGATCGGAAGACGACCCATCAAAAATGCGCGGGAATAGACGCCAGGAGCTGCGTGGCCCTGGAAATAGACCTGGTCCCCTTCTGTGCCTTCGCCCTTGCCACGGAAGAAGTGGTTAAATCCAACCTCATACAAGGTGGCAGCCGAAGCATAGGTAGAAATATGGCCGCCGATACCTTCACTCTCGCGGTTCGCACGCACCACCATGGCCAAGGCGTTCCAGCGAACTAAACTCTTGATCCGACGCTCGATTTCCTGGCTGCCTGGAAAGGGGGCTTGCTCCTCGGCGGGTATGGTGTTGATGTAGGGAGTGGTCGCAGTGAATGGAATCGCAACACCGGCCTGCTTGCAGTGTGTTTCTAACTGCCGGAGCAGGCTGACTGCCTGATCCTTCCCGCGGTGGCGCAGGACGTAATCCATGGAGTCCAACCACTCGCGGCTTTCTACGACCTCAAGTCCGTTTTCAACCTCTATTGCCATGTCTGCTTATCGCCTTTGGTCCACAATTCGGGTGATACAAGAATGTTAACAGATGAAGCGGTGCGGAATCTCACGGGCGAAAGGTTACTGTTGATTCATCAAGCGCGGCCCGAAAGTGGCGTGCCGTATCAGCTTTGGGGCTCGTTTTCAGCCCGTGAGAATGGCTGGCTGATCATGCCGGTCGTGGCAATCTCCTGAACTGGTTCTCCACCCGCCAGCCCCTGGGAAAGTACCATCTGGCGAGCCACTACACGAAATGCCGGCAACCGCAAAAGGAACCACAGCGCTCCACCCATGCAGGCGATAGCGCCAATGATAATGGTCAAGGGAGCGCCTAGAGGCTTGGCCAGAGCACCCGCAAACAGCGACCCGAACGGGGCCATTCCCATGAACATCATGGTGTAGACGGCCATTACCCTTCCACGCAAGTGATCGGGCACCATTGCCTGAATGAGCGTGTTCGAAGATGTCGTTTGAGACATCATGAAAAAGCCAACTGGAACCAGCAATCCAGCCGAGAGCCAGAAAGAGCGGGACCACGCAAAGGCAATCAAGGATGCTCCGAAAAAGAGAGCCGAGATGCCGATAAGGCGGCCTACGCCACGCAAACCGGAACGCGCCGCAAGGCTTAATGCACCGAGGAGCGCCCCGACACCGGTTGCGCCCATCAGGATGCCGAGACCATTTGCGCCTCGATGCAGGATCTCGTCGGCGAAGATGGGCATCAGCACTGAATACGGCATTGCAACCAGGCTGACGAGTCCGAGCAATAGCATCAGGTCGCGAATGGGAATTGCGCTGCGCACGAAGCCGAATCCCTCCACGATGTTGTCGAGGGCAGTGCCTGCCGCGGCTCGTGCCGGCGAATGAACCGACATGAGGAGGAGCCCCGCAATCACGGCGATGTAGCTGATGGCATTCGCGAAGAAGCACCAGCCTTCTCCAATCTTCGCAACCAGGATGCCGGCAACAGCCGGACCAATAATGCGAGCTCCGTTGAACATCGAAGAGTTCAGCGCGATCGCATTCATCAAATCTTCTTTTCCTACCATCTCGACCATGAAAGCCTGGCGTGCGGGGATATCGAATGCATTGACGATTCCAAGCAGCAGGGCGAGTACGAACACGTGCCAGACCTTCACGACGTCAGTCAGGGTGAGTGCGGCGAGAATGAATGCGAGAATCATCGACGAGACCTGCGTGGCAATTACCAGGCGGTGGCGGCTCCAACGATCGGCAACTGCTCCTCCGAAAGGCGCGGCGACAAAGGCGGGAATTTGGCCAGCAAAACCGATCGCACCCAGCAGAACGGGCGAATGTGTCATGCGGTAAACCAGCCAAGCCTGAGCGATGTTCTGCATCCAGGTTCCGATCAAGGAAATCAGCTGCCCGCCAAAGAAGAGCTGGAAATTTCCGTGCCGAAGCGCACGGAAGGTAGTACGCCAGCGGCTTACTGCCGATGTCTGCGCGCTGGAGTTTACTGGCATTCGCGGGTCACGCCCCTACGATTCTAAGTAGAGTACATGATGTCCGTTGCAATCGGTCTGAACCGCTCCATAGAGGGTATGCAGTAACTCCAGGCCGTGGCGGGCCAGAAAGTAGATACCTGCAATCTCCCTCTCCTGCAGAGTTTTATGAGGAAAAAGAGAGGACGACAGCAACTCGGCATGGCGCTGGATGTCCTCGGTACGGCGCGCCTGCGCCCGCGCCGCACGCCCTTGAAGCTGCTCGATCTGGTAAAGCATCTTTGCCTGTGCTTTTTCCGCTGAATCGACGAGCGTTGGATCAAGCTGCTGCAGTGCAGATGTCACCGACTTCATCGCAGAATCGATCTGCGACGAGGCTCGTTCGAACTTGGCGATCAGATTCGGATCGAGCACTCGTGAAGCAAGCAATTCTGCGGGATTATCGCTTCCGCGCAGCAGTTCGGTAAACGAAATAGCATACTTTTTCAGGAGAGTTGCCTGGCGCGATTCGACGATGGTCGCGCTGTATCGGGGCAGGACCGGCGTAATGCGACCGAGAAGGTGCCGGTACACGACAGCAATCTGCGCGAAATAGGCGATTTCTGCTGCACCTCCGATGTAGGCAAGGTTAGGCAGCAGGAAGTCCTGCATAATCGGGCGCAGCAGAACATTAGCACTGAAATGTTCGGGGTGGGCGGCAACGTCGGTTGCGAGTTTGTCGGGTGAGATTTCGCGATCAGCGATGGTGAACCGGCCACCTGCGCGGCGAATGGGCACACGTTGTCCGCTCTCAAAACAGAACAACAATGAGGAGCTGGGTGTGACCTTGACCTGCTCTTCGTAGCCGGCCGCCTGGAGTTCTCTGCCGCGCGCGAGGAGATCACGATTGATTTCGTCTGCATGGGTAACAGCGCCGACGAAAACCGGGTTCGCGATCCGATGAAGGTCGGCGTCCCTGGGATCAAGAAGAATGACGCCCCATTCAGCAAAAAGCCGCGCGAACAGTTTTCCAAAACCGGATGCGAAGTTTTCACCCGGGCGATAGCTTTCACGAAGAAAGTCCAGTACAGGCGAGGGCCCGAGCTGAGCTGCAAATGTTTCGATTGCGACGTTGATCTCGTCGGTGAAGATTACGTCGCCGACCGGTGAATCTTCTTTCCCGCGAGCTTCGGTACGCAGTTCGTGCAGTGTGCCGTTGGAGCCAATCACCGCATTGTGATTGACCTCAGCCAGATCGTGATCTTCGCTGGCGAGCCAGAACACTGGGACGCAATCGATGCCCATGGCGGTGATTTCCGCAGCGGTCTTCACAGCAGATATCGCTTTCAATATCGAGAATAACGGGCCGCCGAATAAACCGACCTGCTGGCCCGTCACAACGGTGAAAGCGCCTCGGCGTAAGCGATCAATGTTGCGGCGCGCATTCTCGGAAGATCCGAAGTCTCTATTCTGCCGCTCAAGGGAGGCCGCAACCGCCGCGCACCGCTCCCGGTTTGGGTGAATTTCAGCGGCTTCGGCCTTCACCCAGTCGCGAAAGAACGGGCTACGCGGATAGAAATTCTGGACGGTCGGGCTGTGAGCGAGGTAATCGAGGAAAATACGCGAGGTGTGCGGAATTTCGGAGAATGGTACGCAGTCTGTGCGCACTAGCGGTTCTCCGAAACTGCGGATTTATGAAGAGAACGGTAATAGCATATTCGTATCTGTTCGGCAGCCACGAGAGTTGGATGAAGCGAACGCGGCATTGGTGCAACAAAATCGAGGATTGGCATGGCCTGGCTATAAGTAGCGACGGTTGAATACACCTGATGGTAGCTTACCGGAGTGAGAAATCTCCACCGAAGTTGCAGGCCGAGTAACGGGCTTCTAAAAGTTAAGGTAGTCGAAGAGGCTGGTGCCCATTGTCTTGGAAGCGGCACTCAAAACAGCGTTCATGCCGGTCTGCAGACTAACGAGTTGGGTGGTGACCTTGGCTAAGTCGGCGGCCGCGAGCGAATTTTCACGGTTGCTGAGTTGAGTGCTCTCATTTTGAAGAACGGTGGTGTTGGCGTTCAACTGATTCATCGCATTCCCATAGAAGACTCTTTGTGCTGAGAGCAACGCGCGCGCCTGGCTGACAGCTGTGCTGCCTTCCCCGATCCCGCTATTCGACTGCACGGCGTTAATCAGATCGGTCAGCGTTTTGAAGACGCTGCCTGAGGGATTCAGGAATAGATCGTTGCCGGGTACTCCAGTCTGAATGTGATAGCCGTTGCTGATCTCAAGCAAATTTGTCTCAGTGTTTCCCAGATAAGTAACCCCGGCCGGCGATGCAGGGTCCAAAACGAATGGTTTGTCGACCGATGCGGTGCCGGCGAAGAGGAATGTTCCCTGCGATGAAGTATTGGAAAGTGAAAGTACCTGATCGCGAATGCCTTCCAGTTCCTGCACGACCGCAGCTCTGTCACTATCGGACAGGGTGCCATTCGCGGCGTTGATACCTAGTGTAGCCGCGCGCTGTAGAGCGGTTACTACGGAGGCAAGAGTGGAATCGGCGAGCTGCATCGCAGAGTTCAGCGATGAACTGTTCTGTGTGAACGTGTCCACCTGCGCGCTTTGCGATATCACGTCGACGAGGGAGCCGGCGGCCGCGGGATCATCCGAGGGCTTGGCTAGACGGCGCCCGGAAGCCATCTGTGCAAGCAACTCATTTTCTTGTTGCTGCAAGCCTGACAACGATGAAATCAGATTGAGCGAATTATCCGGATTGACTCTCACCGTCAGGTCCTCCCAAGATTGACAGCCGTTTCGGTCAGCGAACTGATAATGTCGACAACACGAGCGGCGGCTTCGAACGCTCGCTGGTAGCGCAACAGGTTAGTCGCCTCATCGTTCAGTGAAACTCCAGAAACTGCACCGCGTTGATCTGCAAGTTGCTGGCTGATGAGGTCAGAGGCCTGTTGTTCGGCTTCTGCATTGGAGATTTCAGAGCCAACTTGGTACAGAAGATTGTCGTAGAAGGTCATCGGAGGGCTGCCCTGGACGATCTGCTGCTTCTGCAAATCAATTAAGGATAGTAGATTGGCATTTCCGCCCGCCGCAGTGTCAGAACTGGCGGCGACCAGAGAGGGATCAGTGATGTTCACGTTGAATGAACCCGCTGAACCTGTCTGTCCTGCCGGCTGCACAAAAAAGTTCGTTCCGGGCTGCCCGTTCAGATCGAAACCGTTTGCGTGAACAAGGTTGAATTCGGTTATCAGGTTGTAGGCAAGGGTATCGAGATCGGAAACCAGGCCAGGAATACTGGAATCGCGGACATGAATGAAGCCTGCCAACTG
>JAJPJE010000067.1 GCA_021324365.1 Terriglobia bacterium | reverse complement strand
CACCAGCCGCTTCAAGTCTGCGGTGATCTCAGCGGCATGCTGATATCGAAGTGTCTGGTCTTTCTCCAGCGCTTTATTGATGATCTGCTCCAGTTGATACGGCACGCCTGGATTCAGCCGCACGGGTCCCGCCGGAGCGCGATTCAGAATGGCATCAAACACCACGCCGGAGGTGTCCCCCTGAAACGGCGCAACGCCGGTCGCCATTTCGTACAGCACAACTCCAAAGGAAAAGAGATCGCTGCGGTTGTCGAGGTCGCGCCCAAGCGCCTGTTCCGGAGACATGTAGGAAACAGTACCCACGGTTGAGCCGGAGCTGGTGATCTGGTCGAGAGTTATTGTTGCGCCGGCGGTTTGAGTGCTACGAACCCCTTCCTGCACCTTTGCCAAGCCGAAATCGAGTACTTTCACCTGTCCACGGCGCGTAATGAAAATGTTTCCCGGCTTAATGTCGCGATGCAGAATGCCTTGGCTGTGCGCAGCATCAAGGGCCTCGGCAATTTGAATTGCGTAATCCAGCAGCGTGTCGGTCGGCAGCGGTCCGCGGTCAATGACCGCGCGGAGGGGCTGGCCGTCCAGATACTCCATCGCGATAAAGGTCTGGCCCTCGTGTTCGCCGATCTCGTGAATAGTGCAGATGTTGGGATGTTCAAGCGAGGAAGAGGAACGCGCTTCGCGCCGGAACCGCTCCAGAGCGTGGGGATCGCTCGCCAGGTCGGGGCAAAGAACTTTCAAGGCAACGAATCGCCCGAGGGACAGATCCTCGCCTTTGAAAACAACACCCATTCCACCGGAACCGATCTGCTCGATGAGGCGATAGCGTCCGAGCAAGGTTCCGGTCGCGAGGCCGGAGCTGCCCGCCATAGACTGCTCCAATCCCCTCACCCGCTAGGGAGATGGTAGGTCTCTGACCGGCTCCGGTCAAATGGAGATCCAGGTAATAGTCACCATTTATCGGCATGGACCCAGTCGGCCAAGGTGGTTCGTTGTGGCCGCAGGCGTGCAAAAGTTCCCAGTTTCGCACAGCTTTCGTTTTTTATTCGCCCGTTCCGCGGACTTCGTTTATACTCCGGCTCAATTACAATTGCGGGAAGTACTGCACTTTTCGCATAGCTGAACAGGCGCTCTCAGGAGAAGCATTCATGGCCGATATCGCGGTAGAACGCGGACGAGCGATCGATCTCGCCGTCTCGCAGATAGAAAAGCAGTTTGGCAAAGGTTCCATCATGCGTCTGGGCACGAAGGACGCCGTGGTCCCGATCTCGGTCATTCCCACGGGAGCGATCTCCTTCGACGCCGCGCTCGGCGTGGGCGGTTTTCCGCGCGGGCGCGTAATTGAGATCTTTGGCCCTGAATCGTCTGGCAAAACCACCGTCGCACTGCAAGTGATTGCGGAAGCTCAGAAGGCCGGTGGCATGGCGGCCTTCGTCGATGCCGAACATGCCCTCGATCCGATTTATGCCAAGAAGCTGGGCGTTGACGTTGACAATCTGCTGGTGTCGCAGCCTGATTACGGCGAGCAGGCACTGGAAATCACCGAAGCGCTGGTGCGTTCGGGCGCGATTGACGTGCTGGTGGTCGACTCCGTTGCCGCGCTGGTCCCCAAAGCAGAACTGGATGGCGAAATGGGCGACAGCCACGTGGGCCTGCAGGCTCGCCTGATGTCGCAGGCGCTTCGCAAGCTGACTGGCACGGTTTCGAAGTCGCGTACCTGCCTGATTTTCATTAACCAGATCCGCGAGAAGATTGGCGTTATGTTCGGCAATCCGGAGACGACGACCGGCGGCCGGGCGCTGAAGTTCTATTCTTCTGTGCGCATCGATATCCGGCGTATCGCCGCGATCAAAGAAGGCGATCAGGTGATGGGCTCGCGCACCAAGGTCAAGGTCGTAAAGAACAAGGTTGCCGCGCCCTTCCGCGAGGCCGAGTTTGACATCATGTACGGCGAAGGCATCTCGCGCGAAGGCGACATGCTGGACCTGGCTGCGAACAACGACATCGTCGAGAAATCCGGATCGTGGTTCAGTTACAAGGGCGAGCGCATCGGGCAAGGTCGCGAGAACGCCAAGGCTTTCCTCAAAGAGAACAAAGACATTGCCGCGAAGATCGAAGCTGATGTCCGCAAAAAGCTAGGACTGTTGAAGGAAAAGCAAGAGCCGCAGCCGGCACCCCCAACCCCACCACAGGTGGAACACGCGAAGAGCGTTGCGGGACGGAAATAGGTTGTGTGGGGGTCGACGGCTAATTCGACGCGCGCGGACAGGGATGTTCGCGCCACACAACCATCGGCAAACCAAATCTTTTCCATTTGAATTCGCGCTGCCTCTATTCTTGCCCAGCCTGCTCTGCGACCTTTAGAATCACAGAAGACGTTTGCCTTGGTGGAGCAGCGGTTGTACAGGATCCACTCTGAGTGTGTCAGGGAGCAAGTAAGCTCAATTGAAACAGGTCATTGCGATCTATCCCGGGTCGTTTGATCCGGTCACGAATGGTCATCTCGACCTCATTCAGAGGGGCAGTCAGATTTTTGATGAACTGGTCGTCGCGATCCTGCGCAACCCGGAAAAGAACCCGCTGTTCTCGGTGCCGGAACGCATCGAGATGCTGCAGAGCCTGACGTCGCCCTGGAACAACGTTCGCGTGGATACCTTTGAGGGACTGCTGGTTGATTACGCCCGCACGGTAAACGCGCGCGCCCTGCTGCGTGGTATTCGCGCGATTAGTGACTACGAGTACGAATTACAGATGGCGTTGATGAATCGCAAGCTGAACCCCGATCTGGAAACAGTATTCATGATGCCGCACTTGAGTTACTCGTACGTGAGCTCGCGGCTGGTGAAGGAAATCGCACAACTGGGTGGCTCGATTACGGGCCTGGTTCCAAAAGTGGTTGAAGAACGCCTTTTGACAAAACTGAACGGCAAACAGACCTAACGGAGAAGAAATGGCAGCAGCAACGAGCACTCCCGCCTTTACGCTAACGGAACGTATCAACCGGATTGAGGTATCCGCAACCATGGCCGTGGTGGCCGAGGCGGATAAACTGCGCCAGGGCGGCGCCGACCTGGTGGACTTTGGTGCCGGCGAGCCGCATTTCCAGACGCCGCAGCACATCAAGGAAGCAGCGATTGCGGCAATTCAGAACAATTTTTCGAAATACACGCCAGTCGGTGGTACGGCTGAACTGCGGGATGCCATTGCCAAACGGCACGCTACGGACTTCGGGACCAGCTACAAGCGCGAGGAAGTGATCGCTTCCACCGGCGGTAAGCACGCCATTTTCAATGCTATTTCGGTGCTCGTGGACCACGGCGACGAGGTCATACTGCCGGTCCCCTATTGGGTTTCGTTCAAGGACATCGTTCGTTACGCAGGTGGTACGCCGGTGTATGTCGAGACAGACGAGAGCCGTAACTTTGCCCTGACTGCGCAGATGATCGAACGCGCCATAACGCCGCGTACGAAGCTGATCATTCTGAATTCTCCGAACAATCCATCGGGCGCGGTAATGAGCCGGGAAGATGTGACCAGCATCATTCGACTGGCGCATGAGCGCGGGATCTATGTGATGTCTGACGAGTGCTACGTCTATCTCGACTACACGGGGCACCGCTTCTCGGCGGGTGAGGTTCAGGACGCGAAAGAGCATCTGATCATCGTGGGGTCGCTTTCCAAGACCTATGCCATGACAGGATGGCGCGAAGGCTTCGCCCTGGCTCCGGCGCCGATTGTAAGTGCGATGCAGAAGCTGCAGAGCCAATCGACATCAAATCCAACTTCGATTGTGCAGAAGGCTGCGGTGGCGGCGTTGACCGGATCGCAGGAGTGCGTGGAAGAAATGCGTCAGGATTACATCCGCCTGCGTGATCGTATTGTTAACGGGCTGCGTGACATTCCGGGCGTTACCTGCACCATGCCGAACGGCGCGTTCTATGCGTACCCGAACGTGTCGGCTTACATCGGCAAGGGAGGAATCAGGTCAGCAGCAGATCTGGCGAGCCGCTTGTTGCGTGAGGCGCATGTAGTGGCGGTTCCCGGCGAGGCATTCGGCACGAACTCGCATATTCGCTGCTCCTACGCGACTTCGCAGAAAGAAATCGATCGCGGCCTGGAGCGGATGAAGAAGTTCTTCGCGTCAATCGCGTAAGCAAACCAGGAAGGACACCAAGGTTTACAAGCTTGTGTTTTGATTCCTTTGTGCCCTTTGTGGTTAGCCTTTCGGCAACGATCGGCGAAGCGGCGGCGTCTAAGCTGCTGGCGGGATTACCACGATCCCATTTACTATCATCCGTTCATGTCTGACCTGTATCCATTGGTTCTCAAACCCTTTTTCAGCGAGCGCATATGGGGTACCCGGGATCTGTCTCCGATTTACTCGGAGGTGCCCGGCGAGCAGCCGATCGGGGAGGCATGGCTGACAGGCGATCAATGCAAAGTTGCGAACGGCCCCCTCGCAGGTAAAACGCTGGGTGACCTGTCATCTCAATTCGGTCGTGAGCTCGTTGGGGAGACTTCTCCTGAGCCGCAGCGTTTTCCGCTGCTGATCAAGTTTCTGTTTCCGCACGACAAGCTCTCCGTGCAAGTCCACCCCGATGACGCACATGCACAAACACTAGGTCAGCCGTGGGGAAAGACGGAATGTTGGTATGTCTTAGCCGCCGAACCGGGAGCGCAGGTAGGCTTGGGCCTGAAGCCCGGTACCACGCGAGAACAGTTGCAGCGCGCCATCAACGAAGTTCGGGCGGAGCAGTTGCTGAACTGGATCGACGTGCACACTGGCGACATGATCTATGTAGATGCGGGTACGGTGCATGCTATCGGCCCTGGGTCCATTCTCGTGGAAACGCAGCAGAGCTCCGACACAACGTTTCGACTGTACGACTACGGGCGTGCCCGCGAATTACATATCGATCAGGGGTTGGCTGCTACACGCGAAAGTACGCACGCCGGAAGAGTTGTTCACAATTATGACGATGGCAAAAACACGCTGATTGCGACGCAACGTTTCCTGGTCGAGAAATTCGAATTGAGAGCGAGTAGCTGGAATCTCTCCCACAGCGAAAAATCGGCAGCACAATGCATTGTTCCCTTGCGTGGCAGCGGCGTACTCGAATGCGCGGGAGCCCAGCCGATCAGCATTTCCCCAGGTCAGTCGGTAGTTATTCCGGCGGTGATTGATGAAGCGCTGATCCGCCCGCAGTGGGAATTAGAATTTTTGAAATGCATGGTGCCGGCCAAAAAATTTGCCGAGCCGGAAACCAGACTCGTCGGCACGGCACTGTCGATTTAAGGCCAGAAACTTAGCAGGCGAGAACGCCTGCCTGAACAGCCGGGTGCGCTTAGGGCAGGCAGCCGGCGCTACAGTTCATTGGTACGAACGCACTTTGGCGACGAAAACTAACTTTTATCCGATCATTCTCGCGGGCGGGCGCGGCACACGCTTCTGGCCCTTAAGCCGGCGTAAGCGCGCCAAACAAATGCTGGCCCTGGATGGCGACAGCACCATGATTCAGCAGACAGTCGCGCGCCTGTTGCCCCTCACTCCAGCCGAACGCTTTTGGATCATTACCAATGGCGATCTTCGCGACGGCATCGCCAGACAGTTGCCCAGGATCAGCAAGAAACAAATTGTCGCCGAACCAGCGGCGCGCAACACGGCTCCCGCGATTGGGCTGGCGGCATTCATCCTGGAGCGACTCGATCCCACGGCTATTCTCGGGCTCTTTCCTTCCGATCATGTCATCGCCAAAGAAAAGGAATTCCGCCGGGTGGTGCAGCAGGGCGTGAAACTCGCCGCACAAGGCGAAAACATGGTCGTCATGGGTATCGAGCCACACCGTCCTGAGACGGGCTACGGTTATATTGAAGCCGGCGAAAAGGCGCAAGGCGAATTCCTTCACGTGAGGCGCTTTACGGAGAAACCGAACGCCGAAAAGGCCGAGGAGTTCGTGGCCGCAGGCAATTACTTCTGGAACAGCGGCATGTTCATCTGGGGAGCGCGCACTCTGGCGAATGCGATGCGCGAACATCTGCCCGAAACCGCCCCCTTCTTACAAAAGATCGCCGAAGCCTACGGCACAGGCAGCTTCGAACGCGTCTTCGCCAGGTTGTATCCGAGATGCGAAAACATCTCCGTGGACTATGCGATCCTGGAGCCCCGTTCAGCTAAGGGGGAGCATGCATCTAACCTTTTCTGTATTCCAGCCAATTATGGCTGGAACGATCTGGGATCGTGGGCCGCGCTTTACGAGCATCGCGCCGGTACGGGCAAGAATGAGGACGGAAACATCTTGCATGCGGCTGCGGGGTTTGCGCTGAACGCGACGGGAAATTACGTGCATTCTCCAAAGAAGTTCGTAGCGACGGTTGGCGTCAGCAACCTGGTGGTGGTCGAAACCGATGACGCGTTGCTGATCACGACCCGTGAGCATTCGCAGGACGTAGGGAAAGTGGTGAAGTATCTGGACGAGAAAAGGCTGAATAAGCTGACCTGAGTATGTCGAAAGAGATCAAGTTTGGAACGGACGGTTGGCGTGGAGTAATCGCCGACGATTACACCTTCGAAAATGTCCGCCGCGTAGGCGCGGCGATTGCTTCCTATGTACTGAAGAATGAAGACGCACGCAAGGGCCTGCTCGTTGGATATGACACGCGTTTCGGCTCGCCGAATTTCGCGCGTGCGATTTCCGAGGTCCTCGCAGCGGCTGGTATTCCGGTTCGCCTCTCCAACGGAAACGTACCTACGCCTGCAATTTCTTATTGCGTAAAGAAATGGGATACCGCCGGCGGCGTGGTGATCACCTCAAGTCACAACCCGTTCACGTGGAACGGCGTGAAGTTCAAAGAAAAGTTTGGCGGGTCGGCCCGACCGGAAATCATCAAACAGATCGAGGCGGAAGTCCGTGCCGGAGCCATGCCCAAGGGAATTCAGGCGAAAGTTGAGGAAGTCGACTTCAAGCAGCCCTACATCGAAGCCATCTCGAAATTCGTGGACCTCGATGCAATCGCGAAAGCGGGATTCAAGATTGGTGTCGATTGTATGTACGGCGCCGGCCGCGGTGTAGTTGCCGGAATACTAAGGTCTCGGGGAGTTGATGTAGTCGAGATTCGCAACGAGCTGAACCCCCTGTTTCCAGGCATCAATCCGGAGCCCATCGAGCCGCACGTGAGGGCTTGCCAGGAGATGGTGGTGCGCGAGGGTTGTCACGCCGGCTTCTGTACCGACGGCGACGCCGACCGCATCGGAGCGGTCGCCGAAGATGGTACTTTCGTCGACGCGCACAAATGCTTCGCAGTACTACTGATGTGGCTGTTGAAATATAAGAAGTGGCCGGGTGCGATCACGCGGGCGTTCAACACCACCGGCATGCTGGACCGTATTGCGAAGAAGTATGGACGTGAATTGATCGAACATGGCATTGGCTTCAAATACGTTTGTGATGTGGTGCTTTCGGGCAAAGAAGTTCTGGTCGGTGGAGAAGAATCGGGCGGCATCGGCATTCCCCGCCATCTGCCGGAACGCGACGGGATGTTGAATTCTCTGCTGCTGGCGAACGTAATGGCGGATGAGAAGAAGCCGCTAGGACAGATCGTAGCTGATCTGCAGCGCGAGTTCGGTCCTCATTACTATGGCCGCCGCGACCTGCACATTCCGGACGATGTGAAGTATGGAGCGATCAGGCGGGCGAACTCGCCTGAGTTAAAGAAGTTCGGCCGATACAACATAGCGAGACGCGCGGATCTCGACGGTGTGAAGCTCTTCCTCGATGCCCCGACGCAGGGGCAGGGCGCGGAGACCTGGATCCTGCTGCGGGCGTCCGGTACCGAGCCGCTCATGCGCCTATACTGTGAGGCGTCGTCGCCGGAGTTGGTAAAAGAGATCCTGGCGAATGCGGAAGCATTCGTATTCGAAAAAGCTACGGCGGCATAAGAAAGCGAAGCGCCAAGTTGACGCACTCTTCTTTCTCGGTGTCCTTAGTAGTAAAAGCGGTTCGGTAGACTGCATAGACAGATTTACGATATAAACTCACCGCATGCCCGACTCCTCCCCGAGCTCCGCGAAGCCTGATTCGCCGGAAACGCGACACTATAACCGCATTCATCGACGGTTGGAGCTTGCCGATTTCCTTATCGGACTAGCCTTCCTGGTGGTGCTGCTCGCGACCGGATGGACGAGCGATCTGCGCGACTGGTCGTATCGGGGAGCGGGCCAGCATTACACCCTCGCGGTCTTCTTTTATGTGGGCTTATTGCTCGCGATCAGCAAAGTAATCGGATTCGGCCTCGACTACTACGGATTCCGCCTTGAGCACCGCTACAACCTCTCCAACCAGCGCACTCGAAGCTGGGTTTGGGACCAGACGAAAACCTGGTTAATCACGCTGGTGATTGGCACGGTCCTGGTAGAGTTGATTTACTGGACGATTCGCATCTCGCCCCAGCACTGGTGGATGATCGCGTGGGCGGTCTTTATAGTCCTGTCGGTATTCTTCGCGCAGATTGCGCCGGTTGTGTTGTTCCCTCTCTTCTACAAATTCAGACCTCTGGAGAATGAATCGCTGCGGACGCGTTTACTCCGCCTGAGTGATCGAGCAGGCACGCACGTCCGTGAAGTCTATGAGTGGGAGCTTTCCGAGAAGAGTAAGAAGGCGAACGCGGCTCTAGCGGGCTTGGGAGCTACGCGACGCATTATCCTCGCGGATACCCTGCTCGAGAACTACAGCGAAGAAGAGATCGAGTCGGTACTCGCGCACGAGTTAGGGCATCATGTCCACAACCATATCGTGAAAGGAATTGTCGTCGAGGTCGTAATCAGCTTCTTCGGTTTCTGGATCACGGCGGAGATCTTGCATTACGCCGTGGATGTTCGCGGCATGTTCGAGAGCCTGCACGATTTCGCTAACCTGCCGCTGCTGGTCCTGACGTCCACCGTGATGTCCTTCCTACTCATGCCGCTGATGAATGCGTATTCGCGCAGCAAGGAGCGTGAGGCCGACCGGTATGCGTTGAAATCGATTCCAGACGTGACGCCCTTTATCTCATCGATGAACAAGTTGGCGGATCAGAACATGGCGGAACGCGAGCCTTCGCGCTTTGTGGAATGGTTTTTCCATTCACATCCGGCGATTTCGAAGAGAATTGCCGCGGCGGAAGACTGGCGAAAAAGCGCAACCAGAGCCGCAGATCAACGCTGATTAACGCTGATTCTTCAGAATCTTTTCTACTCTTTGCAGATCTTCTTCCGTATCCACACCCACTGTATCGAACGGCGTTTCCGCCACCGAGATGCCGATTCCATTTTCCAGGAATCGTAGTTGTTCCAGCCGCTCAGCCTTCTCCAGCGAAGACTCCGGCCAGCCAACGAACTGGTCGAGCGCCTGTTTGCGATAAGCATAAAAGCCGAGATGCTTAAAGTAAGCGATGTTGCCGACGCGGTCGCGATCGAATGGAACCGTGGCGCGCGAGAAGTATAGAGCACGCCCCTTCGCGTCAGAGATCACTTTGACCGCGTTGGGATTGTGGACATCGCTGCTGCTGTGGGGAATTGGTGTCTTCAGTGTTCCGACTTGGAATGAGGGATCCTGCATTAACGCGACTAGCGTTTCCAGGTGTTCCTGTCGAGCCAGCGGCTCATCACCTTGTACGTTGATGTAGATGTCAGCAGCGATCTGATTCGAGACCTCGTGCACGCGTTCGGTTCCGCTGCGTGCGTCCGGAGAGGTCATGCGCACGTGCCAGCCATTGCTCTCGCACACGTCGCGAATTTCGTCGGAGTCCGTAGCGACAATCACTTCGCGCAAGTCCGTGCATCGACAAGTAGCCTCATAGACCCAGGCCAGCATGGGGCGACCGGCGATGGTGCGCAAAATCTTGCGGGGCAGTCGGGTAGAGGCGAGGCGGGCAGGGATGACGGCAATGATGTCCATTGGTCAGGCCTCGAAGTCCACTTCAATCGGTTCGACCAGCGGCATCAGCCAGCTCAGAAGCTGCTGGTGAACGGGATGGCCTTCGTAGGCGTCCAGAGCTTTTTTGTCCTCGAACTTCATCACTCCGCCGAGTTCATAGCCCTGTCCACGAGGCGAGATGTTGAGTCCCACTGACGTTTCGAGCAGGCCTGGAATCTGCCCCTGGAACACGCTAATTTCGCTCACAATCCGTCGCTTTTTCTCCGTGGTCACACCCGGCTTGAAGCGGAACGAGAACATGTGAATGTACATGGATCGAGAGTACCAATGAAGCGGAACCCTGCCAAATGCGAATTTGCAAGCAGAGGAACCTAATTGGCGATGGCCGCGTATATCATTTGAGGGTGCGGAGCAGGGGTTCGCAGACCTGGCGAGGTGCAATGTGGACTTTGGACTGTTCTTCTTTCCGTTCTTCGGATTGGGCTTCGTCTTTTACTTTTTGCCCGCGATCATCGCGGCCATCCGCAGCAAACGAGACACGCTGGCAATCTTTCTGCTGAACCTGTTTCTCGGTTGGACATTTATCGGATGGATTGTGGCGCTCGTGTGGGCAGTAAAGTCCGATCCGCCACCGGTTGTGCACTACGTGCAGCGATAGTTTGACGCCGCTCCAGCGATTACCGGAGCCGTTCGGTCACGCTGCCTATCCGGCCAGAGATGTGTGCAGCACTTTTTCAGGTAGTTTTCAGAAACAGCGGATATGCTCGTCAGTTCCGGCGAATGCTCGCCTAAAATTGTCGTAGGGTCCCCGAGGAGAAAGTCAATGAAATCGCCGCGATGGTTGGTTCCCGCTCTGTTGCTCGTCAGCATGTTTACATTCGCGCAGAGCGCACCGGAGTATCACCAGGTAAACAAATTTGTTCTCGGCGGCAACGGACCTGGCTGGGATTATCTCCTCTACGACACTCAGGGTAATCGTCTCTTCATTGCTCGCGGCATGCACGTGGTTGTGGTTGATGCGAGCACCGGCAAGCAGATCGGGGAAATGCCGGCGAATGGGGTTCATGGCACCGCTCTCGTTCAGGACAATAACCGTGGTTTCTTCACCAACGGCCGGGCAGGAACCGTCACCGTATTCGACCTGAAAACGCTTAAGCCGACCGGCGAAATTAAAGTCGGCGAGAATCCTGACGCGATCATTTACGACCCCTTTTCCAAGCACATCATCGTGATGAACGGCCGCAGCCATAACATGATGGCAATCGATCCGGAGTCGCTGAAAGTTGTTGGCGACGTGCCGCTCGGCGGCAAGCTGGAATTCGCAGCGGCTGATGCCGGACACGTTTATGTGAACGTCGAGGATCTGAGCCAGATCGCCGTGGTCGACTCGAAGACGTGGAAAAACACGGCGACCTGGAAGCTCGAAGGATGTGAAGAGCCCAGCGGGCTGGCGATCGACACGGCTGCGCATCGTCTATTTGCGGTTTGCGGCAATAGCAAGATGGTCGTGGTCGATTCGGAGAACGGCAAAATCGTTGCGACCGTGGATACCGGACGCGGCACCGATGCTGCGGCGTTTGATCCAGGCCTGAAACTTGCATTCGCGTCCAATGGCGAAGGAACACTTTCTGTCGTCCAAACGACAGGTGACAATTACAAGCTTCTTGAGAACGTCCCCACCATGCGGAGTGCCCGCACCATGGCGCTCGACCCGAAGTCGCACAGAATCTACCTGGTCGGAGCGGAGTTGAATCCACCTCCTGCGGGCCAGCGCTGGCCACAAGAGAAGCCGGATACGTTCACGGTACTGGTCTACGCGCCGAAATGAACTTTGACAAACATGCAGGCGGGACGGGTTCTTCCCGGGCTGTAAACGAATAGAGGCGAGCACGCAGAATTTCAAGCCGCGAGAGATTTAGATTTTGCCGGTTCCGCCGCACTTCGGGCAGGCCTTGCGGGCGGCGGAGGAGAATCCGCCGGGATTGTGAAAGTCAGGTCGTTTGGCGGCATTGTTCGGTTCGTTCACCTTGCCGGTTCCGTTGCACGCGCGGCACGTCTTCGATTTAGAGGCTTCCTTGGTCATTCCCAGATTATTGCAGAAATGAACGGCCGAGTTCCGTATAGTTCTCGGATGGCCAGGCGCGCATGAACATTGACTGGCTTCGTGAACATTGTCTTTCACTGACGCATGCCACCGAGACCATGCAATGGGGCGACAATCTCGTCTTCAAAGTCGGCGGGAAAATGTTTGCCGTGGTTTCTCTCGAGCCTTCGGCGCGGACACACCTCTCCTGCAAATGCACTGCTGAGAGATTTGCCGAGCTGACCGAGATTCCAGGCATCATTCCGGCTCCGTACATGGCAAGGGCGATGTGGGTGGCGTTCGAAGACCTGAACGCACTGCGCGCTGACGAGATTCGTGCGCTGATCAGCGAGTCGTACGGCCTGGTATTTGCGAAGCTGACGAAGAAAATGCAGCAGGAGCTGACGGCGGTTGGGACTAAGCGCAAAGCGAGTACGTCAAAGGCGCGTCGGAGCAAGCGCCGGTCGTAATCCGGCCCTTCGCGCGAAGGGCCGGGCACCCCGTAGACCTGAGCCCGATTCGCAACGCGGGCGAGGCGCGCAGCGCCACTTCAAAAGAAATCGCGGCGGGGTAAATACCCAACCAAGCCAACGGAGGGCTTGGATGGGGCACCCGCCCCAGCCGCAATTCAGTTGATCAACATCCCTTCGTCACCCTCGAGCGCACGGATGTACTCGATGACCGACTCGCTCCAGCCATCGATGTGTGTCCACGGCCCGTAGCCGATGCCGTTCTTGTAGCTGGCCACGTTTATCACGTAACCGGGCGCCTTCGGCGCAGGGACACGGTCGTGCGTCTGCTCGTCGGTGATCACGATGACGCGATCGTACGACTCGCTCAGCTCGCCGAGCGCCTTGCCGAGATAGGTGCTGTTGTGCGACTGGCTCGCCTCGATGGCGTCGCGCAAGGCGAACCCGCGCCGCGCCGGAACACGAACCAGCCGATCAGAGAAGCTGTAGATGCTCACGTCCTCGCAGATCTCGCGCAGCAGAATCGCAAGTCCGTAGGCGGCGTCCGTACGCAACATCTCCGAACGCCGCGAGAGCATGGCGATCATCGAGCCCGACACGTCCACCAGCAGGACGGTCTTGCCCTTCAGCTTCGCTGCGCTCTCGACGGCGCGCAGCATCACCGACTCTAGCTCCGCCTCCCACTGCGGCGCATAACGCGCGGCAGCGATGAAGCGGAACGGGAGCACGCGATCGGTCTTCATGGTGCGCAGCGCACGCAGCACGAGATCCTCGTCAACTCCGGCCTCGTACATGTTGCGCAGGTTACGCAGCACGGCCAAGGCGCCGAGCTTCCGCTCACCAAGCAGACGTGTCCACGCCTCGCGCTTGTTCGCGCCACCCGAGAGTGCGACCTCCCAAGTGTCGGGCGTAGCGAGTTTGCCTTCGACCAGGCGCTTCCAGAGTTCGGCTTGCGCCTCGTCGCGCGGCTTGGCATGCGAGAGAAAGAGCACGTCGCGCAGCTTTACCGGCGAGTCACGGTTGTACTTGGCAAGCGCGTACTCGTCGAACTTCGGGAAAGCCGCGGCCAGGCCCTTCTTGACCTGCGCCGAAAGCGGCGCGCGGCCGTCGCTCCAGTAAATGGCAACAAACTCCGAGAGCTCGTCGGCACGCTGGATCACACGCTCGAGCGTCTCCGCCACCAGCGCGCGATGCGAAGCCAGACGCGCCATTTCACGCACAAGCAGCAACGGCGCATGGCGTAACTTCATCGCAGTGCGAGCCTCTACGGCCAGCGCAGCTACCTTCTCCGGCGCAACCTTCGGAACCAACTCCTTGATGCGGCCGGCGATCTCGACGCCGTCCTCGTAGAACTGGTTCTCCCAGAGCAGGCAGGCGAGCACGGAGCGACGCAACTGTTGCTCGGCGCTGAGCGAGCGCGCCGGCGCGCCTTCGTGGGTGCGCGGACGCCTCCAGCCGATCAGGTCATTCAACTTCGGTACATTCAGGCGGGCCATTGAGGCCTCCTTTCGTTCAAACGGCGCGGACAGGAATGTCCGCGCCACACAAATGCCGGGGAATAAACGACTACGGTTGCAGGATTCGAACCTGCTCGCCTTTCGGCTCACCGGAAGTAACCGTTGTCTGCGCCACCGGCAGGGGTTATTGATTTTGTGCGACGGCTTCCGCCGCGACTGGTTCGCGAGACGCGAACCCGTCAATGCGCACGACACGTCTTGCCGCGTCACGATTGCAGTACATGGTGCAACTGGAGACCGCGAAGCGAATCTCCCGGGCATTCCAGGCGTACGTACAGCGCGTGAGCTTGCGCCGCCCAGTTCTGCATGCAACGTGTGCGTACAAGCAGTTGTTACAAAGCGAACCGTCGGCTTCGCGGATACGCCGTGCACGAAGTGCCCGGACAGTGCTCGTCACAATCGCAATGAGGATCTGCCAGAAAATGATGATGATGACTTCCATTGCGGCCTCCTTTCTGTGGCGTGTAGCGTGTTGAGGCGAAGTAACCCTGGTCTACACCACCGACCGAAATTCTTCAGAGGCTAAAGCCCCCATAATTTCTGCGTACCAATTGGCACGGCGCGGTGCCCTACACGGCACTGCCAACATTTGCGAATGCTCCTAATATTCCGCCGAGTATCTCTTCTCTTCGCCACCGGCGAAAATCTTTGTAACGCGCGAATCAGTCGAGAAAAACAACGTTCCGCATCGCCTGTGAAAGGTTTTCAGTATTGCTGAAAACCTCATGCCAGCCATCCAGGAACACCGTCTTATGATCCAGATGGCGGACGCGTCCGCGAACAAACACTCGCGGATTGCGACGCATAAGGCGCCATCGGCCTCCGGTTCGCTTCCCCTCCGACAAAGCCCGATATTGCGGCTCGCTGAGCACTTGTCGCGAACCGTACTTCACATAAACAGTTTCCCCTCCAAATCGGTACAGCTCTTCACATACGTGTGGCTTACCTCCTCCGCTTCGGACGAGAGGTTCATTGTGCAGGATCATGAACTTCTCCACGTGCGCGTGCGGTGCCGGGATGAAGAACCACTCGCCTTGGCGAACACGCGCGGCATTGCTGCGCCGTTGACGGAGTTTCGAGCGCAAGCCGCGCTCATTTTCTAAAACGGCCTCAGGCTTCAGCGCGTTCATGGCATCACGGACCCGGCTCACCGGATTGCGTTCCGGAATTCCAGCAACGAACCAGTGTCGTTCGTCATGTCCGAGCAGATAGCGGTGCTTTTCCGTTCCGTTTCTGCTTAGCAAGAGCAGATGTTTGAGCTCCGCCTGAACGTCCAGCACAATCAGCTCGGTAGAAGATGCAGGCCGCGAAATCAGGAAGTACTCTCCTTCTCCGTCTTCACGAACATCAAGTGCCAAATCTTCCGAGACAATGCGATTACCGGCCCTGCTGCGCGTATTGAGTTCAGCGAAGGTAACTCGCGCTCCCATCCGTTTGAAAGCGCGTTCCATCAGTTCCATACAACTTTCCAATCTAAGGGCGCTCTGCCCAGTTGAGACACGAGTAGCCATGCTCCTACCGCGTCGAGAGAGACGATAACCCTGGGAGAACAATCGATTGCGGCACGTGGTCGATTAAATGATCGAAGTAACCGCGATCTTCGCTACCCAGCTTTTACTTTGTGCGATTGTGCGTAGGAAACAGCGCCGAGGAGTCAGCGATTTTCAGCAGGGGTGACCCGTCCGCAATCGCTACCAAAGTTCGGCAGCCATTGCCTAAGCACCGAGATGTGCAATATCGATTTCATGGACGGGCGTTTCTCCTACGCACTTCGAAGATGCCATGACTTTGATTTTGTGGCAAGCGAAAATTCGAACGAGCACTCGAAGAAATGGTCGAACGCGATGTATGTCAAAGATAAGAAGGGCAAAAGTGAAGCCAAGATTTCTTATAGCAAGCACACTCGTAAAGAAGAACGAGACAAGACTTCACGTGTGTTCACGCCTCTGCCGAGTGTCGAGCCGCTCGGGACCAGAGACGTCGCCACCATGGTTTCTCTTTCACTGGCTCGGGATCACACAGCGAATCGGTCAGGCCCAGAAAGCCGGTTGCTTCGTACAGCGGCCCGGGCTCAGCTTCGGGAGCAACGGGTTTCGGCACATAGCGAACCCTTACCAGGCGCACGAGATTGGGCGACGAGGACGGAATCAGAATAAGGGAAGACTGCTGCGCATCGAGCGCGCGGGCAATGTACTCGAGCTCGTTTGATGCCGGAGCCTCTGTCTCGGGGATGGTCGAAGGAAACAGCTCGACCAGCAACTTACCTCTGCTTTTCTCGTCAAAGACAACTAACCGTCTCATCAGGTGCTCCTTCGTTCGAAGCGCTAATTCATGTCGGAAAAATGTTTGATCCCCGCATCGGGAGCGACGGCCGGTTTGGGGAGCGGCGTTTTGAAGTGCCGGATGATGACTTCATCATCGGCGAGATCGTCGGCCCGGGAGGAAGTCGAATGCCGACGCAAGGAAGCGCTGAGTGGGTGAACGGTGTCAGCCTGTACGACCGTAGCCGGCGCTGCTGTATGCGTCTCGACACCAGACGAGGCCTCAATCGGTATAGCCGCTTTTACCGGCGAACTCACCCGGCGCTCGTTCCAGAGCATCGTCAACAACAGCAATACCATGAGCCCGGCACCTGCGATCGCGCTGCGTAGCCAGGCGTTTGTCGATCCTGCATCGAATCGGAGGCGGGTCTCAACCAGATTACGTGTTCTGGTTGCACGCGCTTCCACCAACGCTCGTTTGCGAATCACGAGGATGCGAGCCCGTTGCAGAGACTGGCGCATGCGTTCGGAGATGTTGACGAGCTCAGCCCCAATGAGAGAGAAACATTCCGTGCTTACAAGCTGAAATTCCCGCGAGATCTGCGACCAACTCTCGCGCAAACGAACTGATGTTGGTGTTGCTGCTGGTTCCGGTTGCGTGATAACCAGTGGTCTATTGTCCTCCAGTTGTGCATGAATGCAGTGCGGCTCAGCCTCTGTCGCAAACGATGGCTCCAGGACGACTTCCTCCGCTGGTGCAGCTTCGGGTTCGTCGTGCTGTAGTTGGACATCGGCAAACACGCCAGGGGAGATGAAAACATCCACATCGCCTACCGCGAGTTCGTGCGCCACCTGCAAGGCGGTCTCAAGCGGAAGAACACGCAGATCAATTTCGATGTCTGCTGGCGGCGCATCCTGATCACAATGGTCAGCGGTTTCGACAGCGTATCCGCTGTTTTCCAGGAACGAGATCAAATCGGCGGCTTCGGCGGGGGTCTCACTTAGAACACGAACCAGCTTCATAAGGTAATCTCACACTAGCGGACGAAGGGGACCTGATGCGAGGCGTACAACGGCAAGTTAGAAGCCTAAAGCGTCCGTAAGGTGGCCCCGGGGAGGGACGGCTCAGTTTTTAGCCCATTAAATACAGTTCGAAACGTGGATTCAGGCATACACTTTAGCCGAATGCGGGCCAGGGTTGGCTCGAGTCCTAATCTCTATTTTTCTTGTGCAACCCGCACTTTGACGAGCTTTTTAATCAGCGACACGGGCAGAGGTTTATCGAACGGAAACTGGACTGTTCCCTTAGAGACCGTAAAGCCGTGCAGTCCATCTTTGAAGGCGGCCAGGACGGCAGCGGTTGGAAACAGGCTGCAATGCTTGGAAAATGCGGCGTACCAAACCAGCACTCTTCTTGCTTTGAATGCCGGAATGCCGTAGCTGATGACTTCACTTGCGCCAGGCGGCATAACGGACTGGATCGCCTCGCGAAGCTCTTGCAATCTGCTGCGGGCAGGATCAGGAAGGGCGGCTAGGTATTCTTCCACTGTTTTCCGCTTGTTGCCGGCCTTGGCCGCCGAAGCGCGCTCGGCGGTCTTTGTCTTTTTCATGCCGGGATGCTACCGCGACTTTCTGCGTATTCCAAGCGAGAGAATTCTGCACTCAGCGCTTGATTTCCCATTCGCCACTGCAGCCGTTCGAAACCCAGAGTCCGTATTGCGAAACACCCCAGGTACGGTTTTGCACGCACATGTTGTTCATGTTCAGAGGATTGGCGTAGCGGAACGCGCCCCCACTCTGGCAATACGTGCGCCCCGGCCCCGGTGCTGCTGAACAGTGGCTGTGTCCGTCCGAAAAATTTCCGGCGTAGTACGCGGGAGGACGATCCCATCCCGGGCCGGTTTGATAGCCCGAGCCGCCCTGAACGCCACCGTTCCGCTTGATCTCCCATTCGCCAGCGCACCCGTTGGATACCCATAAGCCGTACTGCGAAACGCCCCACGTCCGATTCTGCGCGCACATATTGTTCACCCGCAGAGGATTTGCGAATTGGAAGGGACCACCGCTCTGGCAATAAGTGCGTCCCGCACCCGGCGCTGATGAACAGTGGCTGTGCCCATCGCTGAAGCTGCCTGCGTAATAAGCGGGTGGCTGATCCCAACCGGGTCCGCCCCGCCGGTCGCGGTCGTTATCATGGTCATGATCGCGGTCGCGATCGTCGTCGCCGCGTCCGGCATTGTCGTAGTTAACCTGGCCTAGCTCAAAATCAGCTCGACAGCCCCGGTCGACCCAAACGCGGTTGCCGCGCCTGCCCCATGTCTGGCCTTCAATGCATGGTTGCTGGCTGTACTGCCGCACCAGGTGGAGGTCATTGGGATTTCCCCTTGCGGGAATTTGGCATTCCTGCCGTTGGCCGTTAGAAGAACAATTGAACCGCTGTGCGGAGGCGCTGCTCACCAGCAATGTCGAGAACAGCAAAGCCAGAATCAAAGATTGAAAACGCATTCGTCTCCTCGCCTTCGGTGTCGGAGGACAGATTAAGAAGCTGAACATACCAATTCCCCAGGCCAACGTCCAGCCTCAGCAGTTCATGACTCATGGTATCTGGGTACCTGTGTTACCCAGGCCGCGCCTAGTTCACGAATTGAGGCTTCCTTCCTTGTATCCATGGATTGTAGGTGACGAAAAAGAGTATCCGGTCAGGTATCGGAGGGTGATCGAAGAACAGGAAGACGTTAATGGGATTTGGATCGGGATCCGACAATCCGATCTCACCGGCTAATTCGAAGTCGTGTGCCGCGGCTTGGCCGGGGTCCGGAATGATGCCGTGGGTTACCTCCATTGCGTAAACATCGGCCTGATGTTCCTGGTAGCGGCTGAATGTATTTTCCGCGACGGCAGCCGCGGACCCGAAGACGGTCAAAATCAACAACAGCGCTGGCAGCGAGGCCCAGTCGTCAAGCGAGCGGATATGCCAACGCGTCCCGCAGCAACTGAGCAGCCAGTCGATAGAGCGATAGCCCGCGTAGATGAGCGCCAGAAAGAGCGCAGCGGAAAACAGAAGACCTTTCCAGATGTGACCGAGAACGTAATGTCCCATTTCGTGCCCGAAATCCACGATGACCTCATCTGGGGTTTCCTTCGCGATGGTGGTGTCCCAGATCACGATCCGCTTGGACGCACCGAATCCGGTAACGTAGGCGTTAGTGAAATTGGTCTTGTCGCTGGCCTTCATCCAGAACATGCGCTGCGGAGGAATTTCTTCACCGGCCTGCCGCGTCACTCTTTCGAGCAGGGGAATTAATTGGGGATCTTTGCTTGCCAGCGGCTCAAATTGGTTGAACATGGGTTCGATGACAAACGGCGAAATAAAGAAGAGGAACAACAGGATGGGCAGCGAGATCAGCCAGAAGTAGAACCACCAGTGCCGTGGACTGCGGCGAATTACGGCGTAGAGAATCCAGACAAGGACACCGCCAACGACGATCAGCAGAACCTGTCCTTTCGCCCAGTCACCAGCCCATGAAGGCCACGTCTGCACCGAGATGTGATACAGCTTGGCAACCCACTCTTCCAGGATGTCAAACGGCAACTGCAAAAGAGCAAAGGTAATGGCAAACAGTGCGGTAAAGATCAACGCCTGCAGAATGCGAAAGCGCGATACGCGCTCTGCCCAGTCGCGAAATCTCGCCGACCACCTGGCTTGCAATATCAGCCACAAAACAAATAGGGCGTAAAAGAAGCTGAAGATGCGATACACGAAGCGCATCCGGTTCAGATGTCGCGCCTTTTGGTACAAGTCAGGAGGAAGCGTGTAAGCCGTGATGCGCCGCGAGGCGGGAGCGGAAGCACTGGCCTGCGAACTCGAGGCTCCAGCGGAAGGGGTTTGAGATACTGCCTTCGTGTTGGCAGGTTGTGCGGTGAGTGAGATGCTGCACAAGACAAAAAGCAGGACCAGAGAAATAGCTTTCATCGTGGCAAAATATAGCGACGGGTCTATTTCATCGCGGATTCGTGATATATGCAAACGAAGGTGATTCGTCGGACCGTTGATCTTTTGCAGTTCTCCGACCTGGTGTTTATCTATCTCGGCATGCGCGTGAACCGCTTGACCGGTATCAAGACGCTGATGGGGTTCGGCCCTCGTATCTCGGCTTCTGCAGCGGCAAAGCCGGAAGGATTGTTGCTGTGCGGTTAGGGTCGAGCTGCGACAATTGATGCGAAGCTCCGAATCTGGCTGTTCTGTCCAGACTTGGTGACTTTTCCGAAAACGGCAGAAGTTGGTGACAAATAAGAGAAATCGCACATCCCAACATGGCGCTACTCCGCCCGGTTCCCGTATAGTCTTGTCTGGCTGATGACGTCGGCCGCGTATTCAGAAATCTCTCGGAAACATATCGTTCATGGTCCTGCCATCCCTCGATTTCGGTATTGATGATTACCTCCGGAAGCGGCTTATGCCGGTGGAGGGCGTCATCCCGCAACTGCCGGGGATCGAGATGTATGGGAACTCCATTCCGGCGGGACGAGTCGGCGGCGATATGTTCGAGTACATCAATTTCCAGCAGCGTTATAACATCGACGCACGCATCGCGCGCGCGGTCCGATTGGCGAAGGAATACTTAGACCCGCTGCCGCCGGGGGCAAGCCCGCGCAACGAAGTCGACACGCATGTTCAATGGATGGAATCGCGGCCCGACTACACTCCTGCGGATGGGATTTCGTATCGCAAAGCAAAGAGCTCGGAGCAACTGCAGATCGCGGAGAACCTGCACGAGCTGTACACGACGGCAGGTGTGCTGCTGGTCGATGCGCAAGGCCACGACCTGATTGCCGCGAAGATTGCCTCTACTGTTCACGACACGTTTCACGCGTTCATGTTGTCGGAACTGGACCAGAAGGGCAAAACCAGCACCGACCTGTTCGAGAAAATCAATCTGAGGCTGGCGCAATCGGTAACCGCACGCAACGCGCTGGGCCGGACTGACAATACGAAGCGCGAAATCGCGACCATGCTATATGGCGAAATCCAGCCGGAAGGCATCTTCCGATTTGTGAATTTCGGGCATCCGCCGCCGCTGGTTTTCTCCGCCGAATTCGGTCGCTTCATGGATATTGACGAAGAGAGCATGGTGCAGTTTCTCGCCCTGGGCCTTGAAATCCCAGAGGACCATCCTGACCGCAACAAGTACTTCTCGATGAAAGTACGCAAGCGGCAGATGGATTACTCCGACGTCGCTCAGATCACTCTGATGGGTCACGGTGACATCCTCTTCCTATATACCGACGGCGTGTATGACGGCAGCGATCAGGCGAGCCGGATCACCATCCAGGGGATTATTAATGAGCACAAACACGAGCCAGCGAAGGAAATCTGCAATGCCGTGCTGGACTATGCAGTCCGCCAGGATGACTACTGGCGCGAAGTAGGGGAGCCAGATCGGATCGACGACAAAACCGTGTTCCTGATTCGCAGGACGTAACAAAACCGTCGACTCTCGTTGATATCATGCCGTGCACTTGGCGACGATTAAGGTAATGTCGTCATGTTGTTCTTGTACGCTGAACGCGCGTACATCGTCCACGATAGATGCAAGCAGTTTGGTTGTCGGCAGCGAGAGATTCTGGCGCAGCGTTTTTATCAAGCGATCTTCGCCGAATTCTTCGCCCTGCGCGTCGTAAGATTCGGTGACTCCGTCGGTAAAAAGCACCAGGCTGTCACCCGGCGCCAATTCTCTTTCTTCCACATCGCAGTCCAATTTCTCGAAGAGGCCCAGCACTGTGCCGGTCGATGCAAGCCGTTCAACATCTCCGGATGAACGGAGCAAGAATGGTGAGTAGTGTCCACAGTTGGCATAACGGAGCCTGTGCTCTTGATCGTCATAATCTGCGAAGAACAGAGTTGCGTACGCGCTTTCAATCGTATTCTGATAGAACAGGCGATTCACAGACTGCAGGAGCTGGTTCGGCTGCTCCCAGCCGGTTGCGTACTGACTACGCAAGTTGGCTTGTAGATTGGCCATTAGCAGCGCCGCTGCCATCCCTTTGCCCGAGATGTCGCCCAGCACCAGGCCCAGCCGTTGTGGACCAGAGCTGAGAAAGTCATAGTAGTCACCGCCCACGGCGCGCGCCTGAAGGCACAAACCGGCATAGTCAAGCGAACTCAATTGTGGAAGGCACTGCGGAAAGAGTCGCGCCTGAACCTGTTTGGCGAAGTCGAGTTCTTGAGATGCTCTCCTTTCCAACTCGATCTTCTCCGCAATCGTTCGCCTCTGCTCATCGAGTTCCCTGCTCAGATCATCCGATTCCACCAGTTTCAGGGAGTTTCCATCCGGGTCTTCAAAGCTTGCATACAACCCGCCCCATGCCGGTTTGTATGGCGGTTCTTGGAATTCAATGCCGCACGCTCCCACTGTTCGTACCGGGCGACGACGTTCTCAGTCAGGAAGACAATGGGTGCCGTCCGTCGAATGGAGTGATACTCATCCGAGTCGGGAGGAACACGAGCGAATGCGAGCACTGCGCTGCCATCCGGCGGACCCACAGCAACGAAACGACCTCCCGCGACGGGACTGTCAAAGATCAGATTGAAGCCCAACTGATCGACGTAGAAGCGAATGCTGCGATCGACATCGCGGACATAGATGGTGATGAAGAGAATACGCAGATGTGAAGCCGAATCGAGCCGCGGAAGAACTCGGGGCCATTGAGCCGTGGCAGGGTTCGTCATGGGCGAAAATTATAACCGGCTATGTTGGCCGGTTTCGTGTCTTTGTCGATAGGTGGCGCCCCGCGCCTTCGCTTTCGCGAAAATCGTCTTCTCGCGTAAACTGCCAATCGGGGTAAGGGATCATCATGGCTCAATGCACTTCCTGCGGTTCTCGGATTGCCAACGACAGCCGCTTCTGTTCTTCTTGCGGATCCGCCGTTCCCGCCAGTGAAGCCGCCACGTTCGTCTCCAGCGAAGCGGCGACCATGGCAGCCGCGCCGGTACGTTCCCCCCGTCCGGCATCAAGTGCTGGAAGGAATCCGAGCAGTGTGCGAGGTGAAAGCCGTTTTCTCCCGGGTGCTGTGCTGGCCGAACGTTATCGCATCATATCGCTTCTTGGCCGCGGAGGCATGGGCGAAGTGTATCGTGCCGACGACCTCACTTTGGGGCAGCCCGTCGCGCTGAAGTTTCTTCCCGAGGAGGCCAGCAACGATCCCGACCTGTTGGAACGTTTTCACGCTGAGGTTCGCATTTCCCGCAAAGTTTCCCATCCCAACGTTTGCCGCGTTTACGACGTCGGCGATGTGGATGGCCTTACGTTCTACACGATGGAGTACATCGACGGCGAGGACCTCGCTTCCCTGCTTCGCCGCATCGGTCGCCTGCCCAGCGATAAGGGATTGGAAATCGCCCGCCAACTTTGCGCTGGGCTCGCGGCAGCCCACTCCAAGGGCGTTCTACATCGCGATCTGAAACCGGCGAACATCATGCTCGACGGGCGCGGTCAGGTGATGGTCATGGACTTCGGGCTGGCGGCATTCGTCGACGAAGTAACGGGAGCTGACGTCCGCAGCGGCACGCCAGCCTACATGGCTCCCGAACAGCTGGCAGGCAAGGAAGTCACTGAGAAGAGCGATATCTATTCGTTCGGACTGGTGCTCTATGAAATCTTCACCGGGAAAGGCGCTCAGAACGCCGCCAATATTGCCGATCCTTTAAAGAACCGCACGTCCGCCACGGTCAGCCGGCCATCGGCGATCGTCAAAGACATCGATCCGCTGGTTGAGCGTGTGATCCTGCGCTGCCTTGATGAAGATCCAGCCAGGCGTCCAGCTACGGTACGGACGGTTGCTGCTGCTTTGCCGGGTGGCGATCCACTGGCCGCTGCACTCGCGGCGGGAGAAACTCCTTCACCGCAGATGGTCGCGGCGGCGGGCGAGACTCAGGGCATGAAGCCCTCTTACGCCGTGATCCTCCTCGCTCTCGCGGTAATTGGGCTTGCAGCCAGCATCTGGTTGATCATCGGTTCCAACGCGTATGAAAAGATGACCTTCGACTTGCCGCCCGAGGCGCTTGCAGCGAAGGCTCGCGACATCATTCAGCGTCTCGGCTACGACCCAAGGACCGTGGACCACGCGTCTGACTTTGTAGAGGATCACGATTTGCTCCTGTATGTCACCGATCATGACAAACCGCGGCCGCAATGGCTGAACATCTACGCGCAGCGCCCAACACCGATCATCTACTACTACCGGACGAGTCCTCGCTATATGGTGCCGTCGGACTACCGGCTGAACTTCACCCCCGGCATCATATCCTCTGACGATCCCCCAGAGATCCTGTCGGGAATGATGACGGTCTGGCTCGATCCGCAGGGTCACCTGGTTGGATTCCATGCAATTCCTCCTGAACTCGATACCTCCTCAGCGCCCGCCAAGCCTGTGGACTGGTCTCCGCTGTTCGAGTTGGCCGGGTTGGATCCTTCGAAGTTGCAGCCCGCTCAACCACAATGGACTTCGCTGGCGAGTTCCGATACCCGCGCTGCGTGGACAGGGACGTGGCCGGGATCGAATCGTCCGTTGCGAGTGGAGGCTGCCGCCTGGCACGGCAAGCCGGTGTACTTCAACACCATCGGCGAGTGGACACATCCATACCGGATGCGCCCTTATCAATACGCGCCTGGGGATAAAGCGCGGCAGATAATCTACATCTCTATTTTTCTTGCCCTGATTGCTGCCGCTGTTCTTCTCGCAAGGTTGAATTATCGGCGCGGAAAAGGCGACAGCGTCGGTGCTTTCCGGATCGCCAAGGTCATCTTTGTGTTACAGATGCTGATCTGGCTCTCCTATGAACACTTTGTACCCGAAGTGGGGACTATTGGAATGCTGATGATGGCCGTAAGCTCCAGCTTGTTCATGGCCGCCCTGGTCTGGACGCTCTACGTTGCCCTAGAGCCATACGTGCGAAAGTTCTGGCCGCAGACAATCATCTCCTGGTCGCGCATTCTCAGCGGCAAGATTCGCGATTCGCTGGTTGCTCGTGACGTGCTGTTCGGCGTCTTGCTGGGGCTGACGTGGATTGTCATCTTCGAAGGCGCTAACTTGATCTTACTGCGGCTCGGAGAGCCGTACTCGCTGCCTTCGACCGATTACCTCATGGGCGGGCGGACGGCATTGGGTGCAACGCTTTTCCAGATTCCGGGTGCAATTGAATTCACTCTTATATTCTTCGCCATGCTGCTGATCCTGAGAATCGTGTTGCGAAACCAATGGGCTGCCGCAGCTATATTCGTAGCCATTTGGGTGGGAGCAAAAGCCATCGGCAGCCATCATCCTGCAATCGATATCACCTCAGTGATTCTGGTATACGCTATCGCCGCACTTGCCATCGTTCGTTTTGGTTTTGTGACACTGGCGGTTGCCGTCTTTGTTGCGGATACTCTGGGAAATGTTCCGCTAACGGCGGATCTCTCGCGATGGTATTCGACTGCCACGCTCCTCGTGCCCGCGATTATTCTGGGTCTGACGATTTGGGCTTTTTATGCGGTGCTTGGTGGACAGAAACTGATCAAGGGCGATTTGCTGGACTCGTGAAACCGGACACCGGTATTTGTTTAAAAGCTGCGGTCGGTTCTCGTAGTGAAAGAGGATAGCAAGGCCGGTAAGTGTCGCCGCAATTAGGCGATCTGCCGGCCATTATCTGTGATCTGCTGCAATAACCTGATTACTGACGGACAGGTCCTGGTCTCTCCCTCCCGGTGTTTTGACGGATTTACTTTCGGGTGCACACTGCTCAAAGATGATCGTGGTGGAATCCGAGAAATTCCGGAACGCCCGATCTCTGCAGGTACCCCGTGAAACTCGATTGGTTCAGCAGTCTTCTTACTGTCAGTTCTATGATTGCAGTCGGTCGCCAACTCTGGTGGGGTTGGGTGCTGGCGGCCATCAACTGTTTCGTCATCCTTTACATTGCCCAGGAGTCAGGGCTTCGTGGACTGATTCCCGCGAACATCATCTGCCTGGCAATCTATGCAAAGAATACGCATGAGTGGCTGAAAGAGCGAAAGTCAGAGCGGTAGGAGGTACTCGAAACAAAATGCCTCTCCTTTGCGGGAGAGGCATTTTTTATACGCGCCGGTCTTACGCTACTCTTTGCTGCTGTTGAGCGCACACCCCGCAACGGTTTCGGATTTTCGGAAGGTCCGTCCGCAAGTTCTCTTCGAAAGCGTCCCACCTCGGACCGAGTGTCTCGGTTCCATAGGCAGCACTGTCGATTCTGGCCGCCTCATCCGGTACCAGCGTGAGCTTCTGTGCGTCCGGAGTTGTGCTGGTGAACTTGTTCGTCAATCGGTCGGGAAACAGCTCGGCGGCTGGTATCGTACGCTCCCGCGTTTCTTCTGCTGCCCGTCCGGGTACGCCTTGGGGGCCTTCCGGCGGAGTTACGATTCGGTCCGAACCCTTCCTGTGCATCACCGGGCCTTCTTCAAAATCTCTTTTCTCTTCGCGGATCGCCGCTTTTTCGCGCAGTTCGATGGAACTGCGATGAAGCTGTTCATAACTCTTCCAGCTCTCATCTGATTCCATCACCTTATTGTCGAAAGCTGGAAGATGGTCGAGTTCGGCATCGGTAAGGTCGGTTTCAAAAGCATCTTCGTCCGCTGCCGCGCGGAAGAGTCGATTCACCGGGAGCATGACCTTTCGATCATGGCCGACATCCGCAACCAGGTAGCGGATGCTTCCGGTATCGTGGTCAAAAACGACGTCCTTGATCTTGCCAATCTTCTTCTCCTCTTGCCCGTACAGTGTTGCACCGCGAATGTCTCGTACATCGGCGTCAAATTGGTAATCCTGCAAAGTCGAATAGTGCGACATGGCAACTCCGTCTCTGATTTTTCGAGCAGCGCAATAGGTGGGATGCAGATTGGGGCGCTTTTCGCCGTCTAAGAGCTTAGTTTCCCTGTGGGAAACGAGAGTAGCTGCCGCTGGTAGATTTCAGCTACCCGGTCCAGAGTGTCGACCTCGTCAGGAGTTTTATCTGGACGCAGTCGCAGGATTCGCGGGAAGCGCAATGCATACCCGCTCTCGTGCCGTTCCGACTTCATGACTGCATTGAACGCAACTTCCAGCACGATCTTTGGCTCAACCGCACGCCGGAATCCCTGATCTTCCAGCGAATGTTCCAGGAACCACTTCGTCATTTCGCTGATCTCGGCATCGGTCAGGCCAGAGTAGGCCTTCCCGACATTCAAGAGGCGATCATCCGTGTCACTCGCGCGGACCGCAAACGTGTAGTCGCTCAATACAGCAGCTCGCTTGCCGTGGCCGAATTCCACCGCGGTCACTACCACATCCAGCGTCGCCAGCTCACGCTTCAACTTCAGCCACGACTTCCCTCGCCGTCCTGGAGCATACGAGGAGTTCAGGTCCTTGATCATGAGGCCTTCATTTCCGCGTTCCAATGCTTGTTCAAAGATCTCTGCGAGATGCTCGGCAGAATCGGCAGAGGTAAGAGGAGCGCGTATCACGCGGCCAGGGATCGAACCGCTGGACTGCTGGATAATGTCCGCTTCGAATGCCAGCGTTCCTTGTGGTACGCGGCTACGGGTGCGTTCCGTGCGTTTCGCTGGAAACTGCGCCGCCTTCATGAACAGTTGATCCAGTAGCGCGCCTCGTTCGCGCAATGGGCGATCGATCGTAAGTTCCCCGCCAGCATAGAGCACGTCGAAAACAACGTAGGCGACCGGGATCTCGCGCATCATGCCCGCAGTCACCTTCTTTCGTCCCAATCGTTTTTGCAATTGCGAAAACGGCAGCGCGCGCTGTTCGTCCAGGCTCCAGGCCAGCACTTCACCGTCGAAGATCACATCATCGGAAAAGACCGCGAGCGCGTCGGGCAATTCCGGGAAAGCTTCCGTTACATCATCCAGCGTGCGCGAATACAAGCGTACTTCGCCTTGAGACACGTGGGCCTGTGCACGGATGCCGTCGTACTTATCTTCCAGCTGCGCATGATCGAAATAGCGAAATGCTTCTTCGGCAGTTTGCACCGGACTTGCCAGCATGAATCCAATCGGATGAAACATGCGCATCCGTGCTTCGCCGAGTTTGTGATCGGCAGCCAGGCGCAGCGTTTCTCCAATATCGCCCAACAACATGTTCGCGCGTTGCACATCCGCGTATGGCGCTTCGTAGGCTTTTGCAGTGGCTTCTTCCACCAGACTTTCCCGCAGACCGATTCGCAGATCGCCGCTGATAATCTTGACCAGATATTTCGCCTCAAGCGCCGTTGCTTTCGAAAGCAAGAGTCGCACGAACGATGCCTTCGATGCGGCGCCGCGTATTTCCGCAATGCGGTGGAACTCGCGTTCTACGTGGTCAAGAGTCAGAGAGCTGTGCTTGGGCGCGACTGGCTGCAGAATGTCGAGCGCTGCCGATCCCAAATCTCCGTAGCGGCGATAGGCAGCAGCCATGTCTTCATCGGATATTCGAGCGATTTCGCGCAGCACCTGCCACAACATAGTTCCGCCAACTTGCAGCGTGAGTTCTTCGTACGCAGGAAACACGCGGCCGGACAGAAAAACTGCAGCAATCGAAGCTTCAACAGTCGCCTGTGACTGAAAATATTCCACGACGATGCGAACTTTTTCGTTCTTCTTCGTCGTTGCAGCGATGCGTTCACAGGTTTCGGCCAGTTGTCGCATACATCGTGAACAATGAATGTAAACCATCGCGCACAACCTTCTACAGGTTGCCTGACGTCACATTCAGTTGTGGCAATAGATGCATGCGCGCCACGCCAAGGAGAGAATAGAGATGCCAACAGCGAAAAAATCCAGCCGCCGCGGAGGAAGGCGATCCGGTTCCGCATCCGCGCGTTCGCGCGGCAGTTCATCGCGCAAGTCTTCCCGCAGCCGTACAGGTCGCAAGTCCTCTTCCCGTTCAGCGTCCGCTCACAGCCGGTCGCGCAAATCCGCTTCGTCCCGCAGAAGTAAGTCGAGCCGAAGCTCTGGCAGTCACAGTGCGAGTGCGCGCAGCCGGAGCAATCGCTCGAGTTCCCGGCGCGGTGGAAAGAAATCAAGCTCGCGGCGCTATGGCCGGAAAGCTCAACAGGAAGTTCGCACGGAAATGCATCATCTGAAGAAGGGCGAGCATAAGAACCGCAAGCAGGCAATCGCGATTGGCCTTTCGAAAGCGCGTCGAGAAGGTGCGAAGGTTCCGCCTCGCCGAAAAGCTGCCTGAGGGTTCGACCCACAGCTGCTTGCAGAGGGCAGATGTGAGGTATCAAAGCTGGTCATGGTTACTACGAAGGCTAGATGTATTAGTGAGCTTTAGTCCTTCTTAGAGGTCTTCGTTTCGGACTTCTTCTCGGGCTTGGTGTCCGCTGATTTGGTGTCTGACGACTTCGCTTCCGACGCTTTCACGTCCGAACTCCCCTTGCCGTTTCCACTCGGCGAGCCGGACTTTTTGGCATAATCGGTGACATACCATCCGGCGCCTTTGAACTGGATCGCCGGCGCAGAGAGCAGTTGCTCCACCTTGCCCCCGCATTCAGGGCACTTAGTGACGGGCGGATCCGAGAACTTCTGGATCTTCTCAAACCTGTGCTGACATTTTGTGCACTGGTACTCGTACAGCGGCACGTGGGACTCCCTATATTGCAAAAGCTTGATAATTAAGATGCTTCTCTGAATTTTAGGGTGCACATCTTTCGCCGTCAATCTGCAGACAGGCACCGAGCCTTCAATGAGCAGGTTGTCCGGCCCGCGTCGGAGGTGAGGGCTTACCGAACAGTGTATCGCTCATCGGGACGTTCACCTCGACTTTATCGAAAACGATCTTCTGCGCGTTGGGATTGTCTGCGGTACCCGAGGTGATCGCGAATGCGAACATCACGCCCTGTACTTTGCGATAGTCAGAAAAGAGCGAGGCGAAGGTATTCGTTTTGCCCGCGTTTTCCACCTGCCCTTCCCACTTTATCTCCAGGAACGAGTTGGCATCCAGGTAGTCGTAACGGACTTCGCCCTTCTTGTCTATCACTTTGAGCTTGTACGCGTCTTCGTTGCCGACCTTGGCCTTTCCAACCAATTCGACTTTGTTTCCCTTGCGCCTGTAATCGAGCAGCGGTCCGTCGATATCAGCGCCGCCTTCCATGTTCTGCACTTCGCCAGGCGTTAGCTGTTCAGGTGTGCCGGTTCCATTCGTCGCCATTAGCCTCCATCCTGTCGAGCCATCGGTCGTCTCGATCATGGTTTTCTCGCTGAAATCGATCTCCTCTCGCATCTTTTCGGGCCTTTTGATCTGTACCATAAAGCCCGCGGGCGAATTCTTCTCAAACGAGATGTGTCCCGTCAAACGTTCGCTCTGAATTGCCTTAATGGCACTCACGCCGCCGCGCGCCTGCAGCGCTTTGGCAACAATTTCGTCGACAGTCTGCGCGTGCAGCCCGTAAACCCCGCAGAAAAGCAGGACAACCAGCGTTCGCCTTCGCATTCAACACTCTCCAATCGGTGCTCTTGTTAGATACGCCGGTCCGGCAGACGAAATGAAGTATAACGACTACCCTGTAAACACCCACGGCCTGATAAAAACAATAGCAGGAGGCATCTCCTGAGAAACCCCGCTGTGCAAATTTGCTGGCGTGGAGAGCGTTACACTATTCACGAGGTGACTGTGCGACCTCGGATCGCAATTCCCCATCCGCATTCTCAGAAGCCGGAATACAACCAGCGAGCTTTGCCGCAGTATCTTTGCGCGATCGAGATCTCCGGTGGCGAGCCTGTTCCGATCGATCTGTCCCTCAGCAATGCCGATATTACCCGGCTCGCCATGACCTGCGACGGCATCCTGCTTCCAGGTAGTCCGGCTGATGTTGATCCGGAAAAGTATGGCGCATCCCTTGACCCACACACTGCTGCCGCCGATCCACGCCGCGACAACGCCGACGAACTGCTTTTGCAAGACGCGTACAACATGCATAAACCCGTGCTGGGCATCTGCTACGGCTTGCAGAGTCTTAACGTGTGGCGGACTGGAACGCTAATTCAGCATGTCGAGAACCACTCCCAAGGCCGCCTCATCGAGCGCGCGCATCTGGTGCAAATCGAACCCGAGTCCCGCCTGGCCGGCATTCTTGGTCCTGTCTGGGAGTCCGATGAAGGCTGGGTAAACTCCAGCCATCACCAGTCAGTAAACGCGCCCGGCGATGGTCTGCGTGTTGTGGCCCGCGCCCACGACGGGGTGATTGAAGCCCTTGAGTCTACCGCCTCCGATCACTTTGTGCTCGGAGTGCAATGGCACCCGGAACGCACCTTCGACGAGGAACCCTCGTCGCGCGCGCTGTTCGAATACTTCCTGGAAGCCGCGCGCCGGCGCCATATGCAGCCGCGCACACCCGTACCGGATTTCGAATCTGTCCGCCGCTGATTACAATCTATTTCTCGATTTCATAATTGGTGACCGACCATGGGACCGTACTTCACTCCCGGGCTATTCGACTTTCTCAAGCAACTGAAACGCAACAACCGCCGCGAGTGGTTTGCGAAAAACAAAGCCCGCTACGAGGCCGTCGTACGCGATCCCTGTCTGCAGTTCATCACCGAGGCCGCGGCGCCCTTGCAGAAAATCAGTTCGCAAATCATCGCCGATCCGCGGCCCCATGGCGGTTCGCTCTTCCGGATCTATCGAGATATCCGCTTCAGCGCGAATAAACAGCCGTACAAAACGCATATCGGGATTCAGTTCCGGCATGCTTCCGAAAAGAAAGATGTCCACGCACCGTCGTTCTATTTTCACCTCGAACCCGAGCAGTGCTTTGTCGCCGGGGGTTCCTGGCGGCCGGAATCCAAGGTGCTGAACCAGATCCGGCAGGCGATTGTGACGCGCGAAGATGAATGGAAGAAAATCAGTAAGAAGCTGAAATTCGACGGCGAAGTCCTCTCCCGTCCGCCGCGTGGGTTCCCGCCCGATCATCCCTGTATCGAGGACTTGAAGCGCAAGGATTATATTGTCTGGATTGAGTTTTCAGAGTCGCAGATTTGCGGCCCGAAGTTCATGAAGGATTTCACCAGGGCCTGTCAGCAGATTAGTCCACTGGTGCAGTTTCTCTCGCAAGCGCTGGGATTTCGCTACTGACTATTCGTAGACCGAGCTTCCGAAGCCCGCCTTTCGGGCCTGTTCCTGCATGTCCTGCAGTTTAGCTTTTTCTTCGGTCAACTGCTTCTCCAGGTGCTCAGCTTCTTTTTGCTTCTGCGCCTGCGCTTCGTTGTACTGGACACCGTTGTAATAGGCGTTTGCCTCCACGTAATGGATTGAACCTTTCAACTCGTCCAGCTCTTTCTGCATGGAGTCGACAGTCTGCTTTTGCTGCTGGATGGCCGCCTTACACTGCTCTGCCGACTTCAGCTTGTCAGCCGCGGAATCCGCTTGAGCCGGTTTGTCCTTTTTCTCAAGGAGGCTGCCTGCGTTGGTTTGGGGGTTCGGGCTGTTTTGCCCCCCGGTAGAAATCGTGTCCTGCTTGGGAATGTCATCGTCGGTGATGACTTTCTTGGTCGCAGTCGCGGATCCCTGTTTTGCTCTTTGCTCGCGAGCAAAGTCGCCCAGAGACTGTCCAAAGGTGCTGCCCACCAGCCCGCATCCGACAACAATCACCAATGCCCACGCTTTACGCATTTCGACCCTCTTCCGGCAAGCAAAGTGTCTTTGTGCGAAATGCTATTCCCATTTTGTGGGAGAGGCGAAGTTACCGTAGTACCCGGCCAGAGGTCGTATACCGCCTTCTTCGGAGCTTGGAAGCGCTCCGCTTCCGGCCAGCTTGGCTCTTTTTCTACCCATTCCGGCACCGCTCAGTAGCCTCGGCTCGGCCCCGGTTCTCCGGCCATAATTGCCGCCCTCCATCTGTGGTGAAAAACGATTACTAGCGGTGGAGGTGGAATCCCGACGTGATCCACTGTGGGATCCAGTGAAGGTGCCAGGCGATGACCAGCGCCAAGATAATGAGCAGAATGATTCGGCGTATGCGCGCGTTCACTGGATTACGTTCCGATTACTGAGTAAGAGCAGAACGGCGCGGCTGAAGCCGCGCGCTTTCAAATCACATTTGTAAAACCAGTCTGGTGAATACTGCCTAGTAACTTACTTCGACAATGCCTCCACGATGCGGTCGAAGTCCTCCAGCGACTTGTACTCCAGCACGACCTTGCCCTTCCCACTACGGTCGTAGATTCGTGCGCGTACGCCGAGCGATCGCTCGAGTTCACGCTCTGCTTCTTTGACGTTCGGATCAACCACGCGTTCTTTCTTCTCCGGCTTAGGGGAGGGATGCAGGATGTCGTATACCAGCTTTTCGGTTTGGCGCACGGAAAGTGCGTCTTTGACCACCTCGCGGGCGGTCGCTTCGATCAATGAAGGGTCGAGCCCCATCAGCGCCCGGGCATGTCCCATTGTCAGCACGCCCTGACGCAGCCCTTGCTTAACCCAATCGGGCAGACGCAACAACCGGATGTAATTCGCGATCGTGGTGCGATCTTTTCCGGTGCGTTGCGCGATTTGCTCCTGTGTAAGTCCGCACTGCTGACTGAGTTTCTCAAATGCGGCGGCCTGCTCCAGCGGGTTCAGGTCTTCGCGCTGGAGATTTTCGATAATAGTGATCTCGATGGCCTGCTCGTCTGAAATCTGGCGAACGATCGCGGGGACGGTCGTCTTTCCTGCCCGTTGCGATGCCATAAGCCGTCGCTGGCCGGCAACGAGTTCGAGCTTGCCGTCTCCGACCTTGCGCACCAGGATTGGCTGCAATACGCCCTGAACTGCGATTGAGTCTGCCAGTTCCTGCAGCGCAACGGGATCGATGTCGACGCGCGTCTGCATGGGATTGGGAAGGACGTCGGCAATGGCGACGTCTTGTACGGCTTCGCCCGGCATCACCGCGACCGGCCCCGTCGCCACAGGCGCAGCCGCTGGAGGCGTGCTGCGCGCCGCTGGTATCAGGGAATTGAGTCCACGTCCTAGAGCGCGTTTTTTGTCTGGCGTAATCGTCTGCACATCAGCTCCTAACTTGAGGCACCGTTTAACCCGGCGGAGGACAACATAAATCCAGTTCCCAGCGACTGACCACCGGCTACGTTCGCCCGGGGAAAAATATATCGTATAGCGATATACTAGGCGGATGCACGCAACATCACTCGGTCCATGATCTCTTTCGCCAGCTTGATGTAAGCTTCCGCTCCACGCGAACGCACGTCGTAGAGGAGGGCCGGCTTTCCATGACTGGGCGCTTCCGCAAGCCGCACATTGCGAGGTATCGAAGTGGTAAACAGACGATCCCCGAAGTAGTTCCGCAACTCATCGGTGACCTGCTGTGCAAGGTTGGTACGGTCGTCGTACATCGTCAGCACAACCCCCTCAACCGCCAACCCAGGATTGAATGTCTGCTTGACACGCTCCACCGTATCCAGCAACTCGCTGACCCCTTCCAATGCGAAGTATTCGGCCTGCATTGGAACGATAACTGAGTCGGCCGCCACTAGGGCATTGAGAGTTAGGAGATCTAGAGCGGGTGGACAATCGAGCACAATGAACTGATAGCGATTGCGTATGCGATCGACGGCATCGCGCAGGCGGAACTCGCGCCGGTCGAGCGTAACCAGTTCAATGTTCGCACCGGTAAGCTCCTTGCTGGACGGAACAATCCAAAGCTGGTCGAGTGCGGTCGTGAGCGTGATCTGATCCAATTGGGCGTCGCCCATCAGCAGGTGATAGGTGCTGAAGCGTTGAGGATCTTTCGGATATCCAAGGCCGCTGCTGCTGTTCGATTGCGGATCGCAATCAATTAGTAGAGTGGGTACCTCCGCGGCGGCAAATGATGCAGCTAAATTAATGGCGGTTGTGGTCTTTCCCACGCCACCCTTTTGGTTGGCAACTGCTATAACACGTCCCATGAGTTTTCGAATGAAACCATCAGAGGACTGCAGACTACCGAAGTTCGTGTCCGCAGTGCAATGAGGTATTTGTGTGCAAAAGCTGTGCCTGCCGTGGAAGTCAGGGGCAATTGTTCCACGTGGAACACTTTAGGAAGAAGGCCAGCGGTGGAAAACAATGGGAGATGTTCCACGTGGAACGATCCCCCAAACGTGATCCCCAAGAATGTTTCACGTGGAACATCTCTGTTAGAGCGAGGCGGGTGTAGAATCCCTCGCAACTTAGAATGTGTCCCGCGAAGGCGCAAATGTCCACCATCGTTTCCCCTCAACCAAACGTCACGATCGCCTCGCCCGCCTCCATTTCCAGTCGATTGGAATCTCTTGACGTGTTCCGTGGGCTCACCATAGCTGCAATGATGCTCGTGAATAACGCCGGGAATTGGGATTCCATCTATTGGCCTCTGGAGCACGCGCAGTGGAACGGCTGGACACCAACAGACCTGATTTTCCCGTTCTTCCTCTTCATTGTCGGCGTCTCTATGGTCTATTCGTTCCGGAATCGCCAGAAAAAAGGTGCCTCACGGACTTCCCTGCTAACCCATTCGCTTCAGCGAGCGGTCGTAATATTTGCTATAGGCGTGTTCCTTAACGGCTTTCCGCACTTTCATTTAGCGACCTGGCGCTTTGCGGGCGTACTCCAGCGAATCGCCGTCGTATACCTCGCCACGGCTGTCATCTTCCTGTTCTCTAGCCGCCGCGGGCAGCTGAGTGCCCTTCTTCTGGCTCTTTTCGGCTATTGGGCGGCTATGAAACTCATTCCAGTCCCTGGGTATGGCGTTGGCAATCTGAGTCCTGAAGGCAATCTGGCCTCTTGGTTCGACCGGCTGGTGATGTACAACCACCTTTATGTTGAACACGTTAGAGATCCGGAAGGATTCCTGAGCACTATCCCTGCAATCGCCACTTGCCTCCTGGGGGTATTTACCGGCGAATACCTGCTTTCGAATCGCAGTAGTGAACGGAAGGCGGCAGGAATGGCGATTGCCGGAGCCATTCTGGCGATTCTGGGAAAGATCTGGGGGTTGAGCTTCCCTATCAATAAGAACTTGTGGACCAGTTCCTTCGTCCTATTCACCGCCGGGCTAAGCCTGCTGTTCTTAGCGTTCTGTTACTGGATGATCGACCTCAAAGGTTGGAAGACTTGGGGCAAGCCGTTCATGATGATGGGCATGAACCCGTTGGCGCTCTACGCTCTGGCGAGCTTGGTGGCCCATCTCTCAATCCAGGTGCATGTTGGGAGCATGTCTCTGAAAGGTTGGATTTACAGCCACTTCTACGCCCCGATCGCCAGCCCATACAATGCGTCGATGCTGTACGGTCTAAGTTACAGCGTAGCATTCTTGATTCTGGGCTGGATTCTGTATCGGCAGAGAATATTTTTGAAGGTGTAAGTCGACAGGTATTTACTAGCAATTGGTCCACTTCATAGCACAAAACAGCCGGTAGGTATTGTCTGAGAAGCGACCTTGCTCAAAATTCGGCTATCTTCTGGCCACCTGTTACTCTTTTGATTCTGCTGCAGATTACCTGTGGAAAATTGCACCGTTTATAGTGCACACGAGGATGCAAAGCAAGTGTAGTTACGGCGATTTCAGCCGCGGTTCCTGACACTGTTGCCACTTTTTACCTCAGTTGAATGCATTCGTCCCACTTCCACTGTAGCAGAAGGCATAAATTCCCACTTTGTGGTTCCTATTGACTATTTACTACCCTGGTTCTTTGTTGCTGCCAATCAGAATGAGCCGTGAAGCGGAGAGCGGGATTGGAATGGGGGGTAGCCATCGAAAGCCGGGGAGTGCTTCGAGCGTGATGCTGACCTGTTCCCTTCCGATCAGTAGCAGCAGCCTACCTTTACTAGAGGTAAGTTGGGCGGCAATAGGCAGAACGTTCTCGAAGCGCTCAACCGCGCGGATGGTTACCAGATCGGCAACAGCAGCTTTCGATTGAACCAGGACCTCGGCGCGTTCGGCCAGGACCTCGCACTTTTGCAGGTCCAGGTCGCGGACCACCTCGCGCAGAAATATCGCCTTGCGATGCTGCGCTTCAAGGAGGCGCATTGGGAGCCACGGAGCAAGAATCTTGATGGGAAGCCCGGGAAATCCGGCGCCGGATCCTACGTCAATAGCATTCCGCGTGATGCTCTGTTCGCTTGCCATAATCTGCATGCCTGCAAAAAACGACTCACCAAAATGGCGAGTGATGATTTGATCCGGGTCGCGAATCGCGGTGAGATTCATGCGCTGATTCCAGCGGAGCAGCCGTTCCAAGTACAGAGAAACTTCATTCAGTTGGTCGGTAGAAATACTCGTACCGCACAAGAAGGGAGCGAGGAGGTCCGCGATGCGTTTGGTATCCATCAATTACGACAAAAGCATAACCACAGGGGCCACAAACGACACAGCAGTTTCTGATTCTGCGATGCCAAAGAAGCCTAGGGCGGACAGCCGCGCACCGAAGTAGCCCATTCAGTACAATTGAGACACATACAGTTCCAGGTTTTCATATGTCCAACATGACAAACGCACAGACGAATTCGCACAACAACGGAAGCGGTGTGGCGTCAATCTACGTGACGCTGACGGGAATTCCCTTGCACATCAACATTGACTGGCCCTTTCATCGTTCCACCTCGGGGGCCGACTTCTACGTGGTCCATGCCGATCTGAAGTTGGCAGACGGCAGTGGCTTGCACGCGCCGGTTGCTGTGAATCTGTCGAGTACGGTGAAGGAAGTTTTGCCATCGCTCGAGAAAGAAGCAACTGAAGGTCCAGTAATCAATGCGCTTCGGAAGGAAGTGGACCGAAAGCAGGTCGAGTTTTTGAAATCCGGGAAGCTGGTGCCGGTCCATTTCTCCAGCCGCCATTACGACTTCAGGCGAAACCGCTGGGCATTCGGTGCCAAAAGCGAGGACGAGATTACACAACTGCTGCTACGTAAAGCGTACTGGCAAACAAAAGGGAATCAGGACAAGGTTTGGATGGCCGATCCGATCGATGCTCTGTATGTAGATGCCACGCCGCAGCATCTGCTCGAACTCGCGAAAGGACTTTCGACGAAGAAACTCATCCACCTGAATGGAGAGTGGGCGACCGCTACCGAGCAGATGTTGAAGCATGCAGCCGGATTCGAGGAGGACCTGAAACAAGCGTTGGCGGAACTGGAGAAGAAACACGCGTTTGAACGGGGGTAACTAACAGAGCCTCAACCACAAAAGACACAAATAGACCTTCGCGTCGCGCCTTGAGCGCGGCAATAAAGGGCCGCCGGTGGGAATGGCGCACGCGAACTCGTGTCTCGTAAGCCTGCGCGAAGCGATGACAACACTTCATTTCGCGGCGCCGGCGGTTTCGAAGCGCTTAAAGAAGCTGTTCGGCTTCCAGTGAGGGACCTGATCGGCATCGCATACATCGAGCGCAAGCCCGTAAACAAGGTCCTCGAACTTGCCGGCGGCGGAAAAGTCCACGGGCTGGTTGATATCGTCCGACGGCGCATGATAGCGCTCGGTCAGCCACTTCTTCGCGGCAACTTCCTCCGGTGATCCCTTTTCGAAGCCGACACTCATCGCCAGGGAAGGCACGCCTTCGCGAATGAAGCTGTACTGGTCACTACGAATAAAGATGTTGCGCAACGGCTCGGGATCGGGCTGTACCCTGACATCTTTCTTCGCGGCGATCTGCCGAATATCATCGCCCAGATCGGATTCATCGAGTCCGTAGACAGTTACGATCTTCATGGGGAAGATCGGCAGAAACATGTCGGTGTTGATGTCAGCAACGATCGACTTCGCTGGTACTGTCGGTTGTGTCGCAAAATAGCGCGATCCAAGCAGGCCTTCTTCTTCCGCAGTGACCCAAACGAAGAGCAGCGAACGGCGCAGCTTCACTTTCTCCTGAGCCATGCGTGCGGCCAGATCGAGAAGGAGGGCGGAGCCGGAGCCGTTGTCCATAGCTCCGTTGTAGATTCGGTCGCCGTTGATGGGTTTTCCAATGCCCAGATGATCCAGGTGCGCCGAGAGCACGACATTCTGTGTCTTCAGCTTCGGGTCGCTGCCTGGCAGGCGTGCCACGATGTTCTTTGAGTTGACCTCGGTCACATTTACTTTCGTTCTGGCCTTAACGGAAGCCGACAGGGCGAAACGGGGGAGAGGCTTACGATCTTTGGCGAGCGCGGCCAATTCTTCGAATGTGTGCCCGGATCCGGCGAACAGCTTGTCAGCGGAAGCAGGGTTCCACAGCACGTAGAGCTTGATTCCGGTGGAGTCGACGAGAGACTTATCAGCCAACTCCATGCTCGGGCGGGTGCGAGCGAGTCGTATGCGCGCCCAAGGAACGTCCATGGATGCCGGATTCGGAATGGAGATGAAGCCGAGAGCACCGGTATCGCGTATGGCCTTGCTGCGCTCGGCAGTGGATTGGTAATGAGAGGCCAGGGCGGCGGACATACTGGATGGCGAGCCCGCGATGATCACGGCCACTTTGCCTTTCATATCGAGGCCGGCAAAATCGTCGTAACTCATTTCCGGGACGTGCAGGCCATAGCCGACAAACACAAGCGGCGCATCGACCACAGGCGCAAGATCGACGCGCGTGCTGAAAATTGCGTCATCCCCGAGCACCATAGGTTCGGACTTGCCGCCGCGTACCAGGGCGAGACTTGAATGAGCCTCGTCGATCTGCTTGCTTAGGAATTTCACCGGCTGATAAAAGCCGTTCACCCCCGCAGGTTGCAAGCCGTCGGCCTTGGCCTGGCTAACGACGTAGGCTGCGGCCTTGTCATAGCCGGGGCTGCCGGTCTCGCGGCCTTGCATGTTGTCGTCGGCAAGGACTTTGACGTAGTCCCACCAGGACTGGCCGTTAAAGTTCGGCGACTGAGCGAACGCCCAGGTCGAGAAGCAAATCAGGCAAAGGGAGAGGAATCTGCGCATGGCGGCCCCAAAGAAAACAGGAATATTAACATTCGTTTCGCGTTCATGTTTCAGGTTTCAGGAATGTGTTGGCACGGAGGAATAAACTGATACTCCGGAACGGGCACGATGCAATTGAGGGAAGCACTGGCGCGAGCAATCCAGCAACTGGAAGACGCTGCAGTGGGATCGGCGCGGCTGAATGCGGAAATGCTGATGATGTTCGTCTTGGGCGTCGGGCGCGCTTATTTGTATGGCCATCCGGAGAGGGAACTGACATCCGAGGAAGCAGAGAGTTATGCCGAAGTAATTGCGGAACGGGCGCGCGGGGTGCCAGCACAATACATCATCGGACATCAGGAATTTTGGGGATTGGATTTTCTGGTTACGCCAGCGGTATTGATCCCACGTCCGGAAACGGAGCACGTCGTCGAGGCAGCATTGGACTTGGCGCAGGGCATAGAGCGGCCGCGAATTGTGGATGTGGGAACCGGATCGGGATGCATCGCCCTGGCCCTGGCATCGGAACTCAAGGGCGCCGACATTTATGCCGTTGATATTTCTGAAGATGCTTTGGATATCGCGAAGACGAATGCAGTTCGGTTGCAGTTAGGCGGACGGGTAACTTTTCGAGCCGGCGATCTGTTGGACGGGTTCGCCGACGATGAATTCGATCTGGTGGTATCGAATCCGCCGTATGTTGGCGAGTGCGAAGCAGACAAGGTTCAGGCGGAAGTGCGGAAGTTCGAACCGCGCGTTGCGGTCTTTGGGGGGCCGCAAGGAACCGAGGTGGTGACGAAGCTCTTACAGCAGGCGCGGCGCGTGCTGAAGCCCGGAGGACATCTGCTGGTGGAGATTGGATTTTCGCAGTCGGAAAAAGTACGGGAGATGGCGCGGCAGTTTCAGGATGTGGACTTCGTGGAAGACCTGCAGGGAATTCCGCGGGTGCTGGTGGCCCGTAAGAGCCGTGGTTAGCACCACTGTACATTCCTGTCTACTGTTCAGACGGGAGCGCCTGCAGGATGCGCACCTTCCAGCGGTTTTCTCCGGCGGTCATGACGACCAGATAGCTCTGGGTGATCTGGTCGGAGTGAATCACGCTATTGCCATCGAGTTGCTGTACTTCGATCTGGGCGGTATCGCGAAGCTGCATGGCGGAGCCATCCTGCGAGTACATGATGGCCTTCAGGGAATGCCCATGATCGATGAAGCGCGTGTGAAGGCCCGAGTTCTGCTGCTCGGCAACACGGCGGTGGAGTTCGTCCTGTGCATAGCCGATGAAGTCGTTGGCGAGAAGGTCCGTGCGGTTCTCAGAAAGAGCGGCTGCCAGAGACTGCCACGCCCGCTGATAGTCACGGATGATTGCCTTTTCTGTATTGTCTTCAACTTCGCGAGGCGCAACTCCGGAGGTGCTCAATTGGACCTGAACCGGCTGGGCTGCAAACAAAGACCCAGAGAGAAAAAGAAGACCGAAGGCCAGAGGAAAAAGACGTTTCGCCATCAGTGCCCACCCCAGTGAATTTCGTTTCCGACGACCACGCCCGAAGCAACAGAGAGCAGTGCGCTCTGAGATTGCGGGAGTGTGGCTTCCGCAATTCCTTTCTTGATGCGAGCGTCGACGGTGCTGCGTCCGGTGTTATCGACTTCCGTGAATGTCACGATCGTCCCGTCCGGAACTGGATTACCGGCACAATCACGAATGGGTTCTGTCTCGACCAGGATGGCATTCTTTGCAGGCTTCGCACTCATTCGAAGATTGCAGGGATCAGAAGCAACGACCTGAACTACGCGGCGCACGTTCGTGTCGTCGAGGCTGGAGGTAAACTGCGCCGGGCCGGCTTGCCGCTCGGAATCCAGAATGACATAAGCGACTCCATCCTTAGTTTTCACGCTGCGCGCCTCGGCTTTACCGCCATTCACACCTAAACTGAAATTCACATTAGTCGGCTGGGTGACAAGGTTGTGGTTGGCGTCGAAGACAAACGCGGTGCCCGAAATGACTTGCCGGGTGCTGGCCGGCACGCGCGACGGGCGGGCGAGAAAGGCGAGATCAGCTGCCTTGCCCGGCGAAACGTAAAAAGTCGCGGCGGCGTTTTCTCCGCCGAGCACAGCGGTGTAACTGCCAGAGTACTGAAGGTCTTTTGCGCTGAGGTGAACGTCGCTGCCAAGTTGGATGCTACGCTTGACCGCAGTGCCCGGGCCGAAAAGGTAGAAGGTTGCGCTGCCCGATCCGGAGGTAGAAATGGTCGCTTCGCTTCCGGCAGTTGCATTCGTTGGGACGTGCAACTCGCCCGCATTTGCAACCCGGTCAGCGAAAATCAACGCTGCCGCTAAGAGTGCATATTCAAGTAGTCGTCGCATGTTCGTACTTAGCTTGGCTGGCGATTCATGCTGTACTGGTTTACCGTTACACGGTACGTCTGAACCCTTGAAGCAATGTCGTCGCGCAACGCGAGCGAGAAGGGAACCGGCGTTTGCGGCAATAATGCATGGTCGACGTAGCCGTCAGAGACCCAAATCACACGCCCCTGGTTGTCGTAGAAGGTCGCGAGGACGTGGGGAATATTTACGGTCTGGCCGCTCTCGTTGGTGAGATCACCCTGCAGGACGCGGCGTCCGCTGGAGTCTTGCGTGAGCTGTTGGTGAAGAACGCCAATCGTAGGATCGGCTGACGCGGGGACCAGCAACGAGTTCGGCTGGATGTGGACGTTCTTCACTTCGCGCAGAGGAACCTTGGGGAAATCAATACGGAACGGCGAGACTTCTTTAGGGAGCAACACGTGCGAGATCTTGTCGAAGCTGCTCTCATCGCCGAGCGTCGAACCATTTTTTCCGACCAGCGTCGCACTGACAGAAACAAAGCCAGGGACGGTGTCCTCGTTGACGATTTCGCCGAGAATCACGGTGCCACCCTCGTAGTCGACGGCATTCATCGAGACGATACGCACGTGGGGAGCATCGACGTTCTGGGCACCCCAGTCATCGCCTGAGCCACGGGTCACGACGTCCCAGCGAAGGAAGGTGACCGGAATCACCTGTGGCGGAACGTTGGGTTGCTTCTGAACTTCCCATACTACTTTCCACTTACCGTCTTGGCTGACCACCTGCAGATCGCGCGAATCATAGATCGCACCGACGGCGGTGGACCACTGCATGTCGGCATGGACCAGAGCGTCATTGTCGCTGGCATGGAGCACGCGGGTACGAACGCTCGCCAAATTCGAGAATGTACGCAGATCGCCGTTCGTGCCGTTCAGGCCGGAGATGAAACTATTCAGGTCGGTGGCGTTCGTGTTGGCAACGTAGGAGTACGCGGCATTCCAGTTCCTCGCCTGGACCTGAGCCATCATGGCGTGAACGGCACCGTCGGGCGTATTGGACGGTCCGGAATTGCCGGCCGAGAGCGTGCCGATCGCCAGAAACAGAATGGTTAAAGCGACAGTAATAATAAGAAGGACGCGCGACATTACTTAGCCTCCCGCAGAACGACGTCGGCAGAAGATGGAAATTCAATCGGCACAGAGGCCGGCCGGCGTTCGGGAATCAGCAGCACCGCAAGCAGCGCAAGAAACGCTACGCCGATGGGAGCTGTTCCCCAAAGCAGGCCTTCCCATGCTGCGGGCTTCGTACCCAAATCCATGGGCTGCGCAGGGGGAACGTCATCTTTTACCCAGAGGGTGACGATCCCGCCGTCATAGGTTTCCGCAGGACGCCAGCCAGCGAACGCAAGCAGCGGCTCATAATAGCGATCACGCACGAAGATGTATTTCAGGCCGTATTGGCTGGCATGCTTCAGCATGGCCCGGAGCGACTCCATGCCGGAGACCCCGTAATACTTTGCACTGTCGAGCTTGGCGGCACCGTAAGCGGTCATTTCGGGCAGCAGACGCGCGGTGTTGTAATCGCCGTCCACGCTATCGGCGCTGGTGTCGATCGAGACTTTGTCGAAGAGACTGCCGAAGCCGAGTGTGAGATAACGGAACTTGGAGTGATCGTCGCGATTCAAGAACGAGGCGATTGGATTGGTGTCGAAAGGCGTGACGGCGATGGGGCTGAACGTCAGCCAGGCAACGCCCATGGCGAAGGTCGCAGCCGCTGCGATCCAGAGGGCAACGACGGCTTTCGTGTTGAAGCGCGCAATCAGGCGCTGCGCCAGCAATCCGGCAAACGGCAAGGCCATGCAAGTAGCGAGGAACGTAAACCGCTCGTAGGTAAAGACGTAATAGAAGCGTCCGAAGAGCCAATGCGGAACGGGAGTAGTGCCACCCAATCCGATGAGGGTAGTGATCCACCATCCGAGAAACAATGGTTGCAGACGGCGCTCTCGCGTTCCACGCAAGAAGATGAATGGGATGGCGAGAATCAGAGCACCGTAGGGAATAATCCAGAAATTGAGACCGTTATGCAGATTCAGTAAGTAATTCGTGCGGCTGGGATGTGGGATCGGCGCCTGCGTGACCGGATTGTTGAAGAAGGAAATCCAGAACGGCAGCAGAACGGCAGCGATGCCGGCAATGGAAATAATTCCAAATACGATGGCGCGCACGAGAATGCCGACAGTGGAGGCCTCGCCGCCTTCAGCTTCGTTGTTGCGATCTACGAGCGCAAGCCAGATGACCGGGAACGAAAACAAGACGATCGTAACCAGCGTCAGATGGTGGACAGCAGCTGCGGAGACGGTGATCAAGAAGGATTTCAGCAGATCGCCGAAGCGAGCTTCGCGAAGCCAGCGATAAAAATACGGGATACCATTGATCGTGATCGCCGCGCCGAGGGTCGTATTCAACTGGCCCGATTGGTAGACGAGCATGGCAAGGGAGCCGAGAAATACGCTCCCAAGGGCGGCGTAGCTTGCCGCAGTTTCATCTACCCAAAGCCGCGCGTAGCGGTAGATTCCGACGGCGAGCAACAGCACCGCAATCAATTGCACAAACATGTAACCGAGCGATAGTCCCATGATGTAGGACGAGAGCGCGATCAACTGGTGCGCGAGTGGCGGGTAGGTAGTCTGTGAGAAACCGGCAAACCACTTTGGGTTCCAAGGGTTGAACCAATGATGCGCATAATGTGACGCAAAGAACATGTGTACGTAAGCGTCATAAGAGCCGGCAGGGAGCTGCATAAGAAGCAGTGGTCCATGGACGGCGAGCGCAATCAGCAGAATGAAAGTTACAGATAAAGTGCGATTAGGGCTGCCTGGAGCAACAGCAATCACCGATATGCCTCCGTGAGCATCGTTCCGGTGCAAATAGGATTCCCCATCCTGCTGCTCGGGTTTTCTGGTTTTCCGATATTTCGTAACGAAAACTCCCGCCTGATTGCCTCGCCTAGAAATGCCTTCAGCGTACCTGTCACTGAAGCAATGCAATTTATACAGGTGAGCTTCTGGGGAGAATAGGTAACCCGATGTAACTCGCGAGGAAATAGTGAGAACCACCATGGACAATGAGAGAACGTTCGTACTCTGCAGGGCGAGGTCGAGAATCCAGAATAGCCGCTGAAATCAGCACAATCGAGCAAGTATGCGCCGGATACGCGACTTGGAACACGGCTTGCGAAACGTAACTAGCCACAGCTCTGAAATCCGGTGGTCTTGTGAAAAGTTTTCTCGCAATCGTAACGTTCTGTTCCTTATTGACGGGCGCGATCACGGCGCACAGCCAGACGTTTGAAGTCGGTGGCCAGGATCAGAATTCTGCTCCCCAGAAGTCCTCTTCTGCGCCAGGGAAGAAGGGTAGTTCCTCATCCAGCGAGATTGGGTGGGGAAGCAGCATCGAAGTCGGTCGTCTTGCCCGCGCTGCGGATACTGCGCTGGCGAAGGGAGATTACGCAAGTGCGTCCGAGTACGCCGAGCGCGCGGTGCATGCCGCGCCACAGGATGCGCAATTGTGGTTTCTTCTAGGATACGCATCCCGGCTTTCGGGTCGCTACACCACATCTCTTGACGCCTATAAGAAAGGTCTTGCGATTCGTCCGTCGTCGGTAGACGGACTCTCCGGGATGGCGCAAACCTACGCCCGGATGGGCCAGACCGATCAGGCGAAGCGTCTCCTGCTACAGGTGATTGCGGCCAATCCAAAACGCCAGAATGAATTGCTGATGGCAGGCGAGCTGTACATGCAAACGGGTGATGTGCAGCAGGGTCTAACTTACCTGCAGCGAGCCGAAGCAATGAAACCTTCCGCGCACGCGGAATTGCTGATGGCCACAGCCTACATACGCCTGAGGCAGCCTGATAAAGCCCACCAGCTATTGGAAGCAGCAAAACGCAGATCTCCCAACGACCCGGACATCTACCGCGCGATCGCCAACTATTACCGCGAGGTACACGACTACAAAAACGCGATTGCAATTCTCAAGGAAATTCCGCGGCCGACGCCTGAAATCCTCGGCGACCTTGGCTACAGCTATGCGTTGGACGGAGATAAGAAGGAAGCGGCCGCAACCTACGCGAAAGCTGCGGACATGGGACCGCGGCAAATCGGGCTGCAACTAAGCGCGGCACAAGCGGAACTGGTTGCCGCTGATTCCGAGAAAACTCGCCAGTTCCTGTCGCGGGCGGAAGCTATTGATCCAAATAATTATCGCTTGCATGCGATCAAGGCTGCGCTGGCCAAGAGCGAGAACCGGGATGCTGACGCCATTTCCGAATACAAGATCGCAATCAGCCGGCTTCCCGCAGAAGGTGTTCCAGAAGGAGTGCTTTTTCCGATCCAGCTTCGTTTGAACCTGGCTGAGCTCTACCGTGAAGAGGGAGACATCGCGGACGCGAAGCGCGTGGTGGCCGACGCGGAACAGCAGATGCAGTCGCTGAACCTGCAAGGCCCGGAACGCGCCGAATTTTTACGCGTTCGTGCTGGAATCAAGACAGCAGGCGAGGACTACACCGGTGCCGAAGCGGACCTGAAAGAAGCGTTAAATCTCGATCCAGAAAACACCAATATTTCTCTGCAATACGCAAATCTTCTATGGAAGCTGAAGCGGAAGGATGAAGCGCGGAAGCTCTATGCCTCGGTGCTGAATCGCGATCCGAAGAATCGCTACGCCCTCGAAGGGCTGGGTTACCTCTACCGCGAAGATGGAAACGTAAAGACAGCTGCGAGTTACTTCCAGAAACTTGCGGACGCGTATCCCAACGACTACGTGCCTTATCTTGCACTGGGCGATCTTTACGCTGCTGCAGGTCAGTACAAAGATGCGGAAGCGAACTACGAGAAAGCCCGTTCTGTGGCGCCCGCCAATGCAACGGTTATTGCGAATGCGATGAATGCGGCGATTGAAGAGCACGAGATTCCGCTCGCTGGAAAATGGGCAGGGTACATCACCAAGGAGATGATGGAAGATCCGCGGGTTGAGCGTGAAGACGCACGGTATCTGTTCCACGAAGGGAAGTACCGCGAATCGGCGCAGCTTGCGCGCCGGGCCCTGCAAAAACTCCCTGAAGATCGCAACGCGTCAGTCTATCTCGCCTACGACTATTACAACCTGGGGCGATACGACGAGACGCTGGCTCTGGTGACTAAGTACGAAAAGATTCTGCCCAAAGAACCGAACTTCCCATTGCTTGCCGGACACGTGCACAAGCAAACGCAACTGCTCAGCCAGGCCGTGGACGACTACACCCGTGCAATCGAAAAGAATCCGAAACTCGCGGAATCCTACATCAACCGTGGGTATGTGTTGAACGATCTGCAGAATCCGGAGGCAGCTCAAGAAGACTTTCAAACCGCACTGAAATTGAGTCCAAAAGACGGAGTCGCCCATCTCGGCCTCGCATTCTCGGATCTGCAGCTCAGAAAAGCAAAAGCGGCACTTGACCAGGTGGACACCGCAGAAAAGCTGATTGGCGAGTCTGGAGCAACGCATCTGGTGCGCGCGACTGCTTACCGGCAGGAGCGATTGTTACAGAAGGCAGAGAAAGAGTATCAAGCGGCACTGAAATATTCTCCGCAGGATGTACGGCTGCAGCTCGCCCTGGCGGACACGCTTTATTACATGCGTCATTACAACCAGGCAATCGAGACGCTGAAAGATGCATTGGCATTGCAGCCCGACGATCCGCTCATTTATGCACAAATGGCGCAAGCCAGTGCAGAGCTGAAGGATCACGGTCAAACGCTGCAATACGTGCAGTTGGCGGAGAAAGAAGGCGGCGACCAGGCTGCCGTGCTGCTGGCTACGGGGAATGCGCTGCTCACGCTTGGCGAGAAAGATGCCGCGATGCAGCGCTTCAGTGAAGCGCTCGATGCTCCCGATGCAGATCGTGTCAGCGTGCGACTTGCCTTTGCTCGCGTCATGGCAAAGCAAGGAAAGTGGGATGACGCTCGCGAGCAGATCAGCCTGGCATTTGCCGAAGCCAGGATTGGCGAGGCCAACCCAGTGACTCCCGACAATCTGATCGAGGCCGGAAACATTTTCCTTTCCATGCACGACTTCGATCTTGCGGAACGCATGTTCCAACGGGCGGGCAAGGAGGGAGCCGCGGATGAAGTAGTCGCCGTAGGACTCGCGAATGCCTACCTGGCGCAAGGCGAAACTGCCCAGGCTCAGACGGAACTGGCGCGGTTGGGGAACCCATCCGACCTGGATGAAAACTATGACTACAAGCTGGCGATGGCTGGCGTCTATCGGCAGCGGCACGATGACGTGCATGCGCTCACTGCCTTTGCAGAAGCTAGCCAGCTCGACGGCGGAAATGATGACAGCGTTGAATTCAATGAGCAGCAGCTCGCAGGCTCGGAAGGTCTGCCGGTCTGGAATAAGTTCAATATTTCCGAAGATGTCGCGGGAGCGCCCATATTCCTCGATCCGACAATCTATACGCTTGATGCACGTCTATTTGGAGCTGGACCCAATGGCGCACTGCCACCGCCGCGCCCGCAGTATCAAACGCAGCTGACAAGCGGCTTCAAAGCACATGTGAACGGCCTGCCAGCTATCACAGGCTATGTGCAAGAACGTAACTTTTACGGACAATTATCGCTGCCCAGCCAGCTGATCATCGTCAACAACAACACGTTCGACACGTCGTTTAACGGCGCCTTGAATCCGGTTTTGCGGTTTGGAAAGAACAGCCTGGTCTTCAATGCGGGATTGCAGTACACGCTCCGACGGGATAAGGATTCCCCAGTTCTGATCAACCAGAACTTGTTTCGGCAGTTCGTCTATATGAGTTCGAGTTCCTTCTGGAACTGGATCTCGATCCAAGGTAGTGCGTACCGCGAGACTGGACCTTTCACACTCGAGAATCTCCGTTCACGCGATCTTGGCGCGAACATCCAGTTCACCGTCGGGCGACCGTGGGGAAAAACCTCGTTCGTGACCGGATATTCGACACGCGATCTGCTGTTCAACCCGCTTATCCGCGAATTCTTCACAACGTCGACGTATGGCGGCATCCAGAGAAAGTTCGGAACGCGACTCACGGTTTCGGCATTAGGAGAATACCTGAGGTCGTGGCGCGTGCAAGACTCGGAATATGCGATCGCACAGGCATTTCGGCCAGCGGGCCAGGTTGATTTCCGCGCCAACAAGAATTGGGAGGTGAACTTCAACACGGCCTGGGGAAAAGGGATGGGTTACGGAATCTATGACAACGTCCAGAGCGGATTTCTCATCTCTTACCTAAAGCCCATTCGCCGATCGATTGACGATGGCACCGGTCCGATTCCGGTTGATTATCCGCTGCGAATATCCGCGGGATTTCAACTGCAAGATTTCTACGGCTTCACTGGCCAGAGGCAGGCTATGTACATGCCGGTATTTCGTCTGACTCTTTTTTAGGCCAGAAGGGACTCATGAAGATCTGTTTGGTAACTGCGTTTCCGCCGAGCCGGCGGGGGCTGAACGAATACGGGTATCACATTGCACGGGAACTGCAGGCCGACTCTCTCCTGAGTGTCACCGTGCTGGCGGACGAAATCGCACCGGAGACGGCAGAGTTGCCGGAATTTGATGTGCAGCGTTGCTGGCGGTTTAACGATCTCTGGAATGCTCCAAGGTTGTTGAAAGCTGTGCGCGACATCAAACCAGATGTGGTCTGGTTCAACCTGCTGTTTTCCACCTTCGGCAAAGATCCGTTGCCAGCTTTTAACGGATTGGCCACTCCGGCACTGACACGGATGACGGGCGTTTATACGCACGTTACGCTGCATCACTTGATGGATAACATCGATTTGTCGCACGCAGGCGTGAGGGCACAAAGGATCTATCGTGCTGCCGGTTCCATCGCGACCAGGATGCTGCTGGCTGCGAATTCCGTTTCTGTGTTATTGCCGGCGTATCGGCGCACGCTGATGGAAAAGTATCGGGGAGAGAATGTGCATTTTCGTTCCCATGGCATTCTTTCCGCACGGCCCGAGTATCCCAACTTCGAGCTGCGTGGAAACCCAGTGCACCGAATCCTGGCATTCGGGAAATGGGGAACCTACAAGCGACTGGAGCAACTGATCGACGCTTTCCGCATCTTTTCTGCCCAGCTCCCAAATGTGAAGCTGGTAATAGGCGGAGAGAACCACCCCACGACTCCGGGATACGTCGAATCAATAGCAGCACAAGTCGGAGACAACGACCGTGTGGAATTCACGGGCTATGTCCCCGAGGAGGAGCTGCAACAGCTTTTCGCAAGTGCGACTGTGTTGGTGATGCCCTATTCATCCGCGACTGGGAGCAGTGGAGTTGCACACCTGGCGTGCCAGTATGGGGTGCCAATCATCTGTGCGGATATCGATGATTTCCGCGACATGGCAAATGACGAGGGACTGGCAATCGAGTTTTACCGCAGGGGAAAGCCGGAACATTTGGCAGAGAAAATCATTGAACTTGTCCAATCACCCGAGCGGCAGCATGAAATGGCAGAGGCAAATTTCTATGCAGCGTTGCGCATGACAATGCCACAAATTATCCGGAGATATCTGCGCTCGTTTGATGTTCACCAGCGAGCCAAGGCACTGGAACCCATATCGCGTTTTCGGCGATTGCCGGCATGGATTCCATCCCGATCCGCGATTTTTCGCGCAGCCGCACCGAGGTGGTCGCCGTGGATGTAAAAGCAATTCTGATAGTCGCACCACCCGCCGAAGACAGGCAGGGCTCTGGCGCGGAAATGGTGAGCGGAATGCCGCTCGCGTTTGCCGATGTACTCGGACGACCGGTTGTGTACCGGATCGCCGACCGCCTGGCGAAGAGCGGAGTGGAGTGTATCTCAGTGATCAGCGATTCGGCTGTCAACTCCTGGCCAACTGCAATGCCCGGCCAGAGTTGCCCCGTGCAGTGGGTCCAATCTTCGGCAGATGGTGTGTGGCGATCGGCCGAACACGTGTTCACCGAATTCTCGCAATCGGGCGCGGACGCGGTTCTGGTATGGCGCATCGGATGCTACACCGAATTCGATTTCGACGATTTCCTCCAGTTCCATGTCGACCGACAGTGCCATGTCACGACGATGGCAGATGGTGACGGGAACGCTATGGACATCTGCATGGTGGCGGCATCGCGACGCAATGATGCAGCGTTCGCGCTACGCCATCAGCTGCGGAAGTTCCGCGGATCGAATACGCGATATTTCTTCGATGGCTACTGCAATCGGTTGTGCGACAGTCGCGATCTGCGGCAGCTTGCTGTTGATTCTCTGCAGCAGTTGACGGAAATCGAGCCGATCGGTACGGAGGCGAAGCCCGGTGTCTGGGTCGGACGAGGCGCTCGCATTCACAAGCGCGCACGAGTTCTCAGCCCGGCGTACATCGGAGCGAAGGTACGAGTGCGAGCATCCGCCGTGATCACGCGCTGCACGGTTCTCGAACATCATGCCGTGGTTGACTGCGGAACGGTGGTGGAAGACGTGACCGTGTTGCCCTACAGCTACCTGGGGGCCGGACTTGATGTTACTCACTCGGTGGTTGGCTTTCAACGCTTGTGGAATTTCCCACGGAATACCGAGGTGGAAATCTCGGATTCGAAGCTGATTGGTATGGCCTCGAGCAAAGCGCCCATTCGAGTGCTCGCGAATGCAGCATCGCTGGTCAGCTTTTTACCCGCTCAAATCTTCCGGGGTGTGTTCGCGCTGTCCCATCGCGAATATGCGCCGGCACTGCCGCTAGCAGTTCAGGAACCCTGTTCCGCGCTTACTGCTCCGGCGAGCATCACAAATCCGGTGCCCTCGGTGGACGCCGGCGAGTTCCCGGCAAATCTAGTAGCCGCGAGGAGATATGGAAACGAGTAAGCCTGTCATCGTGAAGCGCATGCCAGATCGGTTGAATCAGCGGCAAGCCCGCATGTTTCTTCACGAGGTGCAGCCCTTTCTGAACACGGATCGGCCGCAGTTGGTGTTTGATTGTTCACAAATCCGGCAGATGGATGCGGCCGGTGTCGATATGCTTCTGCGCTGCATGGCGGAGGTCATGAAGCGCGATGGCGAATTGAAATTAGCGAAGCTGTCGCCGCAGGCGGCGGTAATCCTTGAACTCACGCGTACTGACCGTCTGTTCGAAATTTACGAGAGCTCCGGAGACGCAGTAAAGAGCTTCCAGCGTTTCTTACCCGGCACCATGAAGAACCTTCCGGTCGTGAGCCCCATCCTGCTGAAGCGAGCCGAAAAGGAAATCTACTCCGAGCCAGAGAACTCGGCCGCCGCTTAGGCCGAGAGGTGAACTGATGAAACGACAGCTCGTGGTGAAGAACGCTCAATGCAAGCTGCCGACCAGCATGCTCTCGGATCGAGGTGCGAAGTCGTGACCAAACCAGGCACGCTCGTACCCGACGCGCCGCGTTTGGGTTGGCGCGACGCAGTGGCAACACTGCGATCGGAGCCCGCCCATACGCGCATACTCGGCGGCAGCATCATCATGCTGCTGGGCTCGGGGCTGGTGAGCGCATTCAACTTCGGATACAACGTCGCTGTTGCACGCATGCTCGGACCGGCAGCATTTGGCCACGCTGCCGCCGCCGGGACACTTCTGATGATGGTTTCCGCCATCACGCTGTCGTTTCAACTGGTCTGCGCGAAAATCATCGCCCGCAATGACACGCTGTCGGGCAAAGCAACGGTGTATGCGGCCCTGATGCGAAAGTCGTGGGTAGTTGGGCTGCTGATTGGCACGGGCCTGCTGCTGACGAGCAAATGGGTGGCAAGTTACCTGAACCTCCCATCTCCGTGGCTGGTGATATTGATGGCGCTGGGACTTGCGATCTACATTCCGCTGGGCACCAAGCGCGGCGGACTGCAGGGCACGTGCAGGTTTGGGGCACTCAGTTGGAATCTGATTCTTGAGACTGTGGTCAAGCTGATCGGTGCCATTGTCTTCATCGAAATGGGCTACGGCGTAGATGGCGCAATTGCAGCCATCTCGGTATCGGTGCTGCTGGCGTATTTCTTTCCCAGGGTGCCCCCGGAATTAAAAGTATTCCGGCAGGCCGGTGCTCGCGCCTCTTTCGGTGAAGGTGTTCAGGCAGTCGTCTTCTTCGCCGGGCAAGTGATCATCAACAACGTGGACATCCTGCTGGTCAAGCACTTCTTCACCAACGACCAAGCGGGACTGTACGCAGCGATTGCACTGGTGGGACGCGTGCTTTATCTCGCGTGCTGGTCAGTGGTGAGCGCCATGTTCCCCATTTCAGCGGGAGCGGACGATAGCAAAGAAAACAGTAACGTGCTGATTGTACCGTTGGCCGTCGTTTTGCTTCTTTCACTCTTGTTCATCATAGGCCTGGGGGCATTTCCGGCGACAATCCTGAGCGCAATCTTTGGCTCTGGTTTCCAGATGTCTGCCGACATGCACGCTCTGCTGAGCCTGCGGGCAGCCGCGACCGGCACGTACTCCATCGCAGTAGTTTTGATGGCCTACGAGATGTCCCGAAAGATCGCCAATACCGGCTGGGTACAGCTTGGCATCAGCGGCGCAGTGGTTCTCGGAATCCAGTTCATCCACTCTAACCTTCGCCAGGTTGTCGTCGTGCAACTGGTTTTGATGGTTATTTTGCTTGTAATTGTGTCACTTCCTTTTTTCCGGCAGCATCGCCACTCTTTTGAAAAGGAGGAAGCAGCATGAAAAGACTGCGACGCGTCACTGAAGCTGAAGTGATTGCGGAATTCCTCAAAAATGAGTTCTATCAGGAAGAATTTCATCGCGATCGCCACCGCTATGAACACCTGGTACTCGATGCGGACTTGAGCAGCGAAGAAGAAAACCAGCTACGTCGCGCATTGCTCTTTCGTCGGCGAGGACATATGTGGCGCGAGTTGCCGGCTGATACGCAATGGTGGGAAGTAGAACTTGAGCCGCAAGACCTGACATGGATTCGCGTTTTCCCGCGCGCGCATTGGAGAAAGATCGCAAACGGAAGCTTCGCTCTTATGGACATCGTTCATCAGATACGAACTCGCAAGTTCTCGGGCCGGATCGGTGAGTTCATCTCCAAGATCCAGTCTTTGAGCTACCGGCTGCGTTATGACAACGACTACAGCTCAGTAGTCCTGATCGGCCTGGACGAAGATCACCCGATCACGATCATTGAGGGCAACCATCGAATGACTGCGGGCACGCTCAGTTCGCCGGAGACAGTGCACAATCGCTTCCGCGTGTTTCTAGGGCTTTCAGAGCGAATGTCACAAGTGTGCTGGTACAACGGGAGCGTTAGCAACATTTTTCGTTATATGAAGAACCGGGTGCGGCACCTGTGGAGCGATCCCGATGCAAACGTCACGGGACTTCCGTCGATGCAGCCTGCGGAAGCCAGTACGTACACGGCAAAGGCCGTTTCGGCCCGGAAGGCGGTTTCGGAGCCTAAGTGAATTCCGAGTGGAGTTTCCAATGAATAAAAGATCAAAATGGCCGAGTCATCTGCTGTTGATCGCGCTCGTTTTTGCCCTTGGTGGAGGCCCTGACTTGCTGCAGGCGCAGCAGACGTCGCCCCAAACCTCGACATCGCAGAGTGCGACGCCGGATCCAAGCCGCGGGCCGCAACAACCGGCAACCACGCAGCCGAGCGAGACTCCGGAGCAAACGCCTGAAACGCCAGCCACCGTGCCCAATAATCCGAATCCGAATGGCGCGACACAAACTTCGAACAGGTCGCAGCCGCAGAACAATCCGGCTCCAACTGGAGCTGCGGCCGCGCAGCGAGCCGAAACAGCCGGCGGAGCAGCTTCCAGACCAGCCGGCAGTGCCATTGCGCCCGCAAAGCAACATCAAACACGGTCGTTGCTGATCAAAATCGGCGCGGTCGCCGCAGTTGGCGCCGCAGCTGGAATCATTTACGGACTGTCCCGCGGAACTCCGTCACTACCTCCCGGAGCGAGGACAACTGCAAGCGCCGCTGGCGGACACTAAGTATATAAGGCAGTTACTTTTTCCAGATGGTCGCATCACGACCCTCTGTAGATCTTCGACCGCAGAATGCAAAAGCGCCAAGCCCGCAATCAAAAACAACCGCTGTGGATCAGCTTCTCCGGCATGGATGGAGCCGGAAAAAGTACACAGATTTCAAGCCTCACGATGCTCGCGGAGGACTTGGGTCTCAAGGTTAAACTGCTCGCTTTCTGGGATGATGTGGTTGTCCTGAAACCTTATCGCGAAGGCTTCGTTCATAAGGTATTCAAGAGCGAGGACGGGATTGGGTCTCCGGAAAAACCGGTAGAGCGGCGCGACAAAAACGTCAGGGGTTGGCACCTGAGCCTGGTGCGGCATGGCCTGTACTCGCTCGACGCGCTCCATCTGAGGAGCGTCGCGAGAAGCGTGAGCTGCGAAGAGGCGGACCTCGTCATCATGGATCGCTACATACACGACGAGTTGGCGAATTTACCGCTGAACAACTCGGCAACGAGAGCGTACGTGAGGTCGGTAATGAAGATCGTGCCACGCCCTGATATCAGCTTCCTGCTGGATGCCGATCCAATAGCGGCACGAGCCCGCAAGCCGGAATACCCTGTCGATTTCTTGCACCAATGCCGAGCGTCCTATCTTCGGCTTGCCGAGCTGCTGGGCGATGTAACTGTAGTCCCGGCACTCGGATTGGCTGACACCAAATACTTCATCGAAGTGGCATTCCGCGCATTGCTGGAGCGTCGAAGGCGGGCGCGGGCTATGTCCGGATGGCACGCAGCGTAAGCTGTGAGCGGACAGCCTCACTCGACAAACGTGCAGTCACCATAAGAGTAGAAGCGATATCTCTGTTCTACCGCGTGCCGGTAAGCGGCGAGCACGTGTTCCTTGCCCCCGAAAGCGGAAACCAACATCAGCAGCGTAGATTTGGGCAGATGAAAGTTGGTCAGCAGGGCATTGACCACTTTGAAGTCGAATCCCGGATAGATAAAAAGCCCCGTTTCGCCAGAGCCGGGTTGGATCTGACCGCCTTGCGAGGCGCGTGCTGCATGTTCGAGCGTCCGCACAGTCGTGGTTCCCACTGCTATGACGCGCCGTTGTTCCTTAAGAGCCTGGTTGACCTTCTCAGTGGCTTCGGGAGTAATGCGGTACCACTCGCGATGGAGTTGGTGGTCTTCTACGCGCTCCTCATGTACAGGCTGAAATGTGCCCAACCCGACATGCAACGTAAGCTCAGCAGTCTGTACTCCACGAGCTTTTAATTGCTGCAAGATCTCTGAAGTAAAGTGCAATCCGGCAGTCGGAGCCGCTACCGACCCGCGCTCCCGTGCGTAGACTGTCTGATAACGGTCGCGATCGCCAGGACGATCCTCACGGCCAATGTAAGGCGGCAGTGGCACGTGGCCGATGCGCTCCACGATTTCGAAGAAATCAGCCGTTTGGGTGAAGCGCAAGGTGCGCTCGCCGAATTCGCCGCGGCCTACGACCTCTGCCTCAAGCTCGCCTGAATCACCGAAGTGGAGGTGCTCGCCGATTCCGATCTTCCGCCCGGGGCGGACCAGGGCAATCCAGTCGTTGCCTTCCAAGCCGGGAGCCTGCTTAACCAGAAGTACTTCGACTCTACCGTGAAGGAAACTCTTCATCGCGGGATTTTGCGAGCTGAGCGTTTGCGCACGCGTGCCACTGCGATGCCCGTACAGGCGGGCAGGGAATACCCTGGTATTGTTAAAGACCAGCAAGTCACCCGGATGAAGAAGCTGAGGAAGATCGCGAAAGGATAAATCGTTTACAGCTCCGGATCGGCGATCCAGATGCAGCATTCGCGACGCTGCGCGGTCCGCAAGAGGCTCCTGTGCAATCAGTTCCTCAGGAAGGTAATAATCGAACTCGGAGACGAGCACCTGGCTATTTTCTCATTGCGCCATTGAGTCATTGAGTAATGCGGTAATTTGCCATTTCGTAATGGTGATGTTGAGCCTGCAGCATCGCAAATACCTGATATCTTGACGACCCGTTGGCCAGATCACGGCGTTGCAATGGCGCATCATTCAATTTTCGTGGCGCGGTAAAGCACCGACGCGTGCGGGCGCAGTGTGACGTCGATCGCGGAAACATTAGGCTTGTTTGATGAGGTCCAGAGATCGCGGACTGCATAGGTGCCCGACAGCAGGCCCAGATCTTTCCATTCATAGTGCAGGGACTGCTCTGCCTGGCTTATGTTGAAGATGGCAATGTAGTAGTCGTCACCACTCTCGGCGCGCGCAGTCCAGACAATAGACTTATCGGTGGTGATCACCGGATGATTGTCTCGCGAGTGCTGGTCGACGGCGATCACGTCCGGATTCATCAGCAGCGATTGGGTCCACTCGTCCATCGAGAGAAGATTGCCACCCATCATCAGAGGCGAACGAAACATCGACCACAAAGACATGACGGTGATCTGCTCGTCGTGAGTGAATCTTGTATCGCGCACTTCGGCTTCTCCCGGGTGAGGACCGAAATGCCCGATGGCCAGCATATCTGCGTCGGGCCAGTGACCGGGATCGTGAAACGAAGCCCACTGTGCGGCTGTGCTGAACTGCGCGAGCAGTCCTTGTGACCATGTATGCCCGGCCCAAGGTCCCCAGTGGTCCCAGAAATCGTCCGAGATGCGCCACATTTGCGCGTACTTAGCCACCTCATCACCTTTGTCGCGGGGGGTCGGACCCGGCGAAAGGCTCAGGACGATGGGCCGTCCAGTTCTGTCGAGAGCAGCACGCAGCATGCGAATCTCATCCGGTTTATAAGGGTGGGAGGCAATGCAATCAGCCTTGACGAAATCGACGCCCCAACTCGCGTAAAGCTTCGCAATGGAATCGTAGTAGGCCTGCCCGGCAGCGTTGTTCTTCACGCCGTAGTTGTAGATGTTCCAAGGGCAGACATCGTTTTTATCGGCAGCATCAGCGGCGCGAAAATTCGAATCGGCGATGGGCAGGTTCTTCGCAACGGCTTCGCGCGGAATACCCCGAATGATGTGAATACCAAACTTGAGGCCGAGCGAATGGATGTAGTCGGCGAGCGGCTTGAACCCCGCTCCGTTTGTGGCAGAAGGAAAGCGTGCGGGCGCGGGTATGAAGCGGCCGTCGTCGCTGAGCGCCAGGCGGAAGTCCGCTGGCTTTGCTTCAGGATTCAGAACGTACCAACCCTCATCGATCACCACATATTGCCATCCGAAACGCTTCAGGTGCTTGGCCATAGAGTCGGCATTCGCGCGAAATTGTTGTTCGTTGATGGTCTGGCCGTAGGAATCCCAGCTATTCCAACCCATCGGCGGTGTAGGGGCCAGTAATGTGTCGCCAGCACGAAGGCAGATAGAGGACGTAAGAATGAGACCCAGGAGCGCGGTAACAGGTTTCATGGATGTTGGCCGATGCTAGTGTTGTCCAGCGAACCAATCTACACCGATGGTTGCGCTTTCTTCCAGCACGCAAACGCACATGAACAAAACGACAACATAGAAGTATGTTTCCGCACTATTCCAAGCAGCACGCGACGTGATACAACAACCGTTTGCTCATGCTCAGATATTTCAGCCGAGAGCGCTTCGGGTTTCCGCAGGCAATCGGCGCGCTGCTATTACTCGCGTTCATCATGCAATGCCTTTGGTTTTGCGCAAAGGCACCGCTCGCGGAGAGCGAAGTCGGATACATTCACCCCCAAACGGTGTACTGGGCCCGCGGTACTGACGCGCCGTCGATAATTTCTCCTGCGACGCACACCCTGGCCGCGTTGGCATTGAACTTTACCGCGCAGCAAGCAGGAGAGAGCGCCTGGAACAGACTCATTCTGCGGTTTCCGTTCCTTTTGATGGCAACGGCTCTCGCTGCCTCGCTCTGGTATGTGTCGAGAAGATTGTTCAGCAACGCCGGCGGATACGTAGCCATGATTTTGTACGTATTTTCGCCATGGGCCGTCATCTACGGAGCGACAGTACAGCCTGGCGGACCGGCTTCATGGGCAGTGTTTGGAATGGTGTTTACCGGCATTGCCGTGGCGCACACGCTATATGCTCCGCGTGAAGTGGTGCTACGGAACTGGAAGCGCATTCTGCTGCTGGGAATCTCGATTGGACTGGCGGTGAGTTCCATCTTTGCCAGTGTTCTGCTGGTGCCGGCTGCTTTCTGCTTCGTGCTGTATCTGGCCCCGCATCGGCGAGGAGCGGCGCTAACGATTTGTGCGGCGGCATGCGCGCTAGGATTGCTGGTGGCGTGGATACTGTGTGAGTTTGATCTGCGAGCGTTATTGCCCGATCAAAACCACATGGCATTGCATATTTCGCCGAACCTTTACGGCACATGGATCAGTTATTCGCTGTTGGGCAGATTTCTGACAGAAATGCCTTCGGTCCTGGCATTGCTCGTAGCAGCGCTGGTTGCCTTTGTAGCCTGGCCGAAGACTCGATACTTCAGCACCACGGCACCGCTGATGATATTCGTTTTGCTTTTGCTCCTGGGAATTGGCATGCCTCACCAGGGCGGAATCGACTTCTTCCGTATGGCGCTGCCGTTTGCGTATGTATTCATCGCTGGCGTTTTCGCCGATTTGCTGCAGACGAAATGGCCGGAACTGATCCTGGCGGTACTGGCGGCGGTGTTGCTGACGCACGCTATCTTCAGCGTGGTTGGGCTGGCAAAGATGTGACGGCCCGCTCGCGGGCAAGCGGGCGTCCACCTTGGCTTCTAACTCTTTGTCGAGATGTCCGCCATTCCCACTGGCTCTTCTTTTCCTGCCAGCAACTGGCGCAGTACATATTGCAGAATGCCACCGTGCTTGTAATACAGAACTTCCTGGGGCGTATCGATTCGCAGCGTGCACTTGATTTCCTTGGCTGACCCATCCGCCGATTTTGCGCGAACGGTGATCGCCGTTCCAGGCTTGAAGTTGTTCAGAATCGATTCCAGCCCGCTGATTTCGAAGACTTCTTCGCCGCTCAGGCCGAGGCTGTCCGCATCTTCTCCGGCCATGAATTGCAGCGGCAGGATTCCCATGCCAACCAGGTTGGAGCGGTGAATGCGTTCGAAGCTCTCGGCGATGACCGCGCGCACGCCTTGGAGTGCCGGGCCTTTGGCAGCCCAGTCGCGCGAGGAACCCGATCCGTACTCTTTGCCGGCGAGGATCACCAGCGGCACATTCTCCTCACGATACTTCATCGCAGCATCGAAGATCGACATCTCGGCGCCATCGGGGAGGTGACGTGTGTATCCGCCTTCACGATTGGGTACAAGCTTGTTGCGGAGGCGAACATTGGCGAAGGTGCCGCGCACCATGACTTCGTGATTGCCACGACGGGAGCCGTAGGAGTTAAAGTCCTTAACGGCAACGCCGTGCTCGATCAAATATTTGCCGGCTGGGCTGTCGGCCTTAATCGATCCGGCGGGCGAGATGTGGTCGGTAGTAATGCTGTGACCGAACTTCGCCAGCACGCGCGCTCCTTTAATATCCTTTACCGGTGGGACCTGCGTCGACATGTTGTCGAAGTAGGGCGCCTTCTTGATGTAGGTAGATTTCTCGTCCCAGGCGAAGGTTTCGCCCTTGGGAACGTTCAGTCCACGCCATAACGCATCGCCTTCGAACACTTCGCTGTAAGTCTTGCGATATTGTCCCGCGTTGATCGCCTTGCGAATCGTCTCTTCTACTTCTGTTTCCGTCGGCCACACGTCGCGAAGGTAGACCGGTTTGCCATTCTTTCCAGTGCCAAGCGGTTCGTTCACTGGATCGAAGTCAATGCGTCCGGCGAGTGCAAAGGCGACGACCAGGGGCGGCGACATGAGATAGTTCGCGCGGACTTCGGAGTTAATGCGGCCTTCAAAATTACGATTGCCGGACAGAACGGACGCGACCACGAGATCGCTATCGTTCACTACCTGCGAAACTTCCGCCGGCAGAGGACCGGAGTTGCCGATGCAGGTGGTGCATCCGTAGCCGACGAGATTAAACTTCAGCTTCTCGAGATAGGGGGTGAGTCCTGCGGCGTTGTAGTACTCGGTGACCACCTTCGAGCCGGGGGCGAGTGAAGTTTTCACCCAGGGCGGCGTTTCCAGTCCGTGCTCGACGGCTTTTTTCGCCAGGATTCCGGCGGCGATCATTACCGATGGATTGGAAGTGTTGGTGCAACTGGTGATTGCGGCGATCACGACGCTGCCATGGTGCAGATGTTTGCGAATCTCGTTGCCATTCGTCGGAGCAGGTGCTGATTTTGAACTTGGCTTCATCAGGCTGGGCAGCGCTTCTGAAAAGCTCTTACCGACCGCGCCGAGATAGACGCGATCCTGCGGGCGCTTGGGTCCCGCGACGCTGGGTTCGACCGAACTGAGATCGAGTTGCAACACCTTGGTGTAGTTCGCCTCAGGGGAATCCGCCGCGTGGAACAGGCCTTGTTCCTTGCAATAGGCTTCGACCAGCGCAATCTGATCGTCCTTGCGTCCGGTGAGGTGCAGAAATCTCAGAGTTTCTGCGTCAATGGGGAAAATGCCGCAGGTCGCGCCGTATTCGGGCGCCATGTTACCGATGGTTGCGCGATCGGCGAGCGGCAGCGTGTGCAGGCCGGGTCCGAAGAACTCCACAAATTTGCCTACCACACCTTCTTTGCGCAGCATTTCGGTGATGGTTAGGACCAGGTCAGTGGAAGTCGATCCTTCTTTGAGCGATCCCGAAAGACGAACGCCGATCACTTGTGGGATAAGCATTGAGACAGGCTGATTCAACATGGCGGCTTCGGCTTCGATGCCCCCCACGCCCCAGCCAAGCACGCCGAGTCCATTGATCATAGTGGTGTGCGAGTCGGTGCCGACAAGCGTGTCAGGATAGGCGAGCGGGTTTCCGCTCGAGCCTTCCTTGCCGACGAAAACAACCCTCGCTAGATACTCGAGGTTTACCTGGTGAACGATGCCCGTATCCGGTGGCACGATGGCAAAGTCTTTGAATGCGGTCTGACCCCAACGCAGGAATGCATACCGCTCTTTGTTGCGCTGGAATTCCAATTCGGCGTTCAGCAGAAAGGCTTTGGTCGTTCCGAACTCATCCACTTGCACGGAATGATCGATAACTAGTTCCGCCGGAGAAATCGGATTAATTTTGGCAGCGTCACCTCCCATACGCTTCATGGCATCGCGCATTGCAGCCAAATCTACGACAGCGGGAACGCCGGTGAAATCCTGCATCAGTACGCGCGCTGGTGTGAAAGCAATCTCCTGAGTGGGAATGCTGGTGGGACTCCAGGAAGCAAGGGCGAGAATGTCGTCGCGACGAACGTTACGCCCGTCTTCGGTGCGCAAAAGATTTTCGAGAAGAATACGGAGCGAGAAGGGCAAATGTGTTGTGCGGGTACCCTTTTTGTCGAGCGCGTCGAGACGGTAGATTTCGTATTCGCGATTGCCGACGCGCAGGGTGGAACGAGCGCCAAAGCTATTCATGATGTCCTCTTACTGAATTGGATGAAAGCAGTACAGTTCTCGATTGGGAACCACAAACTCAAAGCTGGACCCACGGAACCCACGGACAGAACCGCAGCCTTACAGTGTAAAACAGCGCAGCAGGGTTTAGAAATTCCCTCCAAAAGCCTGGTACAGCAAAAGTCCATTCAACAGCAGGATTACACCTGTCGAAATGTACGCCAACACATTCGTGCGGCGGCTGTTGACGAGGTCGCCCATGACGCGCGCGCGACGAGTGAGGATGATGAGCGGAATCAGTGCGAAGGGTAGCCCGAAGCTCAAAATGACCTGCGACAGCACCAGAATTTTCAGCGCGTCGAGTTTCAGACCAATCACGATGAGTGCTGGAAGCACAGTAATGAAGCGCCGCAGGAAGATGCTGAATTTCACCTGCAGAAAGCCTTCGATGATGACCTGTCCTGCCATGGTTCCTACGGTGGAAGAAGACAGGCCAGAGAGCAGGAGAGCGAGTCCGAATGCGCCGGCGGAAAGCGGTCCCAGGAGCGGCTTGAGCGTACGGTGCGCGTCTTCAATGCTGGTGACGTGTTGTCCGCTGTGGAAGAAAACAGCGGCGGCCATGATGATCATCGCCGAGTTGATCAACCACGCGCCGTTCATGGCCGCAAGCACGTCGATGAGTTCGTAGCGGGCATGGCGCAGGCGGACGATCCACTGGCCGGTTTCGCACTTGAATTCGTCGCCCTGCATCCGCTTTTGCACGAGCGCGGAATGCAGATATACGACATGGGGCATAACCGTAGCACCCAGCATGCTCACGGCGATGTAGATGCTGTCGGCGTTCACCCGTGGGACGATTATGCCCGTGGCAACATGCAGCCAGTTCGGCTTCGCGAGAAATACCTCGATCGCATAACAAGCGCCGATACCGAAGACGAATGCCATAATCACCTGTTCAAGTTTCCGATAGCCATAAAGCTCTACGGCAAGAATGACGAAGACAAGAACGGCAGTCAGCAGCGCGGCGATAAAGAGGTTGATATTGAAGAGCAGGTAGAACCCGAGGGCAGCGCCGAGAAATTCAGCGAGATCCGTAGCCGCGGCTGACAATTCCGCAGCGATCCACAGGACAAAGGTGGTGGTGCGCGAGAAATGGATCCGGCAATTCTGCGGAAGCGAAAGCCCCGTGGCGATGCCCAGCTTGGCCGAAAGGTACTGAATCAGGATTGCCATGGCATTCGACCACAGCAGAACCCAAAGCAGCGTGTAGCCGAAACGTGTCCCGCCTTCGATATTGGTGGCGAAGTTGCCGGGGTCAATGTACGCGATACTGGCTACAAATGCCGGGCCGAAATAAGACCACAACTCTCCGCGTTTGTAAGCAGGAAGAATCTTGAAAGGATTCGAAGCGGCAGGCGCAGCCTGTCTTACCGGCTTGCCGTTTACGTCCGACTTGGAAAGAGGCGACATCTCTCAGCCTTGTCGCCTCCCATCGCCATCGGGTGTAACCCAAACCTGTTCCGCTGCCACTTCGCCTAGGTGAACCTTGCCGGCGTCGGTATCGAGGACCATCGTTTCATCGCAGTTTCGGTCCAGCACGCGTACAGTGCTGCCGGGGCGAATGCCGCGTTTGTCGAGTAGTTCCAGCAGCTTGCGGTCGTGCTCGGAGGTGCTGCGAACCCGATAGCTTCGGCCAGCATCGACTGCCGAGAGCAACTGCATGCCGCGGCGTCGGCGGGCAGCGGCGGTTTCCGGCATCACCGGATTGCCGTGCGGACAAACGCCGCCGGCGCCAAGTTTGGCCACCAGCTTCGCTTCGAAGTCCGCGGAAACCGCATGTTCGAGGCGCTCGGCTTCGTCGTGGGTCTTGTACCATTCCATGCCGAATTGCTCATGCAGCATGCGCTCGATCAGGTGATGACGAAGCATCAACCGGCGTGCGATCTGCCGTCCTTCGGAGGTGAGCTGTACTCGCCCGTCAGATCGGACGCTCACCAGTCCATCGCGTTTCAGACGCCGCAAAGCCATGGTAACCGCCGGAGCCGAAACTGCGAGCCGGTGCGCCAGGGTCGCGGAAATCACCTGCTGGCCCTCGCCTTCGGCTTCGAGAATCGCCTTCAGATAATCCTCTTTGGACACGGTGATCATGGAACTAGGATTATACGCCAGAAGTTAACTATGGTTAAGAAGAGAGATAAGTTACAGAAGAGACAACGCGGGATATTTCGGGTGGTGCTACCTGGGATGATAGCTTTCCAGCAAGGCTGAGGCGTGATTAAGGATTTTTGTAAGTGCCTCAATCTCCACGCGTGTGAGTTCCACGTCACGTTGGTCGATGCCCTCGCTGATCCCTGGCAGCACTGATGCGGAATACACCTTCAATTCCGAAGGCGCGAAAATGGCGTGTTTAAACCAAGGACGGCGTGGAAGGCCTTTGCTCAACAGAAACGATCGCTCGGTCTGAATCAGGATTCGGTTCAATTGAGCAGGATCTTGCGCCGTTACTTCTGCCTGCCCTATGTGGCGGCCGGCCTGGGTAAAGCGGGCGGCGGCGGCATTTACTTCAGTAAAGCTGGGGGTTTGCTTGCCAAAGACGTCCGCGGCATTCGTCTCCGCAGTTCGCAGGTAGTTAGAAATATCCATTCCGTACGATTCATAGTCGTACGGCAAGACATCGGCTTCGGCCATCCGCAGCACTTGCAGACCGAAAACACGCGAGAGTTCCTGGCTGTATTCGAATGTGCTGTCTCCGAAACGCCGGAACCAGTCGTAATTGTCGAAGGCGGAATGGTAAACGCCATAATCACCCGTGGAACGCACATCGGTAGAAGGAATGCCAAGGTGATCGACAAAAACGGTGTAGTCGGATCCGCTGCCCAGGTTCCCGAGTGCTCACTCTTGTCCAAATTAGCGTTTGAGCGGCAGCGGTAGAACTCTGCTAGGTTTGCGTTGAAGAGACGTAAGCCCCAGCGAGGAGGACCACCGCCGCCGTGCTACGAGTATCCAGCATTTTCAGCCAGATGTTGCAGTTGTTTTCCCGCGCCGAGTTCGAGCGCGCCGTCATTGAGCATCGGGCGGAGCGCCATGCCCGGGGCTTCACCTGCTGGGGCCAGTTCGTGGCCATGTTGTTCTGTCACCTGGGACGGGCGCAGTCGCTGCGCGAGATTTGCGGCGGGCTGCGGGCCACCGAGGGCAAGTTGCGGCATCTGGGCCTGCCCGACGCCCCCAAGCGCTCGACCCTGGCCTACGCCAACGAACATCGACCCTGGCAACTGTACCGCAGCGTGTTTTATCAGTTGCTCAGCCGCTGTCGCGAGGTCGCCGGCAGCCACGGCTTCCGTTTCAAGAACCCGCTGCTGAGCCTGGATGCCAGCTTGATCGAACTCTGCGCCACGGTCTTCGACTGGGCGCAATACCGGCGCACCAAAGGCGCCGTCAAGCTGCATCTGCTGCTCGATCATCAGGGCCTGCTGCCCAGCTATGCCGTCGTCACCGAAGGCCGGGTGCACGAGAGCCGCATCGCCCGCACCCTGCGGTTCGAGCCGGGAACCATCGTGGTGTTCGACCGTGGTTACAACGACTACGCCTGGTTCGCCGCGCTCGACGCCGCCGGCGTCTTCTTCGTTACCCGCATGAAGGACAACACCGATTACGGCGTCGTGGAGCGCCGTCCCATCCCCGAGCGCGGCTCCGTGCAGCGCGACGAGATCATCTTCCTCTACAAAGCGGCGCGGGAAGGCGGACGCGATCTGTTCCTGCGTCGCCTCGAGGTCTGGGATGAGCCGCAGCAGCGCACCCTGGTGTTTCTCACCAACCATCGCCGCTTCGCCGCCTCCACCATCGCCGCCATTTACAAGAGCCGCTGGCAAATCGAGCTGTTCTTCAAGGCGCTCAAGCAGAACCTGCGCATCAAGACCTTCGTCGGCACCAGCCCCAACGCCCTGCAAGTCCAGGTCTGGACTGCCCTCATCGCCCTACTGCTGCTCAAGTACCTGCAACTGCGCGCCCGCTTCGGCTGGAGCCTGTCCAATCTCGCCGCCCTGTTGCGCCAGCAACTGTTCGTCTATCGCGACTTGTGGCAGTGGATCGACCAACCCTTCCAACCACCGCCGCTGCTGGACGCCGTCGCCGAGCAGATTCCGCTTTCTTGGTCAACTAACTTGGACAGCAGAAACGCCAACCTCAACCGCGAACCGCAGCCCGGGGTCTGAAAATGCCGCACTTTTCGTTACCACGCCGCCTCGATTCCGGCTAATTTGGACAGCAGTGCCGAGTGCTACATCGTATCCGCTGCCATTTGCCGGAGAGGTCACATGATTCGAGCCACTCCAGTTCTCATAAAGCGACCCCCCCTTGGGACTCGGAACGGCGCGGGTGATATCGCATAAAAAGCGCTTGAGACTCGGAGTAGCGGAAGCGCGGAAGTTTGGTCCGAAGGCACCTACGTCGGTGTTGAAGTAAGCTACGGCATTCTGCAGATCTGTGGCGTGTTCTTCTGCCCACTCGGTTGAGCCGATCAGACCCTGTTCTTCGGCATCCCAACTGGCAAAAATAATGGTTCGCCTGGGATGCCAGCCGGCTTTCAACAAGTCACCGAAGCCGTGCACAGCTTCCAGCATAGCCACGGTTCCGCTCACGGGATCAACCGCGCCGTACACCCACGCATCGCGATGGTTGCCGGCAATCACGGTTTCGCCGGGATACTGAGTGCCTCGAATGGTGCCGATTACATTCCAGATGGTGTGGTATCCGGAATTCTCCTTCACGTGCAGCTTTACTCGGACGGGGCCCGGTCCGATGTGATAGGTGAAGGGCAGGGCGCCCTGCCAGCCTCGTGGAGACGCCTGACCGTCGAGGTTTGCAAGGATTGGCTGAATGTCGTGCGCCGATAGCGGAGTTACAGGAATGTGCGGGACATCAGGATTGGAAGCGGGTGGCACGCGTTTCGAATCCGGCAAGGAAGGCAACGATGCAAAACCCGGAGTTGTGGGATCACCGGGATACTCGAATCCAAACTCGACCGTACCGCGCTGAACACCTTGAGAAGGACGCCATGGTCCGTTCGGATAAACGTCTCCTTTGAAATAGCCGTCGTCAATGGGGTCGGAATAAAGAATCACCCCGGCCGCGCCGTTCTCCTGTGCCAACCAGACTTTTGCTCCTCGGAAGATTTCTCCGTAACGCATAACGACAATCTTGCCGCGACAATCAATGCCCATCTCACGTAACTTGTCGATGTCTTCGGGACGGCCATAGTTGGCGTAGACTACGTCGGCATCGACGTCGCCGGAAGCGGAATAGGCGTTGAATGCCGGCAATATTCGGGTACGGTCGCGAACGTAGTTTCCGTCGACCTCTTCTGGGGTCGGGCCGTGCATGTGAACAGCGGCGGGGGCGGTCACATCGACACTGACTTCCGCCGGGTAATTCATCCATACGCGATATTCGACAATGGAAGTCTCGAGGCCTGCTTCGCGAAACTTGTGGGCCACGTAGTCGGCGGTCTTGCGATCTTCCGGTGAACCGGCGGGATGCGGCTCGGCGGCGAGTACCTTCATGTGCTCTTCGGCGCGCTGGCGGTTGGGAGCTTCCAGGAAAATGTGTTCCCAGTGCAGTTCGGCAGCGGCATCCTGAAAACCAAGCAGCGGGAAAGCATGGCGGGGATTACGCGCGAAAGCGGCGCCAACGATAAGAAAAGCAAAGGCGGCGAGTCCTGCGCGCTGGAATGACATTCGAACCTGCTTCGGGTTGAAAGAAGTCCGCAATGGTACCAGAAGTCGAGCCTTGGGTTATGTGCGGCGCAAACACTTCAGCTATAGTTCGGGCAGCTCTCTATGAAAAAGCTTTGGCTTGCCTTGGGATTGGTGGTCATAGTGTTCGCCGCATTTGCGGGTCGAATCCTGGTGGTTGATTCCCCCAGCAAGGCAGATGCGATCGTGGTGCTCGATGGAGGCCGCAATGATAATCGATACTACCAGGGCCTTGAGATGCTGCGAGCCGGATTCGCCCCTCGTATGTACCTGGACGCGCTCTCGGATAACCGGCGATACGGACATCCGGATGCGGATTACGCGCAAAAATTCATTCAAGAATCAGCGGGACCAGAGGCAAATCGGGTGAATGTGTGTCCGATACAAGGCGACTCAACGGTAGCGGAAACCGCATATGTTGCGAAGTGCCTGCAATCCAGCGGCGCTCGCAGCGTCCTCGTGGTCACATCGAACTTCCATACACGGAGAGCACGCGCGATCTTCAGGAAGATGCTGCCTGAATACCGGGTCTTTGTCGCGTCAGCTCCCGATGATCAGTTCGGCGTCAATTGGTGGCGGCATCGCGAGTGGGCTAAAACGACGCTTCAGGAGTGGCAAAAACTGATCTTCTGGGAATTGGTGGATCGCTGGCGGCTAAAAGCGCACTAGTGCCCAGAGATCAGTTGCGGCTGCGCTGCAGCTCACGATAGGCTTCGCTCTTGGAGATACCCATTTCTTTCGCGACGCGCTTCAACGCGGCTTTTTCATCCAGCGACTCTGTTTGCATGATAGCCTGCATACGTTCGCGAACACCGTTTCTTGAGGCCGCGGCTCCGGTCTCGCCCGGTTCCGCGTGCGCAATCAGCAAAGTGATCTCGCCTTTCAACTCCCCGCGCGATTCTGCTTCGGCAAGAACCGCAGCCGCCGTCCCGCGCATGAATTCCTCATGCAGCTTGGTTACTTCGCGCGCAATGACGATGTGCCGCGAGGCACCAAGCACATCCACGATGTCTTTCAATGTCTCAAGAATCCGGTGCGGAGCTTCGTAGAAGATCTGCGTGCGCGGGGACTCTCGTATTGCGTCGAGAGCTTTTCGACGCTGCCCTGCCTTCGCGGGCAAAAATCCACCGAAGCGGAACGTTTCGCCGGGCAGACCACTTGCCACCAGTGCCGATAAGAACGCAGAGGCCCCCGGGATCGGCACAACAGGAATATGGTGTCGAATTGCCAGCGCAATCAGCCGGTATCCCGGATCGGAGATGCCCGGCGTGCCGGCATCCGTAACCAGCGCGATGCTTTCCCCATCTTCCAGTCGGACGATCAACTCGGGCGCTCGCATCATTTCATTGTGCTCGTGATAGCTGATCGTCGGAGTTGTGATCTCGTAGTGATTCAACAGCTTCTGCGTCTGCCGTGTGTCCTCGCAGGCGATCAGGTTTACTTCACGCAGGAGGCGAAGCGCGCGCAGGGTGATGTCCTCGAGATTCCCTATCGGCGTGCCCACCACGTAGAGGGAAGGCGAGTTTGAGGCTGACAGCATCGAGGCGGAGTGTAACACCGATCGTGATCAGGACGTTTCCGTGGTGCCCGTCTTCTTGTCACGCGAGCGCCAAACCAGCAGAACGAGAATACTCACCACAGCCAGGGTGAGCATGATTCGGTGGTACAGATCGTTGCTGGCGGTACGCGGGCCACGTCCTAAAGCCAGGGCAATCATTCCGAGAATCACTCCGGCTATGGCGACTACATTTGCAACGATTGCCTTCAGCCAACTGCTGTTGGATTTCTTGAAGAGCACCGCCACTCCAATCAGCAACGACACGGCACAGAGTGTCTCCACGGCGGCAGCAGAAAAAATCGTGGGCTCCCAAAACGGGCCAAGCACAAGGCCCACGTGCTGCATGGCACCCCATAAGAACAGGGCAGCATTCGCTGTCATCAAGAATTCAACAACGCCTTTCATGCCGCCACCTGCGATTGCGTGCTACCGCGGTGTATGGACCCGGGTAGCATGAAGCCCGCAAGAATCAGCCAAACGAAACCTGCGAATCTGACCAGCGGGATGAGAAAGATGGCTCCAGGGAAAATCAGGTTCAACCAACTCAATTCGCCGGCGACTGCGAGCAGCAGACCGAATGCAACCAGCCATTTTGGCAGAAGTTTCCGAAAGCCCGCCGGAACGCAAATTCCCGCTATCATGAGTCCCATTGGAATGGAAAAACCCGGGCCGCCAAAGGCATACGAAAGATAGTAAAGGGCCGTAGTCAGCGTCACATCCAGGGTTATGCCCGGGTGAATCATCGTCCACACGGTAAAACCGGCGGCCATCCCATTGAATACAGTTAGAAATCCGCCGAAGAGCGCTATGTTTGGACCTGCGGCGTTAATTCCGAGAAAGCGCAGTCGGCTTACAACTGCCGCCGCGAAAATGCCTAGCGGAATGAGCGCGCCAATCTGCAAAGCCACGCAGATCAGGACTGCGGCATGATGTGTGTGGAAGAAAGAAACAATCACATCTGAGGATTCCCAGGGGCCAGGCCAAAACGGCGGTTTAACGCCGAACGGAAGACCGAATGCGCTGATCGCGCTCAGTCCGGCATTGAAGAGAACGGTGTAGGCGATTGCGAGCGCTCCCAAATGCGGACCACGATGATAAATGACTGGTTGAGCAAAAGCTTGGCTGGACATTGAGACCTCCTGTCCATTGGTTCAAAAGTTAAATCATTTATATAACGAATCATTTATAATTGCTATAATTGTTTCGCTGAATTTAACGAAGGATAGAGACTTGGAACGGCGTCCTACGGGAGCGGCTTTCCTCCTGGCGCAACTTGGTGCGCATGCGGAGCGCCGCTTCGGAGAGCGTGTAGCTCAAATTGGCTTAACACCTGCAGATGCGGGTGTAATCCGCAAAATCGCGATGGACCCTGGCGTCAGCCAGCAAGCCTTGGCAGAGCACCTGGGTTTACTGCCGAGTCGAATGGTTGCGTTAGTTGATGCGCTTGAAAGCAAAGGAATTGTCGAGCGCAGGCGCAGCACGGAAGATCGCCGCAACTATCAACTGCAGCTCACCGAGCGAGGACAACAGGTCTTGCAGAATCTATCGCGTATTGCCGCCGAGCACGAAGAGGACCTGTGCTCTTCCCTGAGCCACGAAGAGCGTGCGCGTTTGCGCGACCTGTGCAGCCGGATAGCCGAACAGCAGGGGCTCACCTCTGGGGTGCATCCCGGATACAGGCATCTGGGCCGCAAGTAACACTGTCATTCTTCGTCCACGCCCATGTTGTCCGGTTGTAGGTTCCACTCGGGGCGAATCTCCGGCAGATTTGCGCCGCGCAACTGAGTGTTGAGGGCCGACAATCCTGCTTTCAGTTCGCTCCATTTTTGCATCAGGGGACGAAGCTGCGATTCGGCTTTGGCGGCGGCATCGGACTGCGCTTTCGTCGGCGCCTGATCGGCCTGCCACACCGCGCTGTAAAGAGATGAAATGGTTTCGTTCAGATCCTCGAGACCGGCTTGCTTCTCCGAACGCGCTGACGTTGCTTCGTTGCCCTCAAGCAGATCCTTCAGCTTTTCGTCGGTAGTCTTCAGCGAGGAGTTCGGTGCTTCGCTGGCGCGCGCAGTCAATTTCTCCATTTGTTCCCGCACCGAATGCGCCTCCAGCACCGCCTCGGAGCTGTCGCTCAACATAGTTGCGAGTTGAGTCCCCAATGTGGATTGGCGTTGCAAATCGGCTGGCGTGGCCTTCACGCGCGGGTCCATTTTCACAACCAAGGGAGCGCTGAAAGTCTTTCCCCCGGCGGTCAGCTTGACGGTGTATTGCCCGGGCAGAACCAATGGTCCCTGGGGCTCGCGCGGCGTGTCATGCGGAACCGCGGAGATCGGAAAACCGTGGCGCGTCGCAGTCGGCGGCGCGTAGCGCAGATCCCAAACCCAGCGATGCATGCCGGGATCGGCTGGGAGCACCTGAGGCATACGAATCCAGTAGAGCGGAATCAACTGCTTGGCAAGTTCATCCTCGGTCGCGTACGGCTTATCGGTGCTCGCATAGCGGCGAACGAGCTTGTTCTGCTGATCGAAGATTTCCAGCGTCACCGGGCCGCTCGTCTGTTGCCCAATGTAGTAGTCGAGGATCGCGCCGTCGGGGGGGTTCTGTCCCGCAGGCTCGTCAGGCGGCAACGGGGTGTCGGTATTCGTGTCGCGCCGGACGCGAATGGCAGGTGCTGGCTGAAAAAGATGGCCAGATTCGTTCTCGATTTCCCCCGTCAGTTGCCGGAGTGGAGTGATGTCGTCGAGTATCCAGAATGAGCGCCCATGTGTGGCGACAACCAGATCGTCGTCGTGGATGGCCAAGTCACGCATTGACGAGTGTGGCAGGTTCAGTTGCAGCGACTGCCAGTGATCGCCATCGTCGAAGGAGACGTAGACCCCAGTTTCCGTTCCCGCGAAGAGAAGCCCCTTGCGAACGGGGTCAGCCCGCACCGTGTCGACAGGCTGATCGGGCAGGCCACTGACGATCGATTGCCAGGTTTTGCCCCCATCATGCGTGCGATAGATGTATGGCTTCAGGTCGTTGATGCGAAATCTGCTGACGGAAACGTAAGCAGTGTTGTCGTCGAAATGAGAGGCGTCGATCTGCGTCACTTTGCTCCAGGGAATCAATCCCGGAGGCGTTATATTGTTCCAGTTGCTGCCGCCATCGCGCGTTATCCAAACTAAGCCGTCGTCGGTACCCGCCCAGATTGTGTTCACGTCCTTAAACGATGGTGCCACAGCGTAGATTGCGCCGCGCTGCTTGCCGGACTTCGGGTTGAGCTTGATCACGTCGTCGACGCTGGCTGGAACACCGGGATCAGGGCGCGTGAGGTCGGGGCTGATGGCCTTCCAAGCCTGGCCGCCATCCGTAGTCTTGAAAAGCACATTGCTAGCGTAGAAGAGCTGATGTGGATCGACGGGCGAGAAGACGATGGGTTCGGTGCGATCAACACGATAACCATCGCGCACGGGAATCGGTGAAATATTCTGGACCTGCCCGGTGCTCCAGTGAAACTTCGAGACCTCCGTTCGGCCCGCTCCGTAAACAATGTCGGCATCGAGCGGATCAGGCGCGACATAGCCGTACTCGATGACTCCGACAGGATGCCAGTCGCGGAAGGTGATCTCGCCATCATTGCCACGGCTGAGCGTGCACACGGAGCCGCTTTCCTGCTGACCGCCGCAAACGCGATAAGGGAAGGTGTTCGTCGTGGCAACGTGATAAAGCTGAGCGGTGGGCTGGTTGTACCAGGAGCTCCAGCTGTCGCCGCCATTCACAGTGACCAGAGCACCCTGATCGCTTACCAGCAAAATGACTTTCGAGTTGTTTGGATTAATCCAGATGTTCTGGTAGTCGTCGCCGCCTGGCGCGCCGCGCCAGCTCATCCAGGTTTTGCCTCCGTCGGTGGATTTCACGGTTACGATGCTGGTGCTGTAGACCACATCCGGATTTGTGGGATCGACCGCGGGCACCGGCAGATCGCCGCCGCCGATCAGCATCGCAGGACGCGGGTCGTCAGTGGCTTTGTACCAGCTCTCGCCAGCGTCGTCGGAGCGATAGAAGCCCAGCCCTTTGCCGGATGCGTATTCCGCCTTCTCTGTCGTTGAAAATGTGGCATACAGCCGGTTTGGCTGGCTGGCCGCGATCGCTACATATATGTGCACGAGGTTATTGGGCAGGCCTCTGGTTAGCTGATGCCAGGTGTTGCCGCCATCCGTAGACTTGAAAAGTCCTCCACCGGTACCGGCGAATTCGTTGTTGTCCTCCCACGGACCCTGCCGGCCCTCCCACAATGTGGCGTACACGATCTGGGGATTCGAGGGGTCCATCTTGACATCAGCTCCGCCGGTATTCGGGTCCTTGTAGAGCACCTTCTCCCAGCTCTGGCCGCCATCGGTGGATCGAAAGATCCCACGTTCTTCATTGGGTCCATAGGGATGCCCGAGCACAGCGGCAAACAGCCGGTTGGGATCGTTCGGATCGATCACTAGCGCCGGGATTTGCTGCGAATCACGCAGGCCCAAGTGGGTCCAAGTCTTCCCGGCATCGGTGGACTTGTAGATCCCATCACCTACGGAGAGGTCCGGACGGTGCAGGCCTTCCCCGCTGGCAACATAAACAATGTTTGGATCGGAAGGTGCTACGGCAATGGCACCGATCGATTGCGTTGGCTGGTCGTCAAAAATCGGAGACCAGGTGCGGCCGTAGTCATCGCTCTTCCAGACCCCGCCATCAACCGCGCCGACATAGAAGACGTTCGGCTGCGAAGGGACACCTGAGACTGCACGCGTCCGCCCGCCGCGGAAAGGTCCGATCAAGCGCCAGCGCAATTGCTGGTATGAGCTCTCCGTAACATTTTGGGCATTCAATAGTGGTGCAGTCGAGAGAAGCAGTAAGGCAAAAAGATTGAAGCGAAGCAGTTGCCGTCGCACGTTTCCCCACCTTTGCAGCCCACAAGCATAAACGATCACAGCGCAGATTGCGGGAAGGAGAATCCAGCCCTACTGGCAGCCTGAGGACATACTGCCTGTCCGCAGCGCGTCAGCTTACGCGCTGCGCGGCGAGTGCAGCGGACCGATGAAGTCGAAGCTCCGATCCGCAGGCTAGAACAATCACTGCCACGACGATCCACAGCAGAGTTGCATATGCGAAGTACCAGCCTGCCTCCTGGGCGGCGTTGACCCGCGCCGGGCTAAGCACGACGAGTGCTCCGGTCGAAGCGGCGTGCAGCAGTTGGCACAACAGGACGCTCTTCGTATTGGTGTACACCCACGCGATCACGATTCGCATGGCAATCATTGCGGCCATGAACGCAAGGAAATAGCGCAACCAGAATTCGCCGTGTGGGGTAGCTGTCCCGAGATAGTCGACAACCGGCAAATGCCAGATGCTCCAGAGCACACCGAGCACCATGGCTGAAAACAGTGCATTGTGCCGGCGAGCCATCATCGAGAACGCATAACCCATCCACCCGATTTCTTCCAGGAAGCCTGCAATGATTCCAAACGAAGCACCGGCGTAGAAGTGATTCGGGGTGAAGACCGGCAGCACTTCCGCCCGCAGAACGGTAAGCACAATCAAGATCAGCGTCGCGGGCAGGAGCAGGATGGCATACCACCTCGCTGGAAAATTTACACACCGCATACTCCCGGCAAGATCTCGAACGCCCTCGCGGCCATTACTGAGCCATGTCATTAGAATGCCGCCGAAGCTGGGTCCCAGCAGCATGACTGGGAACATCATCAGTCCGGTAAACTTCGGCACCGGTTCGTGTCGAAGAAGGTGTGGGCTTACGACGGCCAGGGCACCAAGCCACGAGATGCCAAATGCCAATACGAAGTAGCTGGCCACAGGATAGCGAACAAGCGGTCCGGCGTGTCCGGTTCTGTGTTCCATTGCTGGGGTAATCACGGAGCCTCCCCTGCCTGGATGCGCTTTGCGAAGACGCTGCGTGGGTTCAAGCGGAGTGCATCATCGATCGCCTTCTGCGCCTCCTGCGCGTTGCCCTTTTTGCGATACGCGATCGACAGCCATGCGAAGGCCTCGTCATAATGCGGGTCGAGGGTAGTGGCCTTCCTGAACGAGTCAATGGCTTTGTCGATATTTCCGCCAAACATACTGGGCGCGAAGAGGTACTTCCTGCCAATCACCGCGAATGCCTGCGGATTGCTCGGGTCCAGTTGGAAAGCGTGCTCGGTCTCAGCATTGGCTTTCGGTCCATATTTCATGCCCGACATCATTCCGCTGATCTTCTGGCCGTAAAAATCGCCAAGCAGAGCGTGGGCATCGGCGGAACGATCGTTGAGCGCGATTGACTGCTGCACATCGGTGATGCCTTGATCGAGCCAGTGTTCAGCACCCTTCTTATCTTTCTGCAACTCGCGGGAGCTTTTCAGGTAATAGTCGGCACGGGCCAGATCGTAGTAGCAACGCGCGTTCTTGCTATCTTCATGAACGCAGTCTGCGAATGCGTTCCTGGCGGCCAGCAACGTTTGCTCGTTGAGGGTGGTTCGTCCATCTTCGAGCTGGTGCTCGCCGTCTTGTATTGTCTTCGAGAGCGAATCGGAAGCCACCGGTGCACTCTGGGCGGCCGACACGGCCACCATCAGCAAGCTGGCAAGTAACGTCACGGCGAAACTACCCAACGGCCGCGCACGGCCAAGACTGGGCGTCTCGTCAGATATAGTTCGATTTGTCATGATCCCCCGTTGAAGTGCGTAGGATTCGTTTGCGGCCCCACACCGCGACTGTCGAGATATACGAACCCAAGTGAGCCAATGTTCCCCTCCTTGCGGGTCGGCTTTTTTCCGAAATGTCTGCCGAGGCGCAGACCAAAGTAATCTCGGCCCTTCGGCTATTCTCGAGTAACGTTAGTGGTCTGTGAAAATCTGTTTAAAAGACAGTTACCGGGTGACTTGAGAGGTTGCAGTTTGCTTCCAAATGAGGGTAAGGTGAGAGTGCAGCAGAAATGGTGCATCTCGTAGTGCGAGGCATACGAACTCTGGATTCCGGAGCGATAGGAAATGAACCTGGCAACGGCCCTGTTTCGTAGAAGTGCCCCATCGGTCACGCCATTGAAAGTGGCGGCAGTTTGTTATCGCTGGACGGGATTGGAACTGGAGTTTCTGCTGGTCAACACAGGTTCTGGTAAATGGACATTCCCCAAGGGCAGCATCGAGCCTCATCTCACTGCCGCAGAGTCCGCGGCCATGGAAGCCTTTGAAGAGGCGGGTGTGAGGGGGCGGATTTCCGATCAGCACTTTGACTGTTATCTGCACGACAAAGGAAACGCCGAGCACCTGGTTGCCGCTTACCTCATGCAAGTGCGTCAGATTTTCCAGCCACAGGAACCGCACCGGAATCCGACCTGGTTTTCAGCCGATGAAGCCAAGCGAAAACTGGCAAAGCGTCGTTCCGGCAAATATGCGCAGGAACTGCAACGAGTCATCGATCGCGCGGTGGAGATGCTCGTGGCGCCCGCTCGCAGGACAGGTTGGGCACGCCTGCCCCTGTCTTCACTGTCGTAGGTGAGATGTATCCGCCGATTGCGGCGAACCTCCCCGCCCACTAATATCTGGCAAGAGGCCCTTCACGAATGCCAGCCGAGGCAGTGCCAGCCGCTGCGCCTGAAAAAAAAGACCGCAAGTCGGGGCTTTCCTACTGGATGCACGAGGTACTGAAGGAGTCCAAGAAGGCACGCGCCGAGTTTGCCGCGGATCCAGTGCACGACCTTCGTGTAGCCATCCGCCGCTGCCGATCCCTGGCTGAAGGTTTCCAATCCGTGGACCCCAATCCCGATTGGAAGAAGATGCGAAGGGTCGGCAAGGAAGTCTTTGCGGCGCTGGGTACGCTTCGTGACGTGCAGGTTCTGATCGAATGGGTGGAAAAATTGGGATCGGCGGGCGATCCAGCCACTCAGCGCCTGCTGGCACACTGCCGTCAGCAAGAGCAGATCAATAAAACACATGCCGCCGAAGTGCTCGCAGGATTCGATGCGAAGCAGTGGCAGGCATGGGCAATTTCTCTTCCAAAGCGCACGGCTCGTCTGAAGCCCGGAAGCGAAGTGTTCCAGGAGATGGCGTTGGAGCGATGGGCAGCAGCGCGAGAGCTGCATCGCACTGCACTGCGCAGCCGTAGCAAGGTGGCTTTGCATCGGCTGCGAATCGGCTTCAAGAAACTACGCTACCTGGTTGAAAATTTTCTTCCTTCCTTCCATGACAGATGGGGGACGGATCTGAAAGAGCTGCAGGACTTGCTGGGCGAAGTGCACGACCTGGATGTGCTCTGGGAGACAGCGATTCGCATACGGGCGTTCGCGACGTCCGACGAGCGCGTGCATTGGCAGAAGAAGATCAGCGAAACACGCGACATTCTTGTGCAGCGGTATCGAGCGAAGATGGTGGGACCTGGATCATTGTGGGAAGTCTGGCGTGCGCAACTGCCCCAGGGTGCGCAGTTGGACCATGCGATTCTGACGCGGCTAAGATTGTGGTCTTCGTTCCGCGATCCCGATTTTCAGCATAGTAAGCGAGTGACGACTCTGGCGACGCAGCTATACGACGGACTGGCGCAGGCGGGAGCGCTCGATGCGAACGGTGACCGCTCGCGCACGTTGCTGAAAGCGGCCGCCCTGATGCATGACGTGGGGCGCTTTAAGGGCGAGCAATCACATCACAAAAGTTCCGGGCGCATGATTCAGCGCCTGAAACCTCCTTTTGGCTGGACGGCAGACGACCTAAGCGTCGTCAGCGCAACTGCTCGCTTTCACCGTGGCTCGCTTCCGGGAAGCCAAAAGCGCTTCCAGGCTCTTTCGGACGAAGTTCGGGCAACCGTTCGCAGACTAGCGGGCATTCTGCGGCTCGCTGATGCATTGGACCCGCAGCATGACGGTCAGGTGCGTCGGCTGCAGGTCAGGCGCTACGGCGAGTATGTCATTGTTTACGCAGAAGGGTTTCAGCCGCACACGAAGAATGCCGAACGAATGGCGGCAGCACGATATCTGCTGGAAGAGACATGTGGGATGCCCGTTCTAGTCAGGAATCTAGCGAGCGCCCCGCGGACTTCTGCAGAAAAGCGCTAATTAATTCCTCGTAGTATGAGATTCAGCTATCCTCGCCCATTTGTGCTGCGACGGCGCAGCAACACTTCCTGGGCATTAATAGCTTCCTCCCCGGATTGGCGTGTTTTGCGGATGTAGGTACCGTCGGGTTCCATGAGGCGGGCTTTCACATTGTCCGCGAGATAGATTTCCAGCACGCGATCGCGCAGGTGTCTTACCAGCCTGCGGTCTTCTATGGGAAACAGAACTTCGACACGGCGATTCAAGTTGCGTGGCATCAGGTCGGCGCTACCCACAAAAATCTCTTCTTCCCCATCATTGTGGAAGTAGTAGATACGGCTGTGCTCGAGGAAGCGCCCTACAATGCTGATAACCTGAATGTTATCGCTGATCCCAGGTACTCCCGGTCGGAGGCAGCAGATACCCCGGACGAGCAGATCGATCTTCACACCGGCCCGCGATGCCTCGTACAACAAGCGGATCATGTCGCTGTCGACGAGGGCATTCATCTTGAGGATGATGTGCCCATTCCCGTGCTGGCGGTGATGCGCAATTTCGCGGCGGATCATCTCGGCGATTCGTTGCCGCAGATTGATGGGAGCCACGAGGAGCTTCCGGTAATCCTGCTTCGCGGAATAGCCTGTCAGGTAGTTGAAGAGATCGGTGACATCGGCCCCGATCTCTTCATCACTCGTAAACAGACCGATGTCGGTATATAGGTGCGCAGTTACGGCGTTGTAGTTGCCGGTCCCCAAGTGGACGTAACGCTGAATGCTGTCCCCTTCCTTGCGGACGACCAGGGCGACCTTGGAGTGGACCTTCAGACCGAGGAGTCCGTAGACTACATGAACGCCCTGGCGTTCCAGCGCTCTCGCCCACTCAATGTTGCTCTCTTCGTCAAAGCGCGCTTTCAATTCGACCACGCTCGCGACCTGCTTGTCCCACTCCATGGCCTCGAGAAGTGCATTGACCACGGGCGAGTTTCGACCGACGCGGTAGAGCGTCATCTTGATGGCGAGAACGGCGGGATCAGTAGCGGACTTCTCGAGCAGATCGATGACCGGCTGAAACGAGTCAAATGGATGGTGCAGCAGAACATCGCGGCGCCGCAGTACAGAGTAGATGTCCTCTTCTTCGCCTTCTGGATCGAGTGCGTGTGGTATGGCCGGAACAAAAGGCGGATCTTTCAGTTCGGGCCGATCAATTGCCGCAATGTGTTTTAAGCGACTCAACGCCAGATGCCCTTTCAGGCGCAACACATTCTTGCGATCGACTTCCAGGTTGTTCAGCAGAATCTTCAGCAGCAGCGAAGGCATTCCGACACCAACGCGCAGGCGGACAACATCGCCAAATTTTCTTTGCCGCAGACCTTCTTCTGTAGTTTCCAGCAGATCGCCGGCCTCCAGTTCCTGGATTTCAATGTCGGCGTCACGCGTGACGTGGAACGGATGCGAATCGAGAATATCCATTCCGGGGAACAACGCACTCAGGTTTGCGGCAATCAGATCTTCCAACCAAATGAATGATTGTTCTTTGGCGGACGCCGATTTCTTTGTCTTGCGATCAACAGCAATCAGTTGCGGTAACGTGTCGGGCACTTTTACGCGCGCAAATCGTTCTTCGCCCTTCTTGTCGCGAATCAGTACTGCAAGGTTCAGGCTTAGGTTCGAAATATGAGGAAAGGGACGCGCGGGATCGAGCGCCAGGGGCGTGAGCACCGGGAACACGGTTTCCAGGAAATACCTGTCGGCGCGTGCCTGTTGCTGCCTGCCGAGATGCGAATACTGGAGGATGTGAATACCAGCTTTTTCCAGAGCCGGGGTGAGTTGCCGCTGAAAGCACTTGCTGGCCGTCGCCATGATGGAAGCTACTTCTGTCCGGATAGCATCAAGCTGGCTGGCGGCATCCATGCCGTCGGGTCCTGTGTCAGCGCTGCCGGATTCCACCTGGCGCATCAGTCCGGCAACTCGCACCATGAAGAACTCGTCAAGATTCGAACCCAGAATCGAAAGAAACTTCACTCGCTCTAGCAGAGGATTCGTCGGATCCTGCGCTTCTTCCAAGACCCGTCGCTGAAAAGCGAGCAGGCTGAGTTCCCGATTGATGAAGAGGTCAGGGTCGCCGAGAGATGCGCCGGAGCTGGACGCAAGGCGCGGGACGAGATCAAGCTCTATAGACTCGTCGCGCTTTCTCGACGGTGACGTCCCTGCCTTGGATGCCATATAACTGGAGAGTACTCCTACCCGTGCGGAACTTGCTTATCAGCTGGGGCCGGTCGGGGTGTGCTTTGATGATAAAGGAGAGCGGCAAACTAGGATAGGGTGTGAGCCGTTGTACAGTTTGTACCTGACCGGCTAAGTCCCTTGTTTTGTTAACAGTTTGTTAATTTTACGCTGCAGTTGGTTCCCGAAGCCGGCCTGAGAGACGAATTAATCTCGGAAAAGGAAAGAATTCATGCGCTATCGAAAGCTAGGAAGAACTGGATTTGACGTCAGCGAAGTAGGTCATGGTTTGTGGGGCATAAGCGGCTGGAGCGGTTCCGAAGACCGTCAATCGATGGAAGCGCTGCAGAAGTCGGTGGATCTGGGCTGCAACTTCTTCGATACAGCCTGGGCCTACGGGGAAGGCAAGAGCGATACCTTTTTAGGTAAGTTGATGAAGCAGAATCCCGGAAAGCGGCTGTACGCGGCTTCGAAGATTCCGCCAATGAACCGGCAATGGCCCGCCCGGCCGGAGTACAAATACGACGAGGTCTTTCCCCGAGAACACGTAATCAACTATGCACAGAAGATCCGGAATGCGCTTCAGGTAGACACCATTGACGTGCTGCAGTTTCATGTCTGGCAGGATGACTGGACGAAGGAGCAGGAATTCCTGGACACGGTGGATGAACTGAAGAGCAAGAAGCTGATCCATGCTTTTGGCCTGAGCATCAACCGGTGGGAGCCGGAGAATGGTATCCAGGCCCTTCGCACTGGCAGGGTCGATGCGATACAGGTGATCTACAACATCTTCGATCAGAATCCGGAGGACAAGCTGTTTCCGGTCTGCGATGAGTTAAATGTGGGCGTGATTGCACGTGTGCCATTTGATGAAGGCAGCTTGATCGGCAACATGACCAAGGACACGAAGTTTCCGAAAGAGGACTGGCGAGCCCACTATTTTGGTCCGGCAAATCTGGGCCCGACCATTGATCGCGTGGAGAAACTGAAAAAGGATGTGGGGCCAGGAATTTCGCTGCCGGAGCTGGCGTTGCGATTCATTCTTTCCGATCGCCGAGTGGGCACGACCATTCCCGGTATGCGCAAGCCGAACCATGTTGCCGAGAATCTCAGCGCGAGCGATAAGGGCGTCTTGTCGCCGGCGATGCTGGAAAAGCTGCGAGCACATCGATGGGAGCGCAAGCCCGCGAGCTGGTCGGACTGAAGGCGATGGTGTGCGATAGCAACTCCATAATCAGAAGATGTAATTTGGTCCGAATGTGATGCGGACGTTGCTTTTCGCCCCATGCAGGAAGTAGAGCTCGTCTCCGATATCGAGACGGAATCCCCAGCGCCCGGAATAGGCTTCCACGCCCGCAGCAGGGAAAATAGCGAAGTTACGGTGACTGGCGCGAATGTCATTCAGAATGGTGTTCGTACTCACCAGAGGCGCCGGAAGTGAACTGGGATTGATTGTCAATAGGCCCATCTTCATCGTGACAAATGGGCGAATTTTCGGAGATGGTTTACTGAAAGCAACCCCGGCCAGCAGGTTGGTTGCGTGCATGCGGGACTTGATAACGCTGGTCGCGCCGCTGGGATCTAGCGTGGTTTCGTTGAACGTTCGATTGAACTCATAAGCGAATTCTCCTTCAAGCGCGATGTGAAGGTTGATCGCGAGCAGGCCCTTGATGCCGGGGCCGCCGAGAGCAGCAGGCGAAAATCCGAGATATTCGCCGTAGAAACCTGCTTCCGCGCGCTGCGCCTCAGCCACAGTGCAAAAAATGAGAAAAAGTACTCCGACCAGCACCACTCGCGTCGCGAATCGAGCCACCTAACCTCCTCTTCTGACGAGCACGATTATAGCTGTGCTGCTCTGCGGGAAGCCTGGGCAAACCTTCAGAGCTCCGTGTCATCAAGTTCTGAAAGGAGTCTTTTAGCTAAGCAGGAGTGCGGATTCAAGAGCTCAGCAAAAGGCGGGGGTGGTTTCATGATCAGAAGGGCGACACCGTTTCTTTCTATCTGTGTTGCACTGTTCGCGGCGCTCGCGATGCAGGCGCAAACTTCTCGTACGATCTCCAGCGGCACGGAAATTCGTGTCCGTACCGACCAGGCTATCAACGTCAAAGCCGGTCAAAGCGAAATCGGACACATCTATCCGGGTGCCGTGACTACCGATGTTCTCGACCGGAACGGCAAGGTGGCGATTCCGCGTGGATCGCGCGCAGAACTCGCTGTGGTATCAACCGGAAATAAAGATATGACACTGGATCTGCGCTCGGTCACGGTGAACGGCCACCGCTACAACATTGCCGCAGAAGGCACATCTGCCATCGGCAGCAGCCGTACCGGCGGACTGGGAGCCAACAAACGGACCGGCGAGTACGTTGGCGGGGGTGCGCTAGCCGGAACCTTGATTGGCGCCATCGCCGGCGGTGGCAAGGGAGCTGCTATCGGTGCCCTTGCAGGTGGCGCAGCCGGCGCTGGTACACAGGTGTTGACGCGCGGGCATGAATTGAACGTTCCGGCGGAAACGGAACTGAATTTCCGTCTCAACCAGAACCTTACGCTTCGTCTTTCGGCCAGCGGATATCATTCGTCGACATCCGAGTCGGGCACGAAGTCCAACCGGCAGCGGCTGCCAACTCCGCCGTAGAGAGCGAAGCAATTGCGTAAAGTGAAGAGAGAGTTTAACGGGCTCTCTCTTTTTGTGTTAGAGGAGCGAATTTGCTTCGCTTTTTCGGGTGAGAAGAGGACTGCCCGGCGGCACAATCACGGATAGCGCGCTCGGCAGGATTGAGATATCGACCGGTGTCTGCGCAACATATTCGCCGTCAGCGAATACGTCGACCGAGGTTTTCGTCTGAACTTGGAAATACCGGCCGCGCTCCATTGCCACAAACGGCAGACGCTGGTGTTTTCCCCAGTAAACAAGCGAAAAAAGTGCAAGCAGAGTCGGTTTGCTGATGCGGCGTACGAAACAGAGATCGAGCTGGCCGTCATTCAGCAACGCACGTGGCGCAATGCGCAATCCGTGACCGTAACGCGGCGTGTTAGCGAAACAGGTGAGCATGGAATCTTCTGAGAGCAGGACGTTTCCATCGCGGTCGCGAATTAGAACGCGTTGGGTGCCAAAGCGCAGCAGCGTAGGAAACAGCGAGAGGATGTAGCCGCCGTGGGCGCGAACGAATCGCGGCAACCGGTTCGCAAGTGCGTTAGTTGCGGCATCGAGCCCGAGATATGCGCTACAGCAGAAGTAGGTGTCGGTTGTCTGTTGCGGGTTGTTATAAGATGCCTGTTGAAGCATCCCAACATCAATAAGAGCGACGTTTTGCTGGCTTGTGCAAAAAGCTTCCCACGCTTTCAAAGCATGCCTTCGCGAGTGGATACCGATCGATGAGGCGAAGTCGTTGCCGCTTCCACCAGGAACGACGAGGAACGGCAGCTTGCGTTGGATGATTTCTGGAAGGTGGCGGTGAACCGTGCCGTCGCCACCCAGGAGCAGCGCGACGTCCGCATCGTAGAGATATTGCATCCAGGCGACAGATTGGTTCGTTCGAAAGGCGCGCAAATGAGACTGAGACACAGCGGGCGCGACAATGGCGGCGGCACGCAAGCGCGAGCAGAGTAATACACCGGACGAGAAAGATCACTGCAGAAATATCCGAAATGTAATTCTGTCATGTTGAACGAGGGCATATGACCGAGTCGAAAAAGTTCGGGAAAGTCACTTGGGAAAAAACTTGAGAACACTTCAGCAACAGATCTCAGCCGTTTGGGCAGACCTCGGCCGGGGAAAGAAACCCGAATCGCGATAGCGGTACCGGCATTTTAGGGCTGTTTCGACTGGGGGCGGGCACCCTCGCAAACATGATAGGCAAAGACTGCTCAGAGCTCTTTGGGTGAGATAGTCACTTCTTTGATAGTACGACCAAGTCTCACGACAATGGTCACTGGCCCCGTCACGACCGTCAGCGGGACGTGAATTAGGGGCTTGGCTTGAATAATCCCGTCTACTTCTACAGCTCTCTCTTTAATCTTGCGACTGCCTTCCGTGACGGAACCGACAAATCTGGCTCGAGACAACAATCGATCAAGTTTGATTGGCCAGCCGTTCTCGTGCCTGATTGGATCGCGAGTATCTTGCACAATCCCAGAAATTTCAGACAGGGGAACCGTCACTTTATCAATGGTCTTCGGGACTTCTCGCATTTGGAACTGCTTTGCCCAGTCGGCTTCGGCGCGGGCCGCAGCTTCGGCCCCATGGAAATCTGTCACGATGCGGGCAGCAAGCTGCTTCTTGTATTGCATTGGATTGACAGAGCCGCCCGCAGCTTTCTCTTTCATCTCCTGGATGCCAGCGCTGGTAACATCCGTGAGCAGTTCATAGTAGCGCCACATCAGGTCGTCGGAGATCGACATAATCTTGCCGTACATAACCAGCGGCGCCTCAGCGATGCCGATGTAAGTTCCGTACGACTTCGACATCTTCTGAACGCCGTCGGTGCCTTCGAGCAGCGGCATTGTCAAGACGACCTGCGAAGGTTGGTTGTAATCGCGCTGCAGCTCGCGTCCGACGAGAAGGTTGAAGCGCTGATCGGTGCCTCCGAGTTCGACGTCGGCCTCCAGCGCCACCGAGTCATATCCCTGCATCATCGGGTAGAACATTTCGTGAACCGAGATGGGTTTCTCTTCCTGGAAGCGCTTGTGGAAGTCTTCGCGCTCGAGCATCTGGGAGAGCGTGAATTTTGCCGCGAGGCGAATCATCCCCTCGAAGCCCAGCGGCAGAAGCCAGTCGCTATTGAAACGAACTTCAGTCTTGTCGCGATCGAGAATTTTAAAAACCTGTTCCTTATAGGTTTCGGCATTAGCGTCCAATTCTTCGCGCGAGAGCGGCGGGCGAGTTGTATTGCGCCCGGTGGGATCGCCGATCAGGCCAGTGGCCGAGCCGATCAGGAAGATGACCGTATGACCCATGTCCTGAAAATGTTTGAGCTTGCGGATCAGTACCGTATGACCGAGATGCAGGTCGGGTGCGGTCGGATCGAATCCCGCCTTGACGCGTAGCGGTTTGCCGCTTGCGCGTGATTTCTCGAGCTTCTCGCGTAATTCCGATTCGCGGATGATCTCCGCCGCACCTTTGCGGATGTAGGCGAGTTGCTCGTCAACTGGGGCAAATGAGGGCATTGGTTTGATTATAGCGAGAGGGCAGCTTCGGTCCAGTCATGCACGTCATGCTGTCATCTCAAGCGCTCGCGGGGGACTGCTATAGCCTCGACGATTTCCTGTCTCGGTAGGGACAGCTCGCTGCACTCGCTACGACAGATCCTCGCTTGCGCTCGGATGTGTACAGTTCGACTATCTTCTGCCTGTTGATCCAAATCCGCCGGCGTTGCGTTTCGATTCAGCTAATTCTTCCACTACCTGTACGGGACTTGTCAGCACCGGGTAGGGGATGAGGTTTGCGATTTTATCGCCAGCATGAACTTCGGCAGATTGGTCGGCCAGATTCTCCATCACAATACGAATCTCGCCGCGATAACCGGCGTCGATCACTCCCGCAGTGCAGATGAGGCGCCTCGCAGCCATCGAAGACTTGTCACGAATGAGCGCGCCTACCGGACGGTTGTCGATCGGGTCAAACTCTATCGAGATGCCGGTCGAAACGATATGCGATCCCCGCGGCCCAATGGTGACGGTTTCGGCAGAGTAGATGTCATAACCGAGGTCTTCGCCGAGATGGGCAATGGTCGGAGCTTTCGCGCTGGGAGACAAGAGTTTCACTTTCAGCATTGAAAGTATTCAACCATAAGGGACCTAAAGGACCACAGGACAAAATCAGGAGCGTAGAGTCAGCTCAAAGAGCACGATTACCGGCGAGCGTACTCTTCCGAAGCACACGCCGATCGCTGATTTCGAAGTCGCCGGAAAGGACGAGATTGATTGCTTCGGTGTAGGCAATGTGCTCCTGCTCCAGAATGCGGGCAGCGAGAGTGTGATCGTCGTCGGAATCGAGGACCGGAACGCTGCGTTGCACAATGATCGAGCCGTGATCGAGAAATTCGTCGACAAAATGGACGGTGCAGCCCGAAACCTTTACGCCGTGCTCGAACGCTTGTTTCTGGGCGTCCAGGCCAGGAAACGCGGGCAGCAGCGATGGGTGAATGTTCAGGATGCGATGCGGAAAGGCTCGAATAAAGGCAGGCGACAGCAGACGCATGTATCCGGCCAGACAAATGAGGTCGACGTTGGCTTCTCGGAGAGCGGCAATGACTTCGGCGTCGTGTTGCTCGCGAACTTTTCCTTTGGAAGGGATCACCAGCGAATTCAGGCCGAGCTTGCGGGCATGCTCGATACCAAGGGCTTCGGGGCGATTGGAAATGACGATCGAGATTCGTGCCGGAATCCGGCCGTTGCTGATGTTTTCTGCAATCGCCGCAAAGTTCGAACCGCGTCCCGAGAGAAGAATGCCGAGCTGCTTCATAAGAACTGAGTATTGTTTCAACGCGGGCGAGAACCCGCACCAGAGTTGCTAGCTGTACAGGACCTTGCGCTCGCCCTTTACAATTCGGCCAATGGTGTAGCCCTTTTCGCCGGCGCGCTCCAGGACCGACTGCACGCGCTTGAACTTCTTCGTGGGCACAACCAGGATCATGCCGATTCCCATGTTGAAGGTGCGCAGCATCTCGGCTTCGGAAATGTTCCCAAGCTTCTGCAGATGACTGAAGATGGGCAACACCGGCCAGCTTCCAAGCTGAATTTGGGCTGACGTGAGCTTCGGGAGCACGCGCGGCAGGTTCTCCGTGATGCCGCCGCCCGTGATGTGAGCCATCGCCGTCACCGCTTCGGCCTCGAGCAGGCGCTTAATGACCGGCCAGTAGCTCTTGTGCGTGCGCATCAGCTCGTTGCCAACTTTGTTCTTCAGCTCGTTGACATAGGTTTCCGGAGAGTAATGAGAGACTTCAAACAGCAATTTTCGCGCGAGGGAATATCCGTTCGTGTGCAGTCCGTTGGAAGGCAGACCAATCAGGATATCGCCAGGAACAACATCTTTGCCGGTGATGATTTTTTCGCGATCTACGGCTCCAACAATGAAACCGGCCAGATCGTATTCGCCGCCGGGATAGAATCCGGGCATTTCGGCGGTTTCGCCGCCAATTAGCGCGCAGCCATTATGTTTGCAGGCATCCGCGATGCCGCTGATCACCTTCTCTGCTATGTCCGGCTGCAGCTTCCCGGTAGCGAAATAATCCATGAAGAAGAGCGGGGCGGCACCCTGCACGGCAATGTCATTAACACAGTGGTTGACCAGATCGGCGCCGACGGTTTGATGCAGATCCATTTCGAAGGCAATTTTCAGCTTCGTGCCCACGCCGTCTACGCTGGAGACCAGGACCGGATCCTTGAACTTCTTCTTGTCGACAGAAAATAGCCCGCCGAAACCACCTATGTCGCTGAGGACGCTTTTGTTGAACGTGCGATGGGCGAGGTACTTGATGCGCTGTTTTGCCCGGTTCGAGCGTTCGATATCTACGCCAGCCTCGGCGTAAGTGATCTCGCGGTTGGGAGAAGTTGTAGAGTCCAAGCGTGCGTCCGTGGTTTAGAGGTGGTGCGCGAAGGGCTATTCTAGCATTTTGGGAAGAGGCTTCCTGCGCTCACCCGGCAAACTTG
>JAJPJE010000015.1 GCA_021324365.1 Terriglobia bacterium | reverse complement strand
GGTGTACCCGCAATGGTCCATTTGTCCGCGGGAGTAAACGCCGGATCGCTCACAAGCTTTACCAGTTGATGCCCGCGCGTCAGTTCGCCGTAGCTGATTGATTGATGCCCGGCGGAGTCCATGACGCGGCCATCGCGTGCCGCCAGCAGAGAAGGCTCGGTCTTCCATCGCTCGGCGGCCATCGCGATCAGAGTTTCGCGCGCAGTAATCGCCACGTTGCGGAGTTGAGGCCCCATGGTCGGCGTGGTGCGGCTGCCAAATGTCCCCATGTCCCAGGGCGTGAGAGTGGTGTCGCCCATCACCATGCTGATGGAATCGAACGGAACTCGCAGTTCTTCCGCAACCTGCTGGGCCAGAGAAGTGCGAATGTTCTGGCCCATTTCGACTTTGCCCGTGTAAACGGTGATGTCTCCGTTCTCGCTGATATGCAGCCACGCTGAGATTTCTTTTGGCAGTTCATGCTCGCCCCGCATTCCGCGGCCAGATTCCTGTGAGACGAGATTCTTCGCACCCAGACACACCACCAGCCCACCGCCAAGCGCCTTGAAGAATCCGCGGCGGCTTACGTCAAACCAATGCAGTGTCTTGTCAACTTCATGCTGCTGCAGTTCCAACTCGAGTTCACTTTCCCCTGGTGAATTCATCTCGTCATCCTTTGCGCGCGGCGCGGCGGACTGCCCGCACGATCCGCGGATAGGTCCCACAACGGCAGATATTGCCGTTCATGTAGCGCACGATTTCAGCTTCACTCGGATTCGGGTTTGCCTGTAAGAGCCCCACCGCCGAGAGAATCATCCCGGAGGTGCAGTATCCGCATTGGAAGGCTTCGTCGACAAGGAATGCCTCCTGTACTGGATGCAATTCGCCGTTTTGTTCGAGACCTTCAATGGTGGTGATTTTCTTGCGTGTGGCTGCAGACAGGGAAGTCAGGCACGAGCGGACTGGCTTGCCGTCGAGCAGGACCGTACAGGCGCCGCATTGGCCCTCACCGCATCCGTATTTTGTTCCTGTAAGTTCGAGACGATTGCGCAGTACCCAGAGCAGCGGCTCATCAGCGGGAGCTGCAACTCGCCGCTCCACTCCATTTACCAGCAGAACTGTTGCCATAGGAGACCCCCAGTGGACAGTCCGAAATTATAGGCCGAAAGAGGAATGCGAGTCTCACCGCGAGAGATATTTCAATCACGTTTGCTGCGATGCATTAATCCCGTCGCAGCTGCAACCTGGAGATGTGCTTTCAGAAGTTCGTTTTCGGTTGAATTCACCTTTGTGACAACCGAGTTCGGATCTTGTAGATATTGCGCAGCAGCGGCAGCTAAGTCATCGAGTTCCTCTTCGCCATCAGCCGTATAGGCCATTTTCCCTGGATTGGCTGTCAAATCTTGCTCGAAAAGCTCTTCGCCAAGATCAAACGCGCGGTTCATATATTGCAGTGCTTTTCCCTGCTGCTCTTGTTCGAAATAGACTTTCGCTAATGATGTAAGGAGCTTCAGCTTTGTAACGTCTGCGGGAAGCCCGTCCAGTTGCTTCTCACCTTTCTTAACCCAAGAGGCAGAATCCTCACCATTCACCTTTGAGTACATTGGTGCGATTTCTGTCAGAGCAAGGGTGCGGGTTGTCGCATCCTGAATCTGAAATGCAATACGCGCTGCTTGCTGCGGATCTTGGTTTGCCATCACTGCAGCTTGCATCAGACGTTGTTCGTCAAGCGCCTGTAGCGGTCTGGGGAGTCGGTGACACGCTGACGGCGCCAGTGACTTGCAGGGGGGTATTGAGATCGGGGTTAGGAGCCATCTGTAGCGATTGAAATTTGCTCTTGATCCTTTCAGCTCGTTCTTTATCGATGGTGTCGACTAGCGCTAGAAGCCTAAAGGCCAAGTATTCCGCTTCGCCGTCGAAACGAGCGGATCCTTTCGGCGAACTTAGCTGCACGTGGTACTTAAGTGATTTGGCTCCCCGTTGTTGCTCGTCATCAAGAGCCTCCATGGCTTCATCAACACCGCTGAGCAGAAGTTGTAGGCTCGCCAAATGCAAGATAGCCCTCGAATCACCACCCTCAATGTTGGTGTTGTTGTCTCCTTGTCTTGCGAAAACTACATCACCAGGGGCAATGCCTGCGTCAAAGGCCGGGCTCCCTCGAAGTACAGACTTAACGACTAGTCTTCGTTCAGACGGAACTACAAGCAACCCTGTCATGTAGGGGTACACTTCTGTCCTGAGGCGGTCATTCCGGAACGCAACCGGCATTACTCCGTGCTGTTCAAGGTTTGCTAGGATCGTTCGCATTGGTACGGGGACTACGCCCAGGGATAGGACCCGACCTTGTCGAATCAACCCGATAATATGCCGAGAACCCCTTTGCCATGCTTTTTCGTCCTGGTTCCAGAGCGGAAGATGCCATCTATCGTCTTTGTCCTAGAAATCAGGCAAATGGGAATTGAAACTTGCTCAAGGCTTCCGGATTCCAATCTGCTCATGGCGGGGACGCTCTGGAGAGTTCGGTCCGGCGAAATGCTCATTCGGCTTGCGTTTTGAGCGAAAGCCAAATTGTACAGCTATTTTGTTCGGATTTAGGCACGAGTCTGCTTTATGTTTAAAAATCGAATTACACTACATCTGTTTGCGTGAGGCCAAAAAGCAGAAATCCAGCCGCCATAACGGTCGGCTGGATTTCGCGGGCGAAATAACTAAAAGCTATTTTGGGAGGCCGCTGCTGTTCGAAGACGAGTTCGCCACGCCCGGCGATCCTTCCCGAATCTGATCGCGTCCAGCCGTAAGTTCGCCCGCATCGTCAATACGGTTCGTCTTACGCGCGTCGCCCGCCATGTTCTTGATCCGGTTGAAGGTGTCTCCAGCAGCAGAGATCTGGTCAGGGGGCACGTTGTTGTCTACCGCGAGCCCGTCGGTTGCGGGATCATAGTGTTCGGCGGTATCCGCTGCTTTGGTGAACTTGGGTCTGCTGAGTTGATCGAAGAGATTTTTTTCGATTAATGAGTTCATCTTCTTCGCATCGTTCTGCACTTTTTTCCAGTCGACCTTGCGGTCGTTGGCGATCTGAACCGCGGTCTTCCCGTTCTTAATTTCTGCACCCAGTTCGTCCATGCTGACCCCATTGGTCGCAGAAATATTTTCCAGCAGGAACATGGAACCGTAGTCGAGGTTCAACAGACGGCGCGCCTGGATCAACTGATTGCGGTCGAGCTTGTAGGTGTCTGCCACGCTTTTATTGACCGCCTCGCGGGCCGTCTGATCCCATGCCATCGCCTTAATTTTGGCAATCTGCTTCTCGGCATTCTTCTGATCGTCGCTGAAGGCTGGAACCGCGGCAGCCAGCACCAGTAGTATGGCGATGCAACGTACTGCATATCTCATTAGTAAGTACCTCCGCCCTTCGAGTGTTATTGAAAGCACAGCAAATTGCAAGGAGACGCGTACTGTTACCAAACGATAATTCAGCCCTGCTTCAGGTACGGAGATATGTCCTAATTGGTTCCTATCCCGGTCACCGCCAGATAAATCCATTTAGTGAAATTCCCGATCTGGTTCGTTTCGACCCGCTCGTCGTTTCCATGCACGCTTCGCCCCTCCTCTTCGGTGCGAGGCACCGATATTCCGTACGCCTGCACTCCACGGGCCCGCAGAAAGGATGAATCCGTGGCGCCGGTTTGCATGACCGGCAGAGTAATGGAGTCAGGGAAGACCTTCTTTTGTGCATCTTCAAGCGCCTGATACATCGGAGTATGGAGACTGGAAGGCGGGGACGGCACCATGTTGAAGGCAGTATCTTCCGGAATGACCTTTACCTGCGGATCGTCAATCAACCCCGCCAGCGAGGCACGAAACTTTTCCAGATCTTCATCGGGAAGAGCACGAACGTCGAGCACGCCTTCAGCTACGGGAGGAATCACATTGGACTTGAATCCTGCCTTCAACATCGTCGGAACCACCGAAGTCCGCAACATGGAGTAGTAGATTGGCTTCTTGACTCGCAGGATTTCCTGCACTTTAGGATCTTCAACGTTTCGGTACCACGCTGCTTCTTCCGGTGGGCTGATTTTCGCCAACCCCGCGAAAAACGCACGCGTGGTTTCATTCAGCCGGGAAGGTGTGACCCAGTTACCGGCCTTCGCTACCGCCATCGCCAGATGCGTGACGGCATCATCGGGACGGGGTATTGATCCGTGCCCGCTGCTGCCTTCGGCGCGCAAGGTGATACCGCGAGGAAGCTTTTCGGCGGTGCTCACGCCAACGTACGCCATTTTGCCGTTCTCCAGTATCGACACGCCGCCCTCATTCAGAGCAAATTCGCAGTTCAACTTGTCCCAGTAACGCTCGACGAGGATTGCCATGCCGGCGGGCGAAGAAGCTTCCTCGCTGGCTTCCGCCAAAAAGATCACATCCCGAGTCAGTTGCACGTGGAGTCGATGCAATTGCAGGAACACTTCCAGATTTGCCGCCACCATCGCTTTATCATCGAGCGCTCCACGCCCATAAAGAATACCGTCCTTGACCGTGCCGCTGAATGGATCTACGGTCCAGTGCGAGCGATCAACAGGAACCACGTCGAGGTGTGCCATCAGCAGAATGGGACGCTTGCTGCCATTACCGCGTAGGCGAGCAACGATGCTTGCACGTCCGGAAACGGGTTCCAGCAATTCAGAGTCGATGCCGTCTTGCTTCAGAACTCCCTGAATATATTTCGCTGCCTGCGATTCATTTCCGGGAGGATTGGACGTATCCATCCGCACAAGGTCACGGAGGAAGTGAACCGCTTCGTCCCTCGACTGACGAAAGTCGGGCTGAACCGTCGTTGACTCTCCAAATGCTATAGAAAGGAGACTAAGAACAGCGATTGGCAGAATGAATTTGCGTTCCAAAATGCCTCCAGGGTCGAAACCCGGAATTATAGCGAGAATGAAATCACCGTCACCGGTAGGAGACGCAGTTTATAGTGGAACTGCGCATGACACAGACTCGACCCTGTATTGGAGTTTTCGATTCCGGCTTCGGCGGGCTCACCGTTTTGCGTGAAATGATCCGCCTCGTTCCCGATGCTGACTACCATTACTTCGGCGACACGGCACGTCTGCCGTACGGATCAAAATCAGCAGAGACGGTGTCTCGTTACGCAGTAGGGGCGGCCCATTTTCTCGAGCAGCACGGCGCGGAGATGCTGGTGATCGCGTGTAACACAGCCAGCGCCCTGGCGCTCGACAGCATCCGAGCCGGAGTGCACGTGCCGGTTGTCGGCGTAGTCGAGCCGGGCGCCGACCGCGGGGCGGATGCCAGTCGCGACAAGAAGGTTATCGTTGTCGCAACCGAAGCTACGGTAAGCAGCCATGCATACTTAAAGGCGTTGCAGTGTCGCGGCATCGAAGCCAAGGAGAAAGCCTGCCCGCTGCTCGTGCCGCTGGTGGAAGAAGGCTGGATCGATCACAAGATCACCGAAGAAGTGGCGCGAATCTATCTGGAGGAAGCCTTCAGTGATGGATTCCAAAGGGCGGATGTCCTTGTACTCGGCTGCACGCATTACCCCCTCATCAAGCCGCTGCTGCAGCGAGTCGTGCCGCAACATGTGGCGATTGTCGACTCGGCGGAATCGACTGCGGCCGTGGTTGCTCAGAAGTTGCGAGTTTCCGAGCCGGGGAAGGAAGGAAAGCCCGGTCTGCAGTTTTTCGCGACCGATTCGGTCGAAAAGTTCCAGCGATTGGGTGCTCGCTTCCTTGGACAGCCTATCGAGAAAGTCCAACTGGTGAAGCTGAGCGAATAGCATAGCCTCACAGGCTTTTTCCAGAAATGCCGCCGGCTAGTGCGCAGAGCTGACTGCCCCGCGCTTCGCGACTGCTTTCTTCAGCATGAACACGACTGGAACGCAGAGAAAACAAGCGAACGCCAGATAGCGAAAATCGTCCACGTAAGACCACAACCGAGCCTGCTGATTCACGAGCCCATCGATAATCCCGATGGCCCGGTCGGACTGTGCGCTCAGTGCCGGACCCGCTGGGCCGTTGCTTTGGGTCAGCAACGATTGAATGCCATGAAGTTGCTGCTGGAGAGCAGGCCGTGTCGGATCGATCCAGTGCACCATCTCTGCGCGATGTACTTGTTCGTGGCGGGCCACGATAGTGTTGACCACAGAAATACCGATGCTTCCACCGATATTTCGCAGCAGGTTGTAGAGCCCGCTTGCGTTTCCAATTTCCTCGTTGCGCAGTTCAGCCATCGCTGTTGTTGACAACGGCACGAATACGCATCCCGAGCCGAATCCGCTGAGAATGATGGGCCACAGCAGGGTCCATTGCGAGATTTGCAGATCGACGTGTGCGAACCACAGACTGCATACCGCAAATAGAAAGAATCCGAATCCGATGAGATAGCGATTGTCGATACGGCTGGTCAGGAGGCCAATCATGGGCATGGCTACGATTGCACCCAATCCGCGTGGACTGACGGCGATACCGGCATTCAGAGCCGTGTATCCAAGCAACTCCTGGTAGAAAAGAGGAAGTAGCGTAACCAGGCCATAAATGGCGGCTCCGAAGAGAGCGATCAGAAGGCAGCCGAAGGCGAAATTTCGATTCCTGAAGACGCGCAGATTCACCAGCGGCGCATGACGGCGCACCTCCCAGATGATGAAGGCGACAAACGAGACGATCAGAATGAAGGTTGCCCAGCGAATCCAGGATGCGCCAAACCAATCGTCTTCCTGGCCTTTGTCGAGGATGATCTGCAGCAGTGCGAGCCATAATGCGAGCAGCCCAAAGCCTATGCGGTCAAAGCGTCCCGCCCGAGCATCCCGGATATAAGAAGGGTCCTGTACGTATCGCGTGATCATCATGATCGCGAGGATGCCAACCGGAATGTTGATGTAGAAGGCCCAGCGCCAGGAATACGTATCAGTAAGCCAACCGCCAAGCGTTGGACCCAGCACGGGAGCTACAACCACTCCCAATCCAAATAGCGCCATCGCCAGACCGCGCTTTTTGGGTGGAAAACTCTCCAGCAGGATTGCCTGCGAGAGAGGTTGTAGCGCGCCTCCACCTGCTCCCTGCACCGCGCGAGCAAGAAGAATCATGCCGAGGCTCGTGGCTGATCCACATGCAAAAGAAGATATGGTGAAGATGATGATGCACGTAATCAGAAAGCGCTTGCGTCCGAAGCGCAACGAAAACCAACTGCTCGCCGGCAACACCACTGCGTTCGCTACCAGGTAGCTGGTGAGAACCCATGTCGCTTCGTCGTTCGTAGCCGAAACGCTACCGGCAATGTAAGGCAGCGCGACTGCTGCAATGGATGTATCCAACACTTCCATGAATGTCGGAAGAATCACCGCAAGGGCGATCATCCATGGATTTGTGGCGCGATCTGGTCTTGCCAACCTTTACCCCACCAATCGTAAAAGTGAAAGATGAGGCGAGAGCACCGTCGGTTGCGCTAAAACGCTGTGACAGAGCGAAAACCGATCTCGATGCAGAAAAAGAACGATGGGTTCAAAAGTCGCAGTGGCCGACTTAGCTCGCTGCCTGCAGAATCACCACTACCCGCAGTGGGCCATGCGCCCCTTGGACGAGAATTTTCTCGATATCGGCTGTGCGGCTGGAGCCGCTGATCAGGCCGACATACGAGGCGGAGAGCAGATCATGGTTTGCGATTTGTAATGCTGCGTCAATGTCGGCGACAACCTGCTCCGTCGTTCCGAATACGACATGGCAGGGAGCCACAATGGAAGCGCCACGTCCACCGCAAAGGGAAGAGCTGAGGATCGACCCGGTCTGGGCAACGAAACCGTGCGCCAGCGTGAAGGTCGCTTGCGTGCTCTCGCTCGGCGGACCTCCGGATGACCAGCGCACGGTTCGAGCCGAGTCTACGTGGCTTGCCCAACTGCGAAAAACCGGCGTGTCCTGAAAAAACAGCTCACCGGGTGGAAGCGATTGCAGAACGCGATCGCACGCCGCTGCGCTTTCCATGGAGTCTCGTGTGCAGATCACCTCCGTCAGATTGGCGGCGCATTCCCGCAGAAACCGTTCCAGTGGATCCGGGATTTCAGCAAAGATCGGCGCCTTGCTGGCGGCAGGCGCTGTGGTAGGCACATTGTCGGCCGTAGCTGCTCGCACGCGGGCGAGGATACGCTCTCGTTGTGGATTACTGCCGGCCATGAGTTCTCCACCATTCACGGAAGGTCTGCGTCGGCACTTCTGGACCATTGCGGTACTGCGTCCATGGACGCATTGGATCGAGTTTCGATCCCGCGATCCCAAGTGCTTTTGCGGTCGAAATTCCCTTGCGACTGAGCCAGCCCATCACGCGGAACCGCACGCTGCTCATCGCTGTCCATCGAAACAGACGAAACATCGTTCTGCTGCCCGATTGTCCGGTTTTCGCCATTGCGTCCCGGCGATTCAAAAGAAGTTGATGCGGCAGATTAATCCTGACCGGACACGCCGATCCGCATGCTGAGCAGAGCGAAGACGCAAACGCCAGGTGCTCGAAGCCCGCAGATGGCTTGAGGTTCGGGGTCAACACGCTACCGATGGGACCCTGGTAGGTAGTACCGTAGGCGTGTCCACCAATCTGGCGATACACAGGGCAGACATTCAGGCACGCGCCGCAGCGGATGCACTTGAGCATCTCGCGGTGCTCGCGGCTGGCGAGCACCTGGCTGCGACCGTTATCAAGCAATACGACGTGAAACTCCTCTGGTCCGTCGGTTTCTCCGGGCTGCCGAGGGCCACCAATCAGGGTACTGTAAGTGGTGATTGGCTGACCGGTACCGGCAGTAGCTAGGACCGGCCACAGCGTCGCAAGATCGGACAATCGGGGAATGATCTTTTCAATTCCAGTGATGGCAACGTGAATGCGAGGAAGCGTGGTTGTCAGACGCCCATTGCCTTCGTTCGTTGAGATGGCGACCATTCCCGCATCAGCTACCAGGAAATTTGCACCGGAGATACCCATTTCCGCAGAGAAGAAAGCCTTGCGCAACTTTCGCCGCGCAGCAGCGACCAACTGTGGCGGCTCTTCGCCGTTCATTTCCGAAGGAATTTTTTCGCGGAATGTCTGGGCGATCTGCACGCGCGTCAGATGCATAGCAGGGGTGACGATGTGATATGGAGGCTCGTTGCGCAACTGTACGATATATTCGCCAAGATCGGTCTCCCAGACCGCCGCCCCTTGCTTCTCGAGTGCTCCCGAGAGATGAATTTCTTCCGTTACCATCGACTTCGATTTAACGATGGTCTTTACCCCGCGACTCTGCGCGAGCCCGGCGATGTACTGGCGTGCATCCTCGGCGGTTTCCGCCCAGAAGACGTGACCTCCCCTCTCCTTAACCTTGCCTTCGAACTGTTCCAGGTACCTGTCAAGGTGTGCGATGGCTTCGGCCTTGATTTCGCTGCAACGTGACCGCGCGGCTTCCCAGTCGGAGAAGCGCTGCTTTCCCTTCGCAACTGCCACGTCGTAAGAATCGATGTTGCGCTGGATGGTCGCGCGGTGAGTCAGGTCGGCGCACTTCTCCGTGGCCCGGCGTAGGAATTCCTGCAGAGGAATAGTGCTCACTGCGCCTCCTGCGCCAGGATGCTGGCCAGGTGAATGGGCTTGCTGCTTCTCCGCGTGTGCCCGATGATCCCAGCGAGATGAATCAAGCAACTCGGATCGATGGAGGTGACGTATTCTGCCTTCGTCGCTTCGATGTTACCTGCCTTTGTGTCGCCCATCGCCGCAGAAATCATCCCGAATTTCGTGGAGAAGGTACCGCCAAATCCGCAGCAGTCTTCTTCGTGAGGAAGACTGCGCAGTTCGAGTCCACGAACGTTCTTTAATAACGTGAGTGGCTCATCGTGAATACCAAGTTCGCGGGTAGCATGGCACGAGGCATGATATGTGACGCTGTGAGGGAACCAAGAACCGACATCCGAGATCTGCGCGACACGTATCAGAAACTGTGAAAGCTCATACACGCGTTGGCCCAGAGTAACAGCGTCGTTATACGAGGGTGTGTCTTTCAGGAGTTCCGGGTAATGAGACTTCACCATGCTGGTGCAGGAACCGGACGGGCACACGATGACGTCGCTGGCGCCAAAGATCTTCAGAAAACGTTCTGCGCAGGGCCTTGCTTCATCCCAGAAGCCGCTGTTGAACGCCGGTTGCCCGCAACAAGTCTGGTCTTCAGGGAAGTGCACGGTGTAGCCGATCCGACGTAACACCTTTACCGTGTCAATCGCAACCTGCGGCTGCAACTGGTCCACGAAGCACGGTACGAAGAGAGAGACAGTTTTCGGCATCGGGTCTGAAAGCGGACGGAAAGATTAGCGTATCAAGAAGCCGCGCCTCAGGATAGCCGGGGGCAGAGATTTGTTTGGCTGCAGCCCAAAATGCACTGTTGATGTCTTGCAGAGAAAACATGTGCAACATTGTTGCGTCGCGTTCTATGATTGGCAACGTTTACATAAAACCGTGCCAGCAACACTTCGTCCGCCTGAAGCGTTTAAGTTATTCGTACAAGCCCCCATAGCGCCGGTGCACCGCGCAGGGCGGGAAAGCCCCCGCGCACTTTTCGTTTGGTCGCATGGTTAGACCGGCTCTGAATGTTCGTACTGGTAAGTAGCTGTCGTTTTGATTGGCTGTCGGAAAGGAAATGATGCGAATTCTCCGGTTGCTTGTTCTTCTTCTATTAATTGCCAGCTCGTTTGCAGTAGCGACCCCCCAATCCTCCAACACAACTCAGCAGCCCGGGCTATTCCTGGGAACTGCGTGGTATCCGGAGCAATGGCCGGAGTCTCGTTGGGATACAGACCTTCAGCTAATGCAGCAGGCGGGAATTCGTTTCGTGCGCGTCGCCGAATTCGCGTGGAGCACAATGGAGCCGCAGGAAGGACAGTACAATTTCGACTGGCTTGAAAAAGCCATCGCTCTTGCGCAGAAGCATGGTATTTATGTCGTCCTGGGGACGCCGACGGCGGCACCGCCCGCGTGGCTGACATTCAAGTATCCCGACACACTGCGCACCGAAGAGAATGGCCAGCGCGCCAAACACGGCAATCGTCAGCACTTCGATTTCACCAGCGAGCGCTACCGGCAGTTCTGCCACCAGATCGCCGGCGAGATGGCAAAACGCTTCGGCCATAATCCAAATGTGATCGGCTGGCAGATCGACAATGAATATGCCACATACTCCTACGATCCTGAGACGCAGCGGCAGTTTCAAGAATGGCTGAAAAAGAAATACGGCACGCTGGATAGCCTCAACCAGCACTGGACGACGGCGTATTGGAGCCAGACATACGACAAGTGGGAAGAAATACCCATCCCGGTAGGCTACAACAATCCAGGCCTGATGCTCGAATGGAAGCGCTTTGTCAGCGACACGTATCGCTCATATCAGAAGAACCAGATCGATGCGATCCGACAATACGCCGATCCTCGCCAATGGATCACCCACAATTTCATGGGCTGGTTCGACGGCTTCGATCACTATGTCGTGAGCGCCGACCTGGATATGGCGTCATGGGACAACTACGTCGGCACCGGACAACTCGATCCCGCCGGGAATGGCATGATCCACGACCTGACTCGTGGTTTCAAGCGCAAGAATTACTGGGTGATGGAAACGCAGCCTGGAAACGTCAACTGGTCTGGTATAAACAACGTTCTCGACAAAGGCGAAGTTCGCGAGATGGCGTGGGAGGACATTGGCCACGGTGCCGATGCGGTCGGGTACTGGCAATGGCGTAGCGCGCTCGGCGGCCAGGAACAGTACCACGGCACTTTAGTCGGTCCCGATGGCAAGCCAATGCCGCTCTATCCTGAGGTAGCAGAGGTTGGCAAGGAGTTTGCCAAGGTAGGCGATCTCTTACGCGGCACGAGTCCGGTCGCACAAGTAGCGATCCTTCATTCCTACGACAGCCGCTGGGCAATCGACTGGCAGAAGCATACGAAGGAGTACGATCAGTTCGCGAACTTCAAAAGCTATTACAAGCCTCTGCATGAATTGGCCGACACGATAGATGTCGTCAATCCAAAAGCGCCGCTGGACGAATACAAACTCATAGTCGCACCAAATTTGAACTTGCTTCCGGAAGAGGAAGCGAAACACCTGCTTGCCTTTGTCCAGGCCGGGGGGCACCTGGTTTTGGGGCCGAGATCGGGCATGAAGGACCAATTCAATGCTCTATTGCCCGAACGACAGCCAGGACCGCTGGCTTCCGCGTTGGGGGCGCACGTGGCCCAGTATTATGCGCTCGATCAGCCGGTGCCGCTCACTGGAGACTTCGGCAGCGGCGAAGCGAAGATCTGGGCGGAACTGCTGCAGCCGGATGCGGCAGACACCAAGGTTCTGGAGAAGTATGGCAAGAGCAATGGCTGGCTGGACGATCAGGCCGCCATTGTCACCCACAACTACGGCAAAGGGACCATCACCTATGTAGGCGCGTGGCTTCCGGATGATGCGATGACAGCTCTGGCAAAGTGGATGATCGAAACGAGCGGTGTGAAATCCGAATTCACCAACGTGCCGGCGGGCGTTGAAGTATGCCGCAGAACCGGTCAGGGCAAAGACGTATTCATCGTGATCAACCACACCAAGCAGCCACAACAGATTGCCCTACCGTACGCGATGCGAGAGCAACTGCGCTCCACGCCGCCTCTTACCGAAATCGAGTTAGCAGGAAGAGATGTTGCGGTGCTGACAAAGTAGCCTTGCGGATTTGCTTGTGAAGCGTTGTAACTGATTTAAGGGGCCGACGCCCTTCGGTGTCGATCTTCGAAACACCCGGAATTGATAAGTCTGGCGGGAGGCAGGAGTCGCTCCGTGCCGAAGGGAATCTTAATGAAACGTAACTTTATTCTCTGCCTTATTGCCATAACTGTTCTAAATGGAGTCGCAATTGCGCAGTGGCGGGAACTGAATCCGGTCACTGCGGTTCAAAAACAGAGCGACGGCGTTCTGCTGCAGATGAAAACTGGTGCGACGAAGCTGCAGGTCTGTTCCGACTCCATTATTCGAGTTCTATATTCGCCAACCGGCGGCTTTTCAGATAAGCCGGATTATGTGGTCATCAAGAAGGATTGGCCGGCCGTTCAATGGAATGTAGAAGATGCCGGCGACAATGTGATCCTTACGACAGCACGCCTGAAGGTGACGGTGTCGAAGAGTGAGGGCTCGATCCAGTATGCGGCTGCGGACGGCGAGCGCCTGGTCACCGATCAGAACCGCTGGATGACTCCGGTCACTGTAAATGGCGAAAACACCTATCGTTCTGAGGACTTCATCAACATCTACGGCTCGCAGGAGGCGCTCTACGGACTGGGACAGCACCAGGCGGGCGTCTGGAATTATCGTGGCGAATCCGTCGACATCTCGCAGGACAACACCAACATTTCAGTGCCGATACTGGTCTCCAGCAAGGGGTATGGCATTTTCTGGAACAACGACTCCCGTAGCCGCTTCAATAATCGGTTTGCGAATTATCTTTACATCAGCTCCGATGTTGCCGACGTCATCGACTACTACTTCGTCTACGGACCTGATCTGGACAAGATTGTTACTGGATATCGCGAACTGACCGGACAGGCGCCCATGTTCGGCAAGTGGGCCTACGGATTCTGGCAGTGCAAGAACCGCTACAAGTCGCAGGACGAGATACTAGCTGTCGCCCAAAAGTACCGCAAGTTGCACATTCCCGCCGACAACATCGTGCAGGACTGGTTCTGGTGGAATCGCAAGGGCGAATTTGTCTTCAACAAGAATTATCCGGATCCAAAAGCAATGGTGCAGCAGTTGCACGACGAGCACTTCCACCTGATGATCTCGGTGTGGCCGTTCTTTGAGCCAGGCAGCAAAGAATACGACTACATGGAGAAGCAGGGATGGTTCGTCGACAAGTTCAAAATGGCTAAGCTGCCGTATCACCAGAACGGCATGGCTGTTTACGACGCGTCCAATCCGGAAACCCGCAAGTACTACTGGAGCCTGATCGACAAAGGACTATTCGATCTCGGTCTTGATGCATGGTGGATGGACACGACCGAACCGGAGACCGAGGGTCAACAAGAAAACATCCAGCTCGGACACAGGATTTACCTTGGCAGCGGCGATCGCCATGTGAATCTGTTTCCTCTGCTGACGACTGGCGCAGTCTACAACGGACAGCGGTCGGCTTCCGATAAGAAGCGTGTCTTCATCCTGTCGCGCTCTGCATTTGCCGGATCTCAACGCAATGCTGTGACGGCTTGGTCGGGCGACATCAATTCCGACTGGCTCAGCTTTAAGCGGCAGATTCCGGCCGGGCTCAACTTCGCGCTTTCAGGTCTGCCATACTGGACGACAGATATTGGTGGCTTCGTGAGCGGTAACCCCGATGACCCTGGGTACCGCGAACTTTTCATCCGCTGGTTCGAGTATGGCGCTTTCTGCCCAATCTTCCGCGTGCATGGAACCCGAACTACGAATCAGAACGAACTCTGGTCGTATGGTCCGGAGGCGCAGAAGATCCTGACGAATTATGACGAATTGCGCTACCGTCTGATGCCATACACCTACTCATTGGCATGGATGGTAACGCACGACGCGTATACCCCGATGCGCCCGCTCGTAATGGATTTTCGGAGCGATGATCGTGCGCTCAACATCGGCGACGAGTTCATGTATGGACCGGCGATTCTGGTAAGCCCGGTCACCGAGCCGGGTGCGACGAAGCGCAGAGTATATCTTCCGAGGTTAACGTACAAAGATCCGGCACGATCTCTAGCGACCTGGTACAACTTCTGGACGGGAGCACGCGAGGATGGCGGACTCGTCATCGATGCTCCTGCGCCGATCGATCGAATACCGCTCTATGTAAAGTCCGGATCGATTATTCCGATTGGCCCGGAGGTTGAGTATTCCACGCAGAAAGCGGCAGATCCCATCGAATTGGGAGTATATCGCGGCGCAGACGGGGATTTCACGTTGTACGAAGACGAAAACGACAATTACGATTACGAAAAAGGCGTGTATGCGACCATTCCGTTTCATTGGGATGATGCCAGGCAGGTTCTCACGATTGGAGAGCGCAAAGGCTCGTTTCCCGGTATGCTGACTAGCCGGACATTTCGGATCGTCTTCATAAAAGAAGGTCATGGCGTCGGCGGAGACACGACCCAACAGCCGGACAAGGTTGTGCAGTATTCTGGCACGGCAGTAAAAGTGATTCCTTAATGCGAGATGTAGCACCAATTGCATCGCTACAAACTCTCAGGCGCAGATCGATTCGCCTGCAATACAGGACCCCATGCGTCGACTACTACTATTCGCCGTTTGCATTGTTATAGCCTTTGGGGCTGTTTCTGCACAGGAAGCGGTTCCCGATTACAGAAATCCCAAGCTGCCGCCACAACAGCGGACGACGGATTTGCTGCACCGCATGACCTTGGAAGAGAAAATCGTCGAGATTTCCGGGCATCGAACTCATCACGTGCTGGACACGACCGGCAAATACAATGATGAGAATGCCTCGAAAGCGTTTCGCGAACTGTATGATCCGGCCGGCACGATAAGTCCGCGGGACGCCGCTATTCTTCGCAATGCCGCGCAGCGATACCAGATGGAGAAGACGCGGCTTGGAATCCCCGCGCTCTTCCAAGGTGAGGCTCTGCACGGATTCATGGAATATGGCAGCACCAGCTTTCCGCAGGTGCTAGGGCTGGCCAGCACATGGGATCCTGACCTTGTATTCAACGTATTCACCGCTGCCAGCGACGAGATGTCATCCGCCGGCGTGAACCAGGCATTTACGCCGGTGCTCGACTTGGCCCGCGATCCGCGCTGGGGCCGTACCGAAGAAACCTACGGCGAAGATCCCTTCCTGGTGTCCCGCATGGGCGTAGCGGCCGTCGAGGGCTTACAAGGCACGAATTATTACATCGACCGCCATCACGTGATCGCCACGGCTAAGCACTTCGCTGGGCACGGTCAGCCTGAGGGGGGACGCAACGCAGCTCCGGTCAATATCTCGGAGCGCATCTTGCGCGAGACTTTCTTCGAACCATTCCAGGCTGTCGTGCAGGAAGCCAATGTAGGAAGTGTAATGGCGTCGTACCATGAAATCGATGGCGTGCCGTCGCACATCAACGGCTGGCTTTTGACGAACGTGCTGCGCGGCGAGTGGGGCTTCCGCGGTTACATCACCTCTGACGGCAACGGCTTGCAGATGCTTTACGAAACCCACGGCGTTGCTGCCCATAAGGCCGAAGCTGCACGAAAAGCAATCGCTGCCGGGATTGACTACGACCTTTCCGATGGCTCGGTTTACCAGACCCTCTTGCAACAGGTGCAGCAGGGAATCGTTCCCGAGAGCGATGTCGATCGCGCCGTCTATTGGGTTCTCTTTGACAAGTTCCGCGCCGGGCTCTTCGATGACCCGTATGTTGATCCCGATCATGCTGCGAAGATTACGAACAGCCCCGAGCATCAGAAACTCGCGCTGAAAGCAGCACAGGAATCCATCGTACTGCTCAAAAACCAAAACAACCTGCTTCCTCTCGATCCGAAAAAGATTAAGACCATTGCGGTGCTGGGGCCGAATGCTGCTGACGTCCATCTGGGTGGCTACAGTCGCGATCCTGGCCGCGGAGTCAGCATCCTTCAAGGCATCAAGGATCGCGTTGGACCCAACGTCAAGGTGCTTTACGCCGAAGGTTGCAAGATCACTCTCGGCAAAGAAGGATATGCGGAGTGGTATGAGAATGACGTTAAGCTACCGCCGCCCGGATCCGAATCCGCCAGTGTGAAAGCAGCCGCAGAGTTGGCCAAAAAGGCCGATGTTGCAATTGTCGTGGTTGGGGAAAACGAGGGCAGCAACCGCGAAGCCTGGGCGGAGAATCACCTTGGAGATCGCGATTCGCTCGATCTGCTCGGAGAACAGACTGAATTGGTAAAGCAGGTGGTTGCCACGGGGGTTCCCACCATTGTCTTCCTAATTAACGGTCGACCGCTCTCGATCAACTATGTTGCCGAGCATGTTCCTGCAATCGTGGAAGGTTGGTATCTCGGCCAGGAAGGTGGGACCGCCGCAGCGAATGTCCTCTTTGGCGACGTTAATCCTGGTGGCAAGCTCCCGATCACCTTCCCGCGCTCGGTGGGACAGTTACCCGACTACTACGATCACAAACCATCACGCAATCGCAGCTATGCCTTCGTCGACAACTCCCCGCTGTTTCCCTTCGGATTCGGCCTGAGTTACACCACGTTCAAGTTCGATAACCTGCGAGTAGAGCCTACGCAAATTCGACCAGGCGGCACCGCAAAGGTAAGTGTCGACATAACGAACACGGGAACACGGCAAGGCGATGAAGTTCCGCAGATGTATATTCACCAACGTGTCGCTTCGGTGACGCAACCCGTCATGCAACTGCGCGGTTTTGAGAGAATCACGTTGAAACCCGGTGAGAAGAAAACGGTGGAATTTTCCATTACGCCGGATACGCTGGCAGTTCTCGATATCAACATGAACCGTGTGGTGGAGCCGGGGACATTCGATATCATGGTGGGCCCGAGTTCGACGGAAACTACGAAGGTTCCACTCGAAGTGATTGCGAAGTAATTCGGAAAACGTCTAGTCCGTAGCGCTAAAGGCAGCACTGGAGATAATCTCACTCATGATGAAAACAATGTTGGCGGTGCTCGCGATTTCGCTGGCCACTGTGGCAGTTGCAGAGGCTCAGCAAAAAACAGACATCAAACCAGGACTGAAAATGGAAAGTTTCGGCAAAACCCCGGATGGCCAGGAAGTACAGCTTTTCACTCTTACCAACAAAAACGGAGTTGAAGCCCGGATCACGAACTTTGGCGGCATCATCGTTTCGCTGAAGACGCCAGATCGCAAGGGCCAACTCGCGGACATCGTACTAGGATATGACAACCTGGATGGCTACATTGGTGACAAGGCCTTCCTTGGTGCCCTGATCGGCCGCTATGGAAATCGAATCGCAAAAGGTGAGTTCAAACTGGATGGCAAGACCTATCATCTGCCGCTGAACGATGGCCCGAACACTCTGCATGGCGGTCCTGATGCATTCAATAAGAAGGTGTGGACCGCAAAGGATGTCTCTACACACAGCACACCAATGCTGCAGTTGACTTATGTCAGCAAAGACGGCGAGAACGGCTTTCCAGGTACGTTGACCGCCGTGGTTAGCTATTCACTTACAAATTCCAACGAACTCAGGATCGACTACTCGGCAACGACCGACAAAGACACGGTTCTGAATCTGACAAATCACTCCTACTTCAACCTGAAAGGCGCGGGTGAGGGCGATATTCTGCAACACGAGCTGCGGCTGAACGCGAATAAGTTCACTCCTGTTGATGCGACGCTTATTCCCACTGGCGAATTGAAGAATGTGCAGGGGACACCGTTCGATTTCCGCAAGAGCACTGCTATCGGCGCGCGAATCAATGCGGATGATCAGCAATTGAAATACGCTGGCGGCTACGACCACAACTGGGTTCTGAACAGCCTCGGTTCTGGACAGTTGGTAACTGCGGCTCACGTGTATGAGCCAACAACCGGCCGCGTTCTTGAAGTCATGACCGATCAGCCCGGCCTGCAGTTTTATACCGGCAACTTTTTGGATGGTACCATCCACGGTAAAGGCGGCAAGGTTTACCAGAAGCGCGGAGCATTCTGTCTGGAAACGCAGCATTTTCCAGACTCGCCTAACCATCCGTCATTTCCGACCACCGAACTGAAGCCGGGCGAGAAGTTCCACTCGACAACAATCTTCAAGTTTGGCGCTCAGTAATTTGTTTAGGAGCCCGCTCTTGTGAGTGGGCTCCATGCTTTTTTCAGTCTCCGGATTCGATTTTTGCCGTTACCAATCCAACCTTGATGTCCGGAAAGGCTCCCCTTGCCGCGTCCATCACTTCTGAAACATTTTCAAAGTCCATCTCGTCGCTGGCTTTAATGAACAGGACGCGTTCCGCATGTGTCTTATAGATATCGTGGTACGCGACTCTAAATCGGCTACCACGACTGGCTGGCGATTGATGGTGATACTCTCTTCGCCAGCGAGTTCTTCGCGACCTCAATGACTACTGTGGTGTCGGGATTGACAGTCGGACGCGGACTGGTTGACGGTTGCGGAATTTCTGCCTCCGATCCTGCGGTCTTGCTCAGCGGCCGGACGATCATGAAGATGATGATCAGAACCAGCAGAATATCGATCGAGGGCGTAACGTTCATTTCACCGCGGCCTGAACCTCCAAGGAACATTGCCATGACGGTTGCTTCCATGCTTGCCCCGGGTTTGTACGCCCACAGATGCCGGCATAGACACCATGACCTCGGATTCGTTCCACTAGCGTCGCTGTAGCCGAACCATGATGGTGGCAGACTACCTGAATGACTCGTGCGTTATGCAGGGACGGTAGCGGGTTTCGTCAACCACAGCGACGGCGTATACAGGTAAGCGCGGCACAGCGGGCAGAGATCCTGCGTCAATTGTTCTCGTGGCAATCCAAGGTGGCCGGGTACGAAGTCCCAGTCGAGCTGCGAAGATACAACTTTTGTGCAGCGGCAGTGACAGCAGACGGTAACCCGGGATTCTCCGTCGTGATAACGAACCGGATTTGGGTCGCAACTGTACTCATGCGGTTCCTGGATCAGCACGGAGTTCGTAATGAGATAGCCTTCCGGATCGGACAATGGGTGGACGCTCATCTCGCAAATACGATGTACACGCGGACTGGAGCAATCGTAGGCATGTCTCCACATATCGCGCCGGGTAAGGGTGTAATCAAAAACCATGGCAAAAAACGGCTGGAGTTCCCACGGGGTGAAGTCCCATATAGGAGCGCCGATGACGTGAGATGCAGTCAGTCTATTCCCGCCGTTGCGATGGGCAAAACGATCCCACGCTGGATTGCAATACTGGATATTGAATCGTGCATCGAGAATGTAGCTGACATCCTGACTGTTTTCGAGCACAGAAAACAGGCTCTTCCTGGAAATGGGTTTGGCTCGTTTTGCAGATCGCGTGCGAAGGGTCATGTCCAAGTCAAGCTAACGGAGCACGCGAATGACAGCAAATGACGAACGTCATTGTGTGATGGTGTTACAAACCACAGTAACCCATGTCACGTTACCTGCGTGAATCCGGTGTCGCTGAGATTTCGCAATAGAAGGGGTAATTCGGCAAGCGACGATATGCGGGGGCAACTATCCTGAACACTGACGCAATACGCATCCATAAGAATGCCTCGTATGCCTGCGGCCTGTGCCCCCAGGATATCGATGGAGTAGACATCGCCAACGTATACGCTTTCATCTGGACGAACGTTCATGGCCGTAAGTGCTGCTCGAAAGATGGCAGGATTTGGCTTTTCAAAGCCGACGTTGGCCGAGTCAATGACGCATTCGAAGCAGTCGCCAATTCCTGCCACCGCGAGCGCTTGGCGTACACCGCCGTCGGAATTGCTGATCACACCAAGGCGATAGTCCCGTTTGAGTTCAAGAAGAATTTCGCACGTCCGAGGGACTATGCGGCGCCAATTCGTGGATTTGTGGCAGCACGCGATCAGTTCCTTTTGCAATTCTGGATCGGCCGGTAAATTCAAGGTCGAGAAGAGCTGATCGAAATAGATGCTCCAGTACCCGCGACTGCCGCGCGCATCATCGGTGGAACCTTGAGGGTGTTTATCACGGTCGCGTACTGCTCGTTCTGAAGAGCGCAACGCCTCCTCTGTAGGATGAATTCCGCGCGCTATCAGAGGCGCGAGCGTTAGCTCGGTGTCGGGAAACAGCAAGGTATTACCGGCATCAAAAAATAACGCTCGCAAACTCAAAGATTAATCTCCTATTTTTTCGGTTGCGGCCGGCTGGCGGGCGGAACGATGCCGTTCATTCGCAAATAGATGACCATCTGTCCGTAATGATCGAATCCATGCCAAGCGGTCAGGCTGGCAACGCCCAGGCGAGTACTCTTGCCATTCCCAAACGAGATCGGCTCCACGGCATTCGCGGAAGTTATGGTTGCAATCGCTTTATCAACGTAGGCGAAAGAGTCGGTCAGATACTTCATGATTTCTTGTTTCGTTTTGAGGCTCGCCGGACCGTTTTCATTCGGCCCGGCGGTATCGACGGGTGGCTTCTCGCCCAGGATCGCCGCTCCGAATTGCCAGTTGGCTGTTGCGACGTGGCTTACCTCTTGAGCAAACGTTCGCGACTCTTTAAATTCTCCCAGCGACGGAGATGGCACAAAATTGAATTTATCTGTGGGCATCGCTTCGGCTGCCGGAACGAATTCCTTCTCCAGTATCTTTACCTGATTCGCCAAAACCGAGGTTAACGTCGGCGCAGTCTGCGATGTTTGTCCCTGCACCAAACTCGCGGTCAGCAGGAATGTGAATGCGATGAGTACCACTACTTTGGGCTGTTTCATTGTTCTGCCTCATAACTGGATTTTGAACCGGAACTATCCTTCGACTACGGTGGTGCGGAAATCGACTTTTTCTGCGCGCAAGTGATGCCAGCGTGTGGTTACCAATCCTACTGCAAGCAGGACAGCGGCGGCGGTCAGCGATACCGCGATTCCAAAGCGCTCGGCTACTGCACCCCAAATCGCGCTTCCGGCAGCCATGCCACCCTGTAACACAAGCAAATACATGGATAGCGTGCGCGCGCGTAACCACGGCGGCGACATCACTTGCGCACAGACGTTCAGACTGGCGAGGATCACAATCCAGCCAATACCTGCTAGAAGCAGAACTATACATTGGATCGCAAACAGCGAAGCAAAGCCGGATGTCGTGGTAGTGACGGCGTATAGCAAAGTTGCCAGGGCGACCATCGCGTCGACTGACATGGTGCGCCGCCAGTTGGGAAGCAGCGCAGCTCCGATCAGGGCTCCTAAACCGAAAGATCCCACCATGCTGCCGAAACCAATCGATCCATACGGGCGCGCGATGAGCGGCAACAACGCCCACAATCCGCTGGCACCCAGGCTGAAAACACCAGTGCGGATCAGCACCGAGCGTACGGCGCTCGAGTGACGTGCGTAATCGAAGCCTGCCTTCATGGCCGCCATCACGTCCTTTGCGGGAAGAGGCTGCTCGTGAGGCCGTCTTTTCCAGCGTTGCAGAAAGACAATCACACCGAAGAATGACGCCGCATTTAAGAGGAATGCGGTGGCCGTTCCCCATGCCGCAATTACAATTCCACCTAATGCTGGACCGACCGCGCGTGCGACATTGAAACCTGCGGAGTTCAGCGCGACGGCAGAAGCGAAATTCTCTTCTGAAACGATTTCATGCGTAATGGCCTGCCATGCCGGATCGTTAGCTACCGCGCCGATGCCCATCAAGAGCGTCAGTAGCAGTAGCCACAATGGTGTGATCACGTGCATGAACGTGAGCACCCCAAGCGCCAATGCTGCCAGCACCATCCACGCTTGCGTCAGCAGGAGCACGCGCCGGCGGTCGAACATGTCGGCCATTGCGCCGGCGGGGATATAGAGCAGGAAAGCCGGAGCGCTGCTCGCCACCTGGACCAGTGCCACCAGAATCGGCGAGACCGTGAGAGAGGTCATCAGCCATCCGGTTGCCACCGTCTGCATCCACGTCCCGGTGTAAGAGACCACGGCAGCGATCCAGAGCCCACGGAAAGGACGTTCGCGAAGTGGGCCGAATGCCGTTTCTCGATGGCGTGTGCCAATTCCTCCCAAGGGAGCTCCGGTCTCAGCCATTAGAGAGCTCCTTGATCAGCCGCCGGTATCGCAAATGGCCATTGATGCTGCCGATAAGCGCGGATGAGATAAACGAGGGTGCCTGCAATCAGCAGGACAATCGCGTAGCGAATTTCTTTAGAGGCTTCTGGGCGTTCGATTAAGACATATGCGAACCCAACCGTCGCGAGCAGGGCTGGAAGAGGATAGAGCCACATCCGAAATGGACGGGGAAGCTCGGGACGTCTACATCGTAGAACGATAATGCCAACGGTTTGAAGCAGAAACTGAATCGTGATGCGAATTACAACCAGAGCTGCAATCACATCCACAAGGCGTAGAAAGCAGAACAGGGAAGCGACAGCCCCGAGCGCCAGCAGCGAGACATCCGGGATATGAAAATCTGGATGAACGCGCGCGAATGCACGGAAGTAGTTCCCGTCGAGGGCGGCGGCATAAGGCACTCGCGAGTAGCCGAGCAGAAGCGAGAACACCGAAGCGAGCGCCGTCCACATGATCAGGATTGAGGCGATGCGTCCGGCCCAGGGTCCGTAAAGCCTCTCCATCATGACCGAAACAACATAAAATCTGGTATCGGACTTCGCAGCCGCATCGAGTTCACGCCACGGAACGACGCCGAGAATGCTGATGTTCATCACGATATATAAGACGGCCACAATAATGATGGAGTAGATAAGCGCCCGCGGTATCGTCCGAGCCGGATCCTGAATCTCGTCTCCCAAGAAACAGACGTTGTAATACCCCCAATAGTCATAGGCGGCCACCAGCATTGCTGAGCCGAGTCCCAGAAAAAATCCGGAATTGAGCGTGAAGGCATGTTGCGGAAAGTCGAAGGCGCGCGCAGAGTTGAAGTGCGTGACTCCGGAGAAGATGACCCAGCCAATGGTGCCCAGAACGCCCAGCCACAGCAATTTTGATAACTGTCCGATCACCTGTATACGGCGATACAACAGGAATACGCAAAAAAGACACGTGGCAATGGCGAGAAAAGTAGCGGGCGTCACCAGTAACGTGATTTCAAGCGCGCCAAATGGCGAATGAAAGGTTCGTACAAAATTCGTGTGCTCCAGCGGATGCCACAGATATGACGCGTATCGCGAAAGCCCGATACATCCAGACGCGATCGACAAAGGTGCGCTGAACGAAAGCTGCCAGACGAAGAGAAACGATAGAAAGCGGCCCCAGCAATTCGGACCGTAAATCTCTTTCAGATATCGATAGGATCCGCCGGAACCGGGAAAGGTGGATCCCAGTTCGGCCCAGACCAGCCCATCGCAGATTGCAAAAAATGCCCCCAGAATCCAGCCCAGCATCGCTTGCGGCCCGCCCATTGCCGAGATGATCAGCGGGATGGTGATGAAGGGGCCAACGCCGATCATGTCGATCATGTTGAGGGCGGTTGCGCTGCCCATGCCGATGCCTCGCACCAATCCGTGTTGGCAGGCAGAATCGGCTGTACGAGCAGCCGGCGCGGTGGGCTGAGGATTCGGCATCAGTTACCGTTTGCCGTGGTTTCTCGCGACTGAGGCGCGCCAGTAGCTGCTGGCTGGTGGCCGGCGTCCAGGATGTTTACGAAGAGACGGATTGCGCCCGGAACTCCGGCGGGCAGTTGCCGGAAGAACGCGTACGCCGAATAGATGTACACGCCCTTTCCAACATGAGCACGCAGCAGACCGCCTTTGAGCCAGTCTTCATTTGGGTCGTGCGATGCCATCAAAGGTTCAAACTTCGAATCCCAGGAACTCATGAAGTACAAGCCACGTTCCTGAACCCATCCGTCGAAATCTTTCGGCGTAATCCGGTTCGGGTAGTCGAAGATGGGATCGTTGGGAGCAAGAATCTCGACCGGAGCCTGTTCGACGGTCACACGCTCGCGGCTTTCTTCCGTCGGATACGGCGTAAAATTACCGGAGTTGAATTCGCGAAACTGCTGGTTGTACTGCACGATTAGGGTGCCGCCATCCGAGACATATTGGAGAAGCCGCTGGTTGTTCTTACGAACATCTTCGCGCGTATCGTAGGCGCGTATTCCCAATACGATCGTTTGATATCTGCCAAGATCGCCCGCAGCGAGTTCCTCGGGAGAGATCAGCGTGACATTGAGCCCGAGTTGCTGCAGAACTGTGGGGATATCATCCCCAGCGCCCATGATGTAGCCGATTGTCAGATTTCTGGGCAGATTGACGTCGACGATACTGATGCGCTGCGTCGAGTTCCGGAAGTAGTAGGCGGCGCCCAGATCCTCCCGCGTTACAAGCGAGTAGCCCTGATCGAACGTCTGGCCGTCTCGATGCGCCATCAGCGGAACCTCGTAGGCGGCTTCTGGGACTGAGTCGGGTTTCAGATTCACAGTCGCGCTTGCTGTTTGTCCCGCTTGGTTGAGCGAAAGCACATCATGCGAAGACTTTGCGGTCCAGCCCGTGGGAGCTTCGACCGTGACTTTTAGGGCATCTTTGCTCGCCCGGTTGGCAAACAGCGAGGCCGAAATCTCAGCCCCAGTGCTGCCTTTTTGCATAACGCGCGTGACGGGCGAAGTCGATATCGCAATCGCCGGACCAACAATTAGCGGATGCGGCTCGGGCAATTCGACTTCGACGGGGGCTTCGATTTCGCCGGTGTAGCCCTGCCATGTATAGGTGGCATGCGCGTGGAGCGGAGGAGGCGTTAAGGGAAGCGTGACATACTGAGGATCAGAGATCTGGTAAATCGAGTCGGTTTCGACATTGGCGCGATGGAAGTATTGGGCCGTATAGGGGGCATTCGCGGGAACACTAACCGTGAATTGCGTTATCGTTCGTCCTCCGGAGCGGTCGGCACCACTCAAGTGGACCTGCCAATCGCGAGGTGCGACGATCTCCGGATTGTTCATCGGACCTGAAAATGTGGACGCGATGTTAAATCTCTCGCCCGGTACCGCCGTTAACATCTCCTGGAGATGCGGATCCGAAACCTGTTTTAGTCCCGGCAATTCCGCATAAGCGGTCAGCGCGATGTTCAGTGCGATGTTCGCTGCGTCGGCAAATTGTTTTCGCTTTGTCTCGAGCTCCGTCAGCATGTCGTCCTTCGCCGCCGCGGAAAGTGAGGACGATTCGATCTGCTGAATCAGTTCTTTCGTCTTCTTCAACCCCGCAAGGAGTGGGACGGCCGCCGCTTGCATGTTCTGCTGCGAGGCTGCGGCAGCATCGTCCACATCCTTTGCCAACTCCTGCAACCGCAGCTTCAGGAACGGAACCTTCGATTGTTCGTTCCCTAACCGGTCGGCTAAAGCTGGCAGGGAAGTATCGATCCCGTCGAAGTAGTCTTTTTCGTGTTGCGGATGATAGTTTGGCAAGACCGTGTCGATCAGCTTGTAGTAGCTGTGGTGTGGTCCCGGACTCACGGACCACATGCCTGCTCCCTGAGACAGCTGATGCCTGAGCCCTTGCATGGCGAACTGTATATAAGACGTCCCCAGCAGAGGATCGTCACTTCCGGTGTTCAGATCAATCGTCCAGTCATCGTCGGAGTGGACGTTGTCCATATACAGCTTCTTTGCTTGCCACGGCTGCAGGCCTTCGCGAATCTGCTCCGGAAAGCGATTAGGATCGGCAGCAGCACGGAATGCTTCTCGCGTCAGGATGCCTGAGGCCTGATGATTTCCGTGCCCGTCGCGCGGTGCACCTTGGAAGCGCGTGATGATTACGTCGGGACGGAATGTACGGATCACGCGCACGATATCGTCAAGCGCTACATCGTGACCACCCCATTTCTGAAAGGTCTCATCCGCCGTCTTTGAAAAGCCGAAGTCGGCAACGCGGCTGAAGCGTTGTTCCACGCCGTAGTACTTGTCGGCGGCAAGCATTTCCAGCGTGCGGAGAATACCCAGCTCATCCCCGAACGCATTGCCGGTTTTATTTTGTCCGCCCTCGCCGCGCGTCAGCGTCATCTGCAGCGCGGTAGCACCATGGCCGCGCACTTCGAGCGTGAGCATGCCCCCATCTTCGTCGTCAGGGTGGGCGGTGGTATGCATCAGGCGGGCAGTGGTGTGCAGTTTACGAAGCGTTTCCTGCAGCCCGGCAGGACCGCTGTCCTGCGGAATCACCGGTTGTTTGGCAAACGCGAAACTCGCGCCTAGAAAGAGCAGCAGCGCGGAGAACAGATGAATTGTTCTTACTGCTTGAGCGAGGCGGATGGCGTCCCCCGGTGACTTAGAGTCCACTATATGGACCGACAAACCGAACGAAAAGCTCACTCCGAATTGCGAGCGGAACGTGATGGAAAGCCTACTTATTAATTCCGCCAAGCGCCAGATCGATGAGAGTCTTCTGCTCCATCTCGTGCGCCTTAGCCGATCCGGTCGCGGGGCTCGAACTTGCGGACCGCTTCACGGTCAACACAGGACGCCCGCCGGAAATCTTTTTCAGCTTTGGCACCACAAACCACAACGCGCCCTGATTTGCCGGTTCTTCCTGCACCCACACGATTTCCTTTGCGTTCGTGTGGCGCTCCAGTTCCATCGCAAGTTCCGCTTCAGGGAACGGATACATCTGCTCGAGAAAAACGACTGCGACCGATGTGTCTTTCCTCTTCTTGCGTTCGGCCCGGATCTCGCGCCCGATCTTGCCGGTGCAAACTACAACGCGCTCCGCATTCTGGATCTCCGTCTCCGGAAACACAGGAAGGAAGTGTTTGCGCTGAAAATCCTCGATTGGCGAACTCGCCTCCGGATGGCGCAGCATACTTTTCGGTGTAAATACAATGAGCGGCTTGCGCCATTTCCTCAGCGCTTGTCTCCGCAGCAAGTGGAAGAACTGCGCTGCCGTCGAGGGCTGCACAATCTGCATATTGTCGCGCGCGGCCAGTTGCAGATAACGCTCGATGCGAGCGCTGGAATGCTCCGGTCCCTGTCCTTCATATCCATGCGGAAGCAGCAGCACCAAGCCGGACAGCAATCCCCATTTGTCTTCACCGGAAGAGATGAACTGGTCGATAATGATTTGCGCGCCATTGGCAAAATCACCGAACTGCGCTTCCCACAAGGTCAGCGCGTCAGGGTAATCGCGACTGTATCCGTACTCGTATCCCATCACAGCGGCCTCTGACAAAATCGAGTTGTAGACCTCGAACTTTGCCTGATCAGCGGCAACATGGTTCAGTGGGACATACGGGTGCTCATCGTTAATGTCGAAGAGCACGGCATGCCTGTGATTGAAGGTGCCGCGCTGGCTGTCCTGCCCGCTCAGGCGCACGTGTACGCCACCCTTCACCAGCGATCCGAAAGCCAATGCCTCGGCCATGCCGAAATCAATTGGCCGCTTGCCCTGGCCCATCTCCGCGCGTTGTTCTAGCAGCTTCTTAATCTTCGGATGGATGGCAAATGTGTCCGGGTACGACGTAAGTCCTTTTGTCAGTTCCGCGATCTCTTCCTTGCTGAGCGCAGTGTTTACCTCGTACTCAGGTTTCCACGGGCCGCCAATATAGTTGCCCCAATAGGCAGGCGGCTGAGCAAACACCGGCATCTTGGTGAGCTTGGTTGCCTTTTTCTGCGCTTCGCTGTAAGAAGCCTGCGCTGATTTGAACTGTTCGCTGACATCGATTCCGAGCTGCTGTGAATAAATTTGCCAGAGCTGCGGATGTTCCTTGATGCGCGCATAGCGAACCGGCTGCGTAATCGTGGGATCATCGACCTCGCTGTGGCCATGGCGGCGGTACCCAAGGAGATCGACGACGACATCCGTTCCAAACGTGTAGCGGTATTCGAGCGCCAGACGCGCAATGCGAACGACGCTGTCGGCATCTTCGGCATTGACGTGGAAGATGGGAATAGGCAAGCGCTTGGCGAGATCCGATGCAAAGCGGCTGCTGTTTGACTCGTGTGGCTCCGTCGTAAAGCCGATCAGGTTATTGATGATGATGTGTAATGCTCCGCCGACACCATATCCAGGCACGGAAGCATAGTCGAGCGTTTCTGCCGTCACGCCTTGGCCTGCGAATGCGGCATCGCCGTGCATTACCACCGGCACGACCTTGTCACGGCCCTCTTCTCCAAGGTGATACTGCTTGGCGCGCGTGCGCCCCAAAGCTACCGGTGCCACAACTTCAAGATGGCTCGGATTTGAGACCAGGTGAATGTTCAGGCTGCGGCCATTCTTCGCTTGAAACACCCCCGTTGCTCCGATGTGGTATTTCACATCGCCACCACCCAGTACGCTCCGCGGATCCACGTCCTCGAATTTCGCAAAAATATCGGACGGCGCCTTACCCAAAATGTTGACCATCACGTTCAAACGTCCACGATGCGCCATCGCGAAGACGATCTGTGCCGCTTCGTGGTCCGCGGCACGTTGCAGGACTTCGTCGAGAAAGGGAATGAGTCCCGTAACGCCTTCCAGGGAGAAGCGCTTGGTACCTAGATACCGCGACTGTATAACTTGCTCAAAGGCGTCCGCCTTCACCAGCAGATCGAGAATCCTTTGCTGATCCACTGGTTCAGGATCCGATTCCAGCCGCTCCTGAATCCAGCGCCGGCGCTCGGGATCCGGAATGTGCATGAACTCGGCAGCAACGGTGCCTGAGTAGATCCGGCGCGCCTGATCGGCATACTCGCCCGCAATATCGAGATCGGGTACTGAGATAGGGGAAAGGTATTGCCCTAAAGGATCAAGCTGGGCTTGAAGGTACCCCCAGCGGCGGAAAGCATCGAAAACTTGTTCGCGGTCCTGGGGATCGATCTCCAGGGTAGAAGCGGAACGGGATAATTCCTCGGTTCTGGAAGCCATATTCTTTAGATTCCGGCAGATACCAGCAGGTCTCAGAGGGCAGGTTAGCACGCGCTCCGAGCGGCTAGACTGACTTGCCGAACCTAGTAGTGTAACGGAAGACAGGGCTGCCCGACACGTCACTTCCAAATGTGACGTACGTCACATTTATTTGGCGGCCACAGGCAGACTATGGAGTTTCACATCCGCAGGTCAAGAAGTGCTATCCATCACCGCACAATACGCAATTCGGGCCTTAGTTATCCTGGCCGGATATCCTAATGGCCATTCCGTCCTCGGCCGAGACCTGGCACGGGATGGGAGGATTCCACGTAATTACCTGGCAAAAATCTTATTAGCTTTGAAAAACGCTGGAATACTCGGCACGGCGCGCGGCAGCCGGGGCGGTTATTGGCTAGTCAAGCGGCCAGAAGCGCTCATGCTGGTGGACGTGGTTCGCATCTTCGACCAGATTGCCGACCCCCCGCCCTGCCTGATGGGAAAGCACGATCACTGTACGAAAACCGAGCCCTGTACAGCCCATGGGCATTGGCATGAGATGCGCGACTCGTACCTGCACTTTCTCCAGACGACTACACTCGCTGATTTATCTGCAGTTCCCGCCGGCGAAGCGGGTCCTATTAAGACGGCTTTGTGACCCGGCGCAGGCTAGCGCAAAACTGAATCACGACTCGCTGTGATGCGAGTCATGGCAGCAATCTGATCATAAATTCGACCCTTGAAGGTTCATCATAATAAGTTACAGGAGCGAGGTTCTTATATATGGATACAATGATGAAAACGCCGGGCGGCAAGATCCTTTCCGGCTCGAAGCTGGTAATCGATCCTGCGCACGATCTGTTGCGATCGGAGCGCCGCCCTCTCGACAACATCTTCAGTCCGAAGAGCGTGGCCGTGATTGGCGCCTCGGAGCGCGAGGGCAGCGTTGGCAGGCAAGTGCTCTGGAACCTGCTCAGCACGCCTTTCGGTGGCACCGTGTATCCGGTAAACCCGAAGCGCAGCAGTATTTTGGGCATTCGCGCCTATAAAGACATCGATTCCATTCCTGAGCAAGTCGACCTCGCCGTCATTACTACGCCTGCCGGAAGCGTGCCCTCGTTGATTGATGAATGTATTCGCGCGGAAGTCACCGCGGCGATCGTGATCTCGGCCGGCTTCAAAGAGCACGGCGAAGAGGGCAAGGAACTGGAGCGCCAGATCGCGCAGAAAATCGCTGGCGGAAAAATGCGCATCATTGGCCCGAACTGCCTGGGCGTTATGAACCCGTTGACTGGCATGAACGCGACATTTGCTCGTGCCATGGCTCGTCCCGGCAACGTCGCTTTCATCAGCCAGAGCGGTGCTCTCTGTACTTCGGTGCTCGACTGGAGCCTGCGTGAGAACGTCGGGTTCAGCGGATTCGTTTCTACCGGTTCCATGCTCGATGTGGACTGGGGTGACCTAATCGACTATTTCGGCGATGATCCGCGGACGAAGAGCATCATCATCTACATGGAATCGATTGGCAATGCAAGGTCGTTTCTGTCGGCTGCACGCGAGATCTCGCTCTCGAAGCCAATTCTGGTGATTAAAGCCGGTCGCACAGCAGCAGCAGCAAAGGCGGCCGCCTCGCACACCGGCGCTCTTACCGGGAGCGACGAAGTCCTGGACGCTGCTTTCCGCCGGACAGGTGTGCTCCGCGTCACCAGTATTGCAGACGTCTTCTACATGTCCGAAGTTTTGGCACACCAACCGCTGCCACAGGGTCCAAAGCTGGCCATCCTTACGAATGCAGGCGGTCCTGGAGTTCTGGCTACAGATGCGCTGGTTAGCGGCGGTGGTGAGCTGGCCGATCTCTCGCCAGAAACCATGAAAGCATTTGACGATTTCCTGCCTCCACATTGGAGCCATAACAATCCAGTCGACAT
>JAJPJE010000013.1 GCA_021324365.1 Terriglobia bacterium | reverse complement strand
CGATCACAGCAAGACCGGGTATCCTCTCGAGGGAAAACACGCAGGCCTCGATTGCAAGCGCTGCCACACCGCTGAACACGTGAGCGCCGCCGAGCGCCGCACGATTCAGGTTAAAGACGCGAACCACACGTATCTCGGCTTGTCACACCAATGCGGATCCTGCCACCGCGACGAGCACCAGGGGCGCCTTGGTCCTGCTTGCCAACAGTGTCACGGCTTTAACGACTGGAAAACTGTCTCGGAATTTGACCACAATAAAACGAAGTACCCGCTGACCGGAGCGCACGAGAAAGTTGCCTGCGCGAAATGCCACATCAATGACGCGGAGGGAAAGCCGCGCTACGCCGATTTGCCGTTCGATCGTTGCAATGCGTGCCACTCCGATCCGCATCACGGCAGCTTCGCGAGTCCCTGCCAGTCTTGTCATATCACCGCCAGTTGGAAAGCTGTTTCGATGGCGAACGTGAGCGCCCGTTTCGACCACTCCAGGACGAAGTATCCTCTCCTGGGAAAACACCTCGAAGTGACCTGCGACAAATGCCATACCTCCGGCGATTTCAAAAGGCCGCTGGCATTTCACAATTGTGCCGACTGCCACCGCCCTGATCCCCATGGCGGACAATTCGCGAAGCGTGCCGATGGCGGCCGTTGCGAATCGTGTCACAACGTGAATGGATTCAAGCCATCGTTGTTCACTGTAAAAGACCACGCGGCAACCCTGTATCCGTTGCAGGGCAAGCATGCGGACGTCGATTGCGCAAAGTGCCATATTCCCGCCGGCAAAGACACGCGCTTCAAGATCAAGTTTTCGCAGTGTCTCGATTGCCACCACGACATGCACGAATCGCAGTTCGCGGCAGCGCCTTACCTGAATCGCTGCGAAGCGTGCCACACCGTCCAGGGATACGCGCCTTCCACGTTCACTCTGGCGAGCCACAAGAAGACAAAGTTCCAGCTCACCGGCGCACACCTGGCTACCACTTGCTCCGAATGCCACAAAGTTCGTGATACCGAAGGTGCTCAATATAAAACTCCGCAGTTCCGTTTCGCTGATCTCGGTTGCGAACAATGTCACCGCGATCCGCACAATGGGCAGTTCAAGGAACGAATGCTGAGAACAGTTGCCGGGAAATCCGGCTGTGAAACCTGTCACAATACGTCAGATTGGAAAGACATCTCGACGTTCGACCACTCAAAAACCGATTTCTCGCTCACCGGATCGCACCGCGCTGTCAACTGCATCGAGTGCCACAAGCCTCCAAACCTGGGTTTGAAATTGTCTAGTGTCGATTTCCGTTCCGCCCCGACGATCTGCGAAAACTGCCATCAGGACGTGCACGCCGGGCAGTTTGCGAAAGCCGGGATAACTCACTGCGCTGACTGCCATAACACCAATAAGTGGAAACCGTCGTTGTTCGATCACAGTCGCACCGCTTTGCCGCTCGAAGGCGTGCACAGGAACGTTCGCTGCGAACGATGCCACACGCTGTTCAAGACGGTGAATGACAAGCAGGTACTGTTCTATAAGCCCACGCCGAAAGAGTGCGCAGCCTGTCATGGAGCGAAGGCCTGAGCGCGCCAAAGCACTTCACCGCCATGGGTAGCGATATCACGCACCCGCGCTTTTTCATGCAGAGTTCATGAATCCGTCATGTTCAGGAATTCTTGCTCGAAGCAGGAAGAACTTACCTTGCGAAGCCCCCATGGATACTGGGTTCCCGCGACTCGCCTGTCACCACAGGTCGTACTTTAGTACAGCAGATTCCGTAACTTTGTTGCGCTATTTTCTTCGGGTATCCTCCTCTCAGTTTGTGGGCGTTCGATTGCTCTTTCCGGAGCATTCCTGGTGAGCTGTTGAGTCCGTCGCAAGGGACGAGCAAGATTGACGGCAAAACAGATTCTGCAAGTCTTCGTGATTTTCACCATTGCGTGGTTGAATACGCCCGCGCAGCAGCCGCAGAACCCTGTTTCAACGCATAGTCCGCACGGTCCTCTCAACATCCCCTGCCAGAACTGTCACACATTTTCTGGATGGAAGCCGATTCGCAATGTCCCGGAATTTGATCACAACAAAACGAAATATCCGCTGCGCGGAATGCACAAGAGCGTTCCGTGTACGTCGTGCCATACCAGTCCGGTGTTTACGAACGTGGGATTGCGTTGTGCTGATTGCCACGCTGATATCCATCGCCGCCAAATGGGCGCCGACTGCGAGAAGTGCCACAACGTTAATGGATGGCAGGTTTCGATGAAGTCGATCAACGAGCATCAGAACCGTTTTCCGCTCATTGGCGCACATGCGGTAGTCGACTGTGATGCCTGTCATAAGAACATGGCAGCCGGACAGTTTGCCGGACTTCCCACACAGTGCATTGGTTGTCATACGACCGATTATCTGAATACTACTGCTCCGAACCATCAGCAGGCCGCGTTCCCTACGAATTGCACGCAATGCCACACCAGCATGGATACATGGTTCGGCGCCAGTTTCGATCACTTGAAATTGACCGGCTTCGCGCTCACCGGAGCACACGCGACGCTCGAATGCACGGCCTGCCACATCGGCGGCAAATTCCAGGGCACTCCCGCGAATTGTATCGGGTGCCACCTGAAAGATTTCACCAGCACCTCAAATCCGAATCACATACAGGCCGGTTTCTCGCAGACTTGCCAGCAGTGCCACAACACCGTCTCGTGGACACCGGCAACTTTCGATCATTCCAAGACGCCATTCCCACTTACCGGAGCGCACGTCACCGTTCCGTGCTCGAGTTGTCACGTAAACAATGTGTTCGCCGGACTCAGCACGGCTTGTTCATCATGCCACCTGAAGGATTTCACTGGCACCACGAATCCGAATCACGTGACCTCGGGATTCCCGCAGACCTGCCAGCAGTGCCACAACACCGTCTCGTGGTTGCAGGCTACCTTCGATCACGCGACCATGACGGGCTTTCCGCTGACCGGCGCTCATGCCGCCGTGCCCTGTGCGCAGTGTCACGTGAACAACAACTACAACCTGACTTCCGCCGCGTGCTCGACCTGTCACATGACGGATTACAACAACACGAATAATCCGAATCACTCGGCGGCAGGATTCCCGACGGACTGCTCCATCTGTCACAGCACGACTTCATGGGCTGGAGCGGTCTTCAATCACAACAACACGCCGTTCCCGCTGACCGGTGCCCATACCGCGGTCGCCTGTTCCAGTTGCCACGTGAACAATGTTTTCGCGGGCCTGAGCACCGCCTGTTCGTCGTGCCACATGAAGGATTTCAACGGCACCACGAATCCTAACCACGTGACCTCTGGATTCCCGACAACGTGCGAGGTCTGCCACAACACAACAGCCTGGCAGCCTGCCACTTTCGATCACAGCAAAACCGCGTTCCCATTGACCGGTGCGCACACCACCGTCGCGTGCGCGAGTTGCCACATTGGGGGCAACTACACAACCGTTCCGACGGATTGCTACTCTTGTCACAAAGCCGACTACACCGGCACAACCAATCCGAATCACGTCGCAGCCGGATTCCCGACTACGTGTCAGACATGCCATACGACAACCGCATGGACAGGCGCGACTTTCAATCACAGCTGGTTCCCGATTCCGCATCACAATGCTCAGCTTTGCACTGACTGCCACACCAATTCATCTGATTACACCGTATTCGTCTGCACCAGTTGTCACACGCAGGCTCAAACCAATCCGCAGCATCAGGGGGTCAGTGGTTACGTCTGGAATAGCGTGAATTGCTACAACTGCCATAAGAATGGAAGGGCAGGGTAAGAGCAATGCACGCTGTTTCCTACCTCCTCCTCTTCAGTTTGCTTCTCGTGGTGTCGGCTCCAAACGTAGTTGCCGCCCAGCAAAGTACTACTCAGAATGCCGCAGTGACGGACACTGCTGCGCGAGACGCAACTGCGCAGTCGGGAAATGCGCCAGTTTCGAATCAAGGGCTTGAACTTTCGACGCGAAGCCCCGGCCTCGATATGCGGACCGTCTTCACGGTAAAGTACGTCGCTGCCGATGCGATTTACCTCAGCGGTGGAAAGGCCGCGGGACTTGCGCCCGGAATGCACCTGACCATCAAGCGACCTCGTCCGCTCTCTGCGACGGAAGACAAAACTCCTGCCGCAAATACCGACGCAACCGGAAATCTGGTTGTTGCGGAAGTAGAAGTCGAGATGGTGGCCGCCGCTTCCACCGTCTGCCAGATCAACAGTTCGAACACGCCAATTCAGCCCGGTGATCTCGCTTACGTATCCGTCTCCGACGCCGAGATGATGGTGCAGAAGCGTGAGACCAGCGGGCAGCGCAAGTATCCTCAGGTGATCAGTTTCAGTGAGGGCGATCCGCTCGATGAAGAAGTCCGCGATAACGTGCCACGTCCGCCGTTGCCGGAAGTGGATCGTATGCGCGGGAGATTCGGTATCGATTACAGCGGCATCAACAGCACCGGTTCGACCAGCAGCAGCTACAGCCAGATCGGCGGCGTGGCTCGCATGGATTTCACCCGCATTGGGGGAACTTATTGGAACCTCAACGGCTACTGGCGAGGCCGCTTTACCTCCAGTTCTGCGGCCGGTCAACAGACGCTTCAGGACCTGATCAACCGCACCTATACGCTGACACTCAATTACGCGAGCCCGAACAACAACTGGGTTGCAGGCATCGGCCGCTTCTATCTGCCTTGGGCAGGTAGCCTGGACACGATCGACGGCGGTTATCTCGCGCGTCGGCTCGGACATGGATTCACCAGTGGAATCTTTGCCGGCTCCGCGCCGGATCCCACATCCTGGAATTACAGCCCCGATCGCCGCGAGGGTGGCACCTTCCTCGCATATGAGACTGGCAGCTACGATTCTGTCCGTTTTACCTCCACCGTGGGCGCTGCCTTAACCACGATGCAGTGGAAACTCGATCGGCCCTTCGTCTTCATCGAAAACGGTATCTTTTACAAACGCTACATTTCCATTTACAACGCCATGCAAGCGGATGATCCGCAAGGCTACTCGACTCCTGGATTCATGCCGGGGCCAGGACTGGGACGCGCGATTGTTACCGTCCGCTTTCAGCCGCACCGGCGCCTTTCTTTCGATGCCAACTACAACTACTTCCGCGATGCACTGACCTTCGACCCGCGACTGATTGCAACCGGCCTGGTGGATACCCTGTTGTTCCAGGGACTGAGCGGCAGCGTGCGAGCGGAAGTTCTGCACAACGTGGTTGTCTATACCACCATCGGACGCAGCCACGAATCGGGCGACACAACGAATTCCTGGAATCAGCTGTATGGCGCGACGTGGAATTCCGTTCTCCATACCGCATTTCGCCTCGATGCGCGCTACTCGAAGTTTGACGGCTCATTCGGAAAGGGAACTTATCGTTCGTTGACGGTGTCGCGAAATCTCGGCGAGCGCTTCATGGGACAAGTTCAGTTCGGGGATCAGTCCCTGGTCTCCACCTTCACCTCGAACGACAGCTCGAAGTTCATCAACGGCATGGTGGACGCCAACGTGGGCCGTCATTATTTCCTCGAAGGCGGTTATACGGTACAGCGCGGCGGCTCACTGGATTACGACCAGTGGTTCGTCACCATGGGATATCGATTCGATAATCACGCGAGTGGCAGAAAATGAAAACGTTCCTCCATCAGCTACGCGGTAAACGGACAGTACTGTCGGTTTGCCTGATTGCATTGCTGTCTGCGAGCGCGTTTGCTGCCGATGATCTGAGTGCCGCGCTTGCGCACACGCGCAAACACGTAGCAACGTTCCTCGACCAGTTTTCGGACGTGAAGTGCACAGAAAACGTTCAGCAGTTACGCCTGACCAAGCACGGCAAAGTCGAGTACAAGGAAACCTCCACATTCGACTACCTGCTGATCGCGCAGAACACCGCGGACGATCTGGATTTGCAGGAATCTCGCCTTGCCGTGAACACGGCGGAACACAAGAAGAGCGCTTCGCTGCTGGTGACCAACGGGTTCGCAATCCTCGAGCTCATTTTTCATCCTTCCTACCAAAATAGTTTCACCTTCACCAATGGCGGCACCGAACTGATGGACGCAAAGCTGCTCATGAGGATCAATTTTGAAGCAGTGAAGGAAGGGAAGTCTCCGACCGCGCTGCTGCTGCGCGGCAGAGAATTCCCTCTGCAATTGATGGGCACCGCCTGGGTGGAGCCTGACACCGGCGTGATTCACCGCATTGTCGCTACGCTTGCAGAACCGATGACAGATCTCGGACTGCGTACGTTGAATACGGACGTCCACTACAGCCCAGTAAAGTTCAATGGCGATCCGCAGGTCTACTGGTTTCCTACTGACGCAGAAATCGAAGTTGAAACCCCGCGGCAGCACTGGCGCAACATCCATCACTTCACCAAGTATCAGCAGTTCAACGTAAGCACACAGGAGTCGGTGAAAACCCAATGACGGCGCATACTGCAGTTGCAACGCCCTCGATGGCAGGGCTGAACAAGGAGAAACGTCATCGCCTGTTCGTTGTCTTAGCTTATCTTGTGGTGTTCGCACTCATCGCAGCAGTTACGATCTACGGCTTCGACTACTACACGCTCGACTCTGCGCAACGGCCATTTTCCGCGAAACATGAAGTGCTGAAGCCCTCCGGATCCATCGGTATCAAGCTCGGCATGCTCGGGTTCGGCATGTTTTGCCTGATCTTCTTGTATCCGCTGCGTAAGAAAATAACGTGGTTACAACAATGGGGAACAGCGCGCCACTGGCTCGACTATCACATCGTGCTTGGAATCTCGGCGCCCTTCATCATTGCGCTGCACTCGTCATTTAAATTTCGTGGACTGGCCGGCATGGCGTTCTGGATCATGCTTTCCGTCTCTCTCAGCGGCATCGTCGGCCGCTATCTCTATGCCCAGATCCACCGCGGCGTTTCTGCCACGGAAATCTCCCTCAAAGAAGCGCGCGAAGCTCAGACGCAAATGACTGAGCAACTAGCCCAACAAAAGGTGATTTCCCCCGGCCACCTGAAGGCTCTATTCAAGTTGCCCACAGAAGAGGACGTCACCGCCTGGCCAACAGTCTTTGCGCTGATCTACATGGTAATTCTCGATATCGCCAGGCCATTCCATGTCGCGCGCCTGCGATGCCGGACCATGAGCGGCGGGCAGGTTATCACCAGCTTGGGCGGACTCCTGCCCTCGAAGAATGTGCGTCTCGAGCAGGTGATTGCGCTCGCTCGAGAGCGAGCCTCACTCTCCAAGCGACTGGTCTTCCTGTCACGCTCGCAACAGGTCTTTCATCTCTGGCATGTAGTGCACAAACCGTTCAGCTACTCGTTCGCTGTGCTTGCTATCGTGCATATCGTGGTCGTCATGATGCTCGGATTCATGTGAGGTCTTAATTGGATACCTTGATTACGTTGTTTATTGTTGGCGGCATTACCCTGTTCTTCCTCCGCGGATACCTGAAAAGCCAGAAAGAAAAGGAAGACAGGGCCCGTCAGGCGGCCGAAAAGGGCAAAGTCTTTTCCGAGGGACCACGCGCGCAACATCCGCATATCGACACGGCGCAGTGCATCGGCTGTGGAACCTGCACCTCCGTATGTCCCGAGGGAGATGTGCTCGCCATGGTCGGAGGCAAAGCGGCTATCGTGAACGGCTACAAGTGCATTGGCCATAGCCTGTGTGCGGAAGCCTGCCCCGTCGGCGCCATCACCAGGGTGATGGCCACGCCGGGCATGGGAGCCGATCTCCCAACTATCTCACCGCAACACGAAACCACGATCCCCAACCTCTTTATCGTGGGAGAACTGGGCGGCCTGGCGCTGATCAAGAACGCGGTTAACCAGGGACGAGAGTGTATCGACACCATCACCGGCCGCTTGATCTCCGCGGGAATCACCGAGCCATCGTCTGACGTTCACGATGTTCTGATCGTAGGCGCAGGCCCGGCCGGAATCAGTGCTTCTCTGCGGGCGATCGAGAACAAGCTGAACTACATCACCGTGGAGCAAGATGAGATTGGCGGCACGGTCGCGAAATACCCACGCCAAAAACTGGTGATGACCAGCCCGGTCGAATTCCCTATGTACGGAAAGTTTAAACGCACGGAACTTTCGAAAGAGAATCTCCTTGCGTTCTGGGATGTCGTTCTGAATCGTGTCGACTTCAACGTTCGCACCGGAGAAAAAGTAGACGATATCAAGCGCGGGCCCGATGGCATTTTCACCATAACCACTCCAAGCCAGCAGTACCGCAGCCGCACCGTCATATTAGCCTTGGGCCGCACCGGTACTCCCCGCAAGCTTGGAGTCAAAGGCGAGGAGTTGCCCAAAGTAATGTATCGCCTGATCGAGGCTGATCATTACGTCAATAAGAAGATACTGGTAGTCGGCGGCGGCGACAGCGCCGTCGAAGCTGCAATGGGCCTCGCCAATCAGCACGGCAACAAAGTGACCATGTCTTATCGTCAGGAGCGTTTTAGCCGTATCAAGGATCGCAACGAGAAACGCATCGAAGACTGCATTCGTTCCGGAAAAATCCAGGTGCTCTTCAACTCGAACCCTGTGGAATTCAAAGCTGAATCCGTCATCATCGACGTGAAGGGTCAGCAGCAGGAGATCCCCAACGACTTTGTCTGGATCTTCGCCGGAGGTACGCCGCCATTCGACTTCTTGAAGAAGATCGGCGTCGGCTTCGGTATGCGGGACCAGACACAAGAGGCCGGCAAGGAAGCGCGTCAGGCCGAGACTGAAAAGAAGGCGCTCGCAACCACCGCCGCCTCAACATAGCTAGCTCTCCCAAAACAGTTTTTAGGAAACAGCTGACACCTCACGCAACTACGTGACACGCCGCACACTCTCGATGTTCGGGGGCTGCTACAGTCCCCACGTTTCCGCTCGACCGTGGGCCTGAATTAGAATCTCAGCGGGTGAACGCGGCCCTCGAATCATGTTCAAAAAAGTTCTGATTGCCAACCGCGGCGAAATTGCTGTGCGCGTCATCCGCGCCTGTCGCGAGATGGGTATTCGCTCGGTTGCCGTGTATTCCGATGTCGATCGCGCCTCGCTGCACGTGCGCAAGGCCGATGAGGCGTATCACATCGGGCCGGCCACCGCGCGCGAGTCGTATCTGAACATTGCCAGGATTCTCGAAGCTGCCAAGCGCAGCGGCGCCGAAGCTATTCATCCCGGCTACGGATTTCTTTCCGAAAACGCCGGCTTTGCGCGCGCCTGCACCGATGCCGGAATCAAGTTCATCGGGCCAACGGGTGACGCCATGGATCGCATGGGCTCGAAAACCCGGGCCAGGCAAGCTATGTCAAAGGCCAATGTGCCCTTTGTTCCTGGTTCGCTTCGCGGCATGGAATATCCGGACACGGAAAAGAAGGCAGCCGAGATCGGGTATCCCGTCATGTTGAAAGCCGCCGCCGGTGGTGGGGGCAAGGGCATGCGCATGGTGCGCTCTCAGCAGGACCTCAAGTCCGCCTTCGAAGGTGCACGCAGCGAGGCAGAGCGTTCCTTTGGCGATGGCGAAGTCTACATCGAGAAGTACATTGAGAATCCTCGCCACGTCGAGATGCAAATCTTCGCCGATGAGCATGGCGACTGTGTTTATCTTGGCGAACGCGAATGTTCGGTGCAGCGACGTCATCAAAAAGTAATGGAAGAGTCTCCGTCACCCATTGTCGATGAAGAGATGCGCCGCCGCATGGGCGAAATCGCCGTGCGCGTTTCGAAGGCCGCCGGATATACCAATGCTGGTACCGTGGAATTTATCGTCGACCAGGACCGCAACTTCTATTTCCTGGAGATGAATACGCGCCTGCAGGTCGAGCATCCCGTCACCGAACTGGTTACCGGACTCGATCTGGTCCACCTGCAGATGCAAGTTGCGGCTGGCGAGCGGCTGCCGTTTAAACAAGAAGATGTGAGGCTGCGCGGTCACGCCATCGAGTGCCGCATCTACGCCGAAGATCCCGACAACAATTTTTTTCCAAGTCCCGGCAAAATCACGTTGCTGCTCTTGCCTTCAGGACCGGGAATACGTCGCGATAGCGGCATGTATGAAGGATGGACGGTCCCCCTTGACTACGATCCGCTGCTCGCAAAACTTATCGGCTACGGCTCCGATCGCGAGCAGGCCATTTCGCGATTGCAGCGCGCGTTGTACGAATACTTCGTCGGCGGAATCAAAACGAATATCAGCCTGTTCCGGCGCATCCTGCGCCATCAGGATTTTCGAACCGGAAGAATCGATACGGGATTTCTCGATCGTCTGCTTGCCGATAAGAATTACGATCTGCCTCTGGACGAGACTTCGGAGGCAAACAAGGCGCGTGTGGCCGCCATCGCCGCAGGATTGTTCAACATTTTACAGCCGGTGAACGGGAGCGGAGTAGTTTCGACGAACAGCACCGCTAAGACAAACGCCACCGACGTGTCGAAGTGGAAGCAGGTTGGAAGGCTGGAAGCCACGCGGAGTTAGCTTTGGCGGGTGTTTGATGTGGCTCGCTGTCGCGTGGGCCTCTGGCCCGCACGTGAACTGACTGATAACCGAAGAATTGAAAAGCTCACTCGTGACCTACGACGTTCTCATCGACGGAAAGTCTCACCGGCTCGAACTCACCGAGGCCGACGGCCAATGGCTTTGCCGTCTCGACGGCGAGGAAGTCCATGTAGATGCCGTCCTTGCCCGTCCGAATGTCGTCTCGTTAATCATCGATGGCATCGCCTATGAGGTGAAACGCGAGCTCACGCCCACAGATACACACATTTGGGTAAAGAGCGCACGTTTTGCCGCCGAAGTACGGGATCCGCGTTCGCTGCGCAGCCGCCGCGGAAAAGGCGCGGGAACGGAAGGCCCACAGAAAGTGATCGCGCCCATGCCGGGCAAAGTCGTTCGTGTACTCGCCAAAGAAAAAGAGCAGGTGGAAGCCGGTCAGGGCGTCGTCGTGATCGAGGCCATGAAGATGCAAAATGAGCTGAAATCGCCGAAGAAGGGCATTGTCTCGCAAATCCTCGCCAAGGAAGGCGCAACCGTAAACGCGGGTGAAGTTCTCGCGATTGTGGAATAGTGGGCTGACAGCCGACGCCGAGAGTCCAGAATGATCATCGTGATGGCCGGCCTGCCCGGCACCGGCAAAAGCACTCTCGCCCGCGCGCTCGCACCGCGCATCGGCGCAACCATTCTCAACAAAGATCCCATTCGCGCCGCACTCTTCGCTCCGGAGGACATCGAATACTCCACCTCCCAGGATGATTTCGTCATGGGCATCCTCATGCAAACCGCGGCGTACCTTGTTCATCGGGGACCATCTCGCCCCATCATCATCGATGGGCGACCGTTCTCACGACGGTACCAACTCGAACAAGTGATCCGTTTTGCCGAACAGATCGGCGAGCCTTGGCGGATTCTCGAATGCGTTTGTTCCGACGAAGCCGCGCGTGTGCGGCTTGAAAAGAACTCCAATCAGCAGGCTCATCCAGCGTTGAATCGCAACTTTGATTTGTACGTCGGAATGAAGCAGCGGTTTGAGGAAATCACCTATCCGAAAACGGTGATTGACACTGATAACCCGCTCGATGCATGTGTTCGACGGGCAGTGCTCGCGCTCACGGAAGGTTAAAGACGAAAGCCACAAACTTTCACCAACACACGCCAACCTGTGGCATTCGTGAAAATCCGTGGCCAAAATCGCGCGACTACTTCTTCTCGTTCGCGTTGTCGCCGTCTTTTACTGCGCTCTTGAAATTCTTGATGCCTTCGCCCAAGCCTTTGCCGAGTTCGGACAGCCGTCCCGGCCCAAAGATGAGCAGCGCAATGGCGGCAATCACCAGAATTTCAGGCAATCCCAATTTGCCTAGCATGGTTGGTCTCCTGGAGGAGCTCCTCCAGAACACCCGCGGGGTGCCTGAGGAACCGCATCTCGAAGCTTTCTGCTTCCACTTGATTCTAGGCCAGCCGTTTCCGCGAGTCAAAGAACGGGTACCAGGCCGCCCGGTACAGTCCTACCTCAAGGCATAATGCAGGAACTTCACGCTCGCCTTATCTCCTCCCAAAAAGGTGAACCCATCCTGGCGGTTGAAACAGAGCATGGACTTTGATGGTGCCGTCGGGTCAACCTCGTACAATCCGAATGGATTTCCCGTCAGGGAGTCGAGCACCAGATACTCATCATGCGGAGTATTCTTGTCCACTGTAGTTAACGTGATCGCGACTAGGCCATCGGAAACATCGACTCGCATTGCTATCTGCTGCGGATTTGTCTTCTCGAATTTGATTGTGCGCAGCACTTCGCCTGATTCCGACATCACGATTATCTTTTCCGGGCCCAGCAGGTACAAATTGCCATCTTTCCCGAGCGCGGCGTTGCCTTCCAATGTTTTAGCGCCAGTTTGTCCTTGGTGCTTATCAGGCAAGTAGCTGGGTAGCTGCTTGATCAGCCTGCCGGAAGCGTCAGATATCGCTACGTACTGTTTCCCCCTTAATTGCTCCGCAGCCCTCGGGGCATAGTACGCACTGAGCCAAATGGTTCCATCATCTGACCCCGTAAAGACCTGGAAGTAGACATTCCCCGACGCGTCGCATCTCGTGTCACCCCAGGAAGCAAAAACCGGGATATGAACAGTCACAGCGGAAGTCTGCTCCAAGCTTCGGGGCGCTGCCCCGCGCATAGTTTGCTGCGCGAAGCAGGCCAAAATAAGGAGAATCATCGACCTGGTAGTTGTCACTGAAGTCCCCCCAATGCCATCTGAGAATTCGCCGCCTGCTGCTTTTGCTTTTGGGCAGCGAATTTTGCATTCAGCCAACTCTGAAATGCTGGAGAGATACAGCTTGGTTTCTGATCGTGAGCAATCACTGGCAGCTTATCTTGCAACAGACTTTCGCCAGACAGAGCTTTCGAGGAACGTGTTGGTGTCTCAATGCACCCGTTCGTTCCGCTGCCAACAAGACAAAAGCCGCAGGCCTGCTCATTCCAAGCGTCAACACAGCCAAATCCGTCAATGCCGGAACACTTGACGATCATCACGTAGCCTCCCTGGCAGGAGGGCAAGCAGCTGTACTTAACTGTATTCGGATCGCATGTTGAACAACGTGCTGACAGCAGATGGGACGTCATCAAGAGGAGGGGCAGCATCAAAAGGAGTCTCAGTTTGGGCATCGCATAACCTCCGAGCCACAAATGCGACGACAGAAAGTTTAGTTTTGTGTATCCGGGCCGAATATGAAATTCATTTTCTGTTCCAAAGTTTGGAAATTTCCGAGTACCTGGATTTCCAGCAACACACGCTTAATCCACGGACGCTACAAAGAGATTGTTCACTCGTTTAAGATACTTGCGTGGACCTGGCCCAAAAGCGCGCCGACCTGCAAAAACGCCTGCAGTCCTATGGAAAGCTGCTGGTTGCCTACTCCGGCGGAATCGATTCCGCATATCTCGCGTGGGAAGCGCGGCAGGTGCTCGGCAATAACCTCCTCGCCGTAATTGCCGATTCGCCCTCCCTCGCTCGTGCGCAACTGAAAGACGCGGTAGCCTTCGCGCAAGAGCAGGACATGCCGCTCGAAATCCTCACCACCTCGGAAATGGACCGTCCCGACTACGTGCGTAACGACGGTCAGCGCTGCTTCCAGTGTAAGGACGAGCTGTTCACCGTGATGGAAAAATTCGCCGCCAAGCGTGGCTTCACCACTATTGCTTATGGCGTGAATGTGGACGACCAGGGAGATTTCCGTCCCGGTCAGCATGCCGCGCGTCAGCACGGCGTCGTCGCTCCCCTGCTCGAAGCCGGTCTGACCAAGCAGGAGATACGTGAGCTCGCCCGGCAGGCAAACCTACGTGTCTGGGACAAGCCCGCCTCTGCGTGTCTATCATCCCGCATCGAGTACGGCCGTCCAGTCACCCGTGAAGCGCTCGCAGTAGTTGAAGCCGGCGAAGACGCCCTGCGCTCGCTTGGCTTCCGCCAATTTCGCGTGCGCCATCATGGCCAGATTGCCCGCATCGAGGTTTCCCAGGACGAGCTTTCCCGCGCCCTGTCGCCGGAAATGGCCGCCGAGTTCGTTCGTATCTTCAAGGCCCTCGGATTCACGTACATCACACTCGACCTCGAAGGCTTCCGCTCAGGATCGATGAACGCCCTGCTTCCACTTTCGGACATACGCGCCACCTGACGCGCGAGTTACCCATCTAGTACTTTCAAATCCCCGCCCAATCCGCCTCCGGCCCGCTCTGCATGAGATAATTCCCATTCAGGCCTTTATGCTGATTTCAACATGGATTCGGCGCTCTTGCGCCCTGCTCTTCTTATTGTCTTTTGGCTGCGCCGCCCAGGCTCCTTCGCCTGATCTGAACCGCAACATCGAACGCAATCTGCGTTCTTATTACAGCGTTCCCGCCGACGTGAAACTGTTCGTTGGTGCGCGCACTCCCAGTGACTTCTCTGGGTACGACAACCTCGTCGTTACCTTCGATAACGGCCAGAAGAAGCAGGACCAGAAGTTCCTGATTTCGAAAGACAACAAGACGTTGCTGCGGGTGACCCGCTTCGACCTGACACAGGATCCCTATGCCTCCACGATGAAGAAGATTGATCTCGCCGGGCGGCCGGTACGCGGCAATGAAAATGCCAAGGTCACCATCGTCAACTACGACGATTTCGAATGCCCGTTCTGTGCGCGCATGCACGAGACACTTACGAACGACATCCTCAAGAACTATGGCGACCGCGTTCGCATTATCTACAAGGACTATCCATTGACCGAGATTCATCCCTGGGCCAAGCACGCCGCCATCGATGCGAACTGTCTTGCCGCACAGAGCGGCCAGGCCTATTGGGACTTCGCCGACTACATGCACGATAACCAGCAGCAAATCGCCCACCAGGCGAAATCGCTGCTGGAGCAGGAAAATAACATTGATCGCATCGCTCTGGACCAGGCGCAAAAGGCAAAGATTCCCGCCGACACCATTCAGGCTTGTATCAAGGCGCAGTCGGACAAACAGGTTCAGGCTTCCATGGAAGAAGCCGACAAGTTGGGCGTCAGTGCAACACCGACGCTCTTTATCAATGGCTACAAAATCGATGGCGCTATACCAGCCGAAGAGCTGCATGCCGCCATCGACAATGCGTTACGCGATGCCGGAGTCACGACTGCGGCCGCAACTTCGCATTAATCAGTAAATCCCGGACTTCGCGCCGTGATTAGCTCCCCGGCGCGGGAGGAAAATTGAGCTTGAATCAACGTTACGTTCGTTTTCATACGTTTGCTGCTGCTTTTTGTGTTCTCCTGATAGCCGCGCTGGTCGCCTGCCAGAGTGGGCAGGGTGGCGCCGACGTCATGGCCAAGGTCAACGGCAAGAAGATCCTGGCCAGTGAAGTCGATAAGTATTTCCGCAATCAAACCGCTCAGTCTCCACAGCCGGTTGCCGGAGAGCAGGCGGTCAGCCTTAAGCTGAACATTCTGCGCGAGCTCATCGACAACGAAATCCTCATGCAGCGCGCGCAGAAGCTTGGGCTGCTCGCAACTGATGACGAAGTCAATCAGAAATTGAATGAGATCAAAGCGCCCTACACCCCCGAGCAGTTTGACCAGCGGCTGAAAGAGCGCAACATCTCGCTCGACGACTTCAAGCGCGACCTTCGCCGCTCGATCACGGTCGATAAGGTCATTAATAAGGAGATTACGTCAAAGATCAACGTCACCGACGCTGACATCACGTCGTATTACAACGCCCACAAGCCCGAGTTCAACCTGATCGAGCCGCAGTATCATCTGGCACAGATTGTCGTCACGCCGGTTCCGAATCCGCAGGCGCGCGTCAACGACAAGGCGCAGAACGACACGGACGCGAAGAAGAAGATACAGATGATCCTCAACCGTCTTGACAGCGGTGAGGACTTCGCCAGCATCGCCATGAAGTATTCCGAAGACCCGGAGAGCGCACAGAATGGCGGTGACCTTGGCTTCACACCTGAATCGGGACTGCAGCGCACCGATCCGGCGACCCGTGATGCCGTCATGAAGCTAAAGCCCGGCCAGTACAGCAGCGTGATCCAGATTCAGAATCCTCAGAACAAGCAGTTCATGGGCTATCGCATCGTGAAGCTGGTCGCCAAAGAGCCCGCGGGTCAGCGCGAGTTGAATGACCCCCGCGTGCAGCAGGCAATCCGGGATCAGCTCCGCGATCGCCGCGAACAGTTGCTGAAATCGGCGTATTACGACGTAATTCGCGATCAGGCCAAGGTCGAGAACTACTTCGCCGAACAGATTCTTAAGGATAACGGCCTTACCAAGTAGTCATAACTTCGATTGCGCCGCAGGGTTTTCCTCCGATCTGTGGAAAACCCTGTGGAGAACAATACCAGCACTCGATTGGCCCCCGCGAAATCCGCGCCTTTCAGCGATTTGCCCTATTGTTACTGCAACTGCAAACCTCATTTTTGCAATAACTTACACAGCCCATGAACGGTGCAACGGCACCGTTGCATTCTCGCCAACTCGCGCAAGCACGAAAGTCACTTTTTCACAACTAAGTTCCTGAATCCCGAACGGGTTAGGGTTGATCGCGGGATGTCGAGGGAGCGAAGATCGGGTGAAACTGGAAGCCGATCAGACGAGAAATCTGCTGCCGGACTCTATTCTTCTTCGCCAACTTTTAGTAGGGCAAGGAAGGCTTCCTGCGGGATATCGACTTTGCCAATCCGTTTCATCCGCTTCTTGCCTTCTTTTTGTTTCTCCAGCAGCTTGCGCTTTCGCGTGATGTCGCCACCGTAGCATTTGGCCAGCACGTTCTTGCGGATAGCGCCCACCGTCTCGCGCGCAATGATCTTTGCCCCGATCGCCGCCTGGATGGCGACCTCGAACATCTGACGCGGAATCAGTTCCCGCATTTTCGATACGAGTGCCCGGCCGCGCTCGTAAGCGAAATCGCGGTGTACGATCAGCGATAGAGCGTCCACCGGTTCTCCTGCAACCAGGATGTCCATCTTCACCATGGGCGATTCCCAGAAACCCGCCATGTGGTAATCCAGGGACGCATATCCCTTCGAGACGGACTTCAGCCGGTCGTAAAAGTCCAACACTACTTCGTTCAGCGGCAATTCGTAGGTGAGCATCACGCGATTGGCGCTGACGTACTCGAATCCCTTTTGGCGCCCGCGCTTATCCTCGACGAGTTTCAGAATGCCGCCCACGAATTCCTCATTCGTGAGAATGGTCGCCATGATCACCGGCTCTTCGATCTTCTGGATCTCACCCTGCGGCGGCCATTTCGAAGGATTGTCGATCTCGTCGAGCACGCCGTCAGTTCTCGTCACCTTGTAGCGCACGCTGGGCGCCGTGGTGATCAGGTCGAGCTTGTACTCGCGCTCCAACCGCTCCTGGATGATTTCCATGTGCAGCAAGCCGAGGAAGCCACAACGGAAACCGAAGCCGAGCGCCACAGAGCTCTCCGGCTCGAAGAAGAAGGACGAATCGTTCAAGCGCAGCTTTTCGAGGGCCTCGCGTAAGAGCGTGTGCTCGTGCGAATCGACCGTATAGAGCCCCGCAAACACCATCGGCTTGATGTCTTCAAATCCCGGCAGCGGCTCAATCGCCGGATGCTCGTCGTCCGTGATCGTGTCGCCAATCTTCGTATCGCCAACATTCTTGATGTTGGCGATCAGGAATCCGACTTCGCCTGCCTCGAGCGTCTCCACGACAACCGGCTTGGGCGTCAGCGTGCCCAATCCCTCGATCTGAAAAACCTTGCCATTGGCAAAAAGCCGAACCTTCTGCCCAATACGCAGCGTGCCCTGGAAAACGCGGGTGAGCACGATTACGCCACGATACGGATCGAACCAGCTATCGAAAATCAGGGACTGGAGCGGAAATTCCGGTGAACCCTTGGGCGGGGGAATCTTCTTTACGATCGCTTCCAGAACCTCCGGTACACCCTGCCCGGTTTTCGCTGAGATGGGCAGCGCTTCGCTCGCATCCAGACCGACGGCGCCTTCGATCATCTCTTTGGAGCGCTCAACGTCGGCGCTCGGCAGATCGATCTTATTGATCACCGGAATGATTTCCAGCCCATGATTGATCGCGAGATATGCGTTGGCCAGCGTCTGTGCCTCGACGCCCTGCGAGGCGTCAACCACCAGCAGCGCACCTTCACAAGAAGCCAGCGACCGCGAAACTTCGTAGGAGAAATCCACGTGCCCCGGCGTATCGATGAGGTTGAGCTGATACGTTTGCCCGTCGTGAGCCGTGTACATCATCCGCACGCAATGAGCTTTGATCGTGATTCCGCGCTCGCGCTCCAGGTCCATGGCGTCAAGCACCTGCTCCTGCATCTCGCGCGCCGTCAGCGAGCCAGTCAGCTCCAGCAGACGGTCGGAGAGAGTGCTCTTCCCGTGGTCGATGTGCGCAATTATCGCGAAATTTCTGATGAATTTACGGTCCATCGAGCGTACTTCGATTCTAGCAGGTAGATCAGTGTGTCGTGGTGCGGCCAGAAAGCGGCCCTTCCGAGCGAGGATCGTCCGTGCGCGACACGGCCTGGTAAACGCCCGATGAATTTCCACCTCATCACCGGCGCTATGAACATCGGCCGACTCGCTTCCGATAAAATGAAATCTGAATCCAGCAATTCGTAAGCAGATAATTCTGGAGTGCCCTTCTGTCGAAGAAACCCCAGCCCGGGAAAGGCCGCAGCATTGTTCTATTGAGCCTTGCTCCTTTTCTTCTGTTCGCGACCGCAGTTCTCGCTGCCAACACCCCCCCTGCTCCCGCGCTTCCACTAAATGACATCGTTTCCCGCCTGCTTACGCGTAACGCAGAACGTTCTGCTGCGCTTCAGCACTACACGAGCGTTCGCACATACGATGTCCGTTATGACGGTATCGTGCATAAACAGGCTGATATGAAGGTACTTGCAACTTACGATCATGGCGCGAAGACCTTCCAGATCCTCAGCGAAAACGGCTCAAAGCTTCTGCTCGATCGTGTGTTGCATCGTCTCCTTACCAGCGAGCAGGAAGCAGACAAAACCCGCGCTCAGACCGCCCTCACGTCGGACAACTACAGCTTCTCGCTGGTTGGGTCGGAACAGAAAGACAATCACGCTTGTTACGTTCTGCAGGTTCTGGCGAAGCGCCGGAATAAGTATCTGTACAACGGAAAGATCTGGGTCGATGCCAACGATTTCGCTGTCGTTTACGTGGAAGCTCACCCGGCGGTGAATCCGTCGTTCTGGATCAGCGGCACGGACATCCAGCATCAATACCAAAAAATTGCTGACTTCTGGCTTCCGGCCAGCAATCGTTCCGAAACCAAGATCCGCATCGGCGGCAAAGCCCTGCTGACCATCAACTATAGCGATTACAAGCTCAATAATTAACGTCGATCGTGGATCTCAACGCACTGACTGAGTGACGCGCAGCGGGCGGCTGCCAGTCACCATTTGGAAAGGGACTCCGTCGAAACGGTACAGCTCAGGACAACTTCTAGGGTACTCATCGCCTCTTATCGTTGTTCTGCAATTAGAATGGGAAGCGCGCTCCGGGAGCCCGCTGCGGCAAACGGGTAACCCATGGAGCCGACAGGTGCGTCATGATTGAAACCGTATTGCGAGTAGTGGCCGATTTTCTCGAAGACAGCAATAAGCGCGCGCAGAAGGCGCGGCGGCAGGCTACCAAGGCCGCCGACAATTTCCGTGAGGAAGTCTCCGACCGTGCCCAGCGGGTCACCGATCAAGTCAGCGATCGCGCGCAACGAGTTGCGAAGGTCGCACGCCAGCGCTTCGGCTATGAACCGGAACCTTCTATCGCCGGCCGATTTGCTCTGTTTCTCGCCGGCCTTGGCGTGGGCGCGGCTCTCGGCGTTCTTTTCGCTCCCCAGTCCGGAGAAGAAACCCGCCAATCCATTCAGGACCAGGCGAATGAAGTCGCTGACCGGGTGCGCAGCAGCGTCCGCCGCGGTGTCCGCTCCGCTCAGGAACCCTCCGGCTACGAAACTGGTAGTTAGCCCGGCAACTCTTCTAGCGCGACGAGATTGCCAGCGGTATGTTGAAATAGGAGCATGCCGCTGGTGCTTGCCTCTGCTTCGCCTCGCCGAAAGGAATTGCTGCGTGCCGCAGGAATTCCTTTCACGGTGAAGTCTGCAGACGTACGTGAGGAACGCCTTCCAGGCGAAGCTCCAGTGGAGTACTCGGAGCGCCTTGCTCGCGACAAAGCTCGTGTCATCTGGAAGCGCACGGAAAATCGCTCCGGCCTATACGTTCTCGGCGCCGATACCATTGTGCTCGTCGATAACCGCGTCTTGGAGAAACCAGCCAATGCCGCCGACGCGGTCCGTATGCTGCGCCAGCTTTCCGGAGGCGTCCATTGCGTCATTACCAGCGTCTGCCTCATTGGTCCAAGAGGCAGGGGCAAATTTGAGGATGTACGCTCCGAGATTACAAGGGTCTGCTTTCAGACACTCGCTGATCAGGAAATCCGTGATTATGTCGCGACTGGTGAACCGATGGACAAGGCGGGTTCCTACGCCATCCAAGGCATCGCTTCCCGATGGATTCCACGCATTGAAGGCTGTTATTTTAATGTGGTCGGTCTACCAGTCTCCCTCGTTTACCGCATGCTCCAGGAACATTCGGCTCTAAAAGATGGCAAAGGTCGTGCAATTTCCACTAGGAAGAGCAAAGTTTCTACACTGAACTAATTAGGTATTTTTCTGTAACTCGCACGGAACCAACAACATACGTTTTGGCACTATTCCTGCTCTAGCTTCCGTGGCAGAACTGTATTAACCCGGTCAGTACGCCTGAACATCCCCAATTCAGGAGCGCCCATGGGCCAGCGAATACCGAAATTGCTTTGCGTTGACGACGATCCTCAATCCCTTTCGGTTCGCCGAGTTTTTCTGGAGGCCTTCGGGTTCGACGTCACCACCTGTTCCAATCCCCGGCTTTCGCTACGTTATGCGGATCTGAATGCCTACAGTGCGGCTATTCTGGATTTCCAGATGCCTGAAATGAACGGTGGCGAACTCGCCAGCGAGTTGAAGAAGCGAAATCCGCAGATGCCTGTGATCATCCTTTCGGCGTTGTCAGCTTTGCCCGAAGGGACGCCCGACGCCTACGACGCATTTGTGTGCAAGGGCGAATCTGGATTTGCGCTGGTCAATAAGGTCCAGGAACTAATCGCCGATGCCGAGGCAAATGAGTCCGCGACTGAGCGAAAGCCGATGTCCATTGCTCGCCGAGTTCCTGCCATGGCAGGCATCGTCGCCGGTATTGTGGCCGAGAAAATCGACTCTCGCCGCAGCCGCCAGAATCCCACCCTCCACCTGACCAAAGACCCTGTTGCATAAGGCAGGGTTCGGACTTCCGGCTTCTGCCTTCGTATTTCTGTCTTCTTACTTCTTGCCTTAATGCATACCCTTCATCATGGCGGACACGGGAGTGGGTTCGCCCTCTTCTTCTGCACCCCATCCTCGAGACGACTGATCGAGGTACAGCAGCACCGCGCAAGCTACCGATCCGAACAGCAGTCCGATCCCCAGGCTAACCTCTTTAAAGATGAGCTTGCCCATCCCGAACAGCGCGAAATAGACCATGCCACAACCTAATATCCATGCGATAAGGTTCCGGCCCAGATCGCGTGTCTGCGTGACCTCCGGCGCCATCGCTGCAACCGGCCTCCACCCGCGGACGTCGGGCCGCACTTTGCGATAGAAGCTTCGAAGCACGTCATCATTCTCTGCGCGAGTAAGCATCGTCACCACTAGCGTCACTACCACCGTGATTGCGGTCGTAGTCAACGCCGACTTCGCGAAGATCACCGGTCCACTGCCCGAAAATACCGGCTGTACCGATCCAGCAGAAGCCAGCGACTGCCACACTCGGAGCGATAGCGAAACCACCATCGCCGTCGCCATGGCCGCAATCTCGCTCCAGGCATTGATGCGCCACCAGTACCAGCGGAGCAGGTACACGATGCCAGTACCGGCGCCCAGTTCCAGCACAAATTCCCATCCCGACTTGATCGACGTCAGCAGCGCCGCCACGATCGCCGACGCGATCACCAGCAGTACGGTAGCAACACGCGAGATCGCGACGTAATGAGCCTCGGTCGCCTGTTGCTTGATGAATCTGCGATAGAAATCGGAAACCAGATACGAAGCGCCCCAGTTCAACTGTGTCGCCACCGTCGACATGAACGCAGCCAGGAACCCCGCGATGGCAATTCCCCGCAGCGAATGCGGCAGTTGCTGATTCAGCACCAGCATGTATCCCGATTCCGGATTCTGTCCCGGCAGCCTCAGTTCCGGATGCAGCACGATCACCGCAAGGCCGGTGATGATCCAGGGCCACGGCCGCACCGCATAGTGCGCCACGTTGAACCACAGCACGGAGAGGAGTCCGTTCTTTTCGTCCTTCGCGCTGAAAATGCGTTGGGCAATGTAGCCGCCGCCCCCAGGTTCCGCTCCCGGATACCAGAATGCCCACCACTGCACCGCCATAAACACCACAAAGGTGATGATCGGCAACGTCCACAAATTCTCTGCCGTAAATGCCTGCGAAAAATCTGGGAAGAGCGCTATCGGATTAGACGCTCCAGTGCTGGCCCGGGCCGTCGACAGCTTCGCCAGCATCACGTCCATGCCGCCGATTGCATGCACGGCGTAATACGCTACGGCGATCACGATCAGCATCTTGAGGATGAACTGGAAAACGTCGGTCCACAGGACGCCCCAGAGTCCGCCTAGCGCAACGTAGAATCCAGTGAACGGAACGAGGAATAGCACGCAGACCAGCAGTGCGTGAAACTCGCTCATGCCCAGCGTCACGCTCACGATGCTGACCATTGCCTTCGTCACCCAGCCGAGGATCAGGCAGTTCATGAGCAGCCCGAGATAGATAGCGCGAAAGCCGCGCAGAAATGCCGCCGGCTTCCCGCTGTAGCGCAACTCGGCGAATTGCACGTCCGTAAGCAAACCCGACCGCCGCCATAGCCTGGCGAACAAGAACACGGTCATCATGCCGGATAGCAGGAAACTCCACCAGATCCAGTTGCCCGCAATCCCTTGCCGGTAGACAAGCCCGGTGACCAGCAACGGGGTGTCGGCCGCAAAGGTCGTGGCCACCATCGACGTGCCCGCCAGCCACCAGCTGACGCTGCGGCCGGAGACGAAGTAATCGTCTACGCTCTTGCCCGAGCGGCTCCGAAAATACAAGCCCATCAGCAAGGTGATTCCCAGGTAGGCAATAATGGCGGACCAATCCAGCAGGGTGAAATTCATGGCGTCCTATTATGACCCGGAACCGTCGCGAGCACGGTGATTGGTGCGCGTCCTTAACTGCTCTATAGCGGTTCGCAGGGTGGCTCACACGTTGTCAGATTTGACCTGCCGATGTCAAACCGTAGCGAGTCCACCACGCAAAGCAAAAGGCGCCCAAAGCTGGGCGCTCAGATTGCTGAGAAGGCCGTATTTTGAAGGGCGCACCTTCAGGTGCGCCGAAGAGCCAATTCATTTCGGAGCCGCTTTAGGCTGAGGGAAGACATTCAAGTTTGTTATCAGCCTGAGGCACCCACGCTGGGCGCCGAGTCGGAGCACATGACGGAAGCGGTTACGTGATCAGTTTTCCCATTCCTTGCAGAGCGGCCCGGATTTGCATCACATTCTCAATATCGTCGGAATCCAAAACTACAAATTCCATGCCGTAGCTGTAGCCGTTGCGATCTTTAACATCGGCACGCGCACGAACCGGTTCTCCAGAATAGGGTGGCGTAAATTCAACGTCCACGCGGTCCCCAATTTGCAACTCCACCCCAGCAGCAATGCACAAGCCGCCTTCGTTGAGTTCGTTGCCGCGAGCATCCACAATCTTGGTCTTCATCCGCGTATGAACAATGACGCGCACGGGAACGTCGAGCTTATAACGCTTCCAGCGTCGCGTGTTGACGAGGCTCTCCGAAGTACCTCGGGGAGCGTATACCGTTCCTCTCTCTGACATCAGTTCCTCTCGACAGGCAAGCGGCTGGCAAGGCGAACACTTCAGCGCATCCGCCGAATATGAAGCTTTAGGTTACCTTGCTGTGAAATTTCAGCCAGATTACCGAAGAGTCCGGTACATGTACGGAAGGACAAACAGCGAAAGTACCGCAAATACCAACTACGAAGTACCAAGTAAAAACTAACGATTCAGCTACTTAAGGCTTTCGTTTCTCTCACTTTCTTACTTCCCGCTTCGAACTTCTGCCTTCCTACCACCCTCCTCCGCCTCCTCCTCCACCACCGCCGCCGGACGAGCCGCCACCACCCGCTCCGGAACTCGATCCCGGTGTGCTGGCGGAACTGGAAATTGCCGAGGTCAATGCATCGCCAATAGCCGATGTCATGGATGGAGTGCTCACCGCTGCCGCCACGGAACTGGCAGTTACCACTCCCCCCGCCGATGACACGCCTGCCGACATCGCCGCCGCAAGTTGATTGTTGAACTTGGCTGTCCACTCCTCCTCTATATCGAGCGCAACCGCATACGGCAGAAACTTGTTATAGGTTTCAAGATTCCAATTTACTGGCGCCAGTCGCTTGATCTGGTCTTCTTCCGTCGCCGCGAGAAACATCTTGAACCCTTCGATCTGATCCAGCGCATATCGGCCAAGATGCGTAGGTGCTTTCAGCAGTTCGTGATACACGCAATTCGAGGCAGCTATGACGGCCATGATCATGACCGACATTGCCGAGGTCGCATTTGCAAGCATTGCGATTCCGAAGAACTCCCCGGCGAGAAACGGCAATGCAAACAAGCTCAGAAAGAGCGCGGCGCCCGCGGATAAGGCCGGCTTTGGCTGCTTGCTCTTTAGCACGGTCTTCCACAAATTGAGCACCGCCAGCGACAACGCAGCCACCGCTACCGTCCAGATGCTCAGCCATACGGACATGAATGCGGCGACCGGCCTGAGGTCGCCGTCGGCGAACAGCAGCATCGCAATGAAGGCCGCTGCGGAAAGAATGACGCTCGGGATCAGATACCTGCTGTTGCGGACAAAGTAGATCTTCTCCAGCTTCGTGCTCAACAGTCTCTTCAACGACGCGATTGTGCCGGAAATCATGGCGTGATTCGCTGGCGACAGCAGCACGCGCATATTGGCCGGAAACAGCCCCTGGGCAATCAGGTTTTCTTCGTCGCTCAACTTCCTTGCGGCGACCGGATTGTTCGTCTTCGTAAGTGTGTACTTGCCGCTTTCATCCTGCTCGATGCGAAGAAAACCTTTCCCCGCCATGCTGACGATCTCCGCCGCGAAGCAGCGGTTGTCGAACCCCATCTTTACCACTTCGCGCACGCCTGCAGGCGAGAGATTATCCGGCGGTAAATATCGTGGCACGATTGTCCCTGGGCGGGGGTCTTTGCCGACCATGAACCAGGTAACGATCTGGTACAGCAATACCAGCGCTAGTCCGACGAAACCAGCAATGCTCGTTGCATTATCCTGGAGCCAGAAATACCGCTCTGCATCGGAACTGGGCGGCTGCAGATACCCCTTGTCCCACCACGCCACGATCGTTAATCCATCTCCCGGACGCAGAGGCGCTTTCGTTTCGAAGAATAAGTCATCGTTCGCCAATTTCGAAGCTGCAAAATCACGACCGGTGTAACCGACTGGTCCCGTGTATGCGTAAGTCTCTACAACGCGCCGGGGAATCGCAGCCGGCAACGTCACCGTCGCGGTGGCGTGATCAATTGGAAATAGCCAGCCGTTGCCAGTGACATTCCAGTACAGTTCGTCGTGATCTGCGAAGAAGCCAATCTGGCGCGCCGTTTGATATGTGATCTGGTAAACGTATTCGCCTGGTGCCAGCACCGCATTCTTGCGCCCGATAATGACGCGCTTGCCGTTTTGAATGCTTTCGACCCGGTATTGCTCCGGCGTCCCATCCCGCATTACGTTGATAACGCTGAAGGGTACCCGGTAGCGGTTCCCGTCTGGATCTTTATAACGAGTCGGAAAATCGCGATAGATGCCATGAATGATCTTGATTCCGAGCGCACGAACCTTGATGGTTTCCACCACTACCATCGATGCGTCATCGTGCACGGTGATCTGGCTGTCGTAGCTGAGGATGCGCTCGTCGTTTCCTGCATCCTGTGCATTGCTGCGCACGCACAACGCTGCTGTGAACAACAAGCAGGCAAAGAAAACCTTCATAGCTCGCATCGCGCGCACCCCGATTACAACGTTCAGCGGAGTGGTGTTTTCGACACCTCCGCGCATCATGCTTTATGTCACAAAAGAGCAGCGATGAGAATCACCTTTGGTGGTTACGAAGGGAGCAATCCTTAAGTCGCAAAAGAAAAAGGCGTCCATTTTCGGACGCCTTTCCTGCGTTTGGAGTAGAACCTATGCGGCGACTCGGCATGCCTCCAGGGCTTCTGCCTCGCTGTTGTAAATTTCCAGCACGCGTGCCATGCCAGTTAACTCGAGCAGACGCCGAACCTCCCGCTGCAGTTCACACCACATCAATATTCGGCCCGCCTCCTGTGCTTTCTCTACGCAAGCCGCAATCGAGCCCAGACCAGCGCCGTCAGTGGCGTTCACTCCGTTAAGGTTAATCACCACGGCGCGATAATTTCGCAGCAGCTCTGTAACACGATCACAGAGCGCCTGCGCTTCTGCTTTAAACACCAGGCGTCCGCTGCAGTCCACGACGGCAGCTTCTCCGTAAAAGTGTGTTTCCAGATGCAGTTGCACAACCTTCCTCCTCTTTGCTGCCCAGTTCATATCGACTCTCTTTTTCGTGTTTAGCTCAGTTCCAGAATATCCGATCTTGATTACTGCGTGATGAAAGCTACTCAACAATGAGGTGTTGTACCTTGGTCATCAACCCTCCGCAGGTCAACGGTCCGTGTCTTTTGGATAGACGTACATCGTTCAAAATCGTTAACGTCAGATACTGATTGGATGAACAGGTGATCTGCCGGATAACAAATAAGAGTGCTGGGATAACTCGCGCGAAATCTTGGTCTTATCACTACGATGATCACCGCAGCACTGGTGACCAATCCAAAGTCGAACCTTCCTCCTCCCTGCGTGTGTAGGTATAAGCGGTCCGCACCACTCCCGTTAGGATGCCGGCATCCAATTTGCGTCTGGTATGTAGGAGTTCGGTGTGGCAGAGCACAAGATTCCCAATCGTTGGACCATCGCAGTTGCCGCTGTCGTCATGCAGATTTGTTTAGGTGCCGTTTACGGCTGGAGTGTTTTCGTGAAGCCTCTGGTCGGGACAAATCACTGGCCGCTGACGCAGGTTTCACTCACATTCACGCTTTCCGTTGCCTTCCTCGGCGTAGGCACAGTGATCGGTGGATTGTGGATGGACCGTGTGGGTCCTCGTAAGGTCGCCACCGTAGCTGGCGTGCTCTATGGTGTTGGATATCTGGTCGCAGCATGGGCTGCGAGTAGCCATTCGCTGCCACTTCTCTATGCTGGTTACGGAGTGATCGCGGGAATCGGCATGGGTATGGGCTACATTACGCCCATTGCAACGATTGCGAAATGGTTCCCCGATCGACGCGGCCTGATGACCGGAATTGCTGTCTGCGGTTACGGCGCAGGCGCACTCGTGATGAGTCCGATTGCTGCGCGCGAGATTGTCGCCTACGGAATCCCGGTCACATTCGCGTCTCTTGGCGTGGCCTACTTCATTCTTGTCGTTGCTTCGGCACAGTTTTACGTCAACCCACCCGCTGGCTGGACGCTTCCGGGATGGAAGCCTACGTCAGCAGTTGCGCGTGCCGCAACGACAATCGATTTCACTGTAAGCCAAGCCATGCGGACGTGGCAGTTCTGGCTTCTCTGGATCATGCTCTTCCTGAACGTCTCCGCAGGAATCATGATCATTAGCCAGGCTTCGCCGATGGCCCAGCAGATTGCAGGCCTGAGCACCCTCGCTGCCGCCGGCGTCGTTGGGCTGATCTCCATCTTCAATGCCCTCGGTCGTGTGTTCTGGGCCTGGGTTTCGGACTATATCGGCCGCGCGATGACGTACTTCCTCCTATATGCCATCCAAGTCGTGGTGTTCTTCTTTCTTGTGACTGCGCATAGTGCCTCAACATTTTCTGTTTGCGTGGCATTGGTTGGCCTGTGCTATGGCGGCGGCTTCGGCGTAATGCCTTCGTTTACGGCCGACTTCTTCGGACCCAAATTCATGGGCGGCATTTACGGATGGATTCTGCTGGCATGGGGAGCGGGCGCCATTCCGTCCCCGATCCTCATCGCGCACGTGCGGCAAACAACCGGTATTTATGCCCCCGCGGTTCATGTGCTGAATGTCGTAGTTCTGGTGGCACTGCTCCTGCCAATCCTGGCTCGCAAGCGCCCGCTGCCTCCGGGTCGGGTGGTGGAAATGAGACCACGATCCGTTGCCTGAAGGGTTGCGAAAAAATGCGACTGACAGTTGTTTTGAAGGGGTGCAGCTTCAACTGCGCCGACCGAAGTTCTTTTTTATGTCATTCCGAGAGGACTTCAGTCCCCGAGGAATCTGAATTTTCGAGTTCTTTTGTCGCCCCTCAGCCGCGCCGAATTTGATCATCCCGTGCCGACTCGGAAAGGCATCTATACGCCTGGGTTTTTCTCCTGGCGTGCAAAAACGCTGTCAAGACCTCCGATACCGCAAAATCGCTGTAACTGCCTCATGCCGAAGTGGAAATAAATTTCCGACAACTGTCAGCTAACTGCTCCTCAGTCTGCTATTCTTAAAGTAGAAGTACAGCTTCTTCTGCTTTACTTGTAGCAACTGACAACTTCCTTGCTTTCTGGATTTTCCGCTTTGCTTCCAATGGGTTCTAGATTTTGCGGAAATCGCCTCCGTAACCGTCGTGTTTTCCAGATTTTTAAAAAAGGGGAGAGGGTGCCGGAAAGTGCACCGCAGACCAATGTCGCTACAGCAACGCTCTCATTAACAGGAGACCTTTTTGTCACTACTGCTGAAAAACCCCTCTGTCCGCGTCGCCGACCCGAATTATCCTCTCGACCCGCATATACTGTTTGCGCTTGGCGTCGCCGCACAAGCCTATTCCACGTTGTGCAAAGATTGTGTGATCACCTCCGCCTTCGACGGACACCATAATCCCGGCTCCCTCCACCTCGCGGGACGCGCCGTCGACATTCGTACGCTCCAACTCAATCCCGCCGAGCGCACCGAGATCTTCAACACACTCAAGTCTCTACTGACGCCATTGGGTTTTGACGTCATCTGGGAAGCTGCTGGCGCCACGCCCGCGACCACTGCGCAACATATCCACATCGAATACGATCCTAAAGGCCGCCCATTCTGGAAAGTTGCCGGTTGAGTAAATCTCAGATTTTTCTGCGCCGGGGGCGGAGAAAAGCGGCGCTTCCGCGCCACGCAGATTGCTGACAGGGCGTTTTTCGAAGAAGAACGACTGAGGAACCCTTATCCTGACAAATCGCATACCCTGGGAGGATTTCGCTCAATGGACCTTGAAATCTCAAAGGACACACGGGCACAGGCGGTCGTGTCGATCAAGCGGTACTTCGAGGAAAACATGCCCCAACCGATTGGCGATCTTGCCGCCGGATTGCTGCTGAATTTCTTTCTCGAAGAGCTTGGGCCATTGGTCTACAACCGTGCAATTGCCGATGCGCAATCTCGCATGGAGCGGCATCTATCGGATCTCGGCGGAGAACTCTACGCGCACGAATTCCAGTACTGGCAGAAGGTGGACGCGAAGAGAAGAAAGCGGTAACCGAGTGTCCAGAGGTAATCGGGCGTTCGGAATTGTGGCGTGTGCCGAGTTGCCGAAAACTCGTAACTCCCGTCACAGACTTCCACCGTCATTCGCGTTCTTAATGGATAAATCTCAGATTCGCGCGAGGGTTTTATGGGAAAGCCGAACGTCTCCCTGAATGCAATCGACAACTTCTTTGCTCAAAAGCGTATCGCTTTCGTCGGGATGCCCCGCGAGCGTTCGCGCGAGACATCACTGTTGTTCGATCTGTTGGAAGAATTCAGTCGTCGTGGATACGACGTCATGCCGGTCAATCCGAAAGCAGCCGAGATCCTGGGACGGCGCTGTTTCTCTCGCGTGCAGGACATTCAACCCGCGCCTGATGCCGCACTGCTGCTCACTTCACCTGCCGTCACGAACACCGTGGTGCGCGACTGCACCGAAGCCGGCATCAAGTACATCTGGATGTATCGCGGCGGAGGCCAGGGCGCGGTTACACCCGAGGCGGTCGAATTCTGCCGCAGTCATGGGATGGAAGTAATTCCTGGACAGTGCCCGTTCATGTTCCTGCAACCGGTGAGAAGCTTTCACCGTTTTCATCGGTTCTTGTTCAAGATCATGGGGAACTATCCGAAACATACCAAAGTTGCTCAGATTTTTTGATTTCCGCCACGCGCAAAGAAGGTGGGAGCTGGGAACGCTGTAAATCGCTCGGTTCGCCAGCATAGAATCTGTCCATGCACTGGATTGGTGCCTGGATCGTGTTCCTGATTGCTGCGTTCGTAGTAGTCGTGCTGATGACCGTGCTGCATCGAACGCCGTTTGGCGCCGTGCTGCACGAGCGTATCCCGGATCGTCCGCGTCGCAGGCTATTTATCGCATCCGTGGCGTTTTTTCTCACCTTCGGTGGCGTTCGGCTACTCACTTATTCCATTCGCCACAATATCGGTCCGTTCCACGACGTCAGCATGGGAGGACGCCACATTCATCACTTGGTTTGGGGAATTCTGCTGCTGCTTGCTGTCGGCTACGGCTGGCTCATCGACATCGGCACCGGCGAGGGCCGCTCTTCGGTCTTGATGAGCCGCCTGATGTCGCTGCTCTACGGCGCGGGCGCGGCGCTCACACTGGATGAATTTGCCCTCTGGCTGAATCTCCGTGATGTGTATTGGGCCCGCGAAGGACGTTCCAGTATTGATGCGGTCGTCCTATTCGGATCGTTGCTGGCGATCGGAGCCTGGGGTGCTCCGCTGTTCACCAGGCGCTCGCGCAAGAGATCCTCTTCCCGCAGCAGCCCCTCTTCCTGAGAAGAACGAATCAGTGCGCCACACCAGCTACTCTCGACGTGGCACCCGGCCCAGCCGGGGTTGGCGTCAGCCAAGCGGATGTAGGAAAATACTGAAAAGCCTTCGTGGGGGAGGATGCCGTGAAGAGAATTCCTTTGCTTGCCGCTCTCTTGTTTGCGCTCACATCATTGGCCGCCAGCCAGCAGATACAGGGCGACTACGTTGAAACTCGCAGTGCAGATGTTTATACCGGCCAGTGCTTTGCCAATGGAGAGGTGAATCTTGTCGGAAATGAAGCCATTCTCGGTTGGCGAGTCGATAAAGGTGAGTGGAATGGTGTCGCGCTGAATGGGCTTGCGGTGGTTGCGGTGGTTCGCGCCAAGGCTACCCTGGGCGATCCTTACGCCAATCCCTACCCGGCAAAGTCGGTACTGGTCGTTGATGATCAGGCGACGCCGCAGCAGCGCGACGCGCTGATTGCATTTGCCCATCACATGACTGGCGAGCTGACTGCAAATGTCGAGCGCGTGGTCTCCGCGCCTGTCAGCCTCGAAGTCGTGCGCGAGCATCACGGAACGGCCCTGCTGCGCGCGGGAAATTTCGCTACCGTGCAGACGCGGCCCATCAACGAGCATGACCATCTTTGCGGAAATGAGATCACCTTCTATCCGCCTCTGACCAAACTTTCCCACTCGATGCCAGCGGTGGCGTTGCGAGATGAATATCGTGGCCCGGCACTGGGCGAGACGTGGTCGATCAGCGACAAGCGCAGTGCCTTTATCGGAACCTTCGCGGTGTCAGACCACGCGGAAATGGCGTCCGCCGGAGACTGATCCGACCTAGCTCACGCGCCGCAGGTGAGTATCCTTGGAGGCTGCCGGCGGGTACCGAAGGCCCCAAAAAAGCCGCGTCACATGTTTGGCTGAGCTGGTGGGTGGCGGTCACTACCCGCGAATCACCGCGCCGTTCGCGACGACACACTCCACTGCTATCATCCCGAGCGGGCAGCGAGGGAGTCCTATCACTCCAATCAATTCCAAACATCGCCCGAAAACCCCTTCCTCCACAGCCCTCCACATCCTCTTCTATTTCGGTCCCACTCCCACACAGGAATTCCACAGAAATCTGTGATAGCACCAGGAATGTTCAATTGACCCTGCCCTCCTTTATTAATAAAGTCGCAACAGTTGTTCTGCAGGAGACACCCAGCCAAGTGATTGCGGCAACAAGACTTACGGCCGCAGCTGCACAGGAAATTTCCATATGGGTGTAATACCGTTACACAAACAGTTACGGAATCGCACGCGTTAAGTACATGCACTACAATATGTAGTACATGGGTCTTGACACACCCAACATACAGGCGTAATTTCAGCATCCCAAGCACACGGAGGTGGTTTCCGGAAGCGCCACATTGATCCGGAAATTGGTGAGCTGGGACAGGCTAATCAGCGCGGAGCGAAATCCGCGAAAGCCTGTGCGGGATGGGTGATTCGGGACGGGGTTCCACCCGCCAGCCGTAATCCCAAACCAAATTTGCTGTGCCATTTTGTTCGTACCTCTCCGCGGCTGAGACGGACGCGAATACGCGCTGCGCGGAGCAGGCAGGCTTCAACCGTGATCGAACCTGTCGAGGAGATTTGTTAATGTCGGAAGTTAAAACCACCACAACCGTTTCCACCGACTCCGCAGTCAGCGCCGCTGCGCCCAAAGTCGACAAGAAGAAGTCCCCTGGCCTCACCTTCCGCCGTTACTTCTCCACCGCCGGCGTATCGCCCTACGACACGATCGAATGGGAAATGCGCACCGCTCAGATCACCGACGCCAAGGGCAACGTGATCTTCGAGCAGAAAAACGTCGAGACGCCCAAAGACTGGTCGATGACCGCCACCAACATCGTCGCCAGCAAGTACCTGCATGGTCCGCTGAATACGCCGGAGCGCGAATCCGGTGTGCGCGCGCTCATCTCCCGCGTCGTAGAGACCATCCAGCGCTGGGGCATCGAGGGTGGCTACTTCCGCAGCTCCGAAGATGCGGCTGTCTTCCACGACGAGCTGGCCCACATCCTGCTCTACCAGATGGCCGCTTTCAACTCGCCTGTCTGGTTCAACGTGGGTTGCGACCGCATCGAGCCCAACGCCAGCGGCCAGAACTGGCACTGGAATCCGGCGGTTGGGCGGGTCGAATTCACCGCCAGCGGCTACACGAATCCGCAATGTTCGGCTTGCTTCATCAACTCCGTGAGCGACTCGCTCGACTCCATCCTCACATTGGCGAAGACCGAAGGCATGCTCTTCAAATGGGGATCCGGGACCGGCACCAACTTGTCTCCGCTGCGCTCCTCGACAGAAGGCCTCAGCGGCGGTGGCACGGCGAGTGGTCCGCTGAGCTTCATGAAAGGTTTCGACGCTTTCGCCGGCGTCATCAAGTCGGGCGGCAAGACGCGCCGCGCGGCCAAGATGGTCATCCTCAACGTCGATCATCCCGACATCGTCGACTTCATCGAGTGCAAATCCAAAGAAGAAGCCAAGGCCTGGGCGCTGGCCGATGCCGGATATGACTCCAGCGGTCCCGACTCGGAAGCCTACAGTTCCATCTTCTTCCAGAACGCCAACAACTCGGTGCGCGTGACCGACGAGTTCATGGTTGCCGTCGAACACGACGACACCTTCCAGACCAAGGCTGTGAAAGACGGTCGCCCGATGCAGACCTTCAAGGCGCGCGATCTGCTGCACAAGCTTTCTGATGCCACCTGGCGCTGCGGCGATCCCGGCATGCAGTTCGATACCACCATCAACCGGTGGCACACGTCGAAGAACACGGCGCGCATCAACGCCTCGAATCCCTGCTCCGAGTACATGTTCCTCGACGATTCAGCCTGCAACCTGGCGTCGCTGAACCTGATGAAGTTTGCCTCCCCGAACGGTACCTTCGACGTCGAAGCCTATCGCTATGCGGTCGACGTGCTCATCACCGCACAGGAGATTCTCGTCGACTTCGCCGGATACCCCACCGAGTCGATCGCCATCAACTCGCATGACTACCGTCCGCTGGGACTCGGCTACGCCAACCTGGGCGCGCTGCTCATGGCTGCCGGCCTGCCCTACGACTCCGATGCTGGACGCGACTACGCTGCCTGCGTCACGGCGATCATGTGCGGCGAAGCCTACAAGCAGTCGTCGATCATCGCCGAGCAGTGCCCGCCGCTGGCCGCCGGATCGCAATTCCTGCGCGAGCGCGTCACTATCTCTGGCGGTGCCTGCCCCGGCTTCTACTACAACCGCGAGCCGTTCCTCGACGTGATCCGTATGCACCGCGCTTCGGTAAATAACATCACCGCGAAGAACGTGCCGGCGGCATTGCTCGAAGGAGCAAAGGCCACCTGGGACGAAGCTCTCGCTCACGGCGAGAAGTTCGGCTATCGCAACTCGCAGGTCACTGTGCTTGCGCCCACCGGCACCATCGGCTTCATGATGGATTGCGATACCACCGGCATCGAGCCCGATCTCGCGCTGGTGAAATACAAGAAGCTGGTTGGCGGAGGCATGATCAAGATCGTGAACAACACCGTGCCCGCGGCGCTGTTCAAGCTCGGTTACACCAGCGACCAGACCAACGCCATCGTCAGTTACATCGACGCCACCGGCACCATCGAAGGCGCCCCCCACGTGAAGGAAGAGCACCTGCCCGTTTTCGACTGCTCGTTCAAGCCGGCGAAGGGCACGCGCTCCATCCATTACATGGGACACCTGAAGATGATGGCCGCCACGCAGCCCTTCATCTCCGGCGCCATCTCGAAGACGGTCAACCTGCCGGAGAATGCATCGGTCAGCGATATTTCCGATGCCTACATCCAGGCATGGCGTCTCGGCCTGAAGGCAGTAGCCATCTATCGCGACGGCTGCAAGAAGGCGCAGCCGCTGTCGGCTGCGGGAACGAAGACGGCGCAGTCGTCGAAAGATGATGTGGGCCAGGACTCTGCGGTGCGGACGCCCTCGCCCGCAGCTGTTCCAGCAAAGCCCGCTGGTCCCGTTGACCAGGCCGATGCGGATCGTCCGCCGATCGCCGTGCGCCACCGCCTGCACCAGGAGCGCGCTTCCATCACCCACAAGTTCTCCATCGCGGGACACGAAGGCTACATTACCGTCGGCATGTATCCCGAAGGACAGCCGGGCGAGATCTTCATCACCATGGCGAAAGAAGGGTCCACGGTCAGCGGCCTCATGGACTCCTTCGCGCTGGCGATCTCCATCGCCTTGCAGCACGGCGTGCCGTTGAAGCTGCTGTGCGACAAGTTCGCGCACACCCGCTTCGAGCCCAGCGGCTGGACCAACAATCCCGACATCGGCTTTGCCAAGTCGATCATGGATTACATCTTCCGCTGGCTGCAGTTGCGCTTCATCGACGGACAGCAGGGCGAGCTGTTCGCCAACTTCCGTCCGAAAGCGCCGGCCGTCACCGCGATCGAAGCTGTTGAGGAAGCTCCGGCGAAGCAACTCGAAACGGGAAACGCGAAACGTGAAACGAAGTACCACGCCGCCGACGCGCTGAAGGATCTCGTGGACATGGGCGACGCGCCTTCTTGTCATGTTTGCGGAGCAATCATGACAAGAAACGGGAGTTGTTACAGGTGTATGAGTTGCGGAAGTACTTCCGGCTGCAGCTAGTTCCTTCGGGGTCCCCGGCAAGCCCGTGGTTGGCTTGCTGGGGTGAATGGCACGTCTGCGGCGCCATCATGACGCGCAACGGCTCGTGCTACCGCTGCATGTCCTGCGGCTCAACCAGCGGTTGCAGCTAGGTTTTGCTTGTGCAGTTTTGCTTGTGTGGGGCGGACACTCCTGTCCGCCCGTCGCGCTCAGCGCGACGCAGTTGTCATCCTCGAGCGAGCGGCTTTATCGCGAGCGAAGGATCTGGGTGAGCGACCGGCGCGCGTGCGAAGCACGCATAAAGCGCCGACGCGAACATCCTTATTAAGCTCTGACACGGAACATCAGTTCCGGACCGGAGGTGAGAAAAGCCCGGCGCGAGCTGGGCTTTTTCTTTTGCTCCGATCTAGTGGCGCTGCGTGAGCTTGCGAGTGCTGACCCAGAGCGCCACCGGAATCGCCCAGTAAAGGACGCACAGGGCGACCCACCACACCAGAGGACCGCGCCAATGGTGGTTAAAAAACGGTATCGCCCAGAAGACGAGGCTCAAAATCAGCCACAGGGTAAGCAAGCTTCGGAATCTGATATTCATCGCCGGCGGAAGTCTACCACCTGCGTCTGTCATCCTCGAGCGAGCGGCAGTATCAGCCGCAGCCACCACAAATGCATAGATGGATTCGGCTGACCGTCGCGACGCTCCGGTTCAGCCTCACCATGACCTCGAACTGCTTGAAACTCCTACGCCGTCCCACGGCTCCGGTGAACGTCTCCATTCTCCTGGAATGGGAGGTCCCATGGGGGTCCTCCCTCCAGCCACTTCCTTCATTCCAAAGGACGTACACGCAAGGGACAAGCCTTGTTGCGCCAGACAAAGGAGTTAGTCCGATGATTATGCACTTGGCACAAGCGGCGGAAAGGCTGATGGACGACACACGTCCCTGCATCCAGCATAGCAGTTTAGGAGGGGAAACACGCCACGCGGAAGCCTCGCATTGCGAGGGAGTTATGCGATTTGGGGGCTTGACCAAAATGAGGAGTGGTCACGCTGTGTGACATGAATGTGAGGTTGTGATGGTGCCCCAGGTTCGCCATCTTTTGGCTAACCTGGGAGGCAGATCACAGACTTCCCGATCTGACCCAATGTAGTGTCTGCGATGCATGACGCGCGGCCTCGAGCGCTTCCACCAATCCGGACAATCTCACTTCATCACTTTCAGCTGTTACGTCGCCAACCGAGATTCGTCAACTCCGCCCGTTACGACCAGTTTGTCCTTTGTCTGGAACACATGCGCAGAAAGTTCTCCATGCGCGTTTACGGATATGTGGTGATGCCTGAGCACGTACACCTGCTAGTCAGTGAACCTGATCGCCAGACACTTGCGGACGCGATTCACTACTTGAAATTGTCTTTCGCGAAACACGTGCGCCGAACAGCGTCGGAACCGGGATCGTTCTGGCAGAAGCGTTACTACGACAGAAATGTCAGAGACGCGGAGGAGTTCGCGGTGAAGCTGCGATATCTGCACCGCAATCCGGTGAAACGTGGATTGGTGGAGGACCCCGGAGATTGGAAATGGAGCAGCTTTCGTCACTATGCATTGCGTGAGGTTGGGATAGTGGAGATCGAGTCGGAGTGGACAGCCCGCGATCGAGAGACGAAACTCACAGGCGGACCGGTGAGGACATTTCTCATCCCAGGTTAGCGTCCAATCGAAGGACGCGAACCTGGGGCACCATCTATAACCGTG
>JAJPJE010000035.1 GCA_021324365.1 Terriglobia bacterium | reverse complement strand
CCGGTGCAGTTCGAATGGGGTGGCCTTGCCCCTGGAATGCGTATCCCATAGCTGAGCGTGGTTCAGGTAGTTCGTAGTCGTCGTGGTTGTGGGAAAGTTGGAAAGCGCCCCCCGCTTACGTTTCCCATACAGCACATTATAGAGAGCCGCAAGCCTCCGTCTTGCGGCCTTTTTCCATCCCTATCCCACCCGAGACTTATCCCACAAAGTGAGTGGCCGGATTTTTCCCTTCCTATAGCTATCCCCCACGTTACGTTGACCCCTTCCGAGCGTCGCCCCTACAATCGATAGTTCGATTTACCGCCGCGGCCCGATCTGTGTGGTGGCATATCCATGGGCGCGAGCAAGGATTGCTTTTAGCTGCCCAGACCATGGCGCCATCTTTCTTTAATACGCTCTCGGGAAAAATCGAAGAATTCCGGCCGTTGCAGGACAACGAAGTCCGCATGTATGCCTGCGGGCCGACGGTTTACGACTACGGCCATATCGGCAATTTCCGAACGTTCGTTTTCGTCGATATCCTGCGGCGCTACCTGAAGCAGCATTACAAGCTGCGCCACGTCATCAACATCACCGACGTGGACGACAAGATCATTCGCAATGCCGGACAGGCCGGCGTTCCCATCGGCGAGTACACGAAGAAGTACACGCAGGCCTTCCTGGAAGATTCGGCGGCGCTGAACATCGAAGAGCCGCAGATTGTGCGCGCTACCGATCATATCCAGCTTATGGCAGAGTTCATCAAGAAGCTGGTGGATAACGGTCACGCGTATCGCACGGACGACGGCTCGTATTACTTCAGGATTTCGACATTTCCGCAGTACGGAAAGCTTTCCAAGAAAGACTTCAGTGGCATGGAAGACGGCGCACGCGTCGATGTGGATGAGTATGAGAAGGACAGCGCCCGCGACTTCGCGTTATGGAAAGCGCCGAAGCCAGGCGAAGCTTCCTGGGATACGGTGATCGGACCGGGTCGTCCGGGCTGGCACATCGAGTGCTCGACCATGTCGATGAAGTACCTGGGTGACAGCTTCGACATTCACTGCGGGGGCGAAGACCTGATCTTTCCGCATCACGAAAACGAGATCGCGCAGTCGGAGTCGCTGACGGGAAAACAGTTCGCGCATTTCTGGATGCATGCGCGGTTTCTCCTTGTCGAAGGCGAGAAGATGTCGAAGTCGCTCGGCAACTTCTATACCGTACGCGACCTAGTGCTGATGGGACACAAGCCGTCGTCGATCCGGTTCCTGCTGACCTCGGTTCCTTTCCGCAAGCAGTTGAATTTCACCTTTGACGGGCTGACGCAGGCGGCGAATTCCGTCGAGCGCCTGCGCACGTTTGCGCTGCGATTGCAGAAAGCGCAGCTGCCGGAAGGCAAGTCGGCGTCGATGCAGCAACTTGCGGATGCGACGGTGCAGGGAATCGAGTCGGCGCTGGCAGACGATCTGAACACGGCGCAGGCACTCGCTGCTGTTTTCGATATGGTGCGCGACGCCAATGCTGCGGCAGATGCAGGTCAGTTGAAGCAGGGCGATGTTGAGCCGTTGCAGAAAGCATTGCAGAAGTTCGACGCGATCTTTGCCGTGTTGCACGATGATGATGCGGTGAAGGTAAAACGCATCATTGAGTGGGCCGAGTCGGAAGGCAAGCAGGACAAGATCAGCGAACAGGCACGAGCGATTGCGGCGTCAGCATCGGTTGGCGACGCCGAAATCGAAAAGCTGATCGCCGAATTGCAGGAAGCGCGCAGGGCGAAAAACTTCGCGAGGGCGGATGCGATCCGCGGCGAACTGAATCAGCAGGGGATCATCGTCGAGATCACCAGGGATGGGGTGCGTTGGAGGAGAAAGTAGAAATGCTGTCGGCTCTCGGCTGTCACCTGTGCGGCAAAGGTCTTTGTCTCAGGAGTAACAAACGATAGGTTGCCTAAGAGCGCAGAGTTTCCACCTTGGATCGTAAATCTGGGTTGGCGGCCACATTGCCTCCTGTGTGCAGAAGTTAGTCGCATGTTTCTCCAAGTGGCAACGGTTGATGTTCCACTGTTCCTCTTTGTGACTTTATTTCGGCTCTTGTTACCAGCGACACTGCGACCACAATAATTGCCGAGCCGGCGAGAATATATCCGTCGATGTGCTCGTGCAGGACCAACCAGCCGAGAAAGACCGCCACCACCGGATTGACGTATGCATACGTCGCGACTTTCGACATCGGAACGTTCTGGATGAGCCAGATGAAAGCGCTGAATCCAACCCACGAACCGAAAATGATCAAGTACGCAATGGCCGCAACTCCGCGAGTCGTCCATGTGGCGTGTGCGTAGTCGCCAAGCAAAAGTGCAAGCAGCAAGTTTATTGTTCCAGCGAACGCCATTTGCCACGCACTGGCTGAGAACGGATCGATCCCCTTTTGCCACCGTTTTGAAACGGACGATCCCACCGACCAGCAAAACGAACCACCCAGCAAGCTGAGACTTCCCAGCAATTCACGGCGACCGATCGAGGAGGTGTTCATCAATTGCGGCCAGAGCAGCACTGTGATGCCGGCGAATCCCAGTACCAGCCCGAGAATCCCAGCTGGGGAGACACGGTCCGTGCTGCGGAACACCCAGGTTTCCAAGATCAGCATCCACAACGGTGTGACTGCGACAATCAGTGCCGCCAGACCGGTTGGCACAGACAGTTCCGCCCAGGCAAGGATAGTGTTGCCCATCGTCAGCAACAGGATTCCAATAACTGCCAATCGAACAGCCTGCGGCAATGAAATGCGAATCTCGCGACCGTTTGTGGCGCAATACGCCAGCATGAGCACACCGGCGATGGTGAAACGTGTTCCTGTCATTACCAAAGGCGGGAGGTGTTCTATGCCGATGCGGATGCCGAGATAGGTCGAGCCCCAGAAGATGTAGACGAGCGAGAACGCGATGACAACGCGCAATCGCTTGTGTTCGGAGTGCTCGGTCATGAAGGAATTAGGTTACGCTAGCAGATTACGGCGAGCACAGTGATCATCTGGTCCCGAAGGACAAAAAGTACCCTTGAAGTGATGGTTGGAAGAGGTTGTGCGGCTCCGAATTTACGAAGCTTCCGTGCGTTTCCACTTCGGAGGCACGGACTCAGGCGCTTTACGAAGCTGTTTCAGATCTTCGCAATACTGCTGGAAGAGCAGAAGAATACTGACTGCCTGGATCAACGCTGTGGGGCCGCCATCGAAGGGATCGACAACAGCATCGACAAGATCCTTTTCCTGGACCGCCTCCATCACTTCAGTTCCGCGGCAACATGCGATGACCCAAACGTTGGGCGTGTGTTGCTTCACTTCTGTGCAGATTGTCTTTTTCTCGGGAAGCGAAAGCGAACTGCCTAGCAGCGCCAGATCAAAGTTTTCGCGACGAAGCAAGTCGCAGAACTCCTCTGCGTTTGAGACAGGGACCACGGCGTACCCGGCCCGCTCCAAGATTGCGTTACGGCTGCTTAATACAGCGGGATCGTAATCGATAGAAAGAATGCGTGGGGTCTTCATGACAATCCCTATGACTGCGTAAACTGCTTTTTATGAACACTGGGTCCGGTTATCAATCAGAGTAAACGACGCGCGTGAAAGCTGAATAAAAGGGGCCCTCACATGTGTAAATCTTGGCTCATAGTAACCCGAATGTGGGGCCTGAGTAGCACAAAAACTTCAACTTAGACTGATGTGGAAAACTCACAGCAAAATAATTTGCACAGCTTTTCCACATTGACAATCTATGCGATCGGAGCTTCAACGCTGAGTAAAGCGGAAGAAACGATTCAGTCAGCCAAAAAGTGGAGACAGGAGTCTCCCCAGCTTTCGCGTGCTATAAAATCCGGCCGCTTCAGGCCACGCTTTTACCGAAGAAGAGATTGAGGGATTTACCTCAAAAAAGCCTACGAGAGCTTGCGAATGTCGACGTTTCCGTGCTCGTTGGAAATCTGCAGCTTCGCCCCGCCACTACCGTTGGAACCGCTGGCCTGACTGTTGTCGCCGCTATTCTCGACTTTGATCCCGTTGAAATCGGTATTGATTTCACCGTTCTGAGCGCGGGCTTCCACATCGAATTGCGCCTTCGAAGGCACGGCGACCTTGATGTCACCATTGCTATTGCTGATATTCATCGTGCCGAGAGGCAGTTTGTCGGCATGTACTTCCACCAGTCCATTTTCATTTTCCAACTTGACGTCACCCGTGACTCCGTCCAGGTGAATGTCCTTGGACTTGGTGACCAGCCGCACAGGGCCGGCAATCTCTCTCGCGCGCAGGTCGCCTGATTCCATCGTAAGATCGCCATCCAGCTTGCCGAGTTCAAGATCTGTACGCGAGGTATGGAAGGTTACTCCGCCGGCAATCTTGGCCAGGTTCAGTTGGCCGAAGTATTCACCGGTAAGGCGCACGCTGCCGTTAACGTTGGAAATGTTCGTGTCATTCACCTGCCCGTTCACCTGCAGGTTTCCAGTAATCTTGTCAGCGGTAATGGAGCCGCTGCGCATATCGGCGCTCACACTTCCGTTGATGTTGGTGACAGTCACGTCGCCATGGGTAGTTGAGGCGCGGACGTCTCCCTGGCGATCCTGCAACGTGATACTGCCGCGGCGGGTGGAGATATCGACAGCCGCTTTCGCAGGTATGTAGATGTTCAGATCCGATTCTGCCGCGCCGGTGCCTGCGCCGGAGGTGTTGGCGTTTAACGTGACGACATTGCCTTCGGTGTTGATGGTGGGGTGTGTGTTCTCGTCGATCTTGTTAGCTTCGTTCTGATCTCGCGCACGGACCTTCTTGCTCACCTCGACCTTGATTGAGGGTTGATCCCAAGTAGTGATGGTGACGTCGCCGCGATCGGAAACAACAACGCGTAGCGAAGCATCTTTCGGAAAATCCTGCTGCAGGGTCTGGGTGTAGCTGTAATTGCTTCCGAAGACACCTGCCATGAAGTCGCTGTCGTCGGGTATGTTCAACTCGCCGCCCAGCGCGGACCAGTTCACGCGCTCCGCGGATGAGGCCATGAGCCCGAACACGATGAGAATGATAACGAGGATAATCAGCCCCGCACCCACACCGCGTGCGGGCGCGCCGCGCTCTTTATCGAAGTAGTATTCGATCAACTTGATAATGCCGATCAGGATCAGCAGCAGCGGCCAATAGTGAGCGAACCAATGCGCGACAAGCGATCCGCTGATCACTCGGGTCTTCACCAGCAGAATAACTACGCCGATGAGAATCAGGATGACTGGCCCGCCGAGGGAGCGGCGGTGCTCATAGTACTGGTCAGACATTTTGCACCTGCCCGGAATTGCCTTGCGGCGGCTGCGGGGTGGAACTGGCAACCGGAGGAGGCGGTGGCGGTGGACCCGGCGTCAAGTATCTCGGGACGTGACCCTCGGTGGAGGCGCTGCTCTGCAGAATTTTGATGGCGCCTACCACAATGAGAATCACCGGCCAGGTACGGTTGAAGTCAGCCATGCCGGTCTGGCTCAATAAAATCAGCACGCCCAGCGTGATCAGGATTGCTGGTCCCATAACACCGTTGAGACGGCACCTTGCACATTGACAAAAGCGATTGGGAACGTAGTTTTCCATCACGCCCTCCTTACTGTTGATCCTTCCTGTGCGTGTCAAGCAGGCCCAGGCGGCGGATCAGCAGCCAGACACCAATCGCAATCAGAATTAAAGGCCAGAAGCGGTTGAAATCGAAGTGCCACCAGCCAATGTTGTCGAGCAGGAACAACGCACCAAGGCCGATCAGAACGATCGCTCCAATGGGAGCGGCACTGCTCCGCCGGCGCCCGAGATCGTGCTGCCGCATGTTTTCGTAGACATCGTTGCGAATCTGGCTTCCGAGATTAGCCGGATAATTCTGCCAATACTGCTCAGCGGTCTGGGCCTGAGCCGGAGTAGTATCCGTGACGAATCCTGCAGCATTGGGGTTAACAGCGCCTGCCGCAACATTGGGAGTTGTTCCTGGCGATGCAGGAGGTGGCATTACCGGCGCAGGTGGCGGGGCAGGACGAGGCGAACCGCCACCGAACAATGCTTCCATGCCAAACGGATCCGGCAGCGGAAGCCCAAGTTCGCGCGCGCGCGCCGTCTTGTACGCGTCGAAAACCATGTAGAACACGAAGAAGGGGATAAAGATTCCAAAGAAACCGGAACCATTCGACGCAATCCAGATGATGCTGATGAAGATCAGCACATGCACCAGAGCCTTGGCGAATTGTCCGTTGTACATCGCGCCAACGCCGGGAATGAAGCCGAGAATGGCAGCCAGCCCGGGGCTGGGGGCATGCGCATCAACCGGAGGCGGCATAGGGACACTGGTGCCGACGGGAGCTGCCGGCGGAATCGCGTCTTGCAGCCGGTTTGCAAGACATTCCTCGCAATAGTAGGTGCCGCGCACGTTCCTGCGGCAGATTTCGCACATGGGCTTGCCGCAAGTCCGGCAGTAAGAAATTGCTGCACTCTCTGGATGTACTGTGCAGTTCATGACCATCTCCTAACGGCCGCGAGTACGTCCTGGAGTCCATTACCTGTCGTGGCCAGGTACGGTTGAGAATCCTCACGGCTGTAGTTCTCGTATTTTTTTTCGCGATCGTTGCCTCGATTCTGCTCTTTGCGGTCCTGTTGTTTATCTGTGCCGGATGGTTTTTCCTCCGGAGTAGCTGCGCGTTTCAGTTCCCGGACCCGGGTTTCGATCTCATAAACGAAGCGAATGTTCTCGTAATACTTCACTAATCTTCCTGTAGTTTCGTAATAACCGCGCACGAGGCTGCTTGGCCTCAAGTCCACGTGCTTCAAACTGGTAAGCCTGACGCCGGTGACGTTCAACATCAGCGTGACAGAGAAGAACGCCATTCCAAACGACATCGCGAAGCGCGGTTGAGCAACGGCCGCAAACACCGGCCGCACTTTTGCCGACAGCAGTTCGCGGATGCGCTCCGTCCAACTTTGGCGTGCGTGCCGCGCAACGGTTTCGGCGCGGGCTGTTTCCTGAGTGGCCGCCAGGATCTGTTTCACCAGAGCGACCGGAGGCTCCACCTCGGGTAATGCTTCCAGCCATTCGTAGCCTGCCCTCGCTTGGGTGAAGAGCAGACTGCACTGGGCGCAAGACTCCCGGTGGGCCTCGAAACGCATTAGTTGCGTTCCGGTCAGAGTGCCATCAATGGCCTCTGCAAGAAGTGCGTCAAAATCTGCGCACTTGAACCCGTTTTGGAACTCGCCTTGCATCACATCACCTGCCTATAAGTACGTGAAAGCAGCCGTGCAAGTTCCACACGGCCACGATTGATTCGTGACTTCACGGTACCCTCCGGGACCTTCAGGGCAAGGGCAATTTCTTTATAGTCCATATCCTGTAAGTCCCTTAGAATCACTGCTTCCCGTAACTCTGGCGACAGCTTCTGCAGGGCCTGCTGCACCATTTCCTGAGTTTCGCGACGATGCACCCTCACATCTGGGGACGGGCCATTATCCGCGAGTTGCTCGCTAAGCGGAAGAAGGTCTTCGTCTTCCGCCCCTGTATTGTCGAGGGAGTCGGTGACGCGGTCCTGCTTGGTCTTGCGGAAGTGGTCGACTAAAAGGTTCCGAGTGACTGCAGTCACCCAAGTGATGAAAGAACCCTTTTCCACGTCGAAGCTGCCTAGAGTTCGGTAGATCTTGACGAAAACTTCCTGGGTAAGGTCCTGGGCGTCATCGCCGGAACCGGTAAAGCGATAGCAAATGTTATAGATACGCCGATTGAGGCGACGCACTATGTCCTCCCAGGCGGCCGCGTCTCCCGCGACACACCGGCGGACCAGTGTTGCTACCACTTGGGCGTCGTCCACCCGAGGCTCCCTTGGGCTAAAGTCGATTTGGCGTTCCAGCGCTGCGCTTGCCAAGTAAGGACATACGCAAGCGGGCGACAAGAAGTTTCTTTTGGAAACGGCTAGGCGATTGTATAGCAGAGCTGCCCCGGTTTCTGGGCAGAAACGCACTCCGGCCTGTGATTCGATTGGATCAGGTTGCCGAAAAGGAATCAGTTCTGCGGGGGAAATCCATTAGTTCTACTGTTTATTTGTCGCATTCGGCAGAGTCAAAGAAGTGGATGCGCTTAAGGTGGAGGATGGGCAAACTACTATGGCTTGCGATGGCAGGACTCTGCCTGATCCGCACGGCAGCTTTAGCCGAGGACAAGCACGATAACTTCGCCGCTACATTTCACAGTACGTCCGACTTAGTGCTCGTGGATGTTGTTGCCCTGGATCCAAGGAATGGCCTTTCGAACGAGACTCTGACACGCCAGGATTTTCAACTCTTCGATAATGATCGCCCGGTCGCGATCAAGACATTCGATACCGGCTCTTCCGCGCGAAGTCTTTCGCTGTGGTTTGTCGTGCAATGCAGCATGAAAGGTTGGGAGACGAGAGGATCAGGATTGTTCGCCGGACAGGCGAGCCGGCTTGAACCCGCGCTTCGCGACCTCACGAAGCAGGACACAGTCGCCGTCGCTCACTGGTGTGACAATGGCGATGCCGCACTCGATTTGCTGCCGACGCACAATGTTGAGCGAGGGAGTTCAGAGCTCGAGCAAGCGCTGGCATCAGGTCCGAATGCTACTCAGACTAACCGCCCCGGGGAACTGGCGCTTCAAAGAACACTGCAGTTGATCATCGACAACTCGCTCGCGACTAAGCCCGAGCCTTTACCGGTGCTGATATTCCTCTACGGCGACTACAGCGGCATGCCGAAAGGCGAGGCGAATCACTTCATTAACGAGCTTTTAGAGACTTCGGCTATTGCGTTCGGGTTACGAGACACCAGATCGCCGCGGATTCATTTCCTGCTCGATGAACAAAAAGAAGTGGCGCACTATATCGCCGCGCAGACGGGTGGAGAATACCTGGATGTAACTCCGGATACATACGCGTCAGGACTGCAGGAGATTCTGCGCCAGCTGCACTTTCGCTATGAGCTGGGATTCAAGCCGGAAGTGCTCGATGGCAAGCGTCACAAGCTGCGTGTAGAGTTGGCGGAACCGGCAAAACAAAAATACAAGCAACTACGTTTGAGATATCGTGCGGCGTATGTGCCCGTAGCCGGCGGAATGTGAACTGGAGGAATCACGATGAATCGAGAGCGCATACTGAAAGTGACGTTGGTCGTGGTCGGGCTGCTCTTCGTTGTTTTTGTCTACCCTATCGCCATGACGCTGTGGCATCACGACCATTCCGGATACTCGGACGTGATGATGCTCAGCATTTACGTCACATTAGGAGTGTTCCTATTGAACGCGGCGCGGAGTCCTTCGGCGCATCGGAGCCTGATCGCGTTTGCGGCATGGTCGAGCATCGCACATGCTTTCGTCATGACGATCATGGCATTTCAGAGTCCCAGCGATCGTGAAATGAGGTTCGCTGTGGCCGCCTTCGGCGTGATCGGAATCGTGCTGCTTGCGCTGCTGCCAAGGAAAGCCGCTGTGGTGCGCGCAAGCGTAGCAGCGTGAGGAATCCCGGGATGCCACGTATGAGAGGCAAGCAATGTGAGAGAAGGATGACTGCCCACCTCGCCACAAGCCGAGGAAATGGGATGACCCTCAGATTCTCTCCGGAGCCAACTTCGGTGGGCCGGCCTTCTCACAGCGGACGCGAAGCTGTGCCACCATCGCGGTTATCTAGTCAGCTAAGATTAGCGAACGGCCTGTGCCATCAGCACCAGACCGATGAGCGTGAGAGCAACATACACGTAGCGAAGGAAACGACTGGGATGCATTCGCCGGTTGATGACTCTCCCCACGAGCACCGCGATGATCAGCGCCGGCAAACATACCAGGTAGTAACGCGTGATCGCGCGAGTCCACAGGCCGGAAATCCAAAATCCAAACATGATGATGAGACTTGCGGGGAAGAAATAACCCTGCAGCGTGGCACGGAATTCCCGTGGAGACCAACCGCGCAATGCGCCATAGATCACCAGCGGGGGTCCATTCATTCCGTACGCGCCTCCAAGTACGCCGGCACTAAAACCAAAGATCCACGCCTTGCCATCATTTTTGAGTTCATACGGCCTTGTACTTGTTAGAGAGAAAATCGAGAAGCCAAGGATGAGACCGCCCAGACCTGCCTTCACGATTGGCTCGGGTATTTTCGTCAGAAACAGCAGGCCGAGCGGTATCCCAACTATGCTTGAAAGCACAAGGTGGCTGGCGCTACGCACATTCACGTCTGACCAGTCCTGCACGAGGACAATCGCCGCCACCGTGATGGACGCGAGCACCGCGAGAGGAGCGGCTTCTTTGACGGGCATCATTAATGCCAGCAACGGCACTGCGAACAGTGCTTCTCCGAATCCGAAAGAAGATCGAACCAGCGATGCGAACGAAAGCACGAGCATGACTTTTACTGTCGCAGATGCAATGGGCGGGACAGTGAAGTGAATGAACAAGATTCATTCTTGCGTGAAGTAATCGACTGCTACCGGGCTTTCGAAGAGCGAATAGTCCCGGGTCACGACCGTGATACCGGTCTCGGTGACGAAGTAGCGCTGGCGGTCGACTTCGGTGTCATAGCCGATCACGGTTCCTTCGGGAATATGTACGTCGCGATCGATGATGGCTCGCCGAATGCGGCAGTAGCGGCCGATATTGACGTGGCTAAAGACAATGCTGGAGTCGACATCGGCATAGGAGTTTACGCGGACGTCGGGTGACAGCACGCTGCTGCGAACTGCGGAACCGGAAACGATCGATCCGGCGGAGACGATGGAATCGACGGCGCTGCCTGTACGGCCGGGCTCGGAAAACACAAACTTTGCTGGAGGGTACTGCCGCTGGTGCGTGCGCAGCGGCCAGTCTTTGTCATACAAATTGAATACTGGCGAAACTGCCACCAGGTCCATGTTGGCCTCGTAGTAGGCTTCGAGCGTTCCCACATCGCGCCAGTACAACGCTTCTTTTTTATTCTCGTCGATAAAGTTGAAGGAGTAGACGTGGTAGTCGTCGACCATCTTCGGCAGGATATCGTGGCCGAAGTCGTGGCTGGAATTCGGGTCTTCGGCATCCTTCAACAACACCGGGATGAGCACGTCCGTGTTGAACAGATAAATGCCCATCGATCCCGAAACCATGCGCGGGTTATAGGGCGAGCGGATATCGGTAATCTTTGGCTTTTCCTGGAATCCGGTAATTCGGCCACCGCGGTCGATATCGACCACTCCGAAGCGATAGGTATCTTCGGGTTCAATCAGGATCGTTGCCAGGGTGACGTCGGCGCCGGAGGCCCGGTGCTGATCGAGCATCAGGCCATAGTTCATCTTGTAAATGTGATCACCGGAGAGTATCAGGACATGCTTCGGCTGCTCGGCACCGATCGAGTAGATGTTCTGATACACCGCGTCTGCAGTACCCATGTACCAGTTTGCGCTGACACGCTGCATCGGTGGCAGGATCTCCACAAACTCGCCGAGTTCCCGGGCAACGATGCTCCACCCTTCGCGGATGTGACGATTCAGCGACAGGGCCTTGTACTGGGTGAGTATGTAAACTCGGCGAAGGTCTGAATTAATGCAGTTGGAAAGAGTGATATCGATAATTCGATAAATTCCGCCGAATGTAACTGCTGGTTTGGCGCGATCGCGAGTGAGCGGATACAGGCGTTCTCCAGCTCCTCCGGCCAGCAAGACTCCAAGCGTGTCCTTCATGCCTTTTCCGGAATACCGATTTGAAGTGCAACGTTACATAACCGAGACGGGAGAACCATTCAGGTGCCCCGCCAGCTACATAGGCCGAGTCTCTCCCTACTCAACCTTGTGCAACTAGCTTAAGCCGCATGATGTTAGCACAAGGGCACGGATTGTCGAGACTTGTTGCGTGGAACTGCTGATTTCTGTCACGCGGCATCGTCAAGCGTAATACGCAATGACTTGAGAAACTTTACGTCTTGATTGGTAACTTTGAAGTCGGGATTGCCCGCTTTTCTGCCGCTTCTCTCAGCCTCTGCTTCTTCGTCCTGCTTGTTGAACCCAATCGTCGCCTCGAGTACCAGGAATACGTCGTAACCGCCTGCTTTAATCTTTGAAATAACCTTTGCGATTTCTTCGGACTCCGAAAGCGATTCGTTGATCGCCTCGCCGAGTTCTCTCATCAGGTGCTTCAGTTTAGGATTCACTTGGCCCCCTGCTGCCAAAAAGCCGGGTGGTTGCCCGCCAGAAAAACCTTATTCTGTCTATTGGATGCGGCCCATGCGGCTCCGGTTGAGTTGATTGCCAGCTTGTTAGAATCAGAAGGTGCCGGAAATCAGTGGAACTCGGAAGACCGCCGCTGTCGCACGGGTTGTAGGGCGAATGGCGGGGCAAAAAGCCAGTGGCAATCGCTGGTTCAAGGCTACGTATCGGGGCTTCAGCTCTTTTTTCCACTCCGTCTCGCACGTGCTTTCGGTTCTCTGGCATCAGGTGACGGGTGTATTCTTCTTGGCGTTCGCAACCATCGGCACCCTCGCCTGCGTGCGCGAGTACCGCAGTTATGCGGCAGGAAAAGCAGGGCCGGGACGCGTAATCCTCGTTGCAGGGTTCGCTTTGCTCTTCGGATACTTCGCCCTAAGTAACTTCATGCGTGCCGGACGCAAACCGTGATTGAGGTCTCACCGTGGCTGACCATGTGAAAACCGCGCCTGCCTCCGCGAAGAGTGCGCAGACCGAAGAATCGATAAAGACCAGTTCGAATATTGAAGTGCATCCACTCTACACACCGGCAGATCTCCAGGGGTGGAACTACGATCAACAGCTTGGCTATCCGGGACAGTTTCCATTTACGCGCGGTATTCACCCCACGATGTACCGCGGCCGGCTCTGGACCATGCGCCAGTACGCCGGCATGGGGGACGCCGAAGAGTCGAACCGACGCTACAAGTACCTACTGCAGAACGGGACAACGGGGCTCTCGGTAGCTTTTGACCTTCCCACACAGATCGGCTTGGACTCCGATAGTCCATTGGCAATGGGCGAAGTTGGCAAAGTAGGTGTAGCGATTGATTCCATCGAAGACATGCGGCGCCTCTTCGATGGCATCGATCTGGAAAAAATCTCGACGTCTATGACGATCAACGCAACGGCAGCGATTCTGCTTGCGCTCTACATTGCCGTTGCGAAGAGAACCGGCGCGCAGGTGCGCAAGCTTTCGGGTACCGTACAAAACGATATTCTGAAGGAATACATCGCGCGCGGAACGTACATCTATCCGCCACAGGCCGCGATGCGAATCGTCACCGACATTTTTGCGTTCGCGAATAAGGAAGTACCTGAGTGGAACACGATTTCGATCTCCGGGTATCACATGCGCGAAGCCGGATGTACAGCGGTGCAGGAGGTGGCTTTCACGCTGGCAGACGGCATGACCTACGTTCAAGCCGCGATTGATGAAGGCCTGGATGTCGATACTTTTTCCCCAAGGCTATCTTTTTTCTTTGCATCCTTCAGCAATTTTTTCGAGGAGATTGCCAAGTTCCGCGCTGCGCGACGCATGTGGGCACGCATCATGCGAGACAAGTTCCGGGCAAAAAATCCGAAATCATGGATGCTGCGATTTCACACGCAGACCGCGGGTTCGTCGCTCACGGCTCAACAACCTGAGAACAACATCGTTCGGACCGCGTTGCAGGCGCTATCGGCGGTGCTCGGTGGAACCCAGTCACTGCACACGAATTCCTTTGACGAAGCGCTCGCGCTACCGACCGAGCAAGCGGCGCGCATTGCACTGCGTACGCAACAGATCATTGCTTACGAGTCGGGTGCGGCACAGACGGTAGATCCGATCGCGGGTTCCTATTACGTGGAGTCGTTGACGGAGGAGATTGAGCAACGAGCGGAAGCTTATCTGAAAAAAATCGATGCCATGGGGGGGATGCTGAAGGCGATCGAGCGCGGTTACGTGCAGCAGGAAATCCAGAACGCATCGTATGAATTTCAGCAGCGGGTGGAACGGCTTGAGCAGGTAGTAGTTGGCGTGAACCGATTCCGCCTGGAAGAAGAAACGCCTGTTCCGATCTTGCGGATCGATGAGTCACTGGAGCGCAAACAGATTGAGCGACTGCGGGCCGTGCGTGCGAAACGAAACCCGGGTGCCTGGCGCGATGCGCTTGCGCGGCTGGAAGAACTGGCGCGAAATGGCGAGAATTTGATGCCGGCCATTATCAATGCAGTTGAAAACTACGCTACTGTGGGCGAAATCTCCGACACGATGCGGAAGGTCTTTGGAGAATACAAGGAAGCCGTGGTCATTTAGTTTCGACGAACGGCTATTTCCGGTGAGAGTCGTTGCCCAACCTTTTCCTGCTTTCTTCCACCAGATTGCCGGCTCGTTTGCGCAATTCCAGATTGCGTTCCTGCACAGAAGGTCGATCCTCTTCTCTTTTGGAATAGAGCAGTTGCTCAAGGGTTTGCGTCAGGCCGGTGGGCGAGGTGCCCTTCACACGGAAAACGTCCACTGACTTCTGGGCGCTTTCGATGCGGGTAATGCTGCCGAATTCGGCGCGCCAGCGTTTCACCGTTCTCTGACCAGCGAGGTGATCGTCGATGATGGCGACATCAACGAATTTATTCTCAAGGATCTGAAACGTCGAAGCATAATCATGTGCGGACATAGCGTCGTAACCGAAAGTCTGCAGAAGCAGTACTCGGATTGCCAGGGCATCTTTCCGGTCGTCGATGCAGAGAACAACTTCCCGCTGCGCTGAATTGCCACTTGTGGACAAGAGGCACCTCATCCGGACGCGTCAGTTGCGTCCAATCTCAGCCCCTTGCTAATAAGATGCTGGGGAAGAAAGTGAGAAGATGCGGAATGCTAAGAAGAGCGATCTTGCGATCAGATCGCCGCACGATAGTGCTCTCTTAGTTCTGCGCCTGCAGGTCGCAGGCTTCGCGGCATTCCAGACAGTAGTACTGGCCGTCATGGCATAACCGCGTATTGTGGGAACCCATGCAGAGGCAGCAGTAACGCTCGCACTCGCAGCGTTCTTCCGGAAGCTCACAGACGTTGCAAATGAAACGTTCTGCCATAAAGGCGGAGTGTAATGCCACAGAGGCACCCGCGCCAGTTACCTCGGTACTTTCTGGGTCTACAAGGCGAGGACAAAAGCGATTCTGATGATTCAGCCGCGCTCAGCGTAAACGATTGGTTCGGGGCGATCAGAGCGATTGACCCGCTGCCACGCCCGACGCCCATGCCCACTGGAAATTGAAGCCGCCGAGATGACCAGTGACATCAACGACTTCGCCGATAAAGAAGAGTCCCGGAATGTTTCGGCATTCCATGGTCCTAGCAGACAACTCATCTGTGTCAATGCCGCCTGCTGTTACCTCGGCTTTTTGGAATCCTTCCGTACCGGCTGGAGTGATTCTCCACGTGTGTAACTGCCGTTCAAATTCGTCGATCGCTTGATTCGTATATCCGGAGGGCGGACGGAGTTGCAGCCAGCGAGCAGCAAAGCGATTAGGGAGTACGTGGTCGAGCGCGCGGCGCGCCGCAGAGAGGTCGCGTATCCTGGCATTACGAATCGCGGGGGCGATCTGCCGACCGGGCGCCAGATCAAGGGTGATTGGTAAACCCGGCTTCCAATACGAACTGATCTGCAAGATGGCCGGTCCACTGAGTCCGCGATGGGTAATCAGCAGTTTTTCGCGGAAGCTCTGCTGGCGGGTAGACGCGATGACTTCAACCGACACACCTGCGAGCTCACAATAATCTTTGCGGTCTGCAGGGGCGAATACGAGAGGTACGAGAGCTGGCCGTGGTTCCTGGATTTTCAGTCGAAATTGACGGGCAAGATCGTAGCCGAAGCTGGTGGCGCCTATTTTCGGGATAGAAAGCCCGCCGGTAGCGATGACGAGCACAGGCGCTCGAAACTCCACTTCGCCGGTGCGCAAGACAAATTCGGTGGAGCGAGTGACTTCGCGTACTTGCGTCTTCAGAAAGATCTGGACATTCGCGACACGGCACTCTTCCAGGAGCATGTCAAGGATCTGGCGAGAGGAGCCGTCGCAAAAAAGCTGGCCGAGCGTCTTCTCGTGATAGGCGATGCGATGCTTCTCGACTAGCGCAATGAAGTCAGCAGGTGTGTAACGAGCCAACGCAGATTTGGCGAAGTGTGGGTTTGCCGAGATGAAATCTTCCGGCGTGCAATGAATGTTGGTGAAGTTGCAGCGTCCTCCGCCAGAGATGAGGATCTTCTTGCCGGGGCGATCTGCGTGCTCGAGTACCGCGACGCGGAGGCCGCGCTTGCCGGTTTCGATCGCGCACATCAATCCGGCGGCGCCAGCACCCATTACGATCGCGTCGAAACGATTAGTGGGCACCCGGTCAGTATGCCATGGAGAGGGCGATCACCCACCCACGGCAAAAGAAGCCAAGGGTGGGGCACCCTCTATAACCGTGTCGGCGTTGTCAAGAGACACTTGTCCGTGCGAAGGGTTTTCAGGTTTTGCTTTTCCCTTCGTAGAAGGTTTTGGTGTTGGTGTTG
>JAJPJE010000019.1 GCA_021324365.1 Terriglobia bacterium | reverse complement strand
CGAGAGAGTCCTCAAGAGCCTTGATCTGGAGGGTTACCGCGGGCTGGGTCAGAAGAAGGTGCTCCGCGGCCCTGCGAAAGCTGAGATGCTCGGCAACAGCGCGGAACACGCGCAAGCGAAAGTTTTCCAGCTGCGACACTGGGTTTCTAGTGAGCGCTCCTTTGAATGGTGCCGTTCAACGCCTCCGCTACTCCGATTGCGATAAGCACAACGACAACGTGCACAATCTGGACGAGGCCCAGTTGGTTCCCAAACTTCAGCGGGAACTGCTTGATTCCACTGATGGGTATACCAATTGCGAACAGCAACCCGACTATGCCAATGCCAACTTTTCGCGCCGAAAGAGCAAGAATCGCAAGCAACAATAAGCAGACCGCGAGCAAAAATCCCAAGCCCATGTGAACGGCCAGAAGCTGCAGCTTTGCGCTCGCGACAAGGACTCCAATAATGAGTTCAGTTACGCCGATGAGCCGGACCAACATGACCAGAGTCTTTGCGAATTTCGCCAATGCTTCCTCCGAGAGACTAGCACCTGAACGACTGAAAACTGAATTTAAAACAACTGATTCTGCGCCTGCCCCGGCTTTATGTTGAAGTGCTCGTAGGCCAGGTGCGTGACGGTCCGCCCGCGCGGCGTGCGATTCAGGAAGCCGATCTGGATCAGGAAGGGCTCGTAGATTTCTTCGATCGCATCCGGTTCCTCGGCCAGCACCGCAGCCAGCGTATTCAGTCCGACTGGACCGCCCTGATATTTCTGAATGATGGTAAGCAGCAACTTGCGGTCGATCTCGTCGAAGCCATGCTTGTCGACTTCGAGCATAGCGAGGGCGGCTTGCGCCGTGGTGAGGTCGATCTTGCCTCCGCTTCGCACCTGCGCATAGTCACGAACGCGCCGCAGCAGCCGATTGGCGATGCGGGGTGTACCCCTCGCACGCGAAGCAATTTCGAGCGCACCTGCATGGTCGATAGCTACGCCAAGAATTTCTGCGGAGCGCTCCACGATGATCTTCAAATCTTCGTGGGTGTAGAACTCCAGGCGAAGCACGATGCCGAAGCGCGAGCGCAGCGGTGCAGAAAGCAGGCCCGCACGGGTAGTGGCGCCAATGAAGGTGAAAGGCGCGACGTCGATCGTGTGCGTCCGCGCTGCTGGTCCCTGCCCGATGATGATGTCGAGCTTGTAATCCTCGAGCGCCGAATAGAGCAGCTCTTCCAGCGCCATCTGCATGCGATGGACTTCGTCGATAAACAGCACCTGCTTATTACGTACATTGGTGAGGATCGCCGTGAGATCGCCCTTGATCTGCAGGGCCGGTCCGGAGGTCTGCTGGAAGGCTACGCCGAGCTCGTTGGCAATGATGGTTGCGAGAGTGGTTTTGCCGAGTCCGGGTGGACCGTAGAGGAGGACATGATCGAGGGCCTCGCCGCGCGAACGTGCCGCCTCGACGGCGACCGCGAGGTTCTCTTTCACTTTGGTCTGGCCGATAAACTCCTGCAGCCGTTGCGGCCGTAGTTTCAGTTCAAAAGAAGCGTCGTCTTCGACCGGGGTAGCCGAAACGATACGCTCATTCACATTATCCTTAGGCATTGCCACTGAAAAGGATGGTAGCGGGAATCGTCCCGGCAGGCAATCAGGCAGAAACTGCAGTCAGATGCAGGGAACCACTACCGGGCTACTCGTCGGTGCGACGCGCGCCGAGTTCTGCCAGAACCTCTTCTTCCACGAGTTGGCCCTCGTCATACTTCGCACGTTTCAGTTGAATGGGATTCGAACGAGGCTGAGCCAACGCCGAGGCGACGTCCAGGTCTTGAAAGTAAGCGAGCCGCTCCCATGCGTTCTCGTTGAGCTGCCAGATCTCGAATTGTTCGTAGCGCGACGCCTTCATTCGCAGAGGTGCGCTTGCAGATTGTTGCCAAGGAGCAGTTTCGGTCACGAGCATGGAGAACAGTGTCTACTAGTTCACTGTCCGGATTCCAGCATTTCCGTGAACTTTAGGTTACGTTGGTTTCGTGTTGTAAGGTGCTGAAAATGCGGTTGTTCGAGACAGTACGAAAGAATGTCAAAGCGGCCGATAGCAACAGGAAGACAGGCACCAAGAACCGGAGAGCCTTCAGACGTCCCTCGTAAGTGCTTCGTATTGTACTGCTGTTTTGCCTGACAAGATTTCTCCTGCAACCTTGTTCCGGAAGTTTAGAATCGGCTGCAATGATTGCTCATCTCCGCGGGCGCCTGATCGCTAAGCATCCCAACCAGGCCATTGTTGAGGCTGGCGGTGTCGGCTACGACGTCGCAATCAGCGTTCCCACCTTTTCCGAATTGCCCGGGACGGGGGCGGAAGTCGCACTCCATATTCACACGCACGTTCGGGAGGATCAGCTCGCGCTGTTCGGATTCGTTCGTGCGGAAGAAAAGCAACTCTTCGAGAAGTTGCTGGGCGTAAGCGGCATCGGGCCGAAGCTGGCGATAACGATTCTGAGCGGCATGGCTGCGCCGGAGATGGTAGCGGCTATCAAAGGTAACAATGTTGCCAAGCTGACGCGGATCCCCGGCATTGGGAAGAAGACCGCCGAGCGGATGGTTCTTGAGCTGCGAGACAAGTTGGAGAACTTCGGCACTGCTCCAAGCGCGCCACCTGCGTCACCGGTGGAAGAGGATGTGCTCTCCGCACTGGTGAACCTGGGATATCAGCGTTCTGTGGCCGAACGTGCGCTAGCGGTTGCCGCGAAGAACGGCGGCGCAGCGGGACCGTTCGATACTCTGTTCCGTGAAGCGCTGGCGGCGTTATCGAAGTGAGTGTTCGCTCCAGGCATTAAAGGCCGCCGATCATCCGACGGTGCGCATAACGTCTGTATTGCCTCGCGTACAACTGTATTGACACAAACGCAGCTCGCAAAGTCGGAGCCTCGATAAGTCTCGTACTGCGCCGTGCCTAGAAGAAGAGGAGCTTTTTCTTTTTCTTTGTTTTGACAGCCTTGGCTGATGGATCGTTTCCCGCGACGTACACCGGTTGGTTCTCGTTGGGGCTCGCGTGGCTGTCGGTGTAGGGAGGTTTGATTTCTATGAATGCCTGCTCGCGAAGCTTGGTCAGGTACGCGCGAAGTGCGGGCTCGGTCTTCTGCATGTAGAGCTGATCCATTACCTGATTCTCTACATCCTTGTAAGGCGGAATACCAGGCTGCTGATGCTCCAGGACTTTCAGGATCACGTAACCCTGCTTGGTTTGGATGACGTTACTGAGATCGCCCGACTTCATGGCGAAGGTGATTGTTTCCAGCTCCTTGGCCATGGTTCCTGGGCGAAACACTCCCAAATCACCGCCCTGAGCGGCGGTTGGGCCATCAGAATTTTTCTTCGCCAGTTCGTCGAACTTAGCGCCTGACTTCAGTTGCGCAAGCAACTCGTCCGCCTTTGCTTTCGCCTGCTGTAATTGTTCGGGAGTAGGATCGGCCGAGGCATCCTTGCCGTCCGCAGTTTTGGGAGCTATCAGGATTTCCGCAAGGTGAACCTGCTCAGGATGCTCAAGTTCTGCTTTGTGCGCTTCGTAGTACGCCTGCGCTTCTTTTGGCGCGATGTTGATTTTGGAAACAACTTCCTTGGAGATGACCTGCCGCTTAATCAGGTCGTTCTTGAGGTTTTCTTTAAAGTCTTCGTACGAAACACCCTGGGATTGGGCGGCCTTTTCCAAAGCCTCCATGCTGTCGAGATTCATACTCTTGCGGATGTCATCGAGGCGCTTGATCAATTCGGTTTGCACATCAATACCGAGTTCGTCGCCCTTTTGCAGCAGCAGCTGTGAATCGATCAGATCGCTCAGGATGTCTTTTTCGTGATCGGCGAGCTCGGCGTCAGCGTTACCAACCCCGCCGCGCTGCTTGAGTTCGGCTGCCATCTGGTCGCGAGCGCGCTGCATATCCATTCGTGTGATGATTGCGTTATTGACGCGGCAGACAATCTCTTCGACCACGGTGCTGGAATTGTCGGCGGCGGTAGCCGTCGCGCAGATGAGAAACAACATGAATAGCGGGAGGAGGTACTTCTTCATAGAATCCTGCCAGAACTCGGGAATTTCCCTGGAGTTATTTTACATGATGGGCAGAGTGGGCCCGGGCCTGCAGCCACTCTGCCCAATGTAGAACGTAATTGTCTCTCCGGTTTGCAGCAGTTTAGTTGCTGCCGCTCGAGCCTCCCAAGGGGATCCTGAGGCTGACCGCTGTTGCGGGGCGGAAAATCCAGTGTGTGCCTGTGATCGGATTGGGAACGGTTCCAGTACCCAGAGGCTGATTCGCCGTGAACCCTCCTTCCAGCTTCGAGTCTCTGCCAATGTCCAGCAGGCCGCCGACTTCAATCGATCGGTAGGAGTAAGTGATACCCAAACCGAACTCCACAGTTGTGGAAGCAGGGTTGTATCCGATTCCACCGGTCCCGAAAATCGCAGAGCGGCGGTTTCCGGTCATCCATTCCTTGGTCAAAATATTCGCGAACGCCATCGGCACAACGACATAGGTATTTGTCTGTTGTACAACGTTTCCGGTTACGGCGCCGCCAGAGCCTTGTGCGGCTGCTGCATAGCTGTGATTCGGACGGAACGGAACCATCAAGCCCGCCGAAGCTTCGACGCGTTGTGAGTCCTGGAATTGAACCGTGAGGGTAACGATCGGCTGCTTTGAGGAAGCGCTGTTGATTCCGCTTAAGGCGGCCCCGCCTTGGCTCTGCAACTTGTCGGCCGCAGCTCTCTGCGCCGCGGGCGCGAGCCGATTGACGTAGTCGAGTACCCACGTCTGTAAGTGGTACGCCTGCTTATCCCCGGTGTCACGAATCTGATCATTACCAGTGATTGCTCCTGTGGCCGGCGTGAGCGAATCCACTCCGACTTCCAGGGTGCGAAGTGAAGGAACTGCATCGGGCAAAGCTTTCACCTCAGACTTAAGTTGGGCCTGGATATCCTCGAGCAGCGCCATGTCGGTTAGGGTGTCGTCATTATTTGCAATCTCAGCCAGCCGTTTCTTTTGTGCAATCTCTTCGTCGACATGGGCGAGGCGATCATGAATTTCCCGCAAGGTCGCGACATCCCGGTATTTCTTCGTGGCGGTTTTCAAGCAATCGACAATAGGCTTCTTCCAGTCGTTAATGCAGGCAGCGTCCGTACACGACCAGGGGGGCGCAGGCGGAGCTCCGATATTCGGTGGCTGCAAGGCGGCCTTGATTTGGCTCACCGCATTGGCCGCCAGTGTAAGCGGATCAATTGATTCGATCAGCTTTTCGATATCAGCCTGTTTTTGGGCGATGTCCGCAGAAGCGGCGATTGAGAATGGGCCTTTGCCTTGAGCTACTTCTGCGATAGTCAGCTTTCCGACATTCGGTGAGAAAGCATTGAACAGCACCTGGAATGCTTCTGGCGGCAACACCGTGCTGGTCGATTTCCAATCGAGCGTCAGATCCTCGAGCAGATATGGATCTTTCATCGTGACTCGCACCACGGCGTTGCGTTTCATGTAAATGGTCGGAGGCGTTACTGGATTGGTCCGGTCAACAACGATGGTGCAGTTGTCGTTCAGAGCGGTGTAAGAGCATTCCTTCACATTCGGAGCAGCGGCTTTGACTGCGCTGCCAGTCTGCTGCGCAGGGCACAGCACGCTGGTGATAACGAGAAGGGAAAGTGCAGAACCCCAGAAGGGCCTGAGCATGATATGTCCTCCGATCGGCATCGCGAACAGAAAACCGCCATGAACCGGTGATTTGGTTTGTATTGGGGAGTACAAGCAGATTACTGCAGCTCAGGCCCGTTCAAAGCGATCCACGCGGAGAATTTCCAGAATTGGAACAACTCTGATTACGGGTTAGTCTCCCGTGAGCCAGCCACGGAAATACAAGCGTCTTATCGAACAGGGGTTGTCCTACAACCCCCTCACGGTAGAATCGTGCAGCATGCCCACCATCCTTCGCGCGTTTGCCAAGATCAATATTGGTTTGCGCATCGGTCCGCGCCGCGACGATGGATTCCATGAATTGCGAACGGTGTATCAGACGGTTGAACTGCATGACGTGATTCGGGTGCAAGCGGCCCGTGGAATCGGGATCGAAATCCGCTGCAATCGCCCCGAGGTTCCGCTGGATGAAACGAATACCTGCTGGCGGGTGGCGGAACGGGTTCTGAAGATCCTCAAGCGGCGGGCAAAGATCACAATCACGATCACAAAGAATCTGCCAGTTCAGGGCGGATTAGGCGCAGGTTCTTCGAATGCCGTCGCAACCATGTTGGCGCTGGAAAAGGAGTTGGAGCAGTCGCTGGAAGCTGCTCAGAGGGTGGAGATCGCCGCTGCCGTGGGTTCGGATGTGCCGTTGTTCCTGGTCGGCGGTACGATTCTCGGGATAGGGCGCGGAGAGCAGGTGTTTCCGCTGGTAGAAATGCCGTCGATGCCGTGTGTGATTGCGACTCCTGCGATTTCGGTTTCTACGCCGAAGGCCTTCAAGGATTGGGATGAAAAGTTTGACTCGACAAGTCATGTGGCGAACTCAAAATTGACCGAAAAATCCGCGTCCGGTACAATCAAAAAGTTCAGTACCAGTGTGTTTACCTGGCTGATGGGTACCACCGCCGGTGTTCCCGCCAAGAGCGGGGACCGGGGCGAGACACCGCTTCTCGACCTCGTCCGTGCCGGGATAGAAAACGACTTCGAACGCGTCGTCTTTCCTCAATATCCCGAACTGCGTGACGTGAAACGTGTGTTAGAACGCGAAGGCGCAAAGTATGCCTCGCTTTCAGGGTCTGGGTCGTCGGTCTATGGCCTGTTCGAGAGTATCGAAGCGGCCGAGAAAGCTGCCGGAAAGCTCAATGCCAACGGCGTAGCGGCACAGGCAACGAGGACGATTACGCGGAGAGAGTACTGGAAGAATTTGGTAGTTGGGTGACCAAATGGTTTTGGGCGGGCGACTAATGGTAGGTCAAGTGCCTTTCCACCCCGCCAAGCGCAACAGCGGCGCTCGTCGGGGACCCTCGGCCGTAGAGTTTCCGCGGTGTCAGCAGTAGAGGATTGGGCGGTCGACTAATGGTAGGTCAAGTGCCTTTTCACCCCGCCAAGCGCAACAGCGGCGCTCGTCGGGGACCCCGGCCGTAGAGTTTCCGCGGTGTCAGCAGTAGAGGATTGGGCGGTCGACTAATGGTAGGTCAAGTGCCTTTGGAGCACTTTGTCTAGGTTCGAATCCTAGCCGCCCAGCCAAATAGAATTGAGTAACTGGGTGATTTAGCAATTGAGTAATTGAAAAGCAAGAATAGATGAGTCCCTGTTTTTGAAAATACCCAATTACGAAATTCCTCAATGACCAATTGGAATGTCGATGAGCGTAGCACCTGAATTAGCCAAACCAGGCGATCCCGGTCAACAGACCGCAACGGCGGTAGACGCGATGGCGACAGCGACGACCACTGCTCCGGCAGAGAAGAAAGATGATCACGCGCAGCCAAAGGGCGAGCGCAAACCGCAGCGCCGTATTGACGAGAAGTTCAAGATCTTTTCCGGTACGGCTAACCCGGAGCTTGCCGACGAGGTCTGCAAGCATCTTGGCATGGACCGCGGTCAGACGACCTCGCAACGTTTTCAGGATGGCGAGCGGTACGTGCAGATCCTGGAAAATGTGCGCGGCGCGGATGTGTTCATGATCCAGCCCACCTGTTTTCCGGTGGATGAGCACATCATGGAGTTGCTGTTGTTCATCGACGCGTTCAAGCGAGCTTCGGCGCGCCGCATCACCCCGGTGATTCCGTATTTTGGCTATGCACGACAGGATCGCAAAGACAAGCCGCGCTCACCGATTTCGTCGAAGCTGGTTGCGGATTTGCTGACGACGGCTGGTGCGGATCGTGCCGTGATTGTCGATTTGCACGCTCCACAGATTCAGGGTTTCTTCAATATGCCGGTGGATCACTTATTCGCGTCGCCGGTTCTGGTCTCCTACTTTAAGGAACTGAACCTGCCGAACTTGACTGTGGTTTCGCCGGACGCCGGTGGTGTGGAGCGCGCTCGCTTCTTCGCCAAAAAGATGAATGACTCGGCGTTGGCGATTGTGGATAAGCGCCGTACCGGAATGAACGTCACCGAAGTTATGAACGTGATCGGCGACGTTGAAGGTCGAACCTGCCTGGTGCTGGACGACATTATTGACACAGCTGGCACCCTCGTAAAAACGGCGGTTGCACTCAAAGAGGCAGGAGCCGCCCGGGTAGTCGCCTGCGCTACGCATCCGGTACTTTCGGGTCCTGCGATTGAGCGACTGGCGGAAGCGCCTATCGAGCAAGTTGTCGTAACCAATACGATCCCGCTGACCGAGCACGCGAAACGGGATCTTGCAGGGAAGATCAAAGTGTTGTCGATCGCCGGCCTGATTGGCAGCGCGATCAAATCGATTCATGAAGAAACATCCGTCAGCAAGTTATTTGTCTGACGGTCAGGTTTAACGAATTGGAAGGAATATGGCTACTGCAAACGAAACAGTGAGTGTAAAAGCCCAGCCGCGGAACGATCGTGGCAAGAATGCCGCCCGCCGTCTGCGTCAGCAGGGCGTGATCCCCGCCGTCGTATATGGCGCGCATAAAAACCCGGTCTCGATCGCGGTCGATCCCAAGCAGATCAATAAAATTCTGCACTCGGATTCCGGCGCCAACACAATTTTTGATCTGAGCGTCGATGGCGAAAACGCAAAGGTGATGATTGTTGACTACCAGCACGAGCCGATCAAGGGTTCGCTGTTGCACATCGACCTGAAGCGCATTGCCATGGACCAGAAGCTGCAACTGGCCGTACCGGTGCTGCTGAAGGGCGTACCCCAGGGTGTGAAGACGGAAGGCGGCATTCTGGAACAGTTGCTGCGCGAAGTCGAAATCGAGTGCTTGCCAAGCGACATTCCGGCGCACCTCGATGTGGACGTTACTGCGTTGACGTTCGGACAAGTACTGCGCGTCTCCGATCTGCCCCACATGGAAGGAAAGATCAAGTTCCTGACGGACGAGAACATTCCCGTGGCGCACATCACGTCGGTGAAGGAAGTGGTGGAAGCCGCTCCGGCGGAGGGTGCAGAAGCTGCCGCAGCTACGCCTGCAGAGCCAGAGGTTATCAAGAAGGGCAAGCAGGAAACCGAGGAAGGCGCTGCCGCACCGGGTGCCGAGAAGGCAGAGAAGTCTGAGAAGAAAGAAAAGAAGTAACGACGCGTGGGCGTACCTTGCAGTGCCGCGGGCCAGAGGCTCACGGAACAGCCGGCGAGACGCCGGCGCTACAGTGCAGGGCTGGTTAAGGCGTGAAACTGATCGTTGGTCTTGGAAATCCTGGCATCGAGTACCAGTTCACGCCACATAATCTCGGGTTCCTGACGGTCGACCGCTTGGCCGACCAGATGGGCATCCAGGTTGCGAACCGGCACTGCCAGGCGGTCACCGGCAGAGGACGGATCGGCGATCAGGAAGTGATTCTCGCGAAACCCGAGACGTACATGAACCTGAGCGGTTTATCGGTTCGCGAGCTGATCGCGGAATACGATCTGAATCCCGAAAGCGATCTGATCGTGATCTACGACGAGCTGGATTTGCCGTTCGGAACACTGCGCGTTCGGCCGCGGGGCACTGCAGCCGGTCACAACGGCATCAAGTCGGTGATCGGTGCGCTCAACACGCAAGAGATCACACGGATTCGGCTGGGAATCGGGCCGGATACGCCGATCAGCAGCGGCAAGAGTTATGTGCTCCGACAGTTGAAGAAGTCGGAGCTGAAGGCAGTAGATGAACTGCTCGACAACGCAGCCGAGGCTGCGCGTGTGATCGTTACGGCGGGAGTGAATGCGGCGATGAACCGCTTCAACCGACGCCCCGAGACAGAAGAGCAGGCAGAGTAACAAGTTTGAATTGGAGCGAAAGAATGCAACGCACTTACGAAGTTATGTTTATTGTCCGTCCTGATATGACGGACGAAGACCTGGAAAAGCTCACATCAACGTTGAGCACGCAGGTCACCAACGCGAAGGGAACGGTGAAGAACGTCGAGAAGATGGGCAAGCGCCGTCTTGCTTACACAGTAGGCACGTTTTCGGAAGGAATCTACGTGCTTTTCGTCGTGGAAGGCTCTGGCGACCTGGTGCATGAAATCGAGCGCCGCCTGCGCGTTAGCGAACCAGTGATCAAGTTCATCACGGTGCGTATCGATGAGGAGCAGAAGCGTCTCGACAAGGTCAAAAAGATCCGGGATTCGCACCGTCGTGGAGCGGGCACTCACGCTGCTGCGGCTGCCGAAGCTGCTGCCGCAGCGCAGAGCGAGCCTGCTGCCGAGGCTCCAGCGCAGGCATAAACATTTTTTTGCGGCATTCGGTTGCCGCAGCAGATTGAGCGGTCTAATGACCGCCGGGAAGAAGGAGACACATGGCTGACGAAATGACTCAGCAAACTCCGGCAGCTGCAACTGCCGGCGAGCAACGCCAGGGAGGACGTCCGGGTGGACGCCCCGGCGGGCCCGGTCGCGAACAACGCAAATATTTCCGCCGCAAGAAAGTCTGCAAGTTCTGCGTCGAGAAGATTGATGCCATTGACTACAAGGACTATCGGCTGCTTTCGCAATTCATCGCTGAGAGCGGGAAGATCGTGCCTCGTCGCTTGAGCGGCGTCTGCACGCCCCACCAGCGTCGCCTGGGCCGGGCGATTAAGGTCGCGCGAAATATTGCCCTGCTGCCGTTTGCCGGAACGACGCGGTAAATTTTGATCCCACATTAGCGCCGAAAAGCGGCGTGAACGGTGGGCACTAAGATTCTGATCGGAGTTATGACATGGAAGTTATTCTGAAAGAAGATGTGCCGAAGTTGGGAGCGCGTGGCGACGTGGTGAAGGTCGCCGAAGGATACGGGCGCAATTACCTGCTACCGAAGAAGCTCGCGATCGAAGCCAATGCGGGGAACAAGAACGTAATCGAGCAGATGAAGGCTGCCGCGATCCGTCGCGCGCAAAAAGACAAGGCGGATGCCGAGGCTCTCGCGCAGCAACTTGCCAATGTCTCGCTCAGCTTCACCCGGCGTGCGGGTGAACACGATCAGTTGTTCGGATCAGTGACCTCGTCGGATATCGCTGCCGAACTCGAGAAGAAGGGCTTCAATATCGATCGGCGCAAGATCGTACTCGACGAGCCGCTGAAGACCATTGGCGAATTCCCAGTGCAGATCCGGCTGTTCAAGGAAGTGGCGGGAACCGTCAAAGTTCACGTCGCGAAAGAAGCCGCCGAGTAAGTTTGGGGTACCCGGTCCTTGCGAAACAAGGGCCGGAATCAACCATTCCTGGATTCATCCCAATCGGCTTCTGCCCGGACTTATCTTTTTTCGAGTTGATGGTGGAATTGAGTATTACTGGGATCACGGTTCCAGGGGCGATTGTTTCTGTCACGGCTAAGGTTGAAAAGAGCCATATAACGACAAAGGTGCGGGCTATATCTCATCACACCGTAGCTGCCGAGTGTTGATAGGCGGTTACTGCCGTCAATTTGCCAGCGCTCGCGACGGCTTACCGCCCTATCTTTCGTGAAATGCGCTTGTAAGCACCCCTGTTTCCCACCAGCCCTGCTTTTTGGTACAACTGTTACTTGCCTCAATGCCCATCGACGACAAAATAGCTTCCGCCCGCAAAATCGAAGCCTTATTGAAGACGATCATCCAGAATGGCGATCTGCGGCTTCGTTACCGCATTACCATCGATCCACAGGTGACCGATAGCCGCGATTGGGAGCGGCCCTCAATCCTGGTTGATCTATCAGGATCGGACAGTCGTCTCTTGCTCGCGCACAATGCCGAACTGCTTCGGGCGCTGGAATTGCTGGCCATCGAATCGCTCGACCTGAAGCATGATGAGCACGAGAAGCTGATCTTCGACTGCATGAATCACCGCTCCATGCGGCTGGAGGAGTTGCGGCTGGCCGCAGACGTGGCGGCGCAGCGCGTCCGCGATAGCGGCCGGCCATACCGTTTTGCACCAATGTCGTCGCGCGAGCGCCGTATTGTTCATCTCGCGCTTCGCGAATGCGAGGACCTACGCACCGAAAGCGAAGGCATGGGTCCCGACCGACGAGTTGTGGTCTTTCCAAAGGACTACAAAGCCGCACCGGCACGACCCTCGTTCCGGCGAAGATAGGTTTACGTGGCGCGGGTGCCCTGGCCCGCGCGTAGGTCCACCGTTCGGCTATCCGCGAGTCCAGAAGCAAATCATTACAATTAATCAGGCATGAATCTCGACGATACCATTGTCGCCATTTCTACGCCTGCGGGACGAGGCGGGATAGGAATTGTGCGACTGTCAGGGCCGGAAGCGCGAACGATTGCCGAACCAATGCTTCGGCTGCCGCGCTCGATGGAGGTTGGACGAGCTATATTCGGCGAACTGGTTGAGCCGGAGTCAGGTGAGCGCGTCGACGAAATCGTCGTGACGTTTTTTCAGAAGCCACACTCGTACACAACCGACGACATAGTCGAAATCGCGGCGCATGGTTCGCCCGTGGTCCTTCAGCGTGTCCTGGAGCTTGCGCAATCAGCAGGTGCACGGCTGGCAGAGCCGGGTGAATTCACCATGCGCGCGTTTCTCAACGGGCGAATCGATCTGACACAAGCCGAGGCGGTGCGCGACCTCATTGACTCGCAAACTTTGTACCAGGCGCGCGTGGCAGCACAACAATTGCAGGGTGCACTTTCGCACCGGTTACAGCCAATTAAGCAGAAACTCGTCGAATTAATTGCGTTGATGGAAGCGGGAGTCGATTTCGCCGAAGATGATGTGCCGGTGCTTGCGCCGGAGATCATTCTGAACCGCATGGCCGAAATTCGCGCCGGTCTGAACACGCTGTTGCGATCCTTCGCCTATGGGAAGTTAGTGCATGAAGGCCTGACGTTGGCGATTGTCGGACGGCCCAACGTAGGTAAATCGAGTTTGTTCAACCGGCTCGTTGAGCGCGAGCGCGCGATTGTAACCGCAATTCCTGGCACGACGCGTGACTTGGTAAGCGAGACTGTCGCGATTGGTGGGATTCCAGTAAAGCTGGTGGATACTGCTGGGATCCGCAAAGCTTTGGACGAAGCCGAGAGCATTGGCATTCGCAAATCGATGGAAGCGCTGGCGGATGCCGATATGGTGCTGGTGGTGCTGGACTCGTCGGAGCCGGCGCATGAAGAAGATCAAGAGCTGCTGGCGCAAGTCGAGCAGCGGCGCGCGATTGTGGTGGAGAACAAGGCAGACCTTGCTTCGGCCCCCGTTTCGCACCGGAGTAATGGGGTTCCGAGCGTGCGCACCTCGGCAGTGACTGGCGAAGGAATTGGCGAACTGCGGGACGAAGTACTGCGCCAAATCAGCGGAGATGCCGGTGTTCAGCCCGAAGCCACGTTCTTAACGAATATGCGGCAGGCTGGGCTGGTGGAGAATGCGACGAAGTCGCTCGATGAGGCCACGAACTCAACACGAGAGCGGGTACCGCACGAAATGATCCTTCTGGACCTGTACGGCGCCTTACGCGCTCTGGACGAGATTACCGGGGCGACTACGGCGGATGACATTCTGAATCATATCTTTGGCAGCTTCTGCATCGGGAAATAAACGTTGTTCACAACCAATATTTATCCCACCCATAGATTTAATTTCTTAGTGCGAATTTTGATGTCAGCAACAAAAACTATGTATTGGACTGCAGCTTCGCTCAAAGGTAACTTGCAGCAACTGGTCTACAGGTCGTGCGCAAGGATGGGGCATGCACGATTTGTTTTGGGGGGAAAAGTGAGCAGTCCGATTAATGAAAAAGAACAGCTCCGGGATTCCCTTACTGTTAGTACTTACCGCGGCACTCCTCGTAGCGCCACTGTGTAGAGGGCAAGCTTCAACTGACGCGAGTCCTTCGGCGGACGACTTATCGAAGCGGGTTGCCGACCTGGAAAAACAACTAACTGCTCTGCAGGCACAGCTGGCGACGATGAAGCAGAGTGCCTCGGCACCAACTGCTGCAGCACCGGCCGCCAATACTGCGGTTGAATCGACTCCGGCTCAACCCAGCGCACCTGCGAAGACCACCATCGCCAGCCTGCTGGGGCCGACCTCGATCAGCGGCTTCGTTGACGGCTATTACAACTACAACACCAATCAGCCAGCCGACCGGCTGAATGGTTATCGAGTGTTCGACACCAACTCCAACAATCTCTCTCTGAACATGGTGGAGTTGATCGTGGATAAAGCGCCTGATGCAGCCGCGAGCCGCACCGGATATCACGTTGCACTCGGTTTCGGCAATGCCATGAACGTGGTCAATGCGAGCGATCCAGGCGGCCTTGGCTTTGCTCAGTACCTCAAGGAAGCCTATTTCTCCTATCTGGCCCCAGTAGGTAAAGGCCTGCAGGTCGATTTCGGCAAGTTCGTTACACCGATGGGCGCCGAAGTAATCGAGTCCAAGGACAACTGGAACTATTCACGCGGGTTGCTGTTCGGGTATGCGATTCCCTTCTATCACTTCGGTTTGCGAGCGAAATATACCTTCAACGACAAGTACAACCTGACCGGATTCCTGGTGAACGGCTGGAACGACATCATCGACAACAACTCGGGCAAGACCTACGGAATGAGCTTCGGATGGAATCCGACCAAGAAATGGGGGCTGACTGAGACAGGCTTCTGGGGCCCAGAACAGAAAAATACGAATAAGACCACGCGCCAGACCTATGACACCGTTCTCACCTACAACGCCACTAGCAAGCTCTCGTTGATGGCGAACTACGACTACGGTCGCGGCGACCGTCCCGTCGATCCGACGACTGGCCTGCCGATCATGACAGCTCCCGTCGTGTGGTGGAGCGGCATCGCCGGTTACGTAAAGTATGCGTGGAACGACAAGTATTCATTCGCGACACGATATGAATACTATGACGACCACAGCGGCTTCACCACTGGCACGATTCAGCACTTCAACGAGTTCACCACCACCTTCCAGAGGATGGTAACCAGCAACCTGATCACGCGCCTGGAATTCCGGCGTGACATGTCGAATGAGCCGGCATTCCTGAAGAACACGAACGGTTTAGTGAAAGACCAGAACACGCTTGCTGCGGGGATGATCCTCACCTTCGACAGCCGCGAGGCCAAATAACATCCGGGATTGCCTCTCTCCCAGAGGCAGTCCCGACCAAATCCAACACCAAGGAGATTTGCGCATGGCGGAAACAGGCGCAGCTGAAATGAAACCAACGTTAGGCCTGACCGGTCTGACGATGAATGCGATGGCGCTCATCGCTCCAGGGGCTTTTCTCTGGCTCACGTTCTACACCCAAGCAACTACCGGCGTAACCGCGCCTGCCATGTGGGCCGGCATTGTGCTGGCGCTGTGTCTTTGTCTTGCAACTGCGGTCTGTTACGCGGAAATGGCGAAGTTGTATCCCGGAACCGGCAGTTCGTACTACTTCGCTGAGCAGTCTTTCCTGAATCATGACACCGCATGGCCGTATGCGCGGTTGTCGAAGTTCATTATCGGCTGGGCTTCGCACCTCTATTACTGGATCTACCCAGGTGTGATGGTCGGCGTCATGGGTATCTTGTGTGGATATCTGGTGGGGACGCTATGGCCGAACGTGATGAGCGCATCCAATCCCGGCACACTGTTCATGATGCTGGTGGCCGTCGTCTTCTCGTTCGTCGTAGCGTACATTGCGCATCGCGGCGTAAACGGTTCGACTTCCGTCAACATTGCGATCAATGTCATCCAGATCACGGCTCTGGTGTTGTTCTCGGTGCTGGCGCTCGGGTACCGCATGAACCATCCCCCGGGGAGCGTTGCTTTCCAGTTCGACTCGACCTCCGGCGCTGCGTACAGCTATGAATTCGCGACGACGAAGACAGTGGTCAACGGCACAGCGACCGATACGATCGTCCGTGATTCAAATGGCCGGCCACAGCCGCTGTTGGATGCTTCGGGTCAGCCGGTTCCGTATCACATCAGCTATCCCGCCACTGACTCCAGCGGCGCATTTCAGACGCATCCAACTGCCTCTTCAGTAATTCGCGCGCACAACTGGGGCTGGGTTTTCGTGCAGGCGACGGTTGCGATTCTCATCCTGGTAGGATTTGAGTCGGTGACTGCGATGGGCGGTGAAGCGAAGAACGCCAAGCGTGATGTGCCGATTGCGGTGATCGTCTCGCTACTGGTTCAAGGAATGTTCTGCTACCTGTTCGAGTACTTCGCGGCGAACTACTTCCTGAATAGCGGTTACACGATGGCGAGCGCATCAAGCTCGGCGGCGCCGATCGGCGACATGATGGTTGTGGTTGGGGACGCTCTGTTCGGCGCCGGACGAGGGCGCATCTTCATGCTGGTGGAGGCGTTCACGGTGTTCCTCGCGCTGATCGGCACGACGCTCTCCTGCATGAATACCGGAGCGCGCGTCACGTACGCGATGGGTAAGGATCAGGAAGTGCCGGAGCACTTCGGCATGCTGCATTCGAAAAACCTGACTCCGCATAAAGCCATCTGGACTTTGGCGATCATCTCGGCGATCGTGGGATGCATTACCGTCGCGATGGTGTTTGGCGACGCCGGCGCACCGACGGATGCGGCAATCCAGGCATTACCGCATGGAATATTCTCCAGCTTCGGATACAGCACGCATGACAAGATGGCCGCACTGCCGAACTCGCTGCTCACGATAACCCTGGCGTCGAACTTCGGCACGTTCCTTCTTTACATGTTGAGCTGCATCACGTGCATCGTTGCCTTCCATAGGCATCCGAAGTTCAATGCATTGAAGCACCTGATTATTCCGATCCTCGGATTGCTTGCAAATTTGGCTTGCATGGCGTTTTACGTGATTGGTCCGTTCATGGGTTACGGCACCAAGCT
>JAJPJE010000078.1 GCA_021324365.1 Terriglobia bacterium | reverse complement strand
TGACTAAAAGCGTCGCGGGTAGGGCGACAGGCAGCGGCGTGGGTACCAGGCCCCCTCCAGTTGCCAGCGAGTTTCCATCCGATTTGGAATAACTACCACTAACAGCGAGGTGATTCGTTCCAAGGCTCGTGCTGAAGCTTTCACTGCTACTGGTCGTCCCCGGCTGTGCTGTCAATCCACTTCGTCCGGCGCCAGCCGTTGCGGTCCAAAACAGTTTGCCCCAAAGACGCCGGCTCACATTTCCGGAAAAGTTGTAATACGACGTAGTGTAAGTTACTAGGAAGGTCTGCGCATTCTGTGCGTAATTAAAATACCCTCCGACCTGCCACTGGCCGAAACGCCGATTGTAATTGGCCGTCGAATTGAACCCGAGACTGCTCTGACTGCTTTGATCCAGAGTGTTCTCAAGAATGTTAAATGACGATCCGAAATACCCGCCCATAATCTGTCGTGTGTACGTGAGCCCGCCGCTGTACACAGTGGAGCCGTAACTGATACCCAGGTAGTCCTGCATCCTCCGCTCAATGTAACCTTGCGCCTGCAGATCATGCATGAATGCATATGTGGTGTTGAACATCAAATCCCATGCGTGAGATGACTGTTCGGATTGCGTTCCCGCGAATCCGGTGCTGGTATTCGTTGTGTTCGCCGCGGAAGCGGTATTTTGAGTACCCAGGTTCGCGGTAGCGAAAGCAGTCGCGGTCGTAGGCACAATGGCTTGATAGAGTGAGCCGCTCAGGTTGTCTGTATAGTCGGCGCTCACCCCCAAAGACAATTTCTGGGTTGGCCGAACAGCCGAATTAGCGGAAACCCGATCGATCGTGCCGTCAAATGTGTACCCGAGGTAGTCGGAGTTTATATCGGAACGGGCAAACGAACTTGTGAAGGTTCCATTCAGCGGAAGCCGATGGGTAGCATTGACATTGTAGGTTGTATTGTCGCTGTTGGAGTTCTGCTCCTGGCCGCCGATGAACACACCTGGTATCAGAGCGTCCGAGGTCCCGTGGGAAATGCCGCCACCAAGGTTGAACCCGGCGAGCGTGTATGTCGAATTTAGAAAAAACGATTTGAAATTAGAGCTTCCATTGTCGTTACTACCGTAGAGCGAGTACGTGGCGTCTCCCATCTGATAGCCAGCTGTTAGAGTAGGAAGCCCAGGGATTAATTCGCTCCAACTGATGCCGAAGCTCTGATTATTGCCATTTGTGTCAAAACTTGCGATTCCCGGCAGCCCATAATTACCGGTGCTGTTGTACGCCTTTGTATAAGTGATATTTCCTGGGAAGTGACTTCCGCTGAATATCGAACTCGCCAGAGTTACACCCGAGGCGTTTGTGATAGAAGCAAAATCCGAATTAGCGCGCGATTGATCAAAGTAAGGATTGACGTTGAAAGAGACGAAATTCGGATTGTAATAATAACCCGCAATCGCAGCCGTGCCTCCGAATCCAAAACCATGACTAGAAGCTATCTGATTGCCATACAGGCCGTTGTAATTTGTGGACAAGGTTCCGTTTCCAGTCAGGCTGACGTCGTTTCCTACCTTGACCTGCGCTACCATTTGCGACGACGACAGCAACAGTGTGATTCCTGCAATCGCGGTCAGTCCAAAACGTCGGATTGGGTTGCAAAACATCACGGGCTAAAGGGTCTCGACTTCCGCGTGCTGCAGGAGTTTCTTGTCTAGCGCGGAGCGCACCTGATTGATCTTGTTTTTTTCCATTTGCTTGCGAAGATCGACTTTAATATCATCGAACTTCATCATTCCTGCGGGGATGTGCTTATTCATTCGGAATACGACATAATTCTGTTCGACCTGAATCAGACCGCTTATCTCGCCATCCTTCATCTTTAATGCAGCATCGAGCATCGTTGGCGGCATCTTGGAACGGTCCACCCAGCGGTGATCGCCCATCATTACGCGATAATCGTCATCGGAGATCTTTTCGGCAAGCAGCCCGAATTCTTCGGGAGTCTTGGTCGCTTTGGCTTGCTTGTAAGCGTCTGCAGCGCGCTTGCGGGCCTCAGCCAATTGCGCTGGTGTGGCGTTCGCAGGCGGTATCACGGAGATCGTCTGGATTGCAAACGACTCCGGATATTGAAAGCGTGCCGGATTCTTATCGTAGTACGCCTTGACTTCGGCGTCGGAGACGACTGCCTTCTGATCCACTTCCGCTTTCAGATACTTGTCGATCAGCAGCGAACGACGAATCTTCGCGCGCAGCGCCTGTTCGTTTCCTTCAAATTCCGACTGCAAGAACAATTTATACTCAGCCGGACTACTGAATTGCCTGCGAAACTCTGCTTCTGCCGAACTGAGGCGTTCAGGTCCGATCGTCATCCCCTTCTTCTGCGCCTGTTGATAGGCAAGCTCTTCAAAGATGATCATCTGCAAAGCCCCTTTCCGAATGCCGGGTTCCATGTCCTTGGGAAAGGTGCCGCCATGTTGTTTGGCATACGGAAATATCGTGTACATCTCGCGCAGCAGGTCTTTGTCAGTGAGAACGACTCCATTCACACGCGCAACCGCTTTGCCGGAGACCGCAGGAGTAGATGGAACTCCGGAATTGACCGGGATGGTCGAAGCATGCGATGAAACAAGTTGTGCCCTCGAAGGGATCGAGAACGCCGCCAGCACTACCCCGACTAAAACTTTGTAGTTCATGTCAATTCCCCTTCAAAAGCAGGGGAGAGGGTTGCTCTCCCCTAAGCGAGCAAACAACTAGAACACGGTCGGGAGGTTTCCGCCGTTCATTTCATTTGCTTCACCGCCATGACACTCGCGGCAGAATTGAGCGGTTTGGTTTGAGCCGGCCGTTCCCGAATTCGGGTTATAGGGAGCACGAACGAAGAACATCGTTGCGTAATTGCCAGCCGGCAACCCGGAGTTGCTGGCCGATACTTTCACGACGTTCATCAGGTGCTGGTTGTGGCAGGTGGTGCACTGGACCGTTGGTTGATTGTTGTACACCTTCGGGCTGATGAAGATTCCGTAGTTTGCTTTGAACTGCGTCATGAGCGGACCCGGAGTGATTGTGCCTGTGGCTGAGATCGTGCAATCCCAGTCATAAGTTCCGCCGCAGCCGATGATGGCCTGGTCGCCTACCGGGTGGTCGTTCAGGTAGTTGCCCTTTGAGGTGCCATCGTTGCCAAGGAGCGTTGGAATGTTATTCGAAGCGTAGGTGCTGGGAACAGTCTCATACACCGTATTCTTCATCATCGCGCCTGTCGCATAGTTGCCATCGTGGCAGCTCAGGCAAGTTAAAGTGTTGGCCGTAACCGGGTCTGTTCCATCCCAAGTTGCGGGAAGAGTCAACGTATAGCTTCCGTGTTCGCTCTGTCCGGTTGTATAGGATTTGCCGAACAACGGAGCAACATCCTGACCCCAGAGAGCTATGCTGCCTGTGTTCCCATCGGTAGTGGCAATACCGCCGCCGTGAGCACCGCTGTGCGGAGCGTGGCAGGCCGCGCAACCCCGACCATAGTTCAGGTGCGCGCCCAACACGTCCGAGGTTGGGTTTTGTATCTGCGCCATCGCGGGAATTGCTATCACCACCGCGATTGCCAGAAGTACTAGCATGACTTTCTTCATAAAGGTTTAAAGACCTCCTGATGATGTGTTGCAACACCGAGCCCTACATCTACTGCTCCGGATGTAATTCCCTCCACCCGGTTCTTTGGCCGCCGCGGCAGCCAAAACTTGTTATTGCGGGGCGGCCGCATGCTTATCCGCCTTTGCCTCAGCCGCTTCCGCGTTGGCGGCAGAGCCCTTCGCTGCCTTCTCGCCTGATCGCTGCGCTTCTTTTTCCTTCCTCAGTTCTTCCGCTTCCGCGTCCGTGATGTAACGGAACATCTGCACACGCCCCGGATATTGCTCGGACGTAAACACGCGGTTTTTCTTGTCGATGTACACGGCGTCCAGCGAAGAAAATTGACCGGGCAGTTGACCGTGACCGCCGATGAAGGCCAGCAGTCTGCCTTCTCGATCAAATACCTGAAGCAGGTCGAGCATCGGATCAGCCGTCCAGATATGGCCGTCGCTGTCGATGGCGATTCCCTTTACATGCGCGAAGCAACCAGGGCCATCGCAGTGCTTGCCGAACTGGCTGATGAAGTTGCCGTCCGCGTCGAAGATCTCCACGCGATTGTTCAACGTGTCCGTGACATAAAGATTGTTGTCTGCATCGAGTGCAACTCCCGTCGGGGCGGCGAAATCGCCTTGACTGGTCAACTCATGTTTCTTGCCGCCGGTCCCGATTCGACGCTTCTCTTTCAGACTGTCCGCGTCATACACAATGACCTGGTCCTGCTGGGTGTCGACTACGTAGACTTGCCGGTTTTCTGTGTCAATCGTGATGCCAACCGGATCGACAAGCCCATCTTTAATCTGGTCTGTGACCTCGTGCTTCTTGTTGAACACCAGTACCCGATGTAGCTTCCCATCCGTGACGAAGAGGCGATCGTCATCGTCAAGCGCCACCGCATTGACGAGTCCGAAGGTCGCGTCGCGACCATTGCCAATGAGCGTCGCATCGCGCGTTTCCGTATTGAAGATGAAGACCGCGCCGACTTTTTGATCGGCCACGTAGAGTTCTCCCGTGGAACTGACGGCCATGCCCAGCGGTCCCAATAATTGGAATGGCAGCGGCTTCAGGTGCTGCTTGTTGTTTGGGTCCTGCACTCCGGCAAGCCGATCCATCCAAGAGGACTTCTTCTTCGGCTGTTCGGAAGCTGGCGTGAGATCGATTTTCTGCCCTGCGAAATAGTTGAGATAGCGCACACGAGGAATACTCGGAGGTGCGGGCCAAACCAGCTTCGAAATGTCGATCAGCGGCTTCGCCGGTTCCGCGGCCTTCACCGGTTCCTTGGGTGGCTTTTTCTTGGCGAGAGTGTGTACGGGGAATGTCAGCATGACACCCACGAGCAACAGTGCCGCAGCCCGGAAGTTCCCTCCCCAGCTCTGAGGAGACACGAAAATGTGCACTTTCTTCATACCTACCTCTACTGCAATGCCAGCCGGTTTTTGTGGCACGTATCGCAGAAGGCCATGTTGTTGGCCTGATCCTTTACCAGCAGCCCCGGTTGCGTGGAAGCATGGGGCTGATGGCACGTCAGGCAATTGATCGCCGTCTTCACCTTTGTTATGTCGGATGGATCCATCACGTCCTGCACGGGATGGCCCATGACCGGATGCCCCAATCCGTACTTGATCGGAAGAATCGGAACACGATTCTTCTTGAAATAGTCCTCCGGCAGCTTGACCTGGCCATTGAAGATAGTCAGTACATGTTCAGCTTCGAGTTCCTGCGGCTTCGCGTCCGGTCCGTGGCACTCAAGACAAAGTGCGCTGCCCTTGGCACGCAACAAATGATCGTTGTCGCCGCCGTGCGGCTCGTGACAGGTTGCGCAACCCAGAGCAAATGCGGGCTGGTGCAAAACGGCTTTCTTCATCTGCTCTGCCTGATCGCTATGGCACGCCAGACACGCCTGCACCGGGTCGGGTTGCAGGAACCCCGGAGTCTTTCCGGCATGCGGGTTGTGACAGGCCGTGCAGTCACCCAGTGCGCCCGGATGCTGAACTTTCGCCTTTTCCATCTTCTCGGCCTGCTCGGAATGGCATGTCACGCAGAGCGCCCTGCGATCGGAGTTGGTCAGGACGACCTTGCCGTCTTTGGCAGCCTGGTGGCAGCTGTCGCACATCTTGTTTTCGAACGGATTGTGCAAGAAGGCCTGCATCAGTTTCGGTCGTGCCGACTGGTGCGGGTCGTGACACTGAATGCAATTCGCGCTACCGAATGGTTGCCCATTGTGCGCCTTGATCAGGCTTTCGTCTTTGCCGTCGTGGCAATCCAGGCAGAGGGCCGGTGGCGCCTTGGTCAAATGTTTGTCGAATTCAATCTTTCCGCGCTCACCTGTCTTATGCGTGACGTGACAGGTCTCGCATCCCATGTCGAGGGCCGCGTGACGGCTTCCGTCTTTTGGGACATTCACTCCCTTGTCGTGACAAGTCAGGCAAAGGTTGTCGTCTTTACTCGCTCCGCTGGTCGGCTTCAGCAGTAGGTTCTTGTTGTCGGACGTGTGTGGATCATGGCATTTGAGGCAGTCGCGCACCGCCGGGGGATGAACCTTGCCATGGATCTCGGCGGCGTTTTTGTCGGAATGACATGTGATACAAAGCGCTTGTGGAGTGGTAGTGGTCAGCTTTACCCGTGTGACGTCTCTATTGACTCGGATCTCGTGGCAAGCGGTGCACCCCATCGCAATCGCAGAGTGAACTACTTTGCCCTTGGCTTTGTCTTCATGGCACTCGATGCACTTGGCTGAATCGGTTTTTGGATCGAGTGGCACAGGGTGCTGAGCTGCGTGCAGGCGTAAACCGGAAACAACTACCACAATCAGCAACAACCAACGAAGAGACGCGAGCGTCCCGATTTTCGTGGTTTTGTCGGCCGTCCGTGTTGTGTGACCGGGCCTCAAGGAAATCTCCAACAAAGAGTTCTGCATTTCCTCTGCCGTCGAATTCTTTGCCACTCGGCGATTGCTAACCGAGTGTCTTTGAATGACTTGCGTTCATTTTCGACCGCGTCACACAGGGTGACGGGATGGCTCCGCCGAATGGTTATGGGGTCTTCTCGCACAATCGCCCACGTGAAATTCCGCAGTCTTTTGTTTTCAATGCGAATCAGGGTTTTCCCAAGGCTTCTACGCGCCTGAAAGTGTCGCCCGCAGGTTTTCTGGGGGAGGCTGATCTCAGCCAGTTCCACTACGAATGAGCTATGAAAACGCGTGGAACGTACGCCCGGTTATGATATGCGTCACATTTGGCAGTGACTGAGGCCACAATTGTTGCGAAATACGACAGAGAATTGGCCCGAAAAGGCAGCCGTCGCTGGTG
>JAJPJE010000008.1 GCA_021324365.1 Terriglobia bacterium | reverse complement strand
GGAACCAGCAGACGGGAACTTGTCCATAGTCGAAACCTGATCAAAACCCTCAACTGTAGAGCAGAAACCCGGCAACGAATCACGGGCGGCGCAAGCCGCCCCTTTTTTGTGGCGGCATGATAAAGTTGTTTTTAAGTAACACATCAAGTACCACTTATGCATGAAACGGCTGGTTAAGGCTGCTTTCTTCATTTTTCTGTACTACTCAGGTATTGAGAGGCTATTGGCACGGTTAATTCGCCCAAATGCCATCGCTGTCCTCATGTATCACGGCGTCTGCGACCGCGCAGTATTGCCGCCCGAGATTAATTTCCATTTACCACCGTGCGAGTTTGAGCAGCAGATGCGTGCACTCAAGAGCCGCTACGAAGTTGTTCCGCTCGATGACGTGTGCAAGAGTTTGGCCGAAGGAAAGCCACTGCAGAAGTCAGTTGTGATTACCTTCGACGATGGTTATCGCAATAACTTTTCCTATGCTGCTCCGGTCCTGAAGCGCCTTGGACTCCCTTACACGGTCTACGTCGCCACATCTTTTGTGGACTCTGATCATTGGATTCCTCTCAATGAAGTTTATTGGCTCTGGTCTGAGGGCAAACTGGATTCGGTGAGTATGCGGGAGGCACGAACGCAAATTCGTACGAGCGCTTCAGAGACGCTAGTGCCGCTAGTCGCCCGAGCAGAGCGGCCAAGTGTAGTTTCGAAAGCGGCAGAAGATAGCTTTGCCATGCTCAAGTGGAAGGAATTGGAAACTATGGCTCGGGACGGAGCAAATTTCGGGTCACACACTCATACTCACTGCAACATGGCGGTACAGTCGGATCAGACCCAAAAGAGAGAGCTGCTTATTTCGAAGCAGCTCCTGGAGAGCCATCTCGGTACTCCCATAACTTCGTTTGCTTACCCATATGGCAGGAGGGAGCAGATGTCGAGTTCTGCCCGCAAAAATATCGTTCAATCTGGATATTTGTGCGCCCTTTCTGCAGAGCAAGGACTCGTAACGGCAGAGAGTGATCGGTTCAGTCTTCCTCGGATCGGATATGAACGCCCAATATGGAGATTTACGGGCGAGCTTCTCTATCAGTTTATAAAACAAGCATGGAAAGAATGGACGACATAATCTCCATTCCGCATTATTCCGTATGCCGACAACGACTTAGCCCTTCGCGGATTCCACCAACGATTGAATAACCCAATCCTGTTCTTCCTCTGTCATCAGATGGTATAGAGGAAGGATCAGAGTCTGCGCCGTTGCTTTGATCGTCTCTGGAAGCAGTGAATTCCAATCACGATCTGCGTACGGAGGTTCAAAATGAGTCGCCATGATTCCGCGGCGGGTCGATATGCCTAGATCAAGCATTCGTTGCATAATCTCGTCCCGCGATGCGACGCGTTCCGGTAGTAGCCGTATCATATAGGACTGAAAGTTATGACGGTATCCAGTGGGTTCGATCGGTGTGATTAGCCAGTTCAGTTTTGAGAGTTCCTGCGTGTAGCGTTTGGCTAAGTGACGTCGCCGCGCGAGCATGTCGTCGAGACGATTGAGCTGTTCAATCCCGACGGCCGCTTGTAAGTCCGTCATGCGGAAGTTATAACCCACTTCGTCGTAGCTCTCCACCACCACCTTATTCGAGCTGTGGCGTGCCAAATCCGAGACGGTCATACCGTGCTGGCGTAACCTACGCAGCCGTGTGGAAACCTCCTCGCTGTTGGTTGTAATCATACCGCCTTCCCCCGTGCTGAGAATCTTCCGCGGATGAAAGCTAAAGCAAGCCATTAACGAATGGGGTTGTCCAATCTTGCTGCCAAAATACTCTGAGCCGATCGCGCAAGCTGCATCCTCCAGCAAAATAAGACCGTGGTGCTCCGCAATCGCTTTCAATTCTTTCAGAGCAGCGGGTAGCCCTATTTGATGGACGGCGAGGATGGCTCGAGTTCTGGAAGTGATTGCTTGTTCGACCTGCAATGGGTTCAGATTGTAGGTTAGCGGATCGATGTCGACGAACACTGGTAATGCGCCGACATAGCGGATGCAATTTGCCGTGGCGATAAAGGAGAGGCTTGGGCAAATGACCTCATCGCCTCCTTTGATCCCCGCAGCAATCATTGCAAGGTGCAGTGCGGTCGTGCACGAGGAAACAGCGACAGCGTGCTGCGCTCCGACGTAATCGGCAAACCGCTTTTCGAATTCGGAAACTTTAGGCCCCTGGCTTACCCAGCCGCTCCGGAGTGACGAGACGAGTGCCTGCTCTTCTTCTACTCCGAAAAACGGCTTAGCGACTGGAATTGTCTTAGTGGGTCTGGTTGCGGTGCTCATGCGATTGCTCCAGCGGCAACGGTTCGTGCTTCTCGGTTTCTCCATTCAATTAGGCGTCGCAATCCGTCTTCCAGTGAAATCGTGGAGCGGAATCCGAGCATCTTCTCTGCTTTATCGATTGCAGCGCGACGGCGCGTAACGTTTGCTACCGCTCGCGCCGGGCGATATTCGGGCTTTAGGGATGAGCCCGTAAGTTTCAGGAGTGCAGCACAAAGCTGATTCAAATTCGTTTGAACTCCAGTTCCGACATTGAATACTTCGTCCGTCACATCGGATTGCAGCGACAGAATATTCGCCCGCGCAACATCGTCAATGAAGACAAAGTCCATGGACTGTTCGCCATCGCCAAAAATCAGTGGAGGCTTACCTGCTTCAATTGCGTCAAGCCAGCGAATCAGGACCTCCGTGTAAACGCCTGTCAGATCCATTCGTGGTCCATAAACATTGAAGTATCGCAGAGCGATGTAGTGGAGTCCGGAAGTCGTGAAATAGGCACGGTACATCTGTTCATTCGCTACTTTGCCGGCGCCATACATCGTCCGATTGTTAAACGGGTGGGATTCGTCGATCGGTAAATAGGACGGCTCTCCGTATACAGAAGCAGAAGACGCGGCAACAATTTTCTTAACCTTGTGCTTGATGGCCGACTCGAGTACGTTCAGGGTTCCAGTCATCAAAACTTCAGTCGCCTCGCGAGGAGCTTCGGCACACCTTGTGATTCTTAGTGCGGCCTGGTGGAACACGTAATCTACACCTGCGGTAAGGCGATCGACGAGTTCCACGTCCCTGATGTCTCCCTCTGTTACCTGCACTCTGCCGCTTGCCATCGCATGCTTCACATTTCCCCAGGTGCCGCGCACAAAGTTATCGATGATACGAATCTCCGAAGCGCCGGCAGCCAAGAGTTGATCTGCAATCGTGCTTCCTACGAATCCTGCTCCACCGGTTATTAGAAACCGCGCTCCTGAAATCTGATTCATTACGAGATAATCTCCTCAGTGAACTCTGTCTTACTTCTGTGTGCGCCGTGAGCGTAGCACTTTAGCGGGGACACCTACCGCGACTGCGTATTCCGGAATATCGTGGTTTACGACCGCCCCCGCACCCACAATCGCATTCGCGCCCACGTGCACGCCCGGCAGAATCGTTGCATTTGTGCCAATATCGGCGCCGAAGCCAATAACCACCGGTTTGATGGTGAGAGGCGTCGCGATAATCGGCTGATCAACAGGGTCGCCCGTGTGCTCGGAACCGAGAGCTTTTGCTCCCGGCCCCCAGCCGACATAATCTTCCAGGACAAGGTTACGAGCGTCGAAGTAGGCCTGCGGGCCGATCCAGACGTGATCGCCAATGCGGCACGTGCCATCGAATCGGCCCTGGATCATTGCCTGCGCGCCGATGAAGACGCTATCCCCAAATTCCATCGTCTCGGGATGTTTCAGCACAACGTTTGGTCCTACCTGCAATTCGTTTCCAGCTGACTTACACAGCGCTCGTAACAGCACTCGGCGCATCAGATAATCAAAACTACTTTCACCAGAGCGGAATCGCCCGTACAGCGTCATCAGTTCCTCGCGGGACTGAGACTCGCGCAAATGCTGCGCGAGTCCCCGTTCCCACTCCGGATCTGGTTGTGTCGGCTTTGCTCCGAAAACGGCGCCGACTTTCCGAACCGCCGCGCTGTCTAGACCCTGGCCGTTTGACACTTTGCGAACTCCAGCACTGCGGAGCAAACGTACTCGATCTGTTCTCGGGTGATCGTCGGGAACATGGGCAGTGAGAGAATCTGTTCCGATAGTGACTCGCTCACCGGGAAATCGCCTTTCTTGTATCCGAGGCCGGCATACGCTTCCTGCAAGTGCAGCGGGATTGGGTAATGCAACCCCGTCTCGACTCCCTGCTCATTCAAGTAATGCTTGAGAGCGTCCCTGTCCTCCGACTTAATAATGTACAGATGGAAAACCGGTTTCGCGCCCGGCAGAACTGCCGGCGTAACCACATCGGAGTCGGCAAGCAATTCCGCGTAGATCTTGGCAGCCTCACGGCGGCGCTCGTTGTCACGCTCCAGCGTGGGAAGTTTCACCGCAAGAAAGCCGCCCTGCAGTCCTTCCAGGCGATAGTTGTACGCAGGAAAAGAATGCTCATATTTCTTGAGAGATCCGTGCTCGCGCAGCATTCTGAGCTTCTGATTCAGAGTCGGATCATTGCACACGATCGCTCCACCTTCACCAAGCGCGCCGAGGTTCTTACCGGGATAAAAACTGAAGCATCCCATGATCCCCATAGAACCGGCTTTGCGCCCCTTGTACTCAGCGCCATGCGCCTGGCATGCATCCTCGATGATGTACAGATTGTGCTTCTTGGCGATCTCAAGAATTGGATCCATATCCGCTGTCTGTCCGTAAAGATGGACCGGAATCACCGCGCGTGTTTTCGAAGTGACCGCCCTCTCAACTAATTTCGAATCCATGTTGTAGTAAATGGGATCGACGTCAACGAATACTGGAGTTGCACCCACCGCACTCACTGCTTCAGCAGTCGCGAAGAATGTGTTCGCGACGGTGATAACCTCGTCCCCCTCACCTATGCCCAGCGCTTCCAGGGCAAGTTGCAACGCAGCAGTGCCAGAATTAACTGCGACGCAGTGCTGAACACCTACGAAGCTGGCGAAAGCCGTCTCGAACTTCTGCACTTCCGGTCCGAGGACGAAGGAATTGTTTTCGAGAACTCGTTCGAAGACCGCCATCAGATCGGCCTTCAGCGGCGTGTGCAATGCGCGAAGATCAGCAAAAGGAACTTTCATACAGTTACGGCCCTCCGAACCGGGCGGGCAGGAACGCCCGCTACGATGGCGTTATCGGGAACATCCCGGGTTACAACGCTGCCG
>JAJPJE010000023.1 GCA_021324365.1 Terriglobia bacterium | reverse complement strand
CCTTCCATCATGCGCGCGCCGCCAGAGGCAGAAATCACGATCAGCGGAATGCGCTCATTGGTGGCCTTTTCAACCGCGCGAGTGATGACTTCACCCACAACCGCCCCCATGCTGCCGCCAATAAACGCATACTCCATGGCGCTGATAATTGCGGGATGTCCTTCGATGGTACCGCGCGCATTGATAATGGCGTCGGAAAGGCCGGTATCGTTTTGCGCTTTCGTCAAACGATCCGAATATGCCTTTAGATCGACGAACTTTAAAGGATCGGTAGTAACGAGATTATCGTCTTCGACCTGGTATTCGCCGCCATCAAAGAGCTGAGCCAGACGGGTGCGCGCATCGATGCGGAAGTGACGCCCGCAGTTCGGGCAGACATTCAGGTTGGCATCGAGATCTCTTTTCCAGATGATCTTGTGACAGTCGTCGCACTTGACCCAGAGTCCTTCGGTGCGGACTTTCTTTTCGCCCGAAGCGTCAACTGTGCTGGATTCGCGTTTAAACCAAGCCATAATTTTAAGAATTGGTAATCGGGTAATTTGTAATCTGGTAATTGAAAACCGAAATCTTCGCTCGGTTGAGATTACGAAATTGCCAAATCACTTAATGACCAAATGAATCAGTACTCGATTCCCCGTTGCGCCATGATTCCCTTCTGATACGCGTGCTTCACTTCGCGCATCTCGGTGACCGTGTCCGCGACCTCGACGATTGTCGGATGCGCATTCCGGCCGGTCAAGATCACATGTACCATTTCCGGCTTACGCTTCAGCGCCGCAACAACCTTGGCAGGATCGAGCATGCCGTAGCTGATGGCGTAATTAATCTCGTCGAGGATGACCAGGTCCCATTCGCCGCTAGAGATGGCCTTTTCCGCTTCGGCCCAGGCTTCTTCCACAAGCCGAATGTCTTCAGGGTCAGTTTCCGCTCCGCCGACCTTCACGAAGCCACGCCCCATCTGCTTCATCACAAACTTATCGCCGAAGGCCTTTACCGCATCCAGTTCGCCGTAATGCCACGATCCTTTCAGGAACTGCAGCATGAGCACACGCAAGCCATTTCCCACGGCGCGCAACGCAGTTCCCATTGCAGCGGTTGTCTTGCCCTTGCCGGGACCCGTGTTCACGATAATCAAACCGCGGCGGACGTCGTTCATGCAGAAAAGCGGCCGGCGTCCTAAAGCAGCTCCGGCGGGCGCTGGACGAAATTAGAAGTGTATCAGGAGCGAGCTGGCTAAGTCGCGTTGGATTGGTTCTGCGTTGCTTCGGCGTGGAACTGCACAGGTTCCACGCCTTTGGACCACCGGCTACATCTTCGTCATGGTGAAGTTGCCGGATCCGGTGCAGCCGGACTGCAAGCCGGTGAGTGTCCACGTGCCGCTGATGGTGTTGTTGTTCAACGTTCCCGCTAGATTCAGCGTATTGTTTCCGCTGTTGCCGCTCGAAGGCCCGGTGACGTTCAGCCCGAAGCTGCCGGAAACGTTTCCGTTGAAGTTGCGGGTCATACCGAATGATCCAGTCTCGGTGGCACCATTGCTGAAACAGCCGTTATTGGTCGTGAAATTCAGATTCGCGCCGGTGATGCTGTTGTCGCTGTTCTGCGTCAGCGACGTTGTAAACGCGAACACCGGATTGCCATTTTGATCAGTGAGGTTGGCGGTCCAGTTTCCGTTTACGTTGGCGTTGTTGTTATTGGTATTGCCGCCGCACGCAGCCAAGAGCAATGCCATTACCAGGGCGAGACAGGTTGTGATCGCAAGTTGCTTCATCAGAGTTCCCTTTGGAAGTGCTTCTCTAGAGAGATGCGGGGCACTCAAAAGCGAGATGTAAGTCAAGGGATGACAGTCCTGTCATGCAGCTGCCACGGGCGGCAACTCGCGCTCATAGCTCGCCAGTATCAAATCTGCAATCAGTGACTTGCGGTCCCCGGCGCCGGCGAACCTGAGCTCGGATGTATTTGCGTGAACTTGCGTTTACCCGAGCAATTCGTTCAAACCCGCCTCATCAATCACTTTCACTCCCAGCTCATTTGCTTTGTCCAGCTTGGAGCCCGGATCAGCACCAGCAACGACATAATCGGTTTTCTTGCTCACCGAACCGGAGACGCGGCCGCCTGCATCTTCGATCATCTTCTTGGCCTGATCGCGACTCAAATTCGGCAGCGTGCCGGTGAGCACGAACGTCTTGCCGGCCAACTGCGTGCCACGTCCTTTCTTCCTTCCTTTGAATTGCAGTCCGGCCTCGCGCAGACGATTCACAAGATCACGATTCTTAGGCTCTTTGAAAAATTCGCGGATGCTGAAGGCAATACGCGGCCCCACTTCCTCGACCTGCTGCAGGGCCTCCAGGCTGGCGGACTCGTCTTTCAAAGTAGCGGCTTCAATTAACGCGTCCATCGACCCGAAGTGTTCGGCAAGGAATTGGGCTGTGCGTTCACCGACGAAACGGATTCCCAGGCCATAGATCACCCGCTCCAGCGGCAACTTCTTCGAGGCGTCGATCTCGCTTAACACGTTCTGAGCGGATTTCTTTCCCATGCGCTCCAGCGTGAGCAGCTTGACTTCGTCGAGCTCGTAGATATCGGCGACGTTACGCAGCAGCCCTTTATCCACCAGCTGATTGACGAGCGCGTCTCCCATGCCCTCGATATTCATTACCCCCCGCGAAGCAAAGTGCAGGATGCTCTCGCGCAGCTTCGCGGGGCAGTTCGCATTGATGCAGCGCCAATCGGCCTCGCCTTCTTCGCGGACCACATGGCTGTTGCACTCAGGGCAACGCTCGGGCATGTGGAACTGCTTGTGACCGCGCGGGTGGTCGTTATCTTCAATCACCTTCACGACCTTGGGGATCACATCGCCACCGCGCTCTACCATGACCCAGTCGCCAATCTTCACTCCCAGGCGTTCAATCTCGTCTTCGTTATGCAGCGTCGCACGGGTGACGGTGGTGCCGCCGATGAACACCGGCTTGAGCCAGGCAACCGGAGTCAGCTTGCCGGTGCGGCCGACCTGCACGCCAATGTTTTCGATCTGCGTGACGCCCGATCGCGCCGCCCACTTGTAAGCAATTGCCCATCGTGGGGCTTTGCCCGTGAAACCCAGTTCGTTCTGCAGGCCGATGGAATTCACCTTGATAACTACGCCGTCAATCTCGTAAGGCAGAGTCTCGCGCTTGGCCTCCCAGTGGCTCAGATAATCCAGGACGCCTTCAATATTGCGCAGCTGCTTCCAATTCCGATTGACCTTGAATCCGGCTGCGGTGAGCGCCTTCAAAGAATCGGCGTGATGATCAAAATACGGGCGACCGTTCACCAGCAGGAAGTAGGAATAGAACTCCAGACTTCGCGACGCCGTAATGCTGGGATCAAGTACACGCACCGAGCCCGCTCCGGCATTGCGTGGATTGGCATATTTCGGGCGACCCAATTTCTCCTGCTCCTCGTTCATCCGCTCAAACGACTTGCGCGGCATGATCACTTCTCCACGAACCTCAAAATCGCCCGGCAGCTTAGCTTTCCTTGTATCCGCTGAGAGGGGCACCGAACGAATGGTCCGAACATTCGGCGTCACATCTTCTCCGACCACGCCGTCCCCGCGCGTAATGGCCCGCTCGTAATTTCCTCCGCGATAGTGCAAGGCCATGGAAAGCCCGTCGAGCTTCAACTCGCAGATGTAATCGACATTTTTCTGTCCTGTAAGCTCATGCACCCGCCGCTCCCAGTCGCGCAGTTCCTGCTCGTTGTAGGCATTGTCGAGCGAGAGCATGGGTGAGGAGTGCGGAACCTTTACGAAGCCTTCGCGTGGCTTGCCACCCACCCGCTGCGTGGGAGAATCGGGCGTGATCAGCTCCGGATTGTCATGCTCCAGCCGCTTCAACTCTTGCATGAGCCGGTCGAATTCGGCATCGCTGATTTCGGGATCGTCGAGCACGTAGTAACGGTTCTCGTGATAACGAATGTCGTCACGCAGCTTGTCAATCTTGCGCTGAACGTCGGCGGCGGTGGGCATAGAACGATTATAGGGTGAGCGAAATTCGCTGGCCCATAGCCATTCCACCTCCATCTAGGCGCAGGAGCGGTGAAAGCGATATGATCGCGACAGCTACTTATGTCAGAACGTCTGCGCGATTTTTTACGTCTGCTCGGAGTTGGCGCCGTCCTGATGGGAATGTTTTTTCTGGGCGCGGGCGGTTTACTGATCTACAGCCAGATGAAGTCCACCAAAGGCTGGCCAACCACTACCGGCGAAATCGTGAGCGGCAACGTCTATGAGGTCCAGGGCAAACGGTTTCTGCACCATCGAACCATGTACGGCGCGCGTTGGCTGATTCGCTATAAAGTGGGTGATTCGATTTACGATTCCACCGCCAACGCCGGATTCGAGATGAGCGACCGCAAGGCGATGCAGAAGACTCTGGACGAGAAACCTCCCGGATCCAAGGTGCAAGTCCTCTACAGTCCAGACGAGAATGGCCGGATCGCGCTCTCTGAGGGCATGCTGGCCCGCAGTTCGCCGGTCGTGAGGCTGCTCGAACTCGGTACTGGATGCTTTCTTGGTGGGCTATTGCTGATGCTCGTGATACCTCGCATCGGCTGAGCGGCAGTGCCTCGGGTACACTGTCCCCGGCCCCGTTTTCATGCGTAAAGTTTTACTCCTGCACAATCCCCAGTCGGGACGTCAGCGCCATAGCCGGCGCATCGCCACCATCGAATCGGTGCGTGATGTGCTGCGTCATGGCGGGGTGGAGGTAGACATCGTCACCCCCGATACGCCCAATGCCGCGGCCGCTACCGTCCGGTCCGCCGTTTCTGCCGAGATCGATACGGTCTTGGCCTGCGGCGGTGATGGCACCGTGCACCAGGCTCTGCAGGCGCTGGCCGGAACCGATACTGCGCTGGGCGTCATTCCCATGGGTACCGCGAATGCGCTGGCGAACGATCTCGGCCTCGGGCGAGATCCGCTGCGCGCAGCGCGATTGGCTCTCGACAGCCGTATACGTCCGGTGCGGCTGGGAAAGCTTACGTATCTTTCGTCTACGAACGTGAACGACAGTAGATTCTTCATTCTTGCGGCTGGAGTCGGCCTGGATGCCGCAATGTTTTACCAGCTCGCGGCAGCCGCCAAACAGCAGCTGGGCGTGATGGGGTACTACCTGGAAGCTTTCCGGCAGTGGGGACGGCAGAAGTATCCGTTTTTCGAAGTCGAGTTCCAAGACCTGAACGGCACTCGACGCAAGGAGCGCGTGACGCAGGTGCTCGCGGTACGGCTGAATAACTTTGGCGGGATCATCAAGCGGCTCGCACCGGGCGCCGGTCTCGACCGCTCCGACATGCAGCTTATCCTGTTTAAAACCAAAAGCCGCTTTCGCTATCTGCGATTCATTGCCAGCCGCCTCTTCGGACGCGAGTGGCACGACAGGTATATTGAACTGGTACATAGCACCGCGCTTTGTTGCCGCAAAATCGAAGAAGCAAGTTCGGCGGCATCGCTGCGCATTTATACGGAAGCCGATGGCGAGCTGTTAGGCGGACTGCCTGTAGAAATTGAAATCGCCGACGAATCGGTGCAGTTGCTTACGCCGCAGGCCGTGCGGAAGAATTGACGAGGCCAGCAAGATTTGGAACCTATCACACACTTTCTGACCGGCGCCGCGATGGGCCGCGCGGGATTCAATCGCAAAACCGCACTCGCAACGCTTACCATGACCCTTGCGGCTGAAGCGCCCGATCTCGACATCTTCACGCGCATCAAGGGGCCGGTCTTCGGCTTCGCTCATCATCGCGGGATCACACATACATTCGTCGGGATACCCTTTGTGGCCGCATTCGTCCTGCTGGTTGTATGGATCATCCACCGCGTGCGTATGCGCTCGCCGCAAAGAACCCAGGCACGCATCGAGAAGCTGAAGCGCCGCGGGTATCCCACCCAGCCGCGCTGGGGATTGTTGTACGTTTTCGCGCTTGTCGCCGGCCTCAGCCATATACTCCTCGATTTCACAAACAACTACGGCGTGCGACCGTTCGAACCGTTCTCATACCGGTGGTATTCGTGGGACATTGTTTTTATCTTCGAACCGCTACTTTACGCTGCACTGCTCGGCGGACTGCTTCTGCCGGCATTGTTCCGGCTGATCAATGAGGAAATTGGCGCGAAGAGTCGCGGGCCGCGAGGACGTGCCGGAGCGATTTGCGCACTCGTCGGCGTAGTCGTGGTCTGGGGTGTTCGCGATTATCAGCACCGAAAGGCGATCGCCGCGTTGAACGCTCATGTCTATCAAGGCGCCGAACCGGTTCGCGTGAGTGCGTACCCGTATCCGCTGACTCTTTTTACCTGGTATGGCGTGGTTGAAACCCACGACTTCTATGAACAGATGCAGGTTGACTCCCTGACACCGGAAGTCGATCCGCACGACACTGCACAAGTACGATACAAGCCGCAAGAAACAGCGGCGAGCGTCGCAGCAAAGTCTTCGTACCTGGGACGCGTTTATCTCGACTGGGCGCAGTACCCCCTGGTGGAAGTGGAGCAACTCTCTGCCCCTGAAAGCGGCTACCTTGCGCATTTTCAGGATTTGCGGTTCATGTATCCGAATTCCGGTCGGCACGTTTTGAGCGGCTCCGTGCAGCTCGACGACAAGTTGCACCTGGTTCGGGAGTGGTGGGGAGACGCAGCAAGGCCGGATTGAGGTGCGAAAGGGACGAGTGCACCAGTCGTAACCGCAATTGCTTACGAAGTTTTGACATTCGACGGCCACCGCACACTTGACGCCCTGCGGTCCTGCGCCGCAGAATCAATGTTCGTTCTGAGGTGAACATGCTGGCTTACCTGTTTGTGTTGCTTGCCGTTTCTGTTCGTTTGTTTGGCGCTCTGACAAGGCAATACGCACTGACAGCAGTGGGCGCGTCCCTGCTGTACTTTGGCGCGCGAGGGCCGCGGAAGCAATGGTGGGCGGCGGTGGGAATTCTCGCCGCTACGGATCTCGCGCTTACCCTGTTCGTCTACAAGTATGCATTCACCGCAGACCACCTGGTCAGCATCTTGTGGTACGCCGGGGCAATCTGGTTCGGCACATTGCTGCGCAATAAGACCACGGTAGCACGCGTAATTGGTGCCTCGCTGGTTCTGGCAGTTTCCTTTTTCCTGCTCAGCAACTTCGCCTCGTGGCTCACCTACCGCGACCTGTATCCGATGACGTGGAGTGGCCTGATGGCCTCGTATGTAGCCGGCCTTCCGTTCTTCCGTCGCGACCTGATCGGGGACCTGTTCTTCTCGGGCGTGTTCTTCGGCTTGCCACTTGCAGCACGCGCTTTGAGCGCAAGCCTGCACAAAACTGCAGATCACGAGCGCGCGGTGTAACCTTCATCCCACATCTGCCAGAGGGAAGACAGGTGTGGGCAATACCATTCACCTCAAGCGACGGGAGCCTGGCTGCCTTGTGACGGGGTGACCCTCGGTCGGCCATTGCGCCTTCTTCCAACCAGTACCAGCACAAGCACAATCCCGGCAACCACTGCCAGCGTTGCCCAGCGATGATGCTTGAACAACTCGCCCATTACGCTCATGATGTGCGGGCCAAAGTAGAGGACCAGCGCGCTGAGGATGGAAAAGCGAATCACGCGCCCAAGAAAAATCGCCAGCAGGAACTTGCGCACGTTCATCTCGAAAGCTGCTGCCGACAGCACGAAGAGTTTGAAGGGTGATGGCGGAGGCAGAATCGCAGGAAGCATCAGCGCGAGGAATTCGTGATCGTCGAATTTCTGCTGAACACGATCGAAGCGTTCGGGATTCATGCGCTTTCGCAATAGCGCTTCTCCGCCCTTGTAGCCGATGCCGTAAATCACCAGGCTTCCCAGCGCAGATCCCGCTGAAGCCATGAGGATGTAGAGCCAGAACAGGCCGCGATGGTAGTAGACGTAGCCGCCCACGATGAAATCCATTGGCATCCCCAGAAAAGAACCATCCAAGGCAGCGACCACGAGAACACCCCACGGCCCGAGTGGCTGCAGAATCGCCGCGATCCAGGCGGAATACTTAGCGAGAAAAAGCTTTATAGAGTGCAAATAGTAATTCTAACTGACACGCAGGGGCTTGGATTGAGCCATTGCGGGATTGAATCATTGAGACCTTGTGTCATTGAGCCATCGTGCCATTGGGCGATTGCTCTATCTCGCAATTTTGTAAGTTCTCCAACTGTAGATTACGAAATTGATAAATCACCCAATGACTAGAACTCCCAATCTCTCAATGTTCCGTGTTTCCCTGCAGGAGTTCGAGCGCATGCGGAACGATAGGCAGCAAATACACCAATAGCTTCGCGGCTCCCTGGGGATTTCCAGGTAGGTTAACAATCAGCGAGGTGCCCCGCGTGCCGCAAACCGCACGGCTAAGCGCTGCAAAAGGCTTATCGGGAAAACTCTTGTAACGTAAGTACTCCGAAAGACCATCCACCATGCGCTCGCAAACGGCGCGTGTCGCTTCGGGCGTGATGTCGCGGGGAGCGATTCCGGTTCCGCCCGTGGTGATTACCAGTTGGGTTTGTTCGCAGGCGCGGATGAGCGCTGCCTCAATCTGCTTTTGCTCGTCGGGCACAACTTCCGTCATGGTCACCTGGAATTTATGCGCCGCGAGCGACTGGACCAGCAACGGCCCACTCAGGTCCTGGCGCTTGCTCTGGAAACTGGAGTCGCTGATCGTGAGAACGGCGGCAGTATAGGACATTCGACAAATTGTACTGAAGAAGCCTGCGGCAATGGCTAGGCTTCTTGCAGCTGCGATTCTTTCCTAGCGCGTTGCCGCCATCACAACCCGCGAACTGTGCGCCCATGTCATCAAGCCGGGAACAAATGCGGCGGGAAGGTCAGGATGATTTGGCCGCACGCGAATGGTGAAACCATGCAATCCGCTTTCCGCGGGAGAAGTTTCAACCGCGTAAATATACTGGCCGCCGGTATTGTTCTCGGGATCCATAGCAATGGCGTCGGCCTCGGCGATCTCGCCGTGTGGATCGATGCGCCCGATATAGAGTTCGACCACGACGTCCTCAGGCCGGAGATTACCGAGTTGCACGTGCGCCCGAACCCAAATGGGCGCCGCGGCGACTGTGCCCGACGGCACTTCTTCAATCCGTCCAACGGTGACGTTTCGCCATTCCTGGCGGATGCGCTGCATCGCGTCCGCCAATGCGTGGGCACGCGCGGCGCTGTCTTCTTGCAGCGCGAGGAAGTGTTGGTGCGACGGGATGTAGTACCTGGTTACATAGTCGCTCACCATTCGATGAGTATTCACAAACTGGCAGAGCGAGCCGATGCAACTCTTCATCCGTGCTACCCATTTACGGGGAATACGATCGGCACCGCGTTCATAAAATGTCGGGATCACGTCTCGTTCCAGAAGATCGTAAAGTGCAGCCGCCTCCACCTGTTCCTGATATGTGAGGTCCTGATAGGCTTCGCCACGGCCGATGGCCCAACCGATATCATGCGGGATTGTGGGATTTTGCCAAACTTCGTCCCACCATCCGTCCAGAGTGCTCAGGTTGAGCACGCCGTTGGCGGCTGCTTTCATCCCGCTGGTCCCGCTGGCTTCATTCGGCCGCAGCGGCGTATTCAACCACACATCCACGCCCTGGACCAGATAGCGGGCCACGGCCATGTCGTAATCTTCCAGGAAAACGATGCGGCGTCCGAGTTCCGGATCGCGACTGACTTCCGTGATTTTCTGGATCAGGACCTTACCAGCATCATCCTGAGGATGTGCTTTACCGGCAAATATCAATTGCATCGGACGCTTGGGGTCGGTCAGCAAACGTCTGAGTCGTTCGATGTCATGAAGGATCAGCGTTGCGCGCTTATAGGTCGCAAATCGCCTGGCAAATCCGAGGGTCAACGCATCCGGATCGAGAATCTCATCCGCGGCTTCGATCTCGGCCTGGAGCGCTCCTCGTCGAATGCGCTGATCACGAACACGGTGACGCGCCCAGCCAACCATGCGCTCGCGCCGCCGCTCATGGGTGCGCCACAGCTCTTCCGCGGGAATCGAATTCGCAGCGCTCCAGACATCGCCGTTGGCCGGCTCTTCGCGCCAGTGCGGACCCAGGTAACGGTCGTAGAGTTGATTCATTTCCAGCGAAATCCAACTGCAGAAATGCACGCCATTGGTCACGTGGTGAATCGGAATTTCCTCGACCGGCACCTCCGGCCACAATGACTGCCACATCGTTCGGCTTACTTCGCCGTGCAATTTGCTTACGCCATTCGCTCGCGACGCCAGACGCAGAGCCAGCACGGTCATGCAGAATTCGCCGGTGCCGTCGGCTCGACCTAAATTCATAAAATCCGGTTGCGACAAACCGAGCATCCGTGCCGTATCGGAGAAGTACCGATTCATCTGCTCGTCCGAAAAGTAATCGTGGCCGGCTTTGACCGGAGTGTGCGTGGTAAACACAAGGCTGGCTGCAGCCAATTCGCTGGCTTCGGCGAAGCCGATGCGGTGTTCTTCCATTAAAGCCTGGACATGTTCCAATCCCAGAAAAGCAGAGTGGCCTTCGTTCATATGGTAGACGGTGGGAGCAAGGCCCATGGCCTTCAGCGCACGATAGCCGCCAATTCCCAGCAGAATTTCCTGGCGGATCCGCATCTCACGATCGCCACCGTAAAGCTGATTGGTAATGTCGCGGTCTTCGGCCCTTTCGTTTTTCGCGAAATTTGTGTCCAGCAGGAACAATGGGATGCGGCCGACCTGTGCGCGCCAGATTTGCGCGAACACAGTTCTGCCCGCGAGCTTCACTTCCGCTTCCAGCGATGTTCCGCCCTCACCAGTGACCAACGCAATCGGCAGGTTGTGAAAGTCGTTGTCTTCGTAGGCTTCCTGCTGCCACCCCGACTGACTGAGGTATTGGCGAAAGTATCCCTGCTGATAGAGCAACCCCACGCCGACCAGCGGCACACCAAGATCGCTGGCCGACTTCAGGTGATCGCCTGCGAGAATGCCCAGACCTCCGGCAAAGATCGAAAGACACTCGGTCAAACCGAATTCGGCGGAGAAGTAGGCAATCAGCGGATTGGAAGCGGCGTTCCAAGCCCCCTGGAACCAAGTGGACTGGCTGGCCATGTACGTCTCGAGATGATCCACGACCCGGCGCATGTGCGCAACAAACGCGTCGTCGCTGGCGGCCGCTTCCAGCTTGCGCTGTTCAATGGCACCGAGCAGGCGAGTTGGGTTGTGCCCTGATTTCTCCCACAGATCGCGATCAAGACGCCGAAACAACTCGATGGTGTCGTGACTCCAGCACCACCTGAGGTTGTAGGCGAGGCTTCGCAGGGGTTCGATTTCGGAAGGAATTCGTGGAACTACACTGAATGTTTGTACCGGGCGCATAGAAAGCCTATCGGAGCATTGTTGCGCGATCCGCGAACCAGTGCGGAGAAATGGCTCTCCGGCGGCAGCTTTTCGGTGCCGATACGGGAAAGTCCCGCCACGGCATAGTTTCATTTGTATCTCAGTCGGCTTCTGCCGGCCGCTTACTCTGCGGAGGAATTCGCTTCCTGGTCTCGAGAGTCGTCATCGCCAGTACAACTTCCTCAAGCTGTACCTGGTGAAACCAGGCGGTGATCTCCTCAGCGCGAGGACTCGATAGCTTCGGATGATGAAGCTGATTCACCAGGCAGCAGACAACTTCCATGACAACCTGCATGTACTCAGAGTTATTGCGGTGCGTGCGCTGCATATGAACGTGGCCCCATGATGACAAAAAGGTAAATTAGAAGATGCAAACGGAGCGGTAGTGGCCGTATGCAACGCAAACATAATTCAACGGCTTAGGCAGTTCTGCGCTGCGTGAGTTCCAAGCGGCCTCTGCGCAGCGCAGATGTGGAGTGTTGCTGATCTATTTGTCTGAGCGCTTCAAGTCCAGATCCGTTCCCCAGGCCCCATTGTCCGTCTCTACGTGGAGGGCCATCGAATCTCCCTTGACGGTCCCTTTGCAGACCAGGCCAATCGGTTGGCCCTGCCACTCCGTATCGAAGGCAAAAGAGATGTTATTCCCTTCCAATTTGCCGTCCTTAATTGGGAGTTCCTTGCCTTCCATGCTGTAGGTGTTTCCGGTTACTTTGCCTGCTTCGGATTTCAGCTTGAAAACCCAGTCTCCTTCATTCGAAGATCCCTTCCAGGTACCGGTCGCTTCCTCGGCGAGACACAACCCGGCAAAAATCAGCATGCAGAGCAGACCCAAGATAGTTGTTTTCCTCATTCTCACTCCTCACAAGGTTTGTGAACTGCATCTTCGCTGTGGACATCACAGGCCAGACAGTGTACAGCGTCATTAACACACCATGACAAATGTCATCCTCCGCGAAACGTTGGCTCAGCTCGCAGCACTAGGAGGCCCTTTCAAAACAACCGCCCGTTTGATTGGCGCTCCACCGAAACAAGGCTGAGAATGATTGCCGATTCGAGAGCCCGTCCTTACCCGCGGTAGCAGATTTTTGCGAAGGTTTGTAACGTTCACCACGTTTTGTTCACTAGCTTAGGGGCGTGAAATCGATGCCGGGAATGTAGCAGGAATAAATTTGTGCGGCTGCTGTAACTCAGCCGTAGAATTTACGCCATTACCCTTCGGCAAGCTCGTAGAACCGTTTCTGAAAAATCGAATCTACTGTGGGGAGATCATCCATGACTTTTCGGAGCACATTTGTAATGGGGCTGTGTCTCGCGATGTCTGGTGCAGCCTTCGCTGACTTTCAGTACGACGAAACCAGCAGAATCACCGGCGGGTCCATTGTAAGCCTGGCAAAATTCGCGGGAGCGTTCAGCAAGCAGGCACGCGGCATCACCGATCCAATTACTTCCACCGTGCTGGTAAAGGGCAACCGCATGGCTCGTATCAGCCCCGACAATACGCAGATTATCGATCTGGACAAGGAGACCATTACCGAGATCTATCCAGACAAGCACACCTATACGGTCGTTACCTTCCAGGAAATGAAGCAAGCAATGGAACAGGGCCTGAAGAAAGCCCAGCAGGAACAGGCGGCAAAACAGCCTGCGCAACCGCAGAACAATACGCCGCCTCCGGATCTCAAATTCGATGTCAAAGTTACCAATACCGGCGCGACCAAAGACGTGGCCGGACTCGAAGCGAAACAGTCGATCCTGAAAATGACCATGGAGGCAAAGGACAAGCAGAGCGGCCAGACAGGAAACATCGCTCTCGCAAACGACATGTGGATGGCGCCTGAAATTCCTGGCTATCAGGAAGTAAAAGAATTCAACGAACGCTTTGCCGCCAAGATGGGAGAAATGATGGCCGGTGTGCTGCCGCAGTTCCGATCCGCGATGCCTTCGATGCAGCCCGGTATGATGTCGGGCATGTCGGACATGGTCAAGGAGATGTCCAAGCTGCAAGGAGTGCCCGTTTCGCAGACGATGCGGATGGGAACCACTGCGGACGGTAGCCCATTACCCTCGGCATCGGAGGCTCCTCTGCCGCCTTCGAACGGTCCCAGTGCGGGCGATCTAGCCGGCAAAGCAGCCGACAATGCTGCCAATACCGCTGCAAACGACGCAGCTTATAAGGCGGAAAGCAATATCGGCAGCCACATGGGAAGTTTTGGCAATGTGGCCACCAGCCTTGGCGGTTTCGGAGGTTTCCACCACAAGAAGAAACAACCTCAACAGGATCAGCAGCAGTCGCAGGCGCAGAATCAAGCGCAGGGAGCTGCCAACCAGAAATTTGCAGTGCTGATGGAAACGACGACCGAGATGACGAAATATTCGTCCGCGAAACTCGATTCCTCACGCTTCGATGTGCCCGCCGGTTACACCAAAGTGCAGGCAGACATTCAGAAGAATATGCAGCAGCAGCAATAGGTCATAACGGGGGCCGCCGCTAAGGCTGCCCCGGTTCTTTCTTGATTTCTTATTGTTTCTTGGCGAGCGAGCGAAGCCGTAGCCCTGCTCGAGCCATTGCGATATGCCCGCAGTCGCCGCACGATACGTGTCTCCTGGAAAGAGGTTTTCGCAAGCAGTGGGCAGCACTAGAATTCCAGCGTGTTTAGCTCTGGACAATTCCTCACGCCTCAAGAGGCAGGTCACGTATACGATCGGATAGGCCGTTTTCAGGACTGGCAGATCCTTTATGAAGGAAGCGCAATCCGGGAACTAATGGGCCTCGCGGCGTTCCACTCTGCAAAATCCATTCTGGAGTTTGGCTGCGGAACGGGTGCCTTCGCCGACAGGATAATGAGAGTTGTTTCGCCGGACTGCCGTTATGTCGGCCTCGATGTAAGTCCGGTCATGACTAGACTCGCAACTCAAAGGCTGTCTAAATGGGGAGAGCGCACAATTGTCAAACTTAGCGACGGCTCCGCTCGCCTGCCCGAAAGAGATGGGCAGTTCGATCACTTGGTGTCGAACTATGTCTTTGACCTGCTCTCTCCCGAATACGCAGCAGCAATTCTTGTCGAGGCTCATCGCGTTCTGAATGAGCGAGGAACACTGTGCCTGGTGAGTTCGGCGCCGGGCATGTCAGGCTTGTCCAGAGTTGTCACGGCTCTGTGGGAACGGGTTTGGACGTACAAACCTGCATTGGTGGGCGGCTGTCGCCCGGTGGATTTGCAATCCGTGTTGGCGAGCGATCAATGGTCGATCGAACACCATAAAACCGTAGTCTCCTTCGGAATCACATCGGAGATAGTTGTCGCATCTCGACGCTGAAGCAAGTCCTCGAAAGTTGAGACGGACGCAGATCAGAAGAGAGGACTAGAACTCAACAAAGAATTGGCGGCTTTTTCTTGCCCGAAAGCTGAAATTCGGGCGCGATTGCACTTAACTCTTGGGCTGCTCGCGGTCGGCAGTTTCGGGTTGTTCGCGCAATGAAACCGCCTGAGGATGGGAGATCTTATTGGTCGGGACGGGCAGATTTGAACTGCCGAACGCGCTCGTTCTCAGGAACTTGCGTCCCCTCGCATTCGTTTTCTTGCGCATTCGCTGCGCGACTGCGCTTCACCCTTGGGCTGCTCGCGGTCGGCAGTTTCGGGTTGTTCGCGCAATGAAACCGCCTGAGGATGGGAGATCTTATTGGTCGGGGCTGGAGGACGATTTTAGAACTTTGCTGACTTGTGATCAGATTTTTGAACTAACGTTTTCAGCAACATGAGGTCGTTTTAGAACGAATGGTCGGCCCTAGCAGACGATTTTCGAACTTTCATCTTTTCGGACGCTTCGAGTCTCGCACAATCTGCCTCAATTTGAGATACGGCTTGAAGCAAAGCCCCCGACGGCGTTCGATACGCGCCGGGCGCAAGCGCGGCCGGGGGCCAAGGGCCTGAGCCTATAGGCTTTTGGTGGGATGCGCCGAGTGCAACGTCAGATGGGTGCAAATGGGATTTGATTGGGAGTAATGTCGCACCTTGGCGTTCACTTGGATTTGATAATCGGCAACATACTCCATCCACACCGCGCCGCAGTGATTAAGGTTCTGTGGGCGCGCATTCCAGTTCCGTCTGTACTCTTGGGGGAGGGGCAGACGGAATGGACGATTGGTTGGTGAGCCGCCTTAGCTCAAGCACACTCCTCCGAGCGATTGTTGATGGTATCGGGATTATCTTGCAAAAAGCACTTAATGAGGATTTAATCGCAGTAGCGAGAGCCGTCTAAACCGCAAAGAACGGCTGGCTTCTCCCGCCAAGGGAGAAGCTTGTGAGTCTCATACCGACTTCCGGTAACGTCCTTAACTCTTGGAAAGAACTTGCCCATTATCTCGGGCGTGGCATCCGTACGGCGCAACGCTGGGAGCGAGATTTGGGACTGCCGGTGCGTCGTCCCCGCGCAAAATCTCGGAGTTCAGTGATCGCGATCTCCGACGAAATAGATGCTTGGTTGCGTTCCACGCCGACGACTGAGGCGAAGAAACACAGTACCGAAAACTTCGCACGCCGAGGTACCCAAGCCTCTGAAACATGCGTCCGCGTCCGTCAGGCGATCAGAGAGCACCAAGAGTTGCGGGACCGTAACCGCCAATTGCTTGTTGCCCACCACGAGGCTCGGATGCGGCTGGCAGCGAACATCGTTGCGCTACATCAAAGCATGGTCACCAGCGGAAAATCTTAGTTGTGGGCGGTCATTACATGCACGCTGTTGTTGTGCGATTGAAAGACAATGGCCTCCGACTACACAGACTTGTCTGTGAACATGCGAGGCTGAACAGAAATCTCGCCGTGAATGGTGCATCCCTTCGCCTTGCGATAGCCGCGCTTCGGGAAGAGAGACTTCGCGGTCAGTTGATTCGGGAAGTTTTCTCCGTCCGCAAACCAAACTAGAATGCAGCAACGCTTGAAAGCAAAGCCCCCGGGCGGCGTTCGATACGCGCTGGGCGTAAGCGCGGCACAGGGGCTTCGTTGAGTTGATACTCGACCCCATGATGACACGCAGATACAGCGTTAGCCAGCGCCAACACGCGCCAAGTACTGCGAATGCCACACGACAGTCTCGTGAGAACGTATTCATTGAAACGCCACCTCTGGAACTGACGGGGTGAGTTGCGCCATAATGTGATTGCCATGCCTACCGTGGAGCGACGCGTACTCCATTCATGGAAGGAAATCGCCGATTACGTCGGTCGCGGCGTTCGTACCGTGCAGCGTTGGGAACGCGACCTGGGAATGCCGATCCGTCGGCCACGAGCAAAAACGCGAAGCGCCGTAATTGCCTTCGCCGATGAAATTGATCTCTGGCTTCGATCAGCACCAACGATAGAAGCGCTCGCTACGAGAGAGAGAGAGAGAGAGAGAGAGAGAGAGAGCCAGAAGACGTTCTGTTAGAACCTCAGCCGAGCGATATCGAATTGCGGGAGCGTGCAGCCAAGGCACTTTCGCGGCACCAACAAACGGTTTCCGCGATGATGGAGGGACTGCGACAGCTCAGGTCTTCCGTGATTGTGTTTAGAACATTAAATCGAAACGCCAACCATTACTCGCCATACATTATGGCTCGCAAGTCCTGAGCTTCAGAGGAGATCTCCCGAATTTGCCAATCTTGAAGGTCTAGTCGCTGAGCAAAACGTTCGACCGCCATGAGCGCTTTCCGAGCGTCATCGAAGTTGTGGTCGATTCTCACGGGATCGTGATACGTTAGCGCAACTTCGATGAAGGTCCGAGCCAGAACTAGTTCCGTTTTCATAAACCTATATCCTGCCTCACGCGCGTCAATTATCAGCTTCTGTGACCGTTCGACTTCTACTTTGGACAGTTGATTCTGTTTCATGGCCGGTCCTCATCATTACGTAGGATGCCATGAGCAATCATGGATGCGCATTATTAAAGATAACGAATCTGCAAACGATCGCGATTTGCTCCACCAAATTGCTCGAGCAACATGTTTCTGAACCGTAGATCAGCTTCTCCAACATTCACGGCGTACATTAACTTCTTAATATGGTGATACATGATTTTTTCTCCTGAACCTGTAGGTAGAATGCGGATCACTTCGGTGAACCTGTGAATTCGAGAGTGGCATCGTCATCGAACTGAGGGAAGCACGCGGCCAGAAGAAAACCCCAGGAAGAATTCCTGAGGTCAAAAGTCGCAGCAGCATTAAGCTGCTTTTTCTGCTTCGATATTGATCTTCATCGAGAGCTTGGTTAGCTTCTGATCGGTTTGCTTTTCTTCGTCGAGCGTCTTCTGAAGAAGACCCGCGGCTTTTTGGTACTGACGGGTGAGACTGGTGATGGTTGTTTTTAGGCGGCTTTGCTGTAAGCGTCTGAGCCGTGCTGCTTGACCATTTTGTTGTAAACGCCCATGAGCAAAAATGCTGCTGGCCACTGGCCGACGAAGATCGCCCAATCGTCTTTCCCTACAATCTTCAGAATGGCTGAAGCCGTAATGGCTCCGAACGCTGCTGCCAGGTATCCGGAACTTGGAATCTTTGAGGTTTGCGACTCAATCGCTCCCGTAAAACGATCTTCTGCAACGCCGCTATGAACTTTTTCCTGCATGATGTGCTCCTTTTTCCTTTTAATCCGAATAGTTGTGAATGGCGGGTGTGCCCCAGAGAAGCCCCGGCCGTACTTTGCCGGGGCGTGCAGTAAGCGACTCCGTTTACGCGACTTCGCGAGTATCGGTGCTCTTTCTGGCACTCGCTTCACCCGTCGAAGACACATCCTGGGCCCCTGTACGTTCCAGAATTTCTTTTGCCTTCTTCGTCCATTGCGAGTCGTCAGAGTGAACCGACAGCAGAATGCCGCCGTCCTTGACCCGGCCTTCGTACCGCTTCGCCTCGTACTCGGGGATTCCCATGCCGACGAGGGCACCCGTAAGCCCACCGACTGCGCCACCGACCCCTGCTCCTGCAAGCGCGGCCATAATTGGACCGGCGGCTATGAAGGGACCCAGGCCCGGAATAGCAAGCGCACCGATACCAACCAACCAGCCCAGTCCGCCGCCTAGGACCGCTCCTGTACCTGCTCCGGTCGTGGCGCCTTCCGGAGCCTTGGTGTTTTTCTCGTGAGCAAAATCTTTGCTTCCTGTGGTCTCGGGAAAGAGCACGGAAATATCTGAGTTCCTAAAACCGGCGTCCTTCAACGCGTCTACCGCGTCGTCTACGCTTGTGCGATTCGGATAAATACCAAACACTGCTGTCTTTGAGGCTGCCATGTGATTCTCCTTCTTCTTTTTTATTGTTTCGGTTTGATGTTCAATTCGCTGGTTACCTTGTTTTCGCCCGCGACTTCGGTTGCCTTGGCCTCGATCGCTCGCTTCTCATCGTCCGAACGCACCGGTCCTTTCAGAGTGACTGCACCGTTCTGAGTAATGATTTTGACGTTGTGCGCATAGCTCGATAGAGATTTATCGGCCACGATGGACTGTCGAATCTGCTTCGTGGTATCGCGGTCTGAACGATTCTCTCTTTGTTGGTCGGCGGTTGGCGCGTACTTGTCGCGCTCCTGCGCATTCATCTTGGTGTTGTCCGCGCTGGAGATGTTCTCGCCGCTCGTACCCGAGGACTGCGTCTGTGCCTGGCTCCGCAGCATTGCTCCGCCAGCGGCCACAAATGCAAAGGTGACAAGCATCGAAGTTGCCACGCGTCTAGCTTTTTTCATGGAATTCTCCTTGTATCTGGATCGAACCAAGGGAGCCTACAGAGGTCGTCCGCAGCGCTTCGATCCGACTGCGTTTTCTAAGGGATTGAACTTCAGATGAACCGACTTAGATCAGAAAACCTGAACGCGCCACATGAGTAGTGGCACTAACAAGATATTGGTTTGACAAGTTAGGTGCGCGAAAAGTTCGGCAGGTAGCCTCGAAGAAAACTTTATTCCAGAGTGCATGAATCCGCGCAAGGTGCTCATGTGCCTGATGAGGCAAGTCACGCCGCACCCAATATCCATCTACCAGTTTGTTTGGCTGAAATGCTTAGAACCAGGTCTTCACGGCTTTGGCATGGCAGAAAGCGCAACAACCAAGCAATGCAGCCTTGAACCATTTCTTCAGGAATATTCAACCGATCGGCAATGGCACGATCGTCGAGTCCTTGGCTCACTAAGCGATAAATAGGACCAAGTACACCGAGTTTTTCCCAATGGCAACGCATGCCACCGCTCCTTTTATTTCTTATTTCGTGAAACCATCGATTGTCTCCAAGTACCCTTACGGCCCGGTGCTGTGGTCGTCGGAGCTCCGTCGTCATCCATTCGTGACCAAGCTTCTTCCTCCTGAAGGCGCTCAGTAGTTGGTTCACGGGATGGCGACTGATCGCCTGCGCGTTCGCGATTGGTTCTCCTGACGTTCATCCTGCGACAACACTCTTGCCAGAGCGTGCTGACTTGAAAACTGAAAAGTGCAGACATCTAACCTCCGGCCGGTTCCCTATCTCCAGGCGATCTTACGCGGCTATATGTCCCAAACTAGCAGTTGGAACTCGAAGCTTCTGAGCAATAGTGCTCAGGCCACGTCTGCCCGCATCGAGCTTCTTAAAAAAGGATGATTAAGAATTAGGTTTGCAGCAGAAAGTTTCGCAGAGACTTGTGCACACGCAAGCTGCCGTTGTAGTCGATGAATCCCCGCTTCCGGAAGCGATTCATGAAAAAGCTTACTCGCGAGCGGGTGGTACCAACCATTTCTGCTAAAGTCTCCTGGCTCACCTTCAGCAGGACTGGCTCTGGATTCGTTTGCTGCCCAAAGCCAGCCAGCATTAAGAGAATTCTGGCCAGTCGCTTCTCGCTGGAGCTGAAGATCTGATCGACGAACTCATCTTGAAACCTGGCAACGCGAAACAGCAGATAGGAGATAAAGAGCTTCGCAAAAGTAGGCTGTCGCTGGATGGTTCGAATGATCGTCGCCCGTCTTACTCTGGAGACAGTGGAGGATTGGATTGCCGATGCCGTGGAGGTTCGCAGCGAGTGTTCCGCCAAACAACTCTCGCCAAAAAAATCACCATGCTTCAGAATGGCGATCACAGCTTTCTTCCCACCTGTAGACTTCACCGTTAACTTGACGTGACCATTCTGCACGTAGAACATCGCGTCGGCCTGCTCGCCTTGCGTGAAAATTGCCTCATGGTTGTTGTAGTCTCTCGTGGTGGCCTGCTTCCCAATCCTTTCGAAAAGATTCAGGTGATCGAAAACATTAGAATTTGCCTTTGTCATAATGGCCCAGTGATGCATCGAATGAACTACTCAATCCTACTGGGACGATGGCGCAGGGGCTGGTCAAAAGGGATCATGTGCCAAAGGCAGCAAGCCGTTATCAACCAACAGCACCGGCGGGCCAGTTGGCAACTGCGCCTCCGAGTTCAGATCCGGCTTGTGGTACTTGAAGATGCGGCATGGGGCGACCTGCAAACAATTTTTGGCACGGTCGGGCTAACCAGCGAGCCCAGCGGCTCGACCAGGTTATCCGAGCGCTGTCGCTGGCTATGCCGGTGTCAGCGTACATGTGACGATAAATCCTGGAGATCAGCAGAAAGGCAAGGCGACTCTTGATCGAGTTCAGGAAGGTCGAGCGCTTCCAGATGTAACGCCAGCTGTAGTAGCGGTCCCAAACCTGTTGGGTGCGTTCCCGGATTTCTTCGGCCGCCATAACCGGGTGCGGAATATAGAGTTTTGGTCGCACCGCGTGGGGAATCAGCCAGCGCCGCGTAATTGGTATGCCCGCTATTTCTGGAACCGAAGCTCCAAGGCCTTCTTCCCATTTCTTAAAGTCAACCGTGCCAGGAAACGGAGTCAACATCACAAACTGTGCAAAGGTCAGCTCGGCCCTTTGCGCGACAGAAACAGTAGCGTTGAAGGTGTCTGGTCGGTCACTCGGCAGCCCGAAGATGAACGATCCGAGCACGTGAACGCCATGGCGCCGGAACGTTTGCAGCCGTTCAACCAGGTTCTCACCAGCTGAATTGAAGTCCTTGTACACGTCTTTCAAGCCTTCAGGAGTGACTGACTCCACGCCGACAAGCGCACCCTTGATGCGTGCCGCTTTCATCGCTTCCAGGAACTCAGGGTCTTCCGCGGCCTCCATGGTTATCTGCGTGAAAAAGACTGTATCAGAAGGAAGTTGCGACAGGCGCCACATCAGGTCGAAGCGTTCGGCACGGATGCGAGTAAGTTCCTGAAATCTTTCAGGGCTTTGACGGGCCGCCAACTTCAAGTCGGTAAGACTTACCGGATAGAAATTATCGTCGGCCAGCGCTATATAACGGAAGCCAAGTCGCCGCAATTCCACGATCTCTTCCACGACTGCATCTGAGGCACGCTGCCGCGGACGCTGGCCGTCTGTCTTCCACACAGAACAGAAGGAGCAATGCTTAGGGCATCCGCGAATCGTCTGGACAGATGCCCACATGTAAGACTCACGCGAGATCAAATCCCAGCGAGCGGGCAGGAAAGCGGAGGCCTCAATTCGTCCACCGTGGTAGATGGGCTTGGGAGCGCCATTCACGCAGTCGTCGAGTACCGTCGCCCACACCATATCTCCATCGCCCTTCACCACGGCATGTGCACCGCCGAGTTCGTGAGCTTCTTCGGGGTAGAGCGTCGCGTGAATTCCTCCGAAGATTACGTAAGCGCCGCGACTCCGGGCCATTCTGCCGACCTCGTAGCCACGCAGCGCATTGCCTGTGTGGATGCTGATCCCCAAGACGTCGCCTTCGCGAACGTTGGCCGCCTCGATTTGTCTCAGCGTCTCGTCCACAAGGACGGGGTCGCCGAACGATTTCGGAGTAGCGGCGGCAATCACGAACAGCCACCGCGGAGTTATGACGGCAGTTCCGAAAGAAACATCGCTCGGGTTAACAAGGTGAACTCTCATTTGCCGATGACCTCGTGTAGTGTTAGGTGTTGATATCGCGGCGCGCTAAACGTACAGAGGCTCAGGTCCGTGTTGGAGTGCGATCAGCTTTGTCCGCTGAGACCATGAGGAGTACCGACCGTGAAGGACTGAATGGCGGCGGTCTCGTCTTCTTGAACGTCAAACACGGAGTTTAGTTTGGTAATCATCATCAGAGTGCGGATCTTAGGCGACAAATTGAGCAGCTTCAGTTTTCCGCCTGAGTCACGAACCCTGGTGAACGCAGCCACAAGCTCCCCAAGACCGGAACTGTCAATGTAGGGAACGCCATTCAGGTTGAGCAGGACCATCTTGCGGCCATCCGCGATGAGACCTGCGATAGCACTCCGGAACGCCACTGTGTCCTCCCCCAACGTGATTCGCCCGTTCAGGTCGAAAATGGTCACACCATCGACGGCGCGTGAATCGATTGTCATGCCTTGTGCTCTTCCTTAGGCTGCCTTACCCACTGGTAAGAAGTCGCGCCCGAAACGGGTAATAATCGGCTGCTCGAAAACTCCGAATTTGTTTTGTGTGAAGAAACGGCGAGAGAGAAATCAATGATGAATCTGACCGGGGTTTCACAGAAAATACAGCGGGTTTCCTGAATTTCCTGGACCTCTTCCTGGAGTACGCTCAAGTGGAAAGACTGCAGGCAGTCCGTGCAGGTTAGCACGATGAAAGGAACCCCATTCGAGTCTTTGCCGTTGCGCGGTATCCAAACGGGAGCCGACTGCCGCTGATGGTCGATCGCTCCCGCTGACTTGGCTTGAATCAAATTTGCTAGCGCAAGCAGAAGCTCGTCCATCTGCAGCCGGCCCTTCGGAAAGAATGCGTCGGCGACGACTCCTCCCGGAACGTGGTCGCCCGACTGGTATGCGCCGCTCATTGCGATCACGAGAATGTCGGGGAAGCGACGCCGCACTACCGACAGCAGTTCGAATCCTGACATTAGAGGCATATTCAGATCGGAGATGATGACTTCCGGGGTGAACTTCCGCAGAAGCGAAAGAGCATCCAAACCATGTTCCGCGGTGTTGACCTCGTACCCGGCCTCACTCAACACCTCTGCCATGACCTCGCGGATACGTGGCTGGTCGTCTACCACCAGAATTCTGCGATTTGATGTTTTACTCATGGCCCGCACTTCTCTTCTGCGTTAGTCGCAAAAGTAGCTGTTTACACTGTGGCCTCTTTGTAAGTTCGTGACTGAGCAATATTGCTCACCCGGCTACAAACACGCTCGTCCGCACTAGGTTGAATCCGGATGAATCGGGCGGCTACAAAGCTGGACGTGGTTCGCAACCCCGGCATCGAATGCAACTTGCGATGTGCTCTTGAAGGGCTTTCCGGTCCAGATCAGTTCTGGACCGCAATGCTTGCAGGTTGGGTCCGCCGCGGCTACTGCGCTCCGTTTCCTTAGGCCGTGAATCGCGCTGCTTGTCGCGGGCCCTTATTTCAGATGTCATCGAGACCAAGGCAACTTTTCTTAACCTGTCAGCGAATGCGCACTCCATAGCTCACCTTTCGGATATCAGCTTTACCCATCGAGTGGTGCTCGATGCTTACGTGTCACGTGCTCTTTTCTAGGGGCCCAACTTGGCACGATTCGCCTTAACCTGCGGCTCGTGCCACGTCGGTGATTTCACATCAAGGGAGAAGTCGATAACATAGCGGACTGGGCTTGAGCAGAATAGGCAGGGTGTCTCCTGGACTTCGTGAACGTCTTCTCGCGGTATGCTCAAGGGAAACGATCGCAGACACTGCGTACAGGTCAGCACGATGAAGGGCACTCCCTTTGAATCTTTACCATTGCGAGGTATCCATACAGGGGCAGGTTGCTCACGATGGTGTGCTGCTTGTTCCGCTCTGGTTCGAATCAACTCAGCGAGGGTACGCAACAGTTCCTCGGGACGATGATGCCCCTTGGCATAGAAGGCGTCTGCAATAATTCCACCAGGGACGTGATCACCGGACTCGTAAGCTCCGCTGATGGCTATGACCGCTATTTCCGGAAAGCGACGGCGCACCACGGAGAGAAACTCGAATCCTGACATTTGCGGCATGTTCAGGTCGGAGATGATGGCCTCCGGCAGCGGATCGTTTCGTAACTGCAACAGGGCATCGAAGCCATCTTCAGCGGTATTAACGTCGTATCCACCAGAGCGGAGGACGAGGGCCGTACTCTCGCGGACTCTCTTTTCATCGTCCACGACAAGAATCAGGTGCTTCGACAAGTTGTTCATGGCACATATCCTCGGCCAGCAACGCAGTTTCCGCTAAGCTGGCCCCACGTTCCGAATCATTGCAAATGCGGCAACTCTCGTCTGGTCAAAAGTGACCAGGAAGCGGTCCCGCTCAGGATCGAGTGACGCGTTTTGACTAACACCCCAGAATGAGAAAGGAATATTCGCGGTGGGGCCAGTGCAAAAGTTCGGCAGCGAGTCAATCCGTCATCGAAGATGCACCACCTCATCAAAGGCTATCTTCTGACGCGGTCTCTCCAGGCGGAGGCTATACTGTCGGCAAAACGTTGGCGATCGCTTTGGGTATTTATTGGTAGTTGATTCGGTTTCACCTGCAATAGAAAATGCAGGGTATCCAATAGAAACTGGGGTCCATCGAAACTCGCTACCAGGGCATCAGCTGAATCGGTTGCTGCGCCAGGAAGGTCGAGCTTATTCGCCACTACGACTATCTGCACCCTTGGTCGGACCTGCTTAATTTGCTTAGGCACAAACAGCGAATCATCTATGTAGTCCACCACCACTGCATCGATCGCCTCCGACTTAAGCAGCCTTACAGCATCTTCTTTCGAGCACGCAGTCGCTACGATGTATCCATTTTCTTCCAGCAAGAGTTTACGGTGCTGCAGCTGGGCGATGTCGCTATGTACGCAGAGAAGTTTGCCTTTTGAAGTCACCGACGGGCTCCCACTTTTGCCATCACTACGGAAACTTTACCGGCATCCAGAGCTGCAGGATGTTCAATTTTGCTCACTTTACTGAAGGATGGCTTTTGTCCACAGGGTCAATGTTGATCAGCGCTCCGATGCCGAATTGCTGATACTGATCCTGGCAATCTCTCCGCCTGGCTAAAGTTCGCGGCGGGGGCGGCCGTGAATCGAGGTTTTTGTGCCGACGACCGTCGTGGTGTTGATGTTGGCGATCTGGGCTGTAGCTATTGCGATACTCACTTACGTGGAACGACGCGCTGCGTTCCTTTGGGTGCCCGTAGCCACCGCTTTCGTCGGCGTGTTCAGTTCGCTGCTACCGTTCGCGATCTCGATTAACTCGGCGCTTGTCACCAATGGATTGGTGCTGCTTCTATTCATGTTGTTCCTGAGGGTTCTGGACTCAAAGCGCCGCTTGTCGTCAGCAGTGGTACGACAGCACAACGAATAGGCTCATCAACGGATCGCTGGGTCGGTCGGCAGAGTCGGGGTGCGTCTGCTCGTCGCTAGTCGTGAAGCACGACGCTGATCAATGAACTATGAATATGCATGCCCTCGCCGTTGTAATCAATAAAGCCCAATTCTCGGAATCGGTTTAGAAAGTAACTCACGCGCGAGCGAGTGGTGCCCACCATTTCGGCTAAAGTTTCCTGGCTCATTTTCGCGATTACCGGAATCGGTTTTGACTCCTGCCCAAAGTTGGCCAACAGCAGCAAAAGGCGCGCCAGACGTTTCTCGCTGGAGTTAAAAAGGTGGTCCACCAGATCCGCTTCCATCCGAATGTTTCGGGAAAGCACGTAGCATAAAAACCGTTCCGCAAACTCCGGCTCGCGATGCAGCAGGTCCAGCATCGACGATTTCTCCACGCGGACGATGGTGCTCCGCGCTAGGCAGCCGGCGGTGGACATGCGAAGCGGTTGGCCTGCCAGACAGCCTTCGCCGAAGAATGACCCTTCGGGCAATAGCGCAACTACCGCCTCCTTGCCGCGCTTCGATACTACCGTAAGCTTCACTTTCCCGATCTCGATGTAGAACACGGCGTCCGCCGCATCGCCTTGGGCAAACACCGACTCACCGCTCTGGTACTCCTGGCTGGACTTTCCCGAGTTAAGTTTTGTCAAGAACAGCCGTGGAACGAATGCTTCAGCTGTGGCGGTGCGATCAGGTGCCGCATCCCCTTTACCCAATTTACCCAAGTTTGGCGAATGGTGGGATTTCCGGCCTTTTTTGGTCGATGCTGAGTGACTTTGAGCCGGCATTGATTTCCCTTCGGACGAGATGGGATGGAATCGAAGTTCTCGCCGACTTACCGAAAGTATAGTCCACTTCCTAAGTACCGGAGTGAGCACTTTTGCTCAGAAGGTTTCATGCAGTCCCGGTAGTGTACGAAGTACCTCATGCGCCGAGAAACGCATACCAAACAAAGCGCGCAGGGGTAGAAAAAATAAGGTGTGAAGCTTGAAGAAACTGATGTTGTTGGTTGTGTTACTTAGCCTGGCAAGCTTGAGCTGGGCCGAGTCCAATCTCGAATCGTCGACTGATCGCCTCGATAATGCAGGCAAAGTTCTGCGTGAAATCATGGCCGCCCCGGACAACGGAATTCCCGAAGAAGTCCTGGAACATGCAAAGTGCGTGGCCGTGGTGCCGCACATGATCAAAGGCGGTTTCGTATTCGGAGCGGAGAACGGCAGGGGCGTCGCCACATGCCGAACTGCGACCGGATGGAGCGCGCCAGCGTTCTTCGCGATTACGGGTGGCAGCTGGGGGTTACAGATTGGTCTCGAGGGTGTCGATCTGGTCATGATCATCCAGAACGAGAAGGGCATGCGCAAGTTGCTGACGAGCAAGTTTCAGTTGGGAGCAGATGCTTCGGCAGCCGCGGGACCTGTAGGCCGCCATGCCTCCGCCAACACAGATTGGAAGCTGGACACGGAAATACTGACTTACTCTCGCGCCAAAGGCGCCTTTGCCGGATTGACCCTCTCCGGTGCATCGATTCGACGCGATGACGATTCCATGGAATCCATCTACGGCCGTCATGTCACTACAAAGGCCGCACTCTTGGGCAAGATCCCGGCGCCAGCGTCGGCCGACGCGTTCTTAAATGCAGTCAAAAACGCTAAAGCGCAAGCTGTTGCGGAGAGCGGGAAGTAGTTAGTCAGATTGCGCGCGAGCGCCCGAAGCATGTCAGGTCTCGGGCGCTCACGACGCAAGATGTTTTGACTTTACGGCGAGACGCAGAACGGCTTTGATCTGTCCACCACTTGTGGTCGCGGCGCTGGTGTTCCTGATCGTTAACCTGCTGAGCAGTCTCAGTACTACCGTATAAGCTGAGGTACTTCAGCCGTTACCGCATTAAATTTCCAGCCCGCATCAGGAGATTACCATGACAACGGGAAAGATGAGCACCAGCGAGAAGGAGTTTCGTAGAGGCGTTGGGTTTACGCGTACCTTGCCGCGAAACCTGATAACGGCAGTTTTTGCGTGTTCCTCGTGCAACTGGCCACTGATCACCTCGATATTCAAGGAGCAGGGAGTCCAAGACGACCTACATGACTCGGTTTTCGAACTGGCTTGCGAACACTGCGGGTGGAAGGGGGCCGTGCTGGGGCGTGACGCCGTCGATTCCATGGTCAACGACTGGACCAGCCATAAAATTCATGACCATTCACGGGACACAGCGGATCGCCACGAACGACGACCCGGACAATAGACAGGAGAGTGGAATGTCGGTGCAAAACGCCTCGCCACAAAGCTCGTTGACTCGCTTGAAGATGCGTACTCCGAAGATTCCGGGGAAACTTGCGGCTTCTCTTTGGCTGCGGACCGGCGCTTCACTCCCGAGCCGGATAGCGGTGATTGGAAATTACCTTCCGCGACAATGTGGAATCGCCACGTTCACCACGGATCTATGCGACGCTATCGGGGCAGAATACGCCGCTGCCCAACTCTTGGCTGTGCCGGTAAACGATCCCGGGTCAGAGTACGGCTACCCGGCACGCGTTCGCTTTGAATTAATGGAGGGCGATCCCTCGTCCTACGAGGATGCTGCCGACTTTCTTAACTTCAGCAATGTCGACCTCGTTTCCCTGCAGCATGAGTATGGAATTTTCGGAGGTCCGGCGGGTAACCATATTTTGCGATTGCTGCGGCGGCTGAAGATGCCGCTAGTGACCACTCTGCATACAGTTCTCCGCGAGCCCGACGCAAATCAACGAATGGTGATGGGCGAAATTGCCGCACTCTCCGATCGTCTTATTGTGATGAGCGAACACTCCGCGCGGTTCATGCAGGAGGTGTTCCTCGTTCCGGAACAAAAGATTGACCTTATCCCGCACGGCGTTCCCGACCTGCCCTTCGGCGACCCCAACTACTACAAAGACTCCTCCGGGACCGAAGGCAACACTGTGCTGCTGACCTTCGGATTGTTGTCGCCGAACAAGGGAATCGAACTGGTAATTGAGGCCCTGCCGCAGATTATCGCCCGGCATCCACAAGCCGTTTACGTCATCGCGGGTGCAACCCACCCTCATATCCGGCGCCGCGAAGGCGATCAATATCGGCTTCAATTGCAGGCCCTGGCGCGAAAGCTTGGCGTAGAGCGCAATGTCATCTTCCATAATCGGTTCGTCAGCCCGGAAGAGATGGCGCAATTCGTCGGTTCGGCCGACATTTACATCACCCCTTATCGCCACGAGGCGCAAGTTGTATCGGGAACGTTAGCGTATGCCTTGGGCGCCGGCAAGGCAGTCATTTCGACCCCTTATTGGCACGCTACCGAGTTGCTGGACGATAATCGTGGAGTACTGGTTCCTTTCGACGATGCTAAGGCGATTGCCAAGGCTGCAATCGAGTTGCTCGACAATGAAGCGGCCCGTCATGCCATGCGCAAACGCGCTTACCTGTATGCCCGCGACATGGTCTGGAATAAGGTCGCCCAGTCCTACATGAGCACCTTCGTACGCGCACGCTCCGATCGCATGCAGGTCCCTCGTATTGCGTTCTCCGACTTGAATGCCGAAAGAACGTTGGACAGGCTGCCCCCGGTGAAACTCGATCATTTACACCGCATGACCGACCACACCGGACTCCTGCAGCATGCAGTATTTTCGGTGCCAAATTACCGAGAAGGTTATGCCACTGACGACAATGCTCGCGCGCTTATCGTGGCGGTCCTGGTAGAGCAGCTTGGCATGTCGGCGGCCTCCGAGTCGGCCAAGCTGGCATCGTGCTATTTGGCATTTTTGTGGCATGCCTTCAATCCGGCGACCAGGCGCTTTAGGAATTTCTTAAGCTACGAGCGCCAGTGGCTCGAGTCTGAGGGATCCGAAGACAGCCATGGAAGAGCGTTGTGGGCCTTGGGCACGGTTCTGGGGCGCTCGAAGTCACCGGGTTTGAGAGGAACCGCCGCCCGACTCTTCGAATCGGCTCTTCCGGCGATGCGCAATTTCAGCAGCCCGCGAGCGTGGGCCTTCGCTGCCCTTGGATTGCAGGAATATCTGGACGCGTTTCCCGGCGATCGTGCGGCTCTTCAAACCAGAGATGAAATGGCGCATCGCCTGCTCGACATCTATGCGTCGTGTCGCTCGACGGGATGGAACTGGTTCGAAGACGTCCTCGCGTATTCCAACGCACGCTTGCCGCAGGCTCTCCTGGCGTGTGCCTCGCGCACTTCAGACAAAGCGATGCTGATTGCCGGCCTCGAATCTCTGGACTGGTTTGTGTCCGTCCAGCGTTGCGAAAGCAAAGGACACTTCGTACCTATCGGATCGCAAGGTTTTTATCGCAAGGGCGGCGAAAAAGCACGCTTCGATCAACAACCGGTCGAAGCAGGCTCGGTCGTTTCTGCATGCTTGCAGGCCTATCGAGCAACGCAAGATGACCGCTGGATGAAAGAGGCATGGTCAGCCTTCAACTGGTTCCTCGGTGACAATGACTTGCAGATTGTTCTCTACGACTCCAGCACTGGCGGATGCCGCGATGGGTTGCACCCCGACCGAGCCAACGAGAACCAGGGAGCCGAGTCTACGCTTTCGTTCTTGATGGCGCTTCTGGAGATGCGTCTTCTCGAAGACACGGACATCAAGAAAACCACCCACGAAGCAGCATCAATCGGCTTGCCTACTTTTGTCACCCCGCCGAATGTTCCGGAGATCCAATGACCGCCAGTAATGCAACGATGGAAAGCGCGCACGATGACACGCCACTGCTACATCGCCATCCCGCCAATCCAATCTTGACCAGCAAAAGCTGGCCGTATCCGATCAATACCGTTTTTAACCCCGGCGCTACAAGACTCGAGGATGGAACTACTCTCCTGCTCTGCCGAGTGGAAGATCGTCGAGGCCTGTCGCATCTTTGCGCTGCGCGTTCCAACAACGGCGTGGATGGATGGCAGATCGATCCCGTGCCCACGCTGATGCCGGACCCGGATCATTACCCGGAAGAACTCTGGGGCATTGAGGATCCTCGGATCACCTACGTGCCAGAACTGAAGCAATACGCCGTGATCTACACCTCTTATTCTCGTGGCGGTCCAGGGGTTTCGCTCGCGCTGACCAACGACTTCCGCAGCTTCGAGCGATACGGCGTAATCATGTCACCCGATGACAAAGACGCCGCCCTCTTCCCGCACAAGATAGAGGGGTACTGGGCTCTCATCCACCGGCCCATGACAGCGTTAGGCGCTCATATGTGGATTTCGTATTCCCCAGACCTGCGTCACTGGGGTCGTCACAAGGTGATGCTGGAAGCACGCCGCGGGGCCTGGTGGGACGCCAACAAGATCGGAATGTCGCCCCCTCCTATCGAGACTTCCAGGGGATGGCTTGTGCTCTATCACGGGGTTCGCCACACACCTTCGGGCTGTCTCTATCGATTAGGCTTGGCACTCTTCGACCTTAAGCGACCAGAACAAAGTTTGCTGCGTGGAGATTCCTGGATCTTTGGCCCTGAAGCGGAGTACGAGCGACATGGAGACGTCGATGATGTGGTCTTCCCGTGTGGATACACGATGGACGCCGACGGAGACACCATCAATCTGTATTACGGAGCCGCCGATTGCTCCATTGCTCTGGCTCGCACGAGCGTGCGCGCTTTGCTTCAGTGGCTAGATGCAAACGGGGCTGCCGAACGCCGGCAGCGATTGTAGGATCGATAAATTTTTCCGCGAAGCTTTGCGTTAGCCCATAATGGCTAACGTACGGGAAGGGCGCGAGTTCCACTCTAGGGGCTCGCGTCGCTTTTTAGGGTGGTGATTTACACATCCGGCACACAAATCGCGACCTTCTTCGCAGTTCAAGTAAACAATGCCGCTCTTATCCGACGGATAAGCTGCATGATGGGTGAAATAGTGAGCTCGTAGAGCAAAGTTCTGAGAGGACGTTCCATCAAGATTTCTCGCTCATAGACTTGTCTGTCGTAGGTGAGTGTTTGTGTGATTACCAAGCTAGAATATTTAGAACATAAGCGGGCACCGTTCGTGGGCACACTGGCATGCAATCTCAACCTCTTCGGATCCCGCTTCTTTGCAGGCTTGACTACAGTATTTCTCGTCTAGTGACACCCTGCAGCGGCACGGAATGTGCTCACATCGGTGATGCCTAATGCTTAACATGTTCGTTCCACCTCGAGGCTAACCTTTCTGCGACGCTATTTCGCAAGGGGTTCCTGTGGAGACGGAATTGCCTTTGCTTCTGCAGCGGTAAGTCGACTCAGATCGCAATAACCATGACCGAGCAGGCAAGCTGTGTAGTTGCGCTTGTGTTCGGCGTCTGCCAGTTGCTTCGCTTCGGGAGGGGTGAGTTTCGAATAATCGCAGGTTTCTTCTCCGCTCTTACACGCGGCAAAATTCCGCCGTTGTTCAGCCGTGGCAACTTGACGCGCGTCGCGTGGAGTAAGTTTAGAGTGGTCGCATTCGCCCCAATGGTTTTCACAATGGTCAGCATTACGCTGATATTCAGCCGCGTTTACCTCCCGCGTTTCTGAAGGAGACAGGGCGGAATAGTCGCACAATCCCGTTCCGTTCTCGCAATCGAAAACATTACTCTGTCGCTTTGCTTCGTCGACTTCTGCGATTTCCGACGGAGTCAACTTTGACCGATCACAGTCGCCGATTGCGTTCTTACAAGCGTAAAGATTATGTTGGCGTTCCGACTGCGTAACTTCACGAGCTTCTGCGGGAGTCAGCTTAGAGCGGTCACAGGGCTCTATTCCGTCGTTGCACGAGGAAAGGTTTCGCCGGTGGTCAGCGACTGCCAATGCAGCGGCCTCCTGCTCGCTGAGCTTCGAATGATCACAGGTGTCGAGTCCGCTTCGGCAGTTCGAGAGGTTCCGGAGGTGGCCGGCGAGCGCCACGGCCTCTAATTCCGCGGGCGTTAGCTTCGCGCGATCGCAGGGTTCGTAGCCATCCTGACAATTGGACAAGTTCTTCGCAAGATCAGGGGTCTGAGCGAATAGCAGAATGGGCGACAGACAGAGCAGGGCTATTTGAGTCCAAAGACCCTTCCGAAAATTCATTTTCACATTTCTACCTTTTCTGGTGATTACATTGCTTCAAATCAGTGGGAAGCGGCCCTTTTTCTATATATCGATCATGGCCTAGTTCAAGGCAGGAGGGCTGGTCTGAAGTGCTCACTTGTTCCGAAAGTTTCTATGGTCAGAATGTTTATAGAAGTCAGGTCCAACGGCCAGAGTGAGCAATCTGACTCAGAATCTCACCGTTTTCCATGGCATCCTGAAGGTGCTGAGGATCTCGGCCGTTTACAACAGCGTCAATACCTATGCCCAACGACGCTAGCAATTGCGATCCAAAGGACTGCAGGTCATGGATTCAAACGCTTCATACATTCGCCGGCGACTCGACTTGATTGCCTATTCGTTCGCGCGCCTGGTTGCGCTGTTAACGCCAGAGGATAGGCGCGGTAGCTCGCAAAGAATGTGCCCGTTCTGCGGGCGGATCACTTCGCGTTACCAGCCATACTGCCTGGAATGCGGCGAGTTTCTGGAACGATCCCCGAGTCATTGAGCCGTATTTCAAATTCCCTTGAAAATGGGTGGCTTCAGTCGTACCGCTATGCCCGAACGTGCGACTCTGCCGAGGGACCCCTGAAGTTAATGCGCACATTTGCCAAACACTCCCAGGTACCTCAGTCGTCTCGTCATTGGTCGGAGAAGCCGCCGGAACAGAGCAATTGTGAACAGACAGTTTGAACTGCCAACTTTACCTTTTGTAAGAGCCTCTAGGATTTCCGTGAGAAAACAATATCTTCATCTTTGTGCCTACCCCTGTGAGGTGTGCGCTGGCCCGGTTATAGCCGGCTCTCTTGCCGTGCGTGAAAATGAAATATCGAAAGAGACAGATATCAGGCAGGTGGGAGCAATGTGTCTGTCGTGCGGCCGAAGTCAGAGCACGAGGAAAAAGGGTGGTACCACCCGGCAGTTTCCTCCGGTTGACTGGGAAGTAACGGCATCGTAGATGGTGTAATAGATTCCGCCACAGACAAATGTTTCTTCGCGCCGCAAGAGAAGCTCATTTGTAAAACCAGAAGTCGTTCAATAGATTTCGCTAGCTGACCGACCGCCCGCGCGCAGAGGCAATGAACCGATCGGCTGATTGACGTTCTCCTTCAGTCGAAGGATAGATGTGAACCAATCCATTCGCAGTCCCCGATGTATCTCTGAAAGTTGATGCATTCCTTATGACGTAATCCAAAACCTTTGCGAGAGGCTTGGATCCGTAGCCCGGGCCGAAAGTCACTTCTTTCGAACTCGACCAATGCCAAAACATCGAATATTGGCAGATCAAGTCACTGAATCCCCAGCGCGAACTTGCCCATAGCCTTAAATATTCGAGCGAATGGTCGGGAGCGAGGCGATACTCCACGTCGACCATTCCTTTTTGCATCTCAGGCATGACGTCCTTCCAATTCGAAATAACGATAGACTCCAACATTCTTTGCAAGTTCGGTATCGTCGCTGCGGGTGCGTCCGACCCGAAGGTCTGAGTTCCTCGATGGGTTACCCACAGAGCTGCCGTCTTCATAACGACTCGCTATCGGAATTCTGGTGGATGATCGACGCAACCGTTTTCCGGGGAAGATTTTCGAGTAGGAATAACGACAAGGCGAACGCCGCCACACAAGCGATGTTGAACGCAATATGTCTGGAATACGCCGACTGGATCACTAAGATCGGATTGAAAAATAGGGCCATGCCGGCGAAAACTGCCGCCCACACATACTTTTTCGCCCGCATCGCCTGGGCGGCTACGGCTATTCCGGCTGTAAAGACTACAATTCCAAGTAAGAGCTGTAGGTTTTGCGTCGGATTCAGAGCAGTAGCAAGCACTAGAGTCAGAATCGCTGTGCACTTCAAAATCATTGTTCCCATGACAATCTCCTTGATTCCATTTTGGTGTTGCGGTGCAGAGATACCATTCCGAACTAACCCACGGCCCAGGCAGACTGTTCCTGCGCGATCTTCCGCTGCTGGTCAGTATCGAGTTGGCTACTTTTTTGCAGGTGACGGGCATGAGCGGAGATTCGTACATACCGAATGAGGCCCAGAGCCTTAAAGATCTTGATCCCAGTTATCTGGACGGCGTTGAAGTTTCGCTCCTTCACCTGGCGCAGAATGCGTCGCATGGCCCGGCTTAGATTGAGAGAATTCAAACGCCCGAAGGCGATGCCCTCCAGCTTTCCCACGGTAAAGAAGAAGTTCCAGCCTGCCGCAGCTATGCTCGCGTCGAAGGTTCTCTGATCGTTGGTGACTACCTGCCACCCGCGCGAGTAGCTGGCTGTGTCGATGCGCATCGCGTCCGGCAACATCACGCCTTCCTGGATGAATACCGTTCCCTCAGAGAAAAGCGACGCATCCGTCTTAATCGGAGGTGACGTCATACTATGCCCTTTCACGGACTGCAGAAGAAACGCACCGGTGTTCGAGCTAAGAGGAAGGAACTTCAGATGGGCTGACTTAGTTCAGGGAATCTGAAAGAGGAGAGAAACTGCTCACTCAATTGTCATCGTAGGCTTATCTGGGCGGCTTGTCAAAACTCAAGGTTGCCCGCACCGGTTCGTAATCCATCAGCAAGCTAGGAGGCAGCTGAACTTGTACAAAAGGTGATAGACTGGCAACAGAGTTGGTTACCATCTTCTCCTCTTTCAGGTTCTCTGAGCTAAGTCAGCCCATCTGAAGTTCTCCCACCTT
>JAJPJE010000108.1 GCA_021324365.1 Terriglobia bacterium | reverse complement strand
TTGAACTCCAACGTGTATCGCGCTCGCTTTGAGTTCGTCATTTTCGTCTCCCCTTACTGATGCTCACTCTCTCAGCTATGGGATACGTTTTTCGCAGGCAAGGTCACTGACCAAGATTTTGCGGTTCCGCAAGCTCTCGCATCGGGCATAAGAATTTCCATCGATTCTTCGGAATCACTTGCGGTGCTTCAGTCTGAACCAGTTGACCAGTTGCCAAATTCGGTGGCTGCTGCCGTCGAACTAGCGCAACTCTTGACGGCAACTCTCAGCCCTCCACAAGAGGGGAACGTCAAAGTAAATGTAGTCGCCGGGAGCTCCCCGGTCATACGAATCGATGTTGGAAGAAAACCGTGACAAAGGAAATTAAAAAAGGCCAAATCGGTGCCCCAAGTTCGCCTTCGCTTGGCTAACCTGGGGATTTCTAACATCGCATCCCTCTCCCAGGTTAGCGTCCAACAGCAGGACGCGAACCTGGGGCACCAGCGCACTATCTATCGGATATGTGACACGATAATTGAGATAACTTTAGAAGTGACAGCCCTTACGACTAACTGGAAAGCGCACTGCTCTTGGGCTTAAGAATTTGATTCATCGCGTTCTCAAAGTTATCTCTTGCCTTTGATCCCTGTTTGTATTCTGCTTGTTTCTTCACAATAGACTATTAGGAATCGACTGCATGCCACACGATGGCGATGGCACAGCACCAGCCAAAACGACCGATGACTATCCTGCTACAGATATTCCACCTAGCCCTACTGCAACACAAGATGAAGTGCGAGCACAGTCCAGCAAGTGCCCCAAGGAGGACAGGAACGTAGCGAAGGAATTGGCCTCTGAATTCCGACAAGCAGAACGATGGGCAATCGGTCTCAATTTTCTGACACTCGTCGCCCTGATATTCACGTTGTGGGTTTACAAAGAGCAACTTGGTCAGATGACGGCCCAAACTGAACTCATTACCGCTCAAATGGGGGCTTCCGCCGTTGATTCTGCGCAGACATCGAAGCGACTCAATGCTCAACTCGCGGAATTGAAGAAGCAATCGCGCTCTGCCCAAAACCAAGTCGGCATGATGAAAGAACAAATACGTCTCACTCAGCGACCATGGCTGGCTCCTGAACCGACGATCGAAGCCGGTAATAGCGTGATCGATTTGTCTTTTCCGATCAGAAATGTCGGCAGTGTTCCTGCTATCAAAGTGGGATACGAATTCTCCCCGATCAACATCGAAAATATGAGCAGAAAATCTATTAGAACGATGTGCGATAGAGCCAAACAGAAGACGGAACCTGGAACCTATCTTATTCCCGGAAGTTCGATTTCGCTTGCTCCACAACCACGGAATGTCTTTATTGACATTGATACGCCACCGAGTCACACCGTCGTAGGATGTATCGCATATTTCGGGCAATTTGACGACTTTCATCACACTGAAGTGTGTTTGACTTCAATTGTAAAGAAGCCGGGTGGACCGCCAATGTTGATACCCTGCCCCGATATTTCCCTGAAAGCAGACTAGCCCGGTGCCCTGAACACCGTCAGATCGGTCTGACAAGGCTTATCGTATTGCAATTAACAAAATTGTTTACATATCTTTGAGAATATACTATTCTTGCAGTTATAAGCTGTGGCGAGCCTCTCGCCGCAGCTCTTCGTTTCTTACCACGATGTTTCATCGCGGGAACGGCATCGCCTAAGTTATTTGTTATGTGAGATAAGAGGCTTAAGTCCTTCCGCATGCGTGCCGCCCCTCCGGGGCTCGTGATCGTTTTTGCCTGTTTTCCCAGCGCTCACGCGCTGGGCTATCATCTGCCGCCGCTTCGCGGCTCGTGCATCGGCGCGTGCTCTCGCTGTGTTCGGGATGACAAATGAGCCGGTTTGGTTCTCGCGAAGAATCAAGCTAGGGCGGTCAGCCGGGGAAATCGTTGATGAGGGTATATGTACATTGGTGATGTCAAAGCTCCCGTTTTGTCATCACGAGCGGACGTCAGTCCGCGAGGGATCTGCATTCAGCGGTTGAACTGGCTTGCCCCAGTCTTCCGCCAAATCCAGCCAGGTAGGATTCATCGAATGAATCAGCGCGAGGCGCTTCGCACGATCCCAACTCTTGATCTGTTTTTCGCGCCTGATCGCGTTGTTCACGTACTTGAAGGTCTCGAAATAAACCAGCCGATTAACGTGGTATCGCTTGGTGAAGCCGTCGGTCTCGCCAGTTTTGTGCTCAAGAGTCCTGCGATAGATGTCGTCCGTAATACCCGTATACAGCGTGCGCGAGCGGCTCGCGATGATGTAGACCCAGTATTTGTGTTCTTTTCTCAAATGCAGATCCCTCGCTGCGCTCGTGATGACAAGTGAGACCGCTGAGGTTCTCGCAAACAGTTAGCGTAGTGCAGCCAATTGAGAATATCTGTGACCGAGGCCCACTTCGCGGGTGATGCCATCGCCCGATGTCCCCAAGGCTCGCCTTGTTTTGGCTAACCTGGGTACAACGACCCGCGTCCTAGAGTCTTATCTTAGAGCAATTGAAATATTTGTTGACATGTCTTAAAGAAATCACTATCCTTGCACTTGTAAGCTGTGGCGACCCATCCCGCCGCAGCTTTTCGTGTCTTAGCACGATGTTTCATTGCGGGAACAGCATCGCCTAACTCCTTTGTTATGCGATATAAGAGGCTTAAGTCCTTCCGCATGCGATATGTACAGCCGCTCTGCCCCGTAAACCCTTTGCTGTCATGAAGCGAAGGGGGGAGGGTGGTGTTATCAATCAGTAAACACTCCGGACCACTGCGGGAATTTTCGTCGAGTGCCTTCTGGCGAGGTGGGAAAGAACAATCGATCACGCGTGCCGCCGGGGTTCCTGCGCTTTTATTCGTATTCCCCAGTGCGGGCGCGCTTGGCTATCGTCTGCCGCCGCTCCGCGGCTCGCCGAATGCCGGAAACACAAGGTCCCTCGACTCCCGTCCGCGCGATCCCAAATGCCGGATCGCAAAAGAACCTCACACGGTCGCTCGGAATGACATTTTGAGGGTTTTTGCTCATCCGATGGAGCGAGTTTCCCATTAATCTCACGTCAACCGACCCAGATTGCACTCCAGGAGGTGTCATTTCGAGCGAGGGTGCCAACACAGATTGGCACCCGAGTCGCGAAACCTTGCGTTACCGGTATGCAAGGTGACAATTGGCCTGTGTGCCAGTTGAGCCGACACTTATCATGACACTCCGGCATTTGTGCGCAGGCCGAAACTGGAACTGCGAACCAGTAGGAGTGCACTGCGTGGCCATGCAAGCTGAGCGTTGCGCCGCAACGGAGGTGCCGTTCTAGTGGAACTCTATAAACAGTTGCCACCCGAAGCTGTGAAGGTCTTTCTGGTGCTATTCCTATCGTTCTTTATTGGACTGGAGCGAGAGGAACACAAAACCACGGCCGGTTGGTACGCCTTCGGCGGCATCCGGACTTTTCCCCTTATAGGACTGATCGGCTTCTCCATCGCTATGCTCGCGGGCTCACAGCCGCTTCCTCTTACTGCCGGTTTCATTGTGATTGCAGCGTTCCTGGTCGTCTCGTACTGGCACAAAGTCACAGGAACCGAGCCTGCCGGAATGACGACAGAGATGTCGGGGCTTGCGACCTTCCTTGTCGGAGCACTCGTCTACTACGAGCACTTTTGGATCGCGACCACCCTTAGTGTTGCGAGCCTGTTGTTGCTTGAACTCAAGCAGGCGCTGGAGAGATTAGCGTCGCGCATCCCGTCTGAGGAAATACTCACCTTTGCCAAGTTCCTGCTGCTGAGTGCCGTGATTCTACCGGTTCTTCCGAACCAGCAGTTCACGAAATTTCATATCAACCCATTCAAGACGTGGCTGGTCGTGGTCGCAGTCAGCACCATTTCGTATGGCAGTTACGTCCTGCAGAAACTGACGAGGGGACAGGGTGGCCTGGTGATGGCTGCGATCCTCGGAGGAGCTTACTCCTCGACCGCAACCACGATTGTGATGTCGCGACGAGCCAAGCGCGAGCAACAACCCCATCTTTTCTCTGGCGGCATTCTGATCGCATCCGGGATGATGTACCTGCGCCTGGCTGCCTTACTGGCGCTGTTCAACCGGCAATTGATGTCGAGATTGGCAGTTCCCTTCCTGATTCTCGCAGGGGCAGCGGTCGGCATCGGATGGCTCTGGTCGAGACGAACAGATCCGTCTGCTCAAAACCTGAAGCGGGAATCTGAACCAAAGAATCCGCTGGAGTTGCTGGCTGCGTTCCTCTTCGCTGGCCTCTTTCTGTTGATGCTGGTCGCTACCCAACTCGCAGTCACTCATCTTGGCAGGGCCGGCGTCAACACACTCGCTGCGGTCATGGGGATCACCGATGTCGATCCCTTCATTATGGGCATGACCCAGGCAGCCGGAACCTTAACTCCGCTGGCCGTTGCTGCCGCCGCGGTTGTCATCGCAGCAGCGAGCAACAATGTCGTTAAAGGCATTTACGCCTACAGCATTGCCGACCGTAAAACCGGCGTTCAAAGCTTCTTGTTTCTATTGCTGCTCGCCCTCGGCGGCCTTGTTCCCCTGCTGTGGCTGGGATCCTAGTCCGGCATCAACCGCAATCTTCGGATAGAACCCTCCCAAGGGCAGCAGGTAAACTGGGCTTGTACGAGAGCAGCAAAAAGTGTCTGCGTAAAGCCAGCTACATGTCGAAAACGCCATGGCTTCGCCGTCGTAGTTAGTGACGGACCAAGGCAGTAACGCCAAATCCATGATTTCACAACTTTTTACTTCTTTTTACTCCGGCTTTGCACATGCTTTGATGCTTTCGTTTATTTTCCCTGATGCAGTTGCAGGGCCAGCGAGGGACCAATGAAGCCAAAGCGGTTTTGGAACGAGAGAACACGGATGATGCTCACACTTGAGCTCGCTGTGGCTCTACCCGCCGCTGCTCTGATCATCGCAAGCATCTGGCACCTGCGAAACATTCAGCGTGAAAACGCCGTTGAGGCCCTTCTCCAGCGCGACTTCGCTCATGTTTTGGCGATATCGGAAAAGCACATGAACCAACGAGCGTACGAACTCGTGGATGATGTTCGCACCCAACTCCCGGCGCCTGGCGATACCTGCAGCGAAATCATGGATCGCATCCTAAGTTCACACCCGTACGCGGCGTACCTGTTCGTTTATAGCCCTACAAGTGGATTAACGTTTCGCTCTCAGCCGGGCAGGGTTAGCGATCCTGACTTCGCGAAAGAGGGTACCAATTTCAGCAAGATGGCCGACGGCTGGTTCAAGATGGAATTCGACGATGTCGTTAAAGAGTTGACGTACCGGAATAGAAGCGGTCCCTACATGTTCGATGCCAACTGGACGATGCGCCACGGTCAGCACATGTACCAGTCGTATGCTCTGTTCCTTTTGAGCGATCCGAGTACGGGCCAGAAGGCTATCGGCGGAATGGTGTTCGATGCCGACTTTTTGCACGATCGATTTTTCCCTGAACAGCTCGACGCTAATACTAGCAACGGTCCGAACGAGTCGTCCGACAGTGCTAATCGTCCGGTGATGATGTTGCACGCCCGCCACGATTGGACACCGATCGCTACATCGGAAGGTTGGGACAATGGCGAACCCGAAGTGGAGCGCAATCTGGAGGGAGCCTTCCCAGACCTGACACTTGCCATCAAGATGCGCGGTACCACCTTTGCAGCGACCGCCAATCGCTTCATGCGCACTAATTTCATAATTCTTGGCGGACTCTCGTTGCTGCTGATTGGAGGCCTGGTACTCACATATCGCAGCGTGAGCAAAGAGATGGCTCTCGCCAAGCTGAAATCCGATTTCGTGTCCAACGTCTCACACGAGCTGCGCACGCCGCTGTCGCTGATTCGGCTTTACGCCGAAACGCTCGAAATGGGGAGGATGGTCAGCCCCGACAAGTACCAGGAGTACTACCAGATCATTCGCAAAGAGAGCGAGCGCCTCACGGCTCTCATCAACAACATTCTCGATTTCTCCCGGATCGAAGCCGGACGCAAGGAATACGATTTCCGCGAAACGGATATCAGCGAATTAGTTCGGAACACCCTCGAATCTTATCGCTACCAGATTGAGCAACAGGGCTTCGCTTTCCAGGAGAACATTGAACCGGTACCCCCAATGCGCGTTGATCGCGAGGCGATTGCGCGTTCCCTGGTGAACCTCGTGAACAACGCTTTGAAATACTCGCAGGACCGCAAATTCATCGGCGTCAACCTGTATCGCAACAATGGTTCCGTAAAACTCGAAGTAGTGGATCACGGCATCGGTATTCCTTCCCAGGAACAGGACAAAATCTTCGAAAAGTTTTATCGGGTCGGTGATCCGCTAGTCCATAACACCAAAGGAAGCGGACTGGGACTCTCCCTAGTTCGCCACATCGTAAAAGCTCACGGCGGAGACGTCTCTGTCGACAGCACACCCGGGGAAGGCAGCACCTTCACCATCACATTGCCTGTAGGAGTAGATCAGCAAGCAAGCAAAGCAACCTCGGCCTAAAGATACTTCGGAGCGCACTAGCCATGACGAAGATTCTGATTGTCGAAGACGAGCCCAACATGGTTTCCGGGCTCCGCGACAACTTTGAGTTTGAAGGTTATGAAGTCATCTCTGCTCCTGATGGAGTCGCAGGTCTCGAGCGTGCGATTTCGCAGACGCCCGATCTCGTGATCCTCGATGTGATGATGCCGCGCATGAGCGGTCTGGAAGTATGCAAGCAGCTGAAGTCTAAGCGTCCCGGCATACCCATCATCATGCTCACTGCCCGCGGGCAGGAAGTCGACAAGGTTGTGGGCCTGGAACTCGGCGCGGATGACTATGTCACCAAGCCGTTCTCCATTCGCGAACTACTGGCACGCGTCAAGGCTGTGCTCCGCCGGGCAAATCCTGCACTCGCGCAAGATAAGGATCGCCGCACGTTCGGAGATGTGGAGGTGAATTTCAAGACCTGCCAGGTTTCGCGCAAGGGCAGAGCTCTCGAGTTCTCCTCCAAAGAGTTCGACCTGCTGAAGTATTTCCTCACGCACTCGGGGGAAGCTCTCAGTCGCGACCGACTCCTTGAAGAAGTCTGGGGATACGACAGTTTCCCCACCACTCGCACTGTAGATGCACATATCGTCAGGCTACGCCAGAAGTTGGAACCCAAGCCTGATGAACCGCACTTCATCCTTACTGTCCATGGTGTTGGCTACAAGTTTGTCGGCTGACGTTCGAGGAGCGTGTTGTGAGCAAAGCACAAGAGAGCCGTACCTATTTCAGGCGCTGCGCCGAGCCGGGTCCGCGGGCAGATCGGACCGAAGCCTCGATGGATCTGGTCCGCCGCAAGCGTGTTCTGCAGTTCGAACTAGCGGACGCAGTGTCCGAACGCGACGAACTTCGCCGGACGATGTTCGAAGCTGCACAGATGCAACGCCGACTCTGCGGCCCGAGGCGGCTGCGACGCGGAGATTTTGAATTTGCCAGCGAGTTATTCCCCGCCCGTCATGTTTCGGGCGACTTCATCAGCTTGTTTCCATGTGGCTCGGAACTCGCCTTCGCAATCGGGGACATCGCAGGAAAGGGACTCCCGGCAGCGATGTGGTTCACCCATCTAATCACAGCACTTCGAGAGATGACTATTGCCTCGCCTGACCCGGGTAGTGCGATGAAGGGCCTTAACAATAGTGTGTGTGAGTCTGCCTTCGACGTTCCGCTGACAACGATGTTCCTCGCGAGACTGGATACGGGAACCGGCCGGCTGCAATGGTGCAATGCCGGTCATCCACCGGCACAGGTGCTTCGTCGCGATGGACGATTCGAGTTGTTGCTCGACGGGGGCCCACTGCTGGGGGCAGTGCCGGAAGCGCAATTCCACTGCGGAGAACTTTACTTGGAACCGGGCGACACCCTGCTTGCGTATTCAGATGGAGTGGAGGAGTGCCGCAACGCTGCCGGATCTGAGTTCGGCTCTGAACGCCTCCTGGACGCCGCCAAACGGTCGCTGAGTACATCAGCGGCGCACATTCTCTTCTCCGTGCTTGCAGCAGCACAGGAGTTTACCGTCAATCAGCGTCGCGATGACGACATGGCAATGATAGTACTAACGCGCTCTCAGAGCGCATGTGCAGTCGATTGAGGACAAGATGCCCGTGGCTGAACTCGCTCGAAATCGCTCAATGACAAACTGGGTCGACAACCTGCGTCCCGTGGGCCGCCCGAAAGCCGACAATGGAAGCCACGGCCGCGGCGATACGGAGGCGCTGGTTCGGCGCGCACAACAAGGAGATGCCGTTGCCTTCGAAGAACTGATTCGCAACTACGATCGCGCGGTTCTCGGCTTGGCGATGCATCTTACAAAATCCCGCGAAGATGCCCAGGACATCTATCAAGAAGCATTTCTGCGCGCCTACCGTAACCTGGCAAGTTTCCGCTTCGAGTGTTCGTTCTATACGTGGATGCACCGCATTGTGACAAATCTGTGTCTCGATCGGCTCCGCTACAATCAGCGCCGCAGCCGGGCTGCGGAGCCAGAGATCTCCGAGGATGGCGAGGAACAGGATCCCCTGGAGCGCCTTCCTGACCATCGTCCTTTGGCAAGCCCGGAACGATCGCTGATCAATCGTGAATTGCGTGAGTCTGTCGCCCGAGCGCTTTCAAAACTCTCTCCGAAAGAGCGGATCGTCTTCGAACTGAAACACTACCATGGCCTCCGCCTGAAAACGATCGCCGGCTTCTTCGACACCTCGGAAGGGGTGATGAAGAATACGCTCTTCCGGGCTACGCACAAGCTGCGGGTTGCACTGGCCGAATTCACTGTTTAGTTCACCGCGCTCATAGCTCTAATCTGCCTGTCATTGTTTATTCATCGGGCCTTAACAGGCGGATAAACAATCCTGAGTACTGTCACCTCGTCGAACTCGCGCCGAAAGAGAATGGGCGCTTCGACCATCTCGTTCAAAAGGTGATTCACAATGAAAAGAAGCGCTGCCCTACTGCTTCTCTGCAGTACTCTTGCCGTCCGTTGCTTGTTTGCAGCCGAAGGTGCTGTGCCAAAAGGCGTTCCCCACCTCGATCACGTGTTCGTCATAATGATGGAGAATCATGGTTACGCCCAGATCCTGAACAATCCCAACGCTCCGTTCATCAACCAACTGGCCAAGTCGGCGAATTCGGCCACGAATTATTTTGCCGTCGGTCATCCCAGCCTGACGAACTACCTGGAGTTTGTTGGTGCTTCCAATTTCGGCGTACGCTCCGACAACAGTCCCGACTGGCACAACACCTCCTGCACCACGAATCTCGCGTCCGGAATCGCGAACACGGACACTCCCGCCAGTCCCAATATCTGCCCCATTTTCGGAACTGGAACTGACGCGGCCACGCCGGCGATCGACTACACGAACGAAACCAGCGGACCTCCGGGAGAACTCGACATCAACGGGATCGTGTCCGTTCCGGCTGCTCCGAACACCTCTGGCAAGACCATCGCCGATCAACTGGTAGAAGCAGGCCGCAGTTGGAAGAGCTACCAGGAAAGCCTGCCGCTGAGCGGCGCCGACCTGGTTAACATCAGCGATGGTTTCTATACCAACAACACCGATTTCAGCAAAATCCTTCCGGTCCAGAACCCACCACTAACTTCCAGCGATGTCGTCGCTCTGTATGCAGTGAAGCACAACCCGTTCGCTTATTTCCGCAGCGTGCAGGAGGGCAACAATCCCCGAAACAGCCTCAAGAACACGGTCGGCTTCGAAGGACCGAACGGCCTCTATGCCGATCTCGGCTCCGGTCACGTTCCGACCTTCTCCTTCATCGCGCCGAACCAGTGCGACGATCAGCACGGACGCGGCAATGCCGGACCATTCTGCAACTATGATCCCGATCCGGGCAACACCGCCGGCACACAGGCTGGCGTGAATCCAGCGTTGATTTATCGAGGCGATGTCACCGTGCAGAAGATCGTCACGGCCATCAAGCACTCCCCGGCCTGGCACGATGGCCGCAATGCCATTGTGATCCTCTGGGACGAGAATGATTACAGCATCGCGCCCATTACCAACCAGGTGATGTTCATCGTGGACACGAACTACGGCAAGCATGGAGTGCAGAGTGGCCGCTTCTACACTCACTTCTCCGCTCTGAAGAGCATTGAGTCAGGACTGGGGCTGCCCTGCCTGAATCATGCCTGCGATTCCAGCGTGCCCGTCATGACGGATCTGTTTAGCAGTGGCGATGGAGATGGCGACTGGGACGATCTCTAACCCACCGTCCGCTTCTGCGACAGCCTCGGGGGATGATTCTCCGAGGCTGTCTCTTTCCTTCCGGCTCTCGATAGAACACGATCTCGAAAATTTTCTCAGACTCTTGACGAATCGCAAGCGCGCGTGATGAAGCATTTTTGCTTCATCGCTGCAAAACTGTGCACCGTTTTCCTCACACCTCTTCGTTAAAGCCCGCTGTTCATGCGTGTTTCGCGCAATTCACAAATTGTCAATTCGTTTTCATTCGACGGAGAAGCCGTGTAGCACGCTAATGTGATAACCAGCGTTGACAAATCAGCGCAGCCAGCTAGAATGTGCGTCGACTCTTCAAAGATTGATTCCACTGTGACTACTCAGACATCTCAAGAAGCGCTGCTGAAGACGAATTTCCCCGACCTTGAACTTTTCGCCAGTGGCAAGGTTCGGGACGTGTATTCCATTGGCAAGGACCGCTTGCTCTTCATCGCCACGGACCGGATCTCCGCTTTCGACTACGTGCTTGCTTCCGGCATTCCACTGAAAGGAAAAGTTCTCACCCAGATGTCGTTGTTCTGGTTCGAATTCCTGAAGGGGACCGTTTCAAATCACGTGGTCACAGCGAATGTGGACCAGTATCCACCCGAATTGCAGAAATATCGCGATCAGTTAAGTGGACGCTCGATGCTCGTAGTCCGCGCTGAGATGTTTCCAGTCGAGTGCGTTGCGCGTGGCTACCTCTCCGGATCGGGGTGGAAAGAATACAAAGCCACGGGTTCCGTGTCGGGCATAAAGCTTCCTGTCGGCTTGCGCGAGTCCGACAAATTGCCGGAGCCCATCTTCACCCCCGCGACAAAAGCGACTACCGGACACGACGAGAACATTTCTTTTGCGCAGATGCAGAACATCATCGGCCAGGACCTGGCGACCAAGTTGCGCGACCTGACCTTAAAAATTTATAGCACAGCCGCGAACTACGCCTCGGGCCGCGGCATCATCATCGCCGACACCAAGTTCGAGTTCGGTAAGACAGAAGAAGGAATTGTGCTGGCGGACGAAGTCCTCACCCCCGATTCTTCGCGCTTCTGGCCCGCGGATCAGTACAAGCCAGGCGCTACCCAGGAGTCGTTCGACAAGCAATACGTTCGCGATTACCTCGAAGAGATTCGCTGGAACAAGCAACCGCCTGCGCCAGCGTTACCTGTGTCTGTGGTTGCTAAAACCAGCGAAAAATATGTCGACGCGTACCGTAAGTTGACCGGACGCGAATTAGGTAAGTAATTGGATCGTCTCTCGCAGTTGCAGTAACAACAGCGGCTCAGGGGCTGGATCCGTGAGTTTGGCAGATTGGTTGATCGTTGCGGCCATTGTGCTTTCCTGTGCACAGGCTGCGGCGCAAGGTTTTTTTACCGAGGCTTTCGCTCTCGCAGGAACGGTAGTCGGCTTCCTCCTTGCGGCGTGGGAATACCCGTGGATTTCAGACAGCCTTCTTTCGTCTGTGAATCCCCGGTGGGTCGCGGATATAGTCGGGTTCTTTGTCATTTTTATTGCAGTAGTTTTGTTAGCGGGAATTGCCGGGAGAATCACGAGCTGGGCTGTCCGTGAGGCAGGCTTGAAATGGATGGATCGGTTCCTTGGGGCAGTCTTTGGATTGCTGCGCGGCTTGCTGGTAGTGATCGTGGTTTGTCTGGCGACCGCTGCCTTTGCTCCTGGTGCTAGATGGTTGAGCAATTCCTCCATGGCACCTTATTTCCTCGCGGTCGGGCGAGCTGCAACCTGGCTTACCCCTGGGGAAATCAGATCCCGGGTCCATGAAGGTATCGAGGTACTGCATCGGGCAAAAGATCAGGCACAAGACGCGGCAAAACCAAAACCGAGTCCTGCCACTGCTCCCGAGCCTAGTCCTAAGCCGGCGGGAAAATAAGTCTGTAACGGAATCAGATTAGAAAGAGAGACATACCGTGAAGGATCAGCTGGAAGCACTCGTCACGCAAATGTA
>JAJPJE010000087.1 GCA_021324365.1 Terriglobia bacterium | reverse complement strand
GAAGAGGACGTCAACTCCTGCTCCATCGGCATCGAGATCGTCAATCGCGGCCATGACTGGGGCTATCCCGACTTCCCCCTGCGCCAGATCGCCGCCGTGATCGCGCTCTGCCGCGGCATCATGCTCCGCCGTGGCGTGCCCTCGCACCGCGTGCTCGCCCATTCTGACGTCGCGCCTGCGCGCAAGAAGGACCCCGGCGAAAAATTCCCCTGGCACTCCCTCGCCAATTCCGGCGTCGGCCACTGGGTGCAGCCGGCGCCAATCGCGCGCGGCGAAGCCTTGATGCTCGGCACCATCAGCGACGACGTGAAGAACCTGCAGATGGCGCTCGCCAAGTACGGCTACGCCGTGCCCGTGTCAGGCAAGTATGACGGACCGACCATGGAAGTGGTGACCGCGTTCCAGCGGCACTTCCGGCCGGAGCGGGTGGATGGGGTTGCGGATCACTCGACGCTGATGACGCTGCATGCGCTGTTGTCGAGCTTGCCGGGAGATGGGGGGAAGGCGGGGAAGTAGGGAGGTCTCGACGCGGCTGGATAGTCCAGGCACTCGATGATCGAAGCAAAGGCTCGAAGCCAGTGCCGTTCACTGCCGGACGCCCCACCACAGCTTTTGCGCACACTTGTGGGTAGGCGGTACAGTCGGCTGGGCACGTTCCCCGCACTTGTTATCATTGATTTCACTGGTATATTTTGCCTGACACCCCGCGATTTGTAATGCCTAGCCTGCGAGCTGGTAATCAGCGGCCAGCAGAACTCAGTCGAGCGGGGTACGAATAAACGGGGCGTTACGAAATCGCGCTCTCTATTGTCTACACTGGAAATCATCTATCCTGTCCCCCATATCTGGGCACCGCCGTTCTTAAGAAGCGATCACAAGCATGCAAAGCCGATTTGACTGGATCACGCAGGGCAAAACCAAAGGGCCTAACCAAAAATGCGACGTCGACCTCCTGCCTGGCGGGAAGTACGCTGTCGTCCCAAGTTTGGGATCCCTTTGCCCGGGCTGGGCGCTAGCAATTCCGAGGAAACCACTTCTCTCAATTCGGCAGTTGCCACCCCATGAGCGCGCTCGCTTCTTACGATTCTGCGAAGCGATAGGAGACTCTCTTGCGGCTTTTCACCCTCAGGTTCACTACTTCGAACACGGTCCCGACAGAACGAGGAGCCTTGTGGGTTGTGGCGTGGATCAAGCCCATCTCCATATAGTGCCCACAGGCTTTCGCTTGGTAGATGCCATTTTGGCAGACCGAGCGGTGGAGTGGATTGAAGCGGATCAAATCGACCCTTGGTCCACCCTTCCCAGTGACGGCGAGTATTACCTGATACGAACCTCAACAGAGGCGTACGTAGGCTCCCCTCTGAAACCGGAATCGCAGTACTTCCGCAAGAAATTCGCCGCGCTAGCCGGAAAGCCGAAGGAGTGGAATTACCGCGAGTGGCCGCACTATGAGCACATCCAGCGAACAATCGACCATTTTGCCCTTAGGTGTGACGAGCAAGCAGCCTGATGCTCCCGATCCGCAGCCTAGCGGAACAGATTTAGACAGTCTTACTGACGGGCGCGAAGCGGGGACTTATACCAGCAACTACAGCTTTGGGGCGTGGGTCCAGATAGTTGTCGAGTTTTGGTATCTCGTTGGAATCCTGACGGCGCGCTGGCTTGCCTTGTCTTGTTGGCGAAATTTGCGGTGTACAGGGAGCAAACCGGCCTTGTTTTTGGCCTTTTTGGATCAGTGGAACGCAGCAAACCTCTCCTATTGTATGCGACCATTGCTCTTTCCGGGGTATGCGGCGGTTGCAGTTTTGCACTCAAATGGCTGTATCACACGGTGGCACACCGGAAGTGGCACCGCGACCGCATTATCTGGAGGCTCACAGTTCCACCACTGTCAGGCACACTCGCGGTGTTCGCTGGAATGATGATTGTATCAGGGCTTGTGCCGATACTTGCTCGCACTTGGCTTACGGGGCTCACAACGGCCGCAGCATTTGGCTTCTTCGTCGGGCTGTTTTCAGACAATGCACTGGCCGCGTTGGAGAGAGTTGCCTTCAATATCTTTGGTACCATGAACGACCGAATTCAAAAAAAGGCGGACCAGTCTGAACCGTCCCGAAATGACTGATGCAGCGACGCCCCCCCAGCTAACCGCCTTTTTTCGCCTCGGGCGCTATTTGCTGAAGCCGTCCCTCGACCAAGTTACTCAATCTCAGCAGCTTTATGATCGGAATCTAGTCGGGTCAAAGGCGTGTGGTCTCGTAGCCTTACCACTGGCGTGGACTCCGCCCTTTGTCGTGCTGAGTGCGGAACTTTACCGAGATTGGCTCGCCGCGCTTAGACCTGAGGGGATGCTGCGCGAAGTAGGTCATCAAATCGTTGACTGCTGCAGCTCGTGGCAAAAACTCTGGCCGCGAGGCCTTATTCTTCGATCCAGCGCGGTATCGGAGACCCTGCGCGACCGCGGCGCTTACAAATCCTATGAACTGCCGGCCGATTTCAGCCCCGATAGTATCGGGACGGTCATCCACCAAATCTATGACAGTTTCGAAACCGAGGGCGGGGACGGAGACATGGCCGTCGTCGTTCAAGCATTGGCAGGTGGCGATGTTCGCGGACATGTCTCGAATGAACTGCGCGTAGCTATATCGATAAATCACTGGATGTGGGAGATTGAGGTTCCCAGTCCAGCAGCTGATCGCTTCAATTCTCAAAGGTCAGAGATGCCCGATGTCTCCGTGCCTCTCAAGGTAAAATCGGAGACCACTAAGAATCTAACGATCGTGCTAAAGAGCGTTTGTCGATGGGTGACAACGAAACACGGTCGGCGCTCACATTTGGAATGGGGACTCGTGAGCGGCAATCTTTGGCTTTTTCAAATCGATTTCGAAGACGACTTTGCCGATACCGGTTGCGATCCCAGAACTCTTCTAAGAGAGACTGATAGCAGGCCAGCTGGAAAACCCCGGTCCGGATCACCTTGGAAGCGAGTTGACCCCAAAACGCAAACGGGCTGGTCGAAGATTGACAAGATAAAGCTGTTCATCGAGGAACGGACAGACCCTTATCCATCCCTCTATTATTTGACGGCGGAGGAAGCTCTCGAAGCCATTTCAGGGGGGTATGATTTGGCGGCTGACATTGAGCAGATCACCCATGGCCGCGCTGTCTGCCGAACCGATTGCACGTCACCGCATGTTGACAAATTAAATCTTCCGCGAACAGAAAGCGTATCCTCCGCGAGGGCCGTCGAATTCATAGTAGATACAGCGAGCAAACTAAGGACGCGAGGCGCATCCGATAGTGAGATTTGCTTTATCTTGCATAAGTTCATACCAGCCCGAGTAGCTGCGTGGGCGGTTGCACGCCCAGATCAGCAGATCGTACTAGTCGACACATTGTGGGGGTTGCCTGACGGTCTACAATTTCTGCCACACGACACGTTCGAGTTTGATGTTCGTCGCAATGCCACTTCTTCCGAGTACATCGCCTACAAACCACAGTTTCTCCAGGAGATGCCGGATGGGGAATGGTCTTTGGTTCAGGTCAATAGGAAGTTCACCAGAAGCCGCAGTCTCGGACTTCATCACCTCCGAAGAGTCGCGACCGACACCAAAAGAATAGTTCAAAAACTCAATCGGCCGATTCAGATCATGTGGTTCTGCGACGTGGCCGAGGAAGCCAACGTTGGACAGGATGTCCCTTGGTTCATGATGAATCCCGAGCCTTCACACCAGAGCGCATCCAGTTCCTTAGCGCCCGGTTTGCGCAAAATCGTCATCAAGAATTTTGGAGACTTGGAAAACGTAAAGAAGTCCGCGCAGGACAAAGTAGTGCTTGTGCTGCAACCCCAGGCAGAGTTGTATCGCGATGATGAGTTCCTCAAGGCGGTTGTCGAAGCGGCGTCAATACTTGAAGCCCCCGTCCTGTTGACGGGCTCAGTGCTTGGCCACGCATTCTATATGTTGCAGCGCGCCGGGATTTCAGTGCGTACCCAGGCGCCCTCACATAGTAGAGTTCGTCAGAAGCAAACTTTTCGAAAGCTCGTCCGGGATGAAATACCATCAAGAATTCTTGGACATGGTGAACGTGTAGAGCAAGCAAGAATCGATAAAGCGGAATCACGTGCCGCACTGGTCATAAAGCTATTCGAAGAAGGGCAAGAATTGTTGAACGCCCGCAGCCCAGATGAAGTAACAGCTGAGCTCGCCGACTTGACGGAGGTTTTGCGAGCGCTCTGTTCGGCCACCGGTGTCGATTGGCAGGCAGTTCAGGTCGCGGCCGAGGAGAAACGTCGCGCACGTGGCAGCTTCGAACAGAACGTAGTTCTCATGGAAACCTCATCGCCCAGATGGAAGGACCAAAACGAGACCATCGAAGCCAAGGTCATTCCACTGTCAGCCCTCGGATTGGTGACAAGCAAGGGCAAGGAGCACGTCATCAACTTTTCTGCTGCGGCCGCAAAAGGCGCTGATAACCTAGTAAACCTCACAAGTGGGGCCAAAATCACCGTCTCAATCACTAGAGACGGCATTCGCATTGTAGAGCACGATGCGATGTCCGACTCGGACGGACAGCTAAACTTTCCGTTCTGACGCGGTTCGGATGCGTATACGTCTCCACGCCTGCTTGGGGGTTGACCGAGTAACGGCCATCCCGTCCCATTCGCCACAACTAGTCGAGGTCGCATTACCCCAATCGGCAGCGCGTACGGGCAGCGATCGGAGACGGCGGACCACTCAGCTTTCGCATTGTAACGCATCGCCTGCGGAAGCGCTGCGCCGCAAAGATCCGGCGTCTGGTGCACCCTCTTGACCCGCTCCCAATCCTCCCTTATGTTCCCGTTTTGTTCAAGCCCAGAATCGAGGGGCGTATCGCGATCGTCACGGACGCGGGCTGGAATGCGGTGGACGCTGGGATGCCGTTCGACGAGCGGCACGCTCCGCGTACGGCGAAATCGTGTGGTCCTGGCGCCCCAAAGCTCTGGCGTCAAGTTCTCGCGCTATCCCAAAGGTCGCGCGCGGACGACGGTGGCAAACGAGAGGGTTCACCGAGGAGAGCGCGTATAAGCCGTAAAGCCACTGCGCAGGGAAGGCCGGCGTGATTGCCGCCTGTACCTGTGGTCAACGCGCGCTCGCGCAATCCTTTTTGCGCGGGG
>JAJPJE010000088.1 GCA_021324365.1 Terriglobia bacterium | reverse complement strand
TACGCCGAGTTTGACGGACAGCGGCCGAAACGGCTGGTGATCAAAGTCATGGGCGCGTGAAGCACTGTATCAGGTCCCTCGTTGCGGGAGAGGGGGAGGGGGAGGGGCCGGGGTGTGTCCCGCAAAATAAACGACTTAGCTCCGGGACAGATAAGCTGTCCCGCATAATAAACCAGTTAGTCCCAGCGTCCCGCATAATGAAGCAGTTAGAGGCACTCGGGCCTGCAAGAGAAGTCTGCATCTCCTACTTCTATTCTTGCAAATCAAGGCGGAGCTGCCTGACAGTTATTCCGGATTTATTGACCGATGAAAATGAGAGTCTTAGGCGGAATTTGCGCTTTCTGGGCTATTGACATGTTTCTCGATACCGGGAAACACTTCACAAACATTAACAATCATGCGCTTGAAACCAGGAAATCGGCGTGATATGTACTGGTGTACTAAGGTCAAAAACACAGGACTAGCACAGAGCCATGCCAGTTCCCAACTATACGCGGACCCTCGTACGCGAAGGCGACCGCCTTCTCATCCAGTCTGTTTGCGACTTGTGCGGTCACACCATCGTGGATAGCGTGACGGACACGCTCCTGGAGCGTGAACGCGATCATCGTGCAAAATGCACCGCCACGGTGCTGGGAGTTGCGGTCTAGGAACATCAGGCGGAGAGGACTGTCCGCCCTACCCAAATCAAAACGAGAAACAAAAAGCCTGGGCTTGGCCCAGGCCTTTTGATCACCTTCGATCGGAACTGAACGTCAGTTCGAAAACGAAGCCTAAATCCTCGCTGCGCGGAACAGCGCGGGCGAAAGCGCCCGCACTACAAACTTCTACAGGCTGCTCATATTGGACAGGAACTCGCTGTTACTCTTCGCCTTTCCGAGTTTGTCAATGAGCAGTTCCATAGCTTCCACGGGCGAAAGCGGGTTCAGCACCTTGCGGAGGACCCAGATACGAGCCAGGTCTTCCTTTGGGATCAGCAGCTCTTCCTTACGCGTGCCGGAACGCTGGATGTCGATTGCCGGGAACACGCGCTTGTCGACCAGCTTCCGGTCGAGAATGATTTCCATGTTGCCGGTGCCCTTGAACTCTTCGAAAATCACGTCGTCCATGCGGGATCCGGTATCGATCAGCGCGGTGGCGATAATGGTCAGCGAGCCGCCCTCTTCAATATTGCGAGCCGCACCGAAAAACCGCTTCGGGCGCTGAAGCGCGTTGGAATCCACGCCGCCGGAGAGCACTTTACCCGAGGGCGGAACGATGGTGTTGTAGGCGCGCGCCAGGCGTGTGATTGAGTCGAGCAGGATCACTACATCACGCTTGTGCTCGACCAAGCGTTTTGCCTTCTCGATCACCATTTCGGCGACCTGAACGTGGCGGGCGGCCGGCTCGTCGAAGGTCGACGAAATGACTTCGCCTTTCACCGAGCGCTGCATGTCGGTGACTTCTTCCGGGCGCTCATCGATAAGCAGCACGATCAACACGACTTCCGGATGGTTAGTCGTGATCGAGTTCGCCAGATTCTGCAACAGCATGGTCTTTCCGGTCCGCGGCGGGGCGACGATGAGGCCGCGCTGGCCTTTGCCGACAGGCGTCAGCAGATCCATAACTCGCGCGCTGGAATTTTCACGCGAGACTTCCAGCTTGATCCGCTCCTGCGGATACAGGGGAGTCAAGTTGTCGAAGAGAATCTTATTACGCGCTTCTTCGGGAGATTCGAAGTTGACGGCTTCGATCTTCACCAGTGCGAAGTACTTTTCGCCTTCATGCGGCGGGCGGACCTGGCCGCTGATGGTGTCGCCGGTTTTCAGGTCAAACTTGCGGATCTGGGAGGGCGACACATAAATATCGTCCGGGCCAGGCAGGTAGTTGTAATCGGGAGAGCGCAGGAATCCGTAGCCGTCGGGCAGGATTTCCAGTACACCTTCCGCAAAAATGTGGCCCTCTTTTTCGCTCTGTGCTTGAAGAATCTTAAAAATCAGGTCCTGTTTGCGCAGACCGCTGGCACCGGGGAGGTCCAGCGAACGAGCTATGCGGGTTAGCTCGGTTATGTTCTTTTCTTTCAGTTCTGCTATGGTCATGTTCACCTACGGGGAATGTGTTTCAAAAAGGGGGGTCTTTCTAGACTGAGTCTTGAAGCGCGCCGAGCGGGATTGGGCGCGCCTGGAAAAGCGCTGGTTAGGCAGCCCGCTTCTGCGCCTCGGGAGCTCCTTCGGGAATCCGCATCACGTCTTCGCTCGGCGAAACCGCGATCTTCTCCAAGACCTCGTTCATAGTTTCCTGGATACGAGTATTGGGACGGTGGAACCGACGGGTAGCTTTGGAGGCTAGCTGGCAAAGCATATACCGGTTTCTCATCGTATGTAAAGCATCGAATACGAGATCAGAGCGCATGGTCTTCAAGATGTCTCCTTATATGATCACTACGAGGCTAGAAAGGGCCTAACGGATTTCAACCCGGGTCTGCAACAAAAGATGCGGCACGCCTCGCAACGACCGCCTCACGGCTTGCATTTGTAGTTGGAAGTTTCCAGGGAATGCAGGTCGATCGACAAAATATAGATGCAAGCAGCTTTACCAAAGTTGCTAAATATACGTCAATAGGCTAGCGACTAAGTCAATGAATTGCAAGGGAATATTGTGCAGATACCGGCTTGACCGAATACGGAATCGGATCACCCTTCAACCTAATAAGCTGCGACGAAACTTTTGATTTGCCATCAATTAGGGGATAGATTCCTCACAACATGGAGCCTATCGTCTCGCCAGGAGAATTGAAAATGGCAACAGCTCCCAAAATGGACCCGATGGTTCCTGCCTCACCAGCCGAAAACGGCACCAGCTTGCGGCGAGTGGTGCAAACTCAGCTTCTGCGACGCCGGGAACAATTGGAGCAGGCTCAGCCGGAAATCCAGACACCGCAGCTCGTGCGCCTGATGAAAGAAGTGGATCTCGCGCTGGAGCGGATCGATCACGGCGCATTCGGCGTGTGCGAGCACTGCCATGGAAGCGTCGAAGACGAGCAACTGCTAACCAATCCGCTGGCAAGGTTCTGTCTTGAGTGTTTGCCCCCAGAGCAGCAACGGATGCTGGAACGAGACCTGGAGCTGGCCGCGCAGATACAGATGCGGCTGCTTCCAAAGCGGAACATGCGGGTGGACGGCTGGAACGTTGCGTACCATTACCGCCCGTTTGGGGTGGTCAGCGGTGATTACTGCGATCTGATTTCCGGGCCGGATGAGACCCTTTACTTCCTTCTGGGAGACGTTTCGGGTAAAGGTGTTGCCTCATCAATGCTAATGGCGAATTTAAACGCGACGTTTCGGACGCTGGTTCCATTGGGAATTCCCCTCTCGCAGATGGTGGAACGGGCAAATCGCGTATTTTCCGAAAGTACGCTACCCATGCAATTCGCGACGCTCATTTCCGGCAAAGTGACTCCTGATGGCGGATTGGAACTGGTCAATGCCGGCCATAATCCAGCGGTGGTGTGCACGAAGGAAGGCGTAGAAGTGGTCGAGGCGTCGGCAATGCCGCTCGGCATGTTTGCGGACCAGGAGTTTCAGTCAACCAGGTTCACGTTGTCCAAAGGCGACGCTGTTCTGCTCTATACGGATGGCATCTCCGAGGCGGTGAACGCCAAAGATCAAGAATATGGATTGGAACGGTTGACGCAACTCATTTTCCGGTGCCGCGAAGCGGGAACCGCCCGGTTGCTGGAAGACTGCATCGAGGATTTGACGGCCTTCCGCGAAGGGGCTCCGGCGTTCGACGACGAAACACTGATGCTCGTACAACGAGTCGCTTAGGTGATCCGGCGCAGAACTCACTGCGCCGGTCTGATTTCATTCCATGAGCCAGAACTACTTTGCCGGAGTGCCAAAAGCAATCCCAAGTCCGGTGCTGAAGATGAGATCATTATCTTTCTTTCCTGGCAGCGGATAACTGGTGTAGCGATCGCTGAATGTCACATTCCAGGTAAGTCGTTTGTAAATTTTGCTGGTCAAGCCAGCATCAAGGGCGGCGTTGTATTGACTGGAATTCGTCAGATCGGGATAGAAGAAGCCACGCTCCGTAAGATCAGTATTGGCAAAAAGATGCTTGGTGAACTCTTCACCGATCTGAGCTGAGGGAAAGCTATCCACGACACCTCCGGTGTAGGCCTGCCGCGTCCAGGAAATGCCACCGAGGATATCCAGTGTCTCTGTGGGGCGGTCGATGAGGTGATAGCCAAAGCCACCACCGATAATGGAGCCCAGGTCCAGAGCCTGCAGCTGATCGTAGACGAAGTCAGCACTGCCGTATGCGAACAGCTTCTTCGTGAGGTTGTGATCGTAACGCGCACCGGCATGGATTGCATTTGATGTGGTCGTGTTCAGAATCGCATCCGTGGCGTACACGGAGGTAAGGTATGCCGTAATCTTGTCGTGCAGGGTTTCGCGTGAGGCATTCAATCCCGAGGAGATGTTCGTGGTCTGGCTGTTGCCGCGCGCCAACGCCAGTCCAAAGTTAAAGCCACCCACCCAGTCTTGCATGATTCCCGGATGCAGCGAATGCTCGTATGCCTTCTGCTCCGGTTCGCCGCGAAATTGAGTCACATCGGCGGCCGCAATGCGTGTTTCGGGGGTGTTGGTGCCTGAGACGATGACCTCATTGTCCGCGCGCTCGATAGTATTCACTGCAAGCGTCTTCTGATTCGGTCCGGGCAAATAGATGGGCGTATCGGAAGTGACCTTTTCGACCGCAGCCCACTTGATGGTTACATCGTCTGCATAGTCGGTTTTAATGGTCAACTTGCCGGAGTCGAGTTTACCGACTTTGCCGGTGATCTTGTCGCCGTTTTTTAACTGCACTTGATCACAAACGGCTACGCCGGTCAGCAGCAGGCACAAGAGCAGGGTTTTGCGAATCATACTGTCCCTCACTGTGAAATCACGCTGAAACAGAGTCTCACAAGAGATGAGAGACAACAAACCGAAGGTTGTGTGAGGATTGCCTACGCCCAGTAGGTGCGATCAAGAGTGCGGTACTGAATAGCCTCGGCAATGTGCTTGGCTTCGATATGCGGTGCGGCCTCGAGATCTGCGATAGTGCGTGCGACTTTGAGGATGCGGTCATGGGCACGCGCGCTGAGTCCCTGCTGAGTGATGGCGCGTTCCAGCAGGCGTTCGCAATCCGTCGACAAATCGCAATAAGTACGAATTTGGCGGGAACTCATCTGGGCATTGCTGTAGATGCGTTCCTTTGCTTGCGCGAAGCGATTCAGTTGTACCTCACGCGCACGAACCACGCGGTCGCGAATCTGCTCGGAACCCTCTGGAGCAGCGTTGCCGCGAAGCTCCTTGTAATTCACGGCAGGCACATCGATGTGGATGTCGATGCGATCGAGCAGGGGCCCGCTGATCTTCGACATGTAGCGCTGGATCATTGCGGGCGTGCAATGGCATTCGCGTGTGCGGTCCCCGGAATAGCCACAGGGGCAAGGATTCATAGCGGCGGCAAGCATGAACCTCGCGGGAAATGTGAGCGACATCGCCACACGAGCTATGCATACCGTCCCATCTTCGAGAGGCTGGCGCATGACTTCGAGTACATTGCGGGGAAACTCCGGTAGCTCGTCGAGGAAAAGCACGCCATTGTGAGCGAGTGAAACTTCGCCTGGGCGAGGAACAGCACCGCCGCCGATCAAGCCTGCATCGGAGATGGTGTGATGGGGGGAACGATAGGGACGCATCCCGACCAACCCAGTGCCGGCGTCAAGGATGCCTGCGACGCTGTGAATCTTGGTGGTCTCTAACGCTTCCTCGAAGGTCAGCGGCGGCAGGATCGTCGGGATGCGCTTGGCCAGCATGGTCTTGCCCGACCCCGGAGGTCCGATCATCAGGATGTTGTGGCCGCCGGCGCAGGCAACTTCCAGCGCGCGCTTGGCGGTGAGTTGGCCTCGAACATCTTTGAAATCGACGGCGAATTGTTGTGCCCTGTTCAGCAGTGCCAGGCTATCGATCTTTACAGGCTGGAGCCCGTTACCCGAGTTCAGGAAATGCACCACATCCATGAGCGACTTGACGGGATACACCGTCACTCCGGTGACTACGGCAGCTTCATTGGCATTTGCTTCCGGCACGATGAGGTTTTTGATCCTGTTGGCCCGTGTGGCGACTGCGACGGGGAGAACCCCGCGGACCGGCCGGATAGTGCCATCGAGCGACAGCTCGCCAACGAGCACATGGTCGTCTGCCGATCTAATTGTGAGTCCGCCATAGGCGCCCAGAATTCCCAATGCCATCGGAAGGTCGAAACCGGAACCCTCCTTCTTAATGTCTGCCGGGGCCAGATTGATGGTGATATGGCAGGGCGGAATGTCGTAACCGCAGTTCTTGAGAGCAGATTTCACGCGGTCGCGGCTTTCCCGGACAGCCGCGTCGGGAAGGCCAACGGTCGTAAAGCGCTCGTCATTGGTCTTGATTCCGGAGACATCCACTTCGACATCTACCACATTGGCATCAATCCCATAAACGGCCGCGCTGCGCATTTTATAGAGCATTCCGTGAAATCCCTTACCCAGAGAGCTAAAAGCGCGCGAGTATACCAATTACGGAGGTGGCATTTCAGTGATCTGCTGGCCACGCCATGTGACATGTACCGCAGTAAGGTGAGATTTGGGCTACTTACACTTGATTCGCGTGATCCCGGAACATACTATCTGGCCACGTGTTCCGGACCCCTCGCCGAGAGATTGGTGCGCCGATGGAGCAGGAAACCAGCCCGCAGTCAGAAACAAGCCGACGATTGCAGCAATTGGAGGGCGAAGAGCGTAAGCTCTGGCGCTACCTCCTATTGTTCGTCGCATTGCTGGCTACCGGGGTGGGAGCGGCCTCGTGGGAGCGCTTCAGTTCGACGTCTTCGTTATTCAGGCTTATTCCCATCGTCACGGTCCTGCTGGTATTTGCATTCGCCGTATTTGTAGCCGGCAAGCGTCGACAGATCGCCGCGCTGCAAGGCGAAGTACGAGGCATGCAGCAGGCGGCCGCTGCGCCGGCTACTGAATATCAGCTCGAGCAACTGGCCCAGGTGATACAGAAATCCCAACGCGGATTTCGAGATCTCGTCGACAGCATTGATGACATCGCATTGTCTATAAGCCTGGATGGCACCGTGCACGCCGCAAACCGGGCTTTCGCCAACATGCTTCAGGTGCCGTTCCCGAAGTTTATCGGGCATCGTCTTGATGAATTTATTGACCGGCCCGACTCGAATGAGGCGACTCAGATCTTGCCTCGGATCCTGGAGCGGCAGCATTGGGAAGGCAGCGCGGAAGTTCGCCTCAAAGGCCAGACAGAAATCCGATATTTCGATTGCACCGTCAACACCATCGTCAAAGACGGGACGGTTAGTGGCCTTAGCATTCTTGGGCGTGACGTTACCCATCAGCGCGAGCGCGAATCGCGTTTTACGGAACTGTTCGAAACCCTGCACGAGGCGGTCTACTTCACTACGCCCGCCGGCCGCATTCTGGACGCAAACCAGGCGATGGTGCGCATGCTCGGCTTCGCAAGTAAGACGGAACTCCTCGCCTCCAATGCGGCCGACCTTTATGTCGACCCTGCTGATCGGCAGATGCTGATGAAAGAACTGGAACGCGCGGGAACTTTGCGTGACCGTGAAATGCGACTGCGGAAGAAAGACGGCAGTGTGGTTGTGGTTCTGAATTCTTCCCGCGCCATTTCTGACATGGAAGGCAACATCGTGCGCTTCCAGGGAACGCTCGTGGACATCAGCGGACGGCGCGAGATCGAAAAACGCCTGCAGCAACAGGAAGAATTCAACCGGAGGCTGATCGAATGCTTCCCTGACGCAATTCTGGCGCTCGATCACGAATACCGGTGCACATTCGCCAGTTCACGTGTCCGGGAAATGCTGGGGTTCGCTCCGGAAGAACTGGTCGGCAAGATATTCAACGTCCATGCTCACACATCGGCGTTGGTGCAGTTGCTGAACGATGTGCTGTCCGGAAACATCGAAGCAGGTACGACGGAGTTCGAGGCGGCGCGCCGCGATGGCAACTGGCGGTGGCTACGCTGCAGTGCCAGCCAACTACTGGACGCAGAAAACAAGCCCGTCGGCGTAGTGGCCTCACTGCGTGATGTTACTGACGCTCAGCAGATGGAACAGCAACTGATGCATTCGGAGCGGCTGGCAGCGATGGGACAAATGGTCGACGGCTTTGCCCACGAACTCAACAATCCGCTGACGGCGATTATGGGCGGAGTGGAGCTGCTGGACGCTAAAAAGCTTGATGAAAGCTCAGCGCGGCACTTGCAGCTTCTGAAACAGCAGGTGCGGCGCGCGGCCGAGATCGTGCAGAACCTGCTGTTCTTTTCGCGCCCGCCAGCACCGGGTAAAACGCGTGTCAACGCAAATGAACTCATTCAGCGCACGCTCATGCTGCACCAGTACTCGCTGCGGATGAACAACATCACCGTGGACTTCATCCCGGACACTTCCCTCCCACCGTTTGAGGGTGACGCCAACCAGCTCATGCAGGTGTTCCTGAACCTCATTGTTAACGCCGAACAGGCGATTCGCGAAGTGCGCGATCGCGGAACGATTCGCATCCGCGTGCGTCATAGCGATGGAAGTGTTCGCTTGACATTTCAAGATGACGGCCCCGGTATTGAGTCTGACGTGGTGCCCAGGATTTTCGATCCCTTCTACAGCACCAAGCGCCCGGGCCGCGGAGTCGGCATGGGACTGAGCGTAGCCATGGCTATCGTAAAAGCCAGCGACGGAAAAATCGAATTCCAACCCGCACCAGGAGGCGGCGCAGCCTTTACCGTGACCCTGCCGCTGGCCGCTTCTTCCGCAACCGCAGCCATCACTGCTTCCAATTAAGCTGTTTCCTCTTCATCTCGACGATACGGGTCGCTCGAGGGCTCCACGTTCACGGGAATGCACGGCTGATCTTCGGATGGATTAATCAGACCGCAACGGCTACAGATGAAGGTACCGTCCGCTTCGGATAGCAAAGCCTGATGGCGTAGGAGTTCCATTCAAGCTCAGATGCTCAAACCAAAGCTCCGGTCCATTTCAGATGAAGGCTGCCAGACACACGGCAGAGCGCTACCGTTCAATCGCCATGGCCACGGCATTGCCTCCGCCTAAGCAGAGTGCGGCTATGCCCTTGTGCACGTCGCGGCGGATCATCTCGTAAAGCAGTGTAACCAACACACGTGCGCCGCTCGCGCCAATGGGATGGCCCAGCGCTACCGCGCCACCATTCACATTGACCTTCTCGGGATCGAGACCGAGTTCTCGCGAGACAGCGATTGCCTGCACGGAAAAGGCTTCGTTCAGCTCGTACAAATCCACTTCTTCATTCTTCCAGCCGGTTTTGCGCCAGATCTGACGAACGGCATCGACCGGCGCCATCATCACCCATTTCGGATCCACTCCGCTGGTCGCCTGAGCCACAATGCGCGCCATCGGCCTCGCGCCGAGTTGCTGGGCTTTGCGGTAACTGGTGACAACCACAGCTGCGGCTCCGTCATTCACACCCGGCGCATTACCAGCGGTTACGGTGCCGTCTTTCTTGAAGGCAGGCTTCAGTGCGCGAAGTGCTTCAACCGTCGTCTCTTCGCGTGGCGACTCATCTTTCTCGAACAGAACGGTCTCACCCTTCTTCTTTCCGGGGACCTCAACAGGGATGATCTGCGATTTGAAATGGCATTGTTTGATCGCCGCAACGGCTTTGCGATGCGAGTTCAGCGCGTATTCATCCTGCTCGTCGCGGGTAATGTGATATTTCTCCGCAACGTTCTCCCCTGTATTCCCCATGTGGTAGTCGTTGTAAATGTCCCACAGACCGTCGTGCACCATGGAATCGATAATCTGCGCGTTGCCGAGCCTATACCCCTTGCGTGCTTGCGGAAGCAGGTATGGGGCATTGGTCATGGACTCCATGCCTCCGGCTACCACCACTGCGCTGTTCCCGGTTTGAATTGCCTGTGCTCCGAGCGCCACAGCTTTCAAGCCAGAGCCGCAGACTTTGTTGATAGTCATAGCACCAACCTGGGGTGGCAGGCCTCCGAACAGGGCCGCTTGTCGCGCGGGATTCTGACCGAGTCCTGCAGAAACAACATTGCCCATGATGCACTCGTTCACCTGGTCCGGATCTTTGATACCGGCGCGCTTCACTGCTTCGCGAACCACAATTGCGCCCAACTTGGGCGCGCTTAACTCGGAAAGAGAACCCTGGAATTTGCCGATCGGAGTACGAACACCCGAAATGATTACGACGTCATCAGGACTGTACATAGCGACAACACCTCACATGACTATGGTGACTAACAAAAGTTAGTCATACCGCCGGGACGCGACATTATAAGATGGCGGGCAAGCGCGTGTTTAACACGCTGCTCTAACTAGTTGGATGAGCGTCGAAGGCATCGGATGCTTTCCCCGCTCACGGAGGATCATTGGACGCGACTACTCCCGTTCCGCAGACCCAACCCAGGCAGCACGAATTGATTGCTCCAGTCTGGCACACCATCGCGCTGATCGTGCTGCTGATTGTGTTCTCGATGGGAGGCGCCAAGACACAGCCTCATGCAGCCAAACATGCGGGGTTGGTTTATTTCTATGTGATCACCATGATTTTCGAATGGATCATCGTGGGCTATATCGCCTGGGGCATCCGGCGAAAGCGCAGGGTTGGTTTTTCAGAATTGGTTGGCGGCCGATGGAGCACGCCAGAAGCCGCACTACTCGATGTTGCCATTGCAGTGGGCTTCTGGATTGTGTCCGCGATGGTGCTGGCAGGCCTTGGGTATGCCATGGGCATGGCCAACAATGCAAAAGTTCATGAGATGAAGAGGCAGATCGACTTTTTGATCCCGCACAGCACGCTGGAAACGGTGATCTGGATTCTGGTGGCCGTGACTGCTGGCTTCTGCGAAGAAATCATCTTCCGCGGATACCTTCAGCGGCAGCTTGGCGCGATCGCCAGCAGCATCTGGATAGGCATTCTCGCGCAGGGAATCGTCTTCGGATTGTCGCATGGCTACGAAGGAGCAGGACGCATGGTGCTGATCGCTGTCTACGGAGTGATGTTCGGACTACTCGCGTATTGGAGGAAGAGTTTGCGTCCGGGAATGATGGCGCACTTCATGCAAGACAGCATCGCCGGTATCGGTGCACGTTTCGTCCACTGAAAATGCGGCTTGAGATATGGCTGCGAATCATTACTGATTGGTGTATGCGCGGAACGGCATCGTCGAAGGTGACCATCGTACCTATCGAAGGGTATGAAGCTCTTGATGACTTCCGATTTTTCTCTTGACTTCGTTTTTGAATAACTCTATACATTCAAGCAATTGCAACGGATTATCGTTGCGACTGTTGAAACTCAGAAGGGAGAATAGATCTAATGGCAACCAAGAAGGCGACGAAGAAGTCAGCGAAGAAGACCAGCAAGAAAAAGTAAGCTAGGTCT
>JAJPJE010000103.1 GCA_021324365.1 Terriglobia bacterium | reverse complement strand
TCGCAAAGGCAGCGCAGATATAGCGATCAACGCGCTTACGGCCGACATGGTCCACACCATTCGCCGCGACACCAAATTGCAAGTCGAAGAGGCGCCGGGGACAATTCTTGGCTACATGGCGTTCAACACTCGCGACCCGATTCTGAAGGATGTGCGCGTACGCCAGGCGATTGCTTACGCCATCGATCGCCGTCCGCTCATCCAGTACCTCTGGCGCGATCAGGCTCGTCCGGCGAACAGCATCCTGCCGCCGAATTCCTGGGCGTACAGCGACGACGTGGAGAAGTATCCGTACGACCCCGAACGAGCTCGGCAGCTACTGGACGCGGCCGGATACAAGCCGGTGAGCGGCGTGCGTTTCCATCTCACGTTTAAGACCTCTACCGACGAGAATCCACGCCTGATTGCTGCCGCCATCCAGCAGCAGCTTCGACAAGTAGGCATCGCATTGGACATTCGTACGTATGAATTCGCTACGTTCTTCGCAGACGTCACGAAGGGCGCTTTCCAGTTGTACACGCTGCGGTGGATCGGAGGGAACGACGATCCCGACATTTTCGAGTACGCCTTCGACTCGGACCACTTCCCTCCCAAAGGCCAGAACCGCGGGTTCTATTTCAATCCCAAAGCAGACGCCCTGATTGCCGCGGGGCGGAAGGAAACCGACCAGGCCAAGCGCAAGCAGATCTATGCGCAACTCCAGAAGATTCTTTCTGTAGATCTTCCCTATCTTGACCTCTGGTACCTCGATAATGTTCTGGTGCACACGCCCAGAGTCACCAATCTGCCCCTGAATCCGGCCGGTAATTACGACTTCCTGATCGACGCCGAGCTCAGGTAGCCAATTCGCACGTGTTACCATCGTACTTTTCCAAGGGGCGTTCGTGCGCATTCTGTTTATCGGAGACATCTTCGGCAGACCTGGCCGGACCATGGTCAAGCAGCACCTGGGCGAGGTTGTCGCTCAGAACGGGGTCGATCTGATCATCGCGAATGGGGAAAATGCTGCCGGGGGTTTTGGAATTACACCCCAAATCGCAGAAGAGCTTTTCGAGCAGGGCATCAGTGTCATCACCACAGGAAATCACGTGTGGGATAAGCGCGAGATTATCGATTACATGCAGCAGGCCACCAACGGCAATCCCGCACGGCGGCTGATCCGTCCAGCCAATTATCCTGAAGGCACACCTGGTCACGGCTTCTATCAAGGAAAAACTCGGGCCGGCGTTTCCTATGCAGTCATTAACCTTCAGGGCCGGGTCTTCCTTCCCAGCAACGATGATCCATTTCGCATAGCCGATCACCTCCTGCAGCAGATCACGGCAAAGGTAATCCTGGTGGACGTTCACGCCGAAGCTACCTCGGAAAAAGTCGCAATGGGCTGGTACCTGGATGGGCGCGTCACCGCCGTCCTGGGTACCCACACCCACGTGCCCACAGCGGACACGCGGGTTCTGCCGAAAGGCACTGCCTTCCAGACCGACGTTGGCATGACCGGCCCATACGACAGCATCATCGGCGTTCAAAAAGAACTCGTGATTCAGCGCTTTCTGACAAACCTTCCAGCCCGATGGGAGGCGGCGACCGGAGATCCAAGGTTCTGCGGCGTGGTAATTGACTGCGACGAAACGACCGGGAAAGCCAACTCCATCGACCGCATCATGATCGGCGAAAGCTGACGGTCGGCTGCTCACGTTGCGCATCTAAGTTCCCGATGAGCTCCGATTCCTACCACTTCAACTGGCTAGCAGCCGACGCTTACCTTTTCGATATCGACGGAACATTGCTCAACACGCGCGATGGTGTCCACTACTACGCTTTCCTCCATGCGCTGAAAGATCACTTCGGGATCGATGCAAGCCTCGAAGGAGTTCCCGTTCATGGGAATACAGACGTCGGCATTCTTCGCGCCGTGGTTCGCCGTGCAGGGGTTTCGGACACGGCTTTCGAGGAGAAACTTCCCTTGTTGATCCAGCAGATGTCGGACGAGGTCGAAAGCAAGCAGGCGGAGATTCGCGCTGATCTGTGCCCCGCGATTCCCGAGCTGCTGCAGTCGCTCCATACAAAAGGCAAGTTGCTCGGCATAGTAACCGGAAATTTCGAGCGCATTGCCTGGGCAAAGCTGACCGCTAGCGGCCTAAAGCAATACTTTAGCTTTGGATCATTTAGCGATGTGAATGAAAGGCGATCTGATATCTTCGAAAATTCGTTGCAGGCGGTCAGGGATAAGCTCGGTCCGAAATCAAAAGCCTATGTTGTCGGCGACACTCCCGCAGATATCGCCGCGGCCCGGGAGATCGGAATTCCCATAATTTCTGTTGCCACAGGAATTTACCCCAGAACCGATCTGGCCGCCCTGAGCCCCGATCTTTCCGTTGAGTGCTGCAGCGATCTGCTCGCGCTTTCGCGGCGGAGCCTCAGCCGTGAGCCATGCTGGCCGGAGCTGTAAAATGACTCTGGTGCGGACTGCCCTGCTTAGCTGTCTCCTGATGTTCTCGCTGCTGTCCTTCGGCCAGCATCCGAACATTCCAGTGTGCAACGGAGCTGATTGCCCACCCGAGGTTTCCAAAGCCAACCAAAAACGCGCAAGAGAGGAATACAAAAAAGCTGAAGAGCTCGAACATAAGCACAAGATTGAAGGAGCTCTGAAGGCGGCACGCGAGGCTAACCGCCTTGTTCCAACCGATAGCACCTACGCCATGAAAGCGGAGTTGCTGCGCCAGGCTCTCGTAGCCCAGCATATCCGGCGGGGTAATGATCTGCTCGCCTCTGGCAAGAGCGATCAAGCTGCTGCCGAATACCGGGCAGCGCTCGCGCTGGATCCTGAAAGCAGAGTTGCCAGCCAGCAACTTCACAGCGCAGAGCCTGACGTACCACGATCTTCGTTTGCGAACATAACCTTCACCGACCAGTCACGCCCAATCGTTCTCGCGCCAGCACCAGGATATTTTGATTTTCACCTTCGCGGCACCACCCGCGACATCATTCCGCAGGTCTGCCAGAAATACGGTATCAGGGCTACCGTCGACGACTCGGTTCAGTCGCGTTCCATTCACTTCGACATCGAGAACGCCGACTTCTTTGCAGCCATGCACGCTCTGGAAGACGCGACAAATACTTTCTGGGTTGCGTTTTCCCCTGACCAGCTTATCGTGTTGCAGAATACTCCTGAACAGCATCGCAGCTTCGACCAGATGACGATGCGCACTTTTTACTTGTCTGATGTCACTACGCCGCAAGAGCTTCAGGACATGGTGAACACGCTGCGCACCATCTTCAATCTCCGCTTCATCACTTCGCAGCAGGGTAGCGGGACGATCACGGTGCGCGGGGAAAACTCCGCGGTAATGGCTGCGACGCGCTTTCTTGATTCATTCGAGATGAAGCGGCCGCAGGTGATGCTGGACTTGCAGGTCTTTCAAATTGACCGCACGTTCGCGCGAACCATGGGAGTCAGTCTTCCGCTTCAGTTCCAGGCGATTAACGTAGGTGCCGCTGCGCTGGCGGCTCTCGGGAGCGGCAGTAACATTCAGAATCTCATCAACCAGCTCTTCGCAAATGGCGGTATTAATGCAGCAAACAGTACGGCACTCCAGGCGTTGCTGGCACAATCACAGAACCAGTCGCAGTTGCAGCAGCTGTTAAATACGCCGTTTGCAACGTTTGGTGGCGGGAAAACCCTTTTCGCTGTGCCGATTAATCCGGCAACAGCAACTTTCTCCCTGAACAACTCCGACATCCGGGAACTTGACCATCTCACGTTACGCGCAGCCCAGAATTTACCCGCGACCATGCGCATTGGCAGCCGTTATCCGATTCTGAATGCCAGCTACTCGCCAATCTACAACAGCCCTGCCCTGAGCAACGCAATTGCGAACAACAGCTATATCGCCCCGTTCCCTTCGTTCAACTACGAGGACCTTGGAATCACGATGAAAGCGACGCCCCTGATTCAGGCGGATGCGACGGTTAGTCTCAAATTCGAACTGCAGATCCGGACGCTCACGGCTCAGAGCTTCAACGGCGTCCCGGTGATTGCAAACCGTGAGTACTCCGGCAACTTGACAATGAAAGACGGAGAATCCGGTCTGGTAGCGGGCTTTATTTCCAAGCAAGAAGTGCAAACGCTAACGGGAATTCCTGGCATCGCTCATATACCGGGCTTGAACTATGCAACCTCAACCCGGGAAACCGACGAGCAGGATGATGACCTGCTCATCGTAGTCACACCCTACATCCTCACACCGGCACATCGCTCCGACGACGAAATCTGGTTGGCACCCACTGCCATCGGCCGATAGCCTTACTGCTGAGCCTGGAATTCGGTCAGATTCTTCAGCACCTCATACGGCATTCCGGTGACGTTCTGCACCTTGCGTCCATTAATAAACAAGGTCGGCGTCGAGGTAACTTCCATTTTCTTGCCAAGCTCCATGGATTCGTAAATTTTCGCGGCTGTTGCCGGATTATTGAAGCACGCGTCCACCTTGGCCGCGGTCGCTCCCGCCTGCACCGCATAGTCCTTTAATTTCGGGATTGCCTGATCTTCGTCGAGCGACTCCATCGAGGACTGGTTGTCGTACACCAACGATTGGAACTTCCAGAACGCATCGGGATTCTCTTCTCGCGCACATTCTCCATATTTCGCTGCAGCGAATGCCCATTTGTGCAGCGTGATCAGTGGAAACTCCTGGAAGACTAGGCGTGCCGTAGGAACGTCTCCCATCAATTTATCGATGGTCGCTTGTGCTGCTCGGCAAGCTGGACACTGGAGATCGCCAAACTCGACAATCGTGACCTTCGCATCTGTCGCTCCACGCGCCGGGCCGGTAAGTTGCCGCTTCAATTCATCTGCGACGCGCGCGTACGGATTGGATCCAAAAGGAAGCATATCCCCTGCGATTGCGTACTTTTGGTCAGGAGTTATGAACAACTTCATCTCCTGCCCGCCCTGGGGTGTCCGCAAAACGATGCTGACCACGGAAATAGCAGGATCCTCGGCTGGCTTGATGTCCGAAATCTCCCACTTGATATTGGGGTCGTAGCCAAATGTGTGGTGCAGAAACGAATCGACGACTTCTCGACTCGGCAGGGTTCCTTTTGTTTCTGTCTCGGCTGCCTGACCAATAGCCATAGCGCTGCAGAGCGCCGCTACCCACGTCGCAAGCAAAACCTTACGCATGTTTTCCTTTCATTCTTCAGACGTCAGATTTCGCCGCAATCGGAAGGCGGCGACCCACACCAAATGCTTTTTCGGAAATCTTCAACCCTACCGCAGCCTGCTGCCTCTTGTACTCGGCACGGTCCACCATGCGTATTACATTTTTGACCAGAGGCAGATCATAATCGTTTTCCGCAGCGATTTGCTCCGCGCAATCATTAGCTTCAATGTATCCTTCGAGAATCTTGTCCAGTACCTCGTACGGCGGCAGCGTGTCCTGGTCCGTCTGATTGGGACGAAGCTCCGCCGATGGCGCCTTCTCTATCGTGGCAAGTGGAATCACATTCCTCTGCGAATTCACATACTTGGCGAGCCGGTAGACCATGGTCTTGGGCACGTCGGAGATTACGGCGAGACCACCACACATGTCTCCGTACAGCGTACAGTAGCCAACTGCCAGTTCGGACTTGTTGCCGGTGCTCAGCACCATGGCCCCAAACTTGTTGGACAAAGCCATTAACAGTGCTCCGCGGATGCGCGACTGTATATTCTCTTCCGTAACGTCTTCATCGCGACCTGCAAACACCGGGCGGAGCGTATTGAGATACGAGTCGAAGATATCGGTAATGCGAATCAGTTCGAACTGAATGCCAAGATTGCTCGCCAGCGCCTTTGCATCGTCAATGCTTCCGCGAGAAGAGTACGGGCTCGGCATGCCTACGCCGATCACGTTTTCCTTTCCGAGTGCTTCCGCTGCAACACACGCGGTCAATGCCGAATCGATTCCACCACTCAATCCAACCAGGACTCTCTGAAATCCGCATTTGCGAACATAGTCGCGCGTACCCAGAACCAGCGCAGCAAGTGCCGTAGCCTCTTCCCCGCTGATCTGATTATGAACATCGCCGGTCAGCGTCTCGGTATCGAAGCAGAACAAATCCTCCTCGAACGACCTGCCTTGCGCAATCACCCCTCCGCCGGGATCCACCGCGATGCTGGAGCCATCGAAGATCAGGCTGTCATTTCCTCCGACCAGGTTCACCATCGCGACGGGAACGCCGTGGCGCCGCGCCAAAGCGGCCAGCATCTCCCTCCGGAGCTCTTGTTTTCCTACATAGAAGGGCGATGCCGATATGTTCAGCAGAAGCTTTCCCCCTTCCTGAACCAATTTTTCTACCGGATCGAATGGATAAAGCCGCTTGCGCCAGAAGTTCTTGTCGTTCCACGCGTCTTCGCAGATTGTGAGGGCCACCGGCTGGCCGTCGAGTTGAAACAGCTTTTGCTCGGTTGCAGGCGCAAAATTTCGCGATTCATCGAAGACGTCGTAGGTGGGTAGCAATACCTTCGATTGCAATAGTTCGAGAGCGCCATCGCGAATCACGGCCGCCGAATTCACGACAGATTTACCGGTTTCTACCTTCGCAGGCGTGACCACGCCACAGACGACAGTTATACCGGCAGTTTCCTTCTGAATTCTATCCAGTGCCTTGAGATTGTGCGCGACAAACGAGGGGCGCTCGACAAGATCTCTCGGCGGGTACCCGCAAACACTCAATTCCGGAAACAGGATCAGATCTGCTCCGCTCGCGTGCGCTCGCCGGGAGTAATCAATGATTTTGTCTGTATTTCGCTGAAAATCTCCAATTGTGGTGTTGATCTGGCCGAGCGCTATCTTCACCTTCTAAGTGTAAAGGCACAGCTTAAAGTCGCCAACTGAGCCGCTAGCGACTAATTGGGTCCCGGGCCGCCTGGCATGGGCGGACCGTTGTCATCCGGTGTGGACGTCTGTGTTCGAGTCGGAACCGGCATTGGCGGTGGCTGCGCTACTGGCGGAGTTGGACCTCCACCCTGCGGAGCGTTGGGGTCCGGACCGGTTGGACCGCCAGGCATGTTCGTCGGAACCTGTTGAGGATAAGGCTGGGTCGATACCGCCCCTCCGCTTCCAGTATTCTCGTCCGGTCCATCTTCTCCCGGCCTGCGTAGAGACGGCCGGTTCACCGGAACCACCTGTGGTTGATTGGTCTGCTGCGCGACATCGACGGTGGGCTTCTTGAGGTCGACCTCTTTTTCTGTCTTCACCAGCTTTTGCCCGTTCACCTGCATGATTTCCAGGCGAACAACTTCATCGCCAATGAAGCGCACAAACTTCACTTCCTGTGGAGGCTGGCCGTAAATCCATTCCTCGTACTGGTTGCCGGTGATCGGATCCTTTTCCCGAATCTTCTGGAAAGGCCGTCCCAATGCCATCAGCACCATGTCCTGATCCATCCCAACCAATACCTGGTGTGTGGTGATCGCCTTTTTCACCTTTGGCGGAACCGTATCCAGATAAGCTTCCGAAGCAGATCTCGCATTGAAATTGAGTACCGTTCCGAGTGTTTTCTTAACCTCTTCCGGGCTGACGTTCGGCACCTGCTTGTCGAAGGCCAACATCACGTAGCTTCCATGAATGTTCAACTGCTCAGGTGGTATGTTCTGGGCTGGGCTGTAGGCGCCGCCCATCCCGTCGATCTCGATGTGCTCATACCATTTCTGTTTTCGTTCCGGGCCACCGTTGAGCTCGAAGATGATGCTCTTGGGCTTGAATACAATCTGCGTGATTCGTGCCTGATCGCCAGGCTTGATAGCCACCCCGTAGGCGGCAACCGCCATCGATACTTTTTGTTCGTCGGCGACGACACCGTTCTTAATCGTCACTCCTGTCTTTCCCAAGGGAAATGGCCGACGCGCGTATGCCAGTTCTGCGCCCAGTCCGCGGATAATAGCGATTCTCCCCTGGGACGTAAGCTTCTCCTGGGTTACTTTCGAAGTTGACGTTGTCTGGGGCGGATTATCGCCAGCGGCACACAGCGATGGCAGCAGGAACGCCAAGGGAGCAACTACGAGAGCGAGCACGCGTCGCTGGATCATAACTTTGTCTCGGCTGCTGCGGCGATTATACGTCCAAATCAGTGGCCGTAGTTAACGCGCCGCAGGAGGTCCGCTTCCTTCGCTCACTTGGATGCTGAGGGACACTCTCTCGTCTGGCGTCAATTCCTGACAAAAGCGGATCGGTGGCTCAAGGCGCCGTTTTATCATTAACAAAACAAAAGCCAATCCCGCCGCAATCCCCAGAGTTCCCGCAGCTCCGCCCTCAATTCCGTAAGCCCCGCCGGTTATCCACGCCGGGCCTGTCGCCGTCCCCCGCACTACAACGCCAAATTCCCTCAGACCGCTAACCGGAAGTCCAAACAGGAGTCCAAGGCTAAGGTTCCATCCAAAATGCAGCGCCCATGGCAGCCACAACGACCTCGTTCGCAAGTAGGCCAACGCGAACACAATCCCAATTGCAATCGTGTTAATCACACCCACCACCGAAGCGTGCGGGTTTCTCAGGTGAACGATTCCGAATAGAACTGACGTTAAGATAAGCGCCACGATAGTGCCCGTGCCTTCGACCAGCCTCTGGAACGGGTAGCCCCGAAAGGCAAGTTCTTCAGCCATCGCGCCCGTCGCCAAAATAAGAAGCACTGCGAGAGCAAGCTTGGCGGAATGCCCGCTGAGAACGACCTGAAATTCGATGTGGCAAACCAGCGCGAGAAGCAGTACCGCCAGTCCTACCATCACGACGCCTAAACATATTCCGACCGCTACGTCTTTCGCGAAATGACATCTCCTCAACCCCATGGCAGGTAGAGGATTGCCTTCCACGCGATCAAGCAGTTTCAATAGCACGCTGAAGCTTGCGAGAAGGAATATGGCTAGAAAAGGACGATAGAACAGCTCGAATTTACGGTCGCTCGGTCCGGCCAAAGTATTGGCCACATCAATCGCGAAGCCGTTAACAAAGAAAAAAACAACAACTGACAGAAGAAAGCGCCACCCACTACGGAGCCGGCCATCTTCCCCCAAGATCAAATCCATGTGATTAGGAGTGCATTATGCGCTCGCGGCCCGCGCTGCGGACAGAGTTAATCCTTGCGCACACAGGTTCGAAGGCAGCACCTGGCCTCCGTTCATCCGGAGCGCCTCGATCACACGCTCTTTGGCTCCCTGTTTGACCATGAAGATCACGCAGCCGCCGCCACCAGCGCCACATACCTTTGCGGCGCGTCCGCCGCTTTTTGCGGCGACCGCCACAAGTTTGTCGATGAGCGGCGTCGAGATCCTCTCGTAGTTGCTTCGGCGCAGTTTCCAATCTTCCCGGATCAATCTAGCGACTTCATCCCAATCCAGCTTGAGCAAGGCTTTGTGCATTGCATTGGAGATGGATGAAATATGCCCGAAATTCTTGACGACTTTCTTATCGCCCGCGATGTGCGATTTGAAAACTTCCCAGTTGTTAATTCCCGAATGTCGTGGCATCCCCGTGTAGACCAAGAGAAACTGCGAATCGATCTGCTCGGAGGGAACCGGCAACGACTCGCGAACAATTCCTTCCATGGTCAAGTGAATGGCGCCAACACCGCCATAGAGCGCCGGATAATAATCCTGGCATCCGGTGGGCACCTTAATGAGTTGCGCCTCGACGTTCTGTGCCAGCACCCGCATCTGTTCCAGCGAGAGCTTCTTGCCTGTGAGTTTTGCCAGCGCTGCTGTTGTTGCAATCATCAGTGCCGAAGACGCGGCGATACCGGCGCCGGCAGGTGATTCTGAATTCGTTTCGAGAAGAAAGCCCTCTTCCGGCCGAAAGTGCTTGATGAGTTGCAGCGCGAGCGAGTGCTTGACCTTTCTTGCCTTGAAGAGAGCGTGTAGATCGCTAAAGCGCTCTTCCTTCTTGTGATCCAGCGAACGCAGGTGAATGGCTTTTCCTGCCTGGGGGGTGATTTTGCAAGTGGTCATGATTGGGACTGCAAAATTCACCGTGACAGCGCCGGGATGGAACAGGTAAAGCGGCCACAGATCGAGGGTGCTACCGGCCAGATCAACGCGACATGGAGCCTGGGCGACGATGGCGCGGCCATCGCTTGCCGGACTCGTGCCCAAATTCGAGTGCATGCAACTTTTCTATCATGAATGTCCAGTTTTCGCAGGAATTCAAATGTACTTAGGAGGGAAAATTTACAACCTACTTACCGCGTCGCAACCTGTGGACCGCTCTCGTTCTCCTGTGCCAAAGACTGATTGCGTGTTCCCAGTTGTTTCAGGATCAAGAGCTTCGATTTGCCTTCGCGTCCGCCCGGCACATACACGAGGTTTGTAGATGGATCGAACGCCAAGCCCTCGCCACGCACGTCGATGCTGCTCTCGGTCGCGTCGGCGAGACGTCCGCCGGCCACCCGGATGACCTGCACTTTGTGACCGGACTCCGCATAAAGGGTACGGCTGCTGCCATCGAGCCACAAAGAGTCGACACCGGGCTCCGCTGTCACTCGCCCCATTTCAGCGCCAGTTGCGGCATTGAGTTCGACTACTGCCGACCGCACGGCAACGAACAGACTGTGCTCGGCGACGTCGAATGCGACTCCCGTGGGTTGAGAACCGTGCAACGCAAATCTCTTCACGATCTGCATCGCGGGATCGATTCCGATCACCTGCGCCTGGTCGCCCAGCGCTACGAATAACAGCTACTGTTCCGGATCAAAGGCCATTCCCTGCGGCAAACCCTGTACGTTCAGCTTCTGCTGGAAATTGCCGTGAGCTACATCCACGGCAGTAATGATCTGCGCGACTTCGCTGCTCAAGAACAGCTTTCCGGCCGAAGCCGAGAACAACATCGTGTCTACCGGAGCATCCGTTGGGATCGTGTTCTCCACGCTCCAGTCGTGCATGGCAACGACGTAAATGCCCGGCGATGTTTTGCTGCTGAGATACACACGGCCGCCCTGCGCGTCTACCGCAACACCGCTCGCGCCAGGGATATTCTTGATCTGCGCAATCAGCCGTCGGCGAGGCATGTTGAAGATGTCAACCGTATTCGCTGCGGAATGCGCGATTACGAGATTGCCATTGGCCATCGCAATGGAGTCGAACCCGGGCTCTCCCGGGAGATCGACCATCGCGATCCGCCGCAGATCTCCCGCCCACAGCGCACACGAAAGTGCCAAAACGCCAATTGCCAGTGAAAGTAGATTTCGCACTGAATACCCGATGCCAGCAGCTCTCTATCAGCAGAGAAGGCCGACGTGGTCAATAGGATGCAAATCGGTGTCAGTTCCGCTGCCTTGCTGAATTCGAAGGGGTTATTAAATGACAACGAGTAGCCGAAGCTACCCGTTTGTGGAAATTCGTAAGTTCCGATTTTATGCCAGGTTCAACGTCTGCTTGAAGGAACCGCGCTCGTTCATAATCTTCTCCTGAAGCAGCGTAATCGCGTAAATCAGCTGCTCGGGGCGGGGCGGGCATCCGGGAACGTAGATATCGACCGGGATCACCTGGTTTACGCCCTGGACCAGGGCGTAGTTGTTGAACACCCCACCCGACGTCGCACATGCGCCCATTGAGATCACCCATTTCGGTTCCGGCATCTGCTCCCAAAGCTGCCGGATCACCGGCGCCATCTTCTGGGACACGCGTCCAGCAATAATCATCAGGTCCGATTGCCGTGGCGAAGGACGAAATACTTCGGCTCCGAAACGGGCGATATCGAAGCGCGAAGCGCCCATCGACATCATTTCGATCGCGCAGCATGCCAGGCCGAAGGTCATCGGCCAGATTGAACTCTTGCGGACCCAGTTCACGACTTTGTCGAGCTGCGTCAGGATGACGCCCTGCGGCACGGGATCTCCAAATGTGACCGAATCGGAGCGGTGGATGCCATCTTTCGCGCCCACCAGGTTGTCTAGACGATCTTGTCCTTGCGATGCCATCTTGAGTTCTATTTTAACAGACGCGGCCGCCATGCTTCTTCATCCCCGTGAGCACAAGATGTCTGCAAATGGAAACTGCTGACACCGACTGGTGAATCTTGTAGTCGACTTCGAAAGCTCACCGTGAGTACGCTCAAACCTGCCTTCGTAGATGCTCCGGCGACGCGGGCATAAGTGATGTGTACAGCAGTATCACCATGGTCTGTGGGTGCCGATGATCCGGAGCCGGCAGATCGATAATCCGAGGAATGTCTTGCGCAAGCTATTTTGCTGTGCTGCTCTTCTGGCCCTCGTCATGACACCAGCCTTCGCCCAGACCGACTTTCACAATGTAAGAACAAGCCGCAATGTACGCGCTTCTACCGGAATCGTTCTCAAGTTCTGAGGCTGTACTCTGGTGAAAGAAACCGCCCCGCCAGGACGGTTTTTCTTTGCGCGATACGGCCTGTGAGAGTCGCGCGTACTGCAGCTACGTATTCGCTTCCGGCTTTGGTCCCGTCATCTTCTTCGCCGGTTTGCCCCAGTCTTCGCTCAAATCTCGCCACGTCGGATTCATACTCACGATCAGAGCCATCTTCTTGACTCGTTTCCAGCCTTTGATCTGCTTTTCCCGATCGATCGCGGCTCCAATCCTGGAGAACTTTTCGTAGTACACCAGGCGGTCCAACAGATACCTGCTCGTGAAACCCACGAAGACGTGGTTCTTGTGCTGCCACGCTCGCAACTCGAGCTTGCTGGTCACTCCGACATACAGCTTCTTGGAGCGGTTGCTCATGATGTACACGTAACCGGGTCGTGGCTCTCTTGGGAAATACATAGATGCTTCCGCTCCCCTTCGCATGCTCAGGCTCCGCGTCAGCATGACCCCCGGTGACTGGAAGCCGCAGTGAAGCCCGGCACTGTGTCACGTTCGGCAATCACTCTTTGCTGTTTGTCTACGGCTACCACTGGATTTCCAGCCGAGAACGCAATCTCCCTTACCTCAGGGTCATGGTGAGGCGAAGCCGAATCCATCTATGCATTTGGCAAAGATACGCAGATGTTTCCCTGGGTACACAGAACAACGTGTTCGCCAACCGTCCATGTTGTACGATCACACCATTCAATGAAGAAATTCTTAGGGATCGCAGCGGGAACGCGATTCGCTTCCTGCGACAGAACCTGACGAAGTAATACGCACCGATAGTGAGTAAGATTTACGATTCGAAATCATGACAATTGGCGCGCGTAGGTCGAACTTCGAATCAAGGGCAATTCGCTTGCAGGTACAGATTACGAAGCTTACCAGCTTCTTGTATAACATTCAGGATGCCGACCCCCGCACACGATACGAAAATCTTAGGAGCTACCGTGCGGAACTCTTTCGAGCGTTTGTTCTATCTACGCATCTCGCAATAGAGGATTTGCGGGTGCCCCACCCTCGCCTTCTTTTGGCGCGTGGGTGGGTGAAATCTGAGGGTGCCCCATCTCTGCCTTCTTTTGGCAGAGGTGGGAACGTGAAACTCGAAACGTGAAACTCGAAACGACTGGTGCCCCAGGTTCGCGCCGTCTTTTGGCGTTAACCTGGGTTCAGGAGACCGTGACCCAGCTCAACATCAAGCCCGCCGACAAGATCATCAAGGACTACTACACCGTCCTCAACCAGTACGGCCAGCTTCACATTGACCACGAAATGGCCGTCCGCAGCGCCTTCCAGGCCGTCCTGCGCGGCTACTCGAAGCGCCTCGACTGGACGCTCGTTCCCGAATACTCCATTGCGAAGACCAAAGATCGCGCTCACCGCGTAATCGTTGACGGTGCCCTGCTCGATTACTGGAAACAGCGGCGCGGCTTCTGGGAAGCCAAGGACGAGCGCGACGACCTCGAACGTGAGATTAAGTCGAAGATCGACAAGGGCTCTCCGACCTCCAACATCATTTTTCAGGCGCCTCTATCAGCACGGCGTTCGCCAGGGTCTGAACGAAGACATCACCGCCCCGAAGAACCTTGCCGAACTCCTCAGGGTCTTCTTCGAGTACCGCGAGCCCGACCACGAGGAATGGGACTCAGCCGTCGCCGAATTCAAGGAGCGCATCCCCGAAATCGCCGAGCGTGCCAAGGACCTGATCGACAAAGAGAAGAAATCGAATCGCAGCTTCCGCGAGAGCTTCGGCGGGTTTTACGAACTATGCCGCCAGGCGATCAATCCCAACCTGTCGGAAGAAGCCGTCGAAAAGATGCTCATCCAGCAACCTCAAGCGCGAACTCCCCCGCATCCCATTCCTGGGTGCCAACGGCTACTTCACCACCCCACTCAAGCCAAACGAAGGCTTGAATGGGCCACCCAGTTCCATTGTCATCACGAACGAGAACGCGGCGAATCCCCCGCGTTCGAGTGAGGGAACTGCATTTCAAAAAAGCAGATCCCTCGCGCCAAAAGCGGGCGCTCGTGATGACAAGCAAAAAACCTCTGCCTCCGCGTCCCTTGCGGTGAAAAATGACAAAACTGAGGGTGCCCCATCTCTGCCCTCTTTTGGCAGAGGTGGGACGAAGGATCTCGATAACCGGCAGGTCTTCTGGGCTTTCGCAGCCGCCGGCAAAACCCTCGCCGACCTCCACGTCAACTACGAGCAGCAGCCCGAATGCCCGCTCCAACGCATCGAGAATCCCAACGAGAAGCTGAACCTCCGCGTGGAAAAGATGAAGTTGAGCAAAGACAAATCCACCCTGACCTACAACTCATTTCTCACCCTCGGCGGCATTCCGCCCGAGACCTACGAATACCGCCTCGGCAACCGCTCCACCCTCGAATGGATCGTCGACCAGTACCAGGTCTCCACCGACAAGCGCAGCGGCATCACCAACGACCCCAATCGCGAGGACGACCCCGAATACATCGTCCGCCTCATCGGACAGGTCATCCACGTCAGTCTCGAAACCGTGAAGATCGTCCGCGAGCTGGCGAAATATCCGATCGTCTCCGAATCCGCCGCCACATCCAGTGAGTAACGCAGGCGTCCCGCGGCGGGTGCCCCATCTCGGCCTTCCTGTGGCAGAGGTGGAATCCGAAACTGTTGCGGTTTGTTAGTTCTCCCAAAATCTGAAGTGCGAAACGCAGGGTGCCCCACCCTCGCCTTCTTTTGGCGTGGGTGGGAGACGAATCATCCCCACTCACTCCAAAGCACTTAACCCACCCTCTTCCCATTCCTGCACCGCACATCGAATCTCTCACGATTTTGCTTGTATTCTAAAAGAAATGTATTGCATAACAATACATATCTTCTAGATACAATATGACCATCACCACGTACCTCTTTCTGACAACTCAAGGCGTTTTGCGGGCGTGCGAGCCCGCAGCCCAGATCCTGAGCGAAGCCGAAGGATCCGCTAACTCCTTTGTTATGCGATATAGCGGCCTTAAACCCTTCGCCATGCGATATGTACAGACAGACTGCCCCGTAAACCCTTTGTTTTCCGATTGCAGAGGGGGGAGGGTGGTGTTACTTAGAAGTAACGCTTAGGAACTTATGATCAAAATCGTACCAAAACCCGGTAAGGGCGCCTTCGGCGCAAATCAGTGCATGCACATGAAACTCGACGGCGTGCAATGCCGCCAGACGGCCATGCGCAATCAGAAATACTGCCATTTTCACAACTTTCTCTACGAACGCGACCGCATGCCCGGCGCCGAGCGCTTCCGCCTCCCGATCGCCGAGAACACGGCTTCGATCCAGGCCTGCATCATCCAGATCATGCGTGCTCTCACCCACAACGCCATCGACAACAAAACCGCAGGCCAACTCCTCTGGGCTCTCCAGCTCAGTAGCACCAACCTGCTCTGTCCCGATCGCGAAGTCTTTCCGCCTCCTCCACCCAAGGAAGAACAAGCCCCGAATCTCGCGCAGTTCCTGCTGGCCAAACTTCGCGACGAGGATACATCCTCTTTCACCGAGGCAGAGCATCAGTACGCCTTCAACCAGCCTCACCCCAATCCGCCCCCGGCGAAACCGGCTGCGTCAGCGCAACTGCCCGGGTCGACGGAGAAGATAGCTATGAATGAAGCGAAACAGCCTTGAGAGTGTCACGTCGAGCGCGGACAGGAATGTCCGCGCCACACAATCGACTCAAGGTCCCATGGACGTCAGCACAAACGTCCATCCAGCACACGAACCAGAGCAGATGCTACTGTTAAGCAATGGAACTGGACCTCGAAAAACAGTATGCGGATCGTGCGTACACGATCCTGGCAAGCCTGGTGACGCCTCGTCCAATTGCGCTGGTCACGACCATCAGTCCGCAGGGCGACGTGAACGCGGCTCCATTCAGCTTCTTCAATCTAATGGGCGCACATCCACCGATTGTGGCTATTGCTCCGGGCGATCGCGACGATGGCAGTCCCAAGGACACGGCTGTCAATATTCAGTTAACCGGCGAATTCGTAGTGAACCTGGTGGACGAAGCCATTGCCGATGCGATGAATGAATGCGCAGCACCGCTGCCATACGGGACTAGTGAACTGGCGCGCTCCGGGCTGCATACGGCCAATTCGTCACTGGTCAAAACGCCGCGGATCGCCGAAGCGCCTGCCAGCCTGGAGTGCAATGAATCTCAGGTCCTCACAATCGGCAGGAACCGGGTCGTCATCGGGGTGATTAAGCGTCTGCACTTACGGGATGAGTTCTTCGACATCGAAAAGCGGCGGGTTCGAAGTGAAAACCTGTACCTGATTGGACGCATGGCTGCCCCGGACTGGTATTGCCGCACTCGCGATCGCTTCGAATTGATTCGTCCGAAGAGATGAGTGAGCTACTGTTTCGACTGCAACTCAGTCCAAAAGAGCTGCCGGTTGCGTCGCCAGTAGAGGACGATGCGAACGCGCTCAACCCATCGCGCAATCGCATGGAAAATGCTGTTTTCGATATTGGCTGGAGGCCGTTCAGGATGGAGATTCATTCCGAAATTGCTGCACATAAGCCATCCCCTAATCTCTTATTATGATGCCACCCGCGCACTGTTCAAACGACCAGCACGACTTTTCCGAACATCTGGCTGCTCTCCAAGTAGCGATGTGCTTCCGCTGCTTCTTTCAGGGCAAAGGTTCGAGCTACAACTGGTTTCAGTTTGCCGCTGAAGATTTCTGCGAGCACGCTGTGCAGGTCGCCCATGTTCCCCATGAACGACCCCAGGTACGAAAGTTGACGCGAGAAGAGAAACCGTAGATCCATGTTAACCTCGGGACCGGTAGTCGCGCCACAGGTTACGATGGTGCCGCCCGGCCTCAATGACTTCATGCTCTCGTCCCAGGTGGCCTTGCCCACGTGCTCAAAGACGATGTCCACGCCGCGTTTCGAGGTAATCTTCTTCACTTCTTCTGAAATCTTCTGCCTATAGTGGTCGATGGTGAAATCGGCGCCGAGCTGGCGCGCGAGATCCAGCTTGCGCTCGTCTCCGGCCGTGGTGATCACAGTCGCGCTAAACAACTTCGCAATCTGGATCGCGGCGGTACCCACGCCTGATCCGGCGCCAAGCACCAGAATGCTCTGGCCCGGGCGAATCCGCGCACGACTGACGAGCATGTGCCAGGCAGTCAGAAAAACCAGCGGCACGCTCGCGGCCTGCTCGAATGTCAGGGAGTCGGGGATGGGGATCACATTGACCGCCGGGACCGCAATCAGTTCGCGATTTCCGCCGTCGTTGCGGTAGCCAAGCACGGTGAATTCCGGGCAGAAATTTTGTTGGCCGGAAACGCAGGCTGGGCAATGATTGCAAAAGGCCATGGGCGCCAGCAGGACACGCTGGCCTTTTTGGAACCCGGTGACGTACTCCCCGACTTCCGCGATTTCCCCGGCTATATCGCTGCCGTTGATGTGCGGCAATTTGACCCCAGGTAATCCGCCGCGCACGAAGAGATCGAGATGATTGAGGGCGCAGGCTCTTACACGTACTAATACCTGATCCCTGCGAATTTCCGGCTCTGGGATGTCCTCGTAGTTCAGCACTTCGGGACCGCCGAACTCGTGGAACCGCACGGCTTTCATGATTGCCTCCGGCGAAACCGGCTAACGTATCACATTCCAGTAACCACAGCGATACGCAGGTTATGCATCAACGATAGTCTGGCGCGAAGCCGCTATAATCATCCTGTTTTGAGAAACTCGGCTTTTTTTCTATTGATACTGGTATTCGCGTGCAGTGTATGGGCGCAGTCTTCTGAGTCCGACGCTGTTAGTACTTCGTCCGACACGCTTCTGGTGCTTCCTTTCGAGAATCAATCCAAGGCTCCCGGGCTGGAGTGGATTTCCGAGTCGTTCCCGGAAGTTCTTGGACCGAGAATGGCTTCGAGCCGCTTCTACCTCGTCCCGCGGGAAGATCGTGCGTATGCTTACGACCGGGCCGGCATTCCCCTGACCGCGCATCTGACGCGCATCAGCCTCTACCAGATTGCCGAGCAAATGGACGTCGACTACGTTGTGCTCGGCCGATACGACTACGACGGCCAGACCTTCCGCGCGCACGCGCAGCTACTGGATATGAAGGCCCTCCACCTTACTCCAGAAGTGACGGAGTCGGGCTCGCTTCCAGACATGCTCGACATCCAGGATGCGCTCGCCTGGGACCTGCTGCAGCAGATCAAGACTTTCGATCTGCCGAAGAAGGCAGATTTCGTCAATCGGTCTGCTCCTCTCCGGCTGGATGCTTTCGAAAATTACATTCGGGGGACCATCGCAACGTCGAATGCCGAAAAGATCAAACGGTTTCGCGATGCAATTCGGCTCGATCCCGGCTACTACGATGCTATGCTGCAACTCGGGCATACTTACTACGACGATCGCCAGTACGATTCTGCGGCATCATGGTTTGCCCGGATTCCCAGGACAAGCCCACACGGAAACGAAGCTGCCTTTTTTTATGGTCTCTCGGAGTACTACCAAGGCGACTACGCGAAATCTCAAGAAGCGTTCCAGTATTTGGCTGACACGCTTCCCCTGACAGAGGTCTACAACAATCTTGCAGTCGCGGCCGGACATCGCGGCAAGCATGCGGAAATCGACTACCTGCAAAAAGCAGTTACGGCCGATCCGACCGATCCCGACTACCATTTCAATCTGGGTGTTGCATATTACCGTGCCGGACAGATGAATGCCGCGGCGCGGCAGTTGAGAGAGGTACTGAATCTGCGTCCGTCGGACGCGGAGGCGAAGTCTTTGCTGGCCAGCATCGCACCCCCGCCGGGCACAGCGGTAAAGGCTGCACAGACAGCGACCATCACGACGGCGGCGCGAGTTCCCCTACAGCGGATCAAGTTGAACTACGACGAGACCTCCTACAAGCAGTTGGCGTTGGAAATTCAGAAAGCTGCGGAAACTCGCCTTGCGCAAAGCGATCCTCGACGGCATGCGGAATTTCACCTGGAACGAGCTAACGACTTCCTGAAACGCGGCTTCCCTGCGGAAGCGCAAAAGGAGTTCGCCGAGGCTCTGAAAGCAGATCCCTCGGATGCTTCCGCTCACGCGGGCATGGCGGTTTGTCTCGAGAACAGCGACCCGGTAAAAGCTGTGAGCGAGGCGCGTGCTGCTCTGCAACAACGGCCTGTCATCGATGCTTATTTGGTGCTGGCGCGTATCCATTTGAAGGAAAATAAGCTCGACGCAGCTGCTTCCGAGGTTGCCGGCGCGCTTGGCCTAGAGCCATCGAATGCCGCGGCTCTCGAACTCAAGCGCAGCATCGACGACAGGTCGAGCGTAAAGAACTAGTCCTTCGTCCGAAGGAGGCTCACATGCGAGCCACAATCCGATCCATCATCGTTTTCTTACTTCTGATTTCTTCTGCTGTATTTTGTACAACCGCGAGCGCGGAAGTCGTGCGTCTCACCGTAGACGATACGATCCAGCCGATCAGTGCTGAATACATCGACCGCGGCATACAATTTGCCGAAGCGCATAATGCTGACGCAGTTTTGATCGAACTGCGAACGCCGGGAGGGCTGGAGACCTCGATGCGCGATATCGTCCAGCACATACTCGCCTCAAAGGTTCCCATCATCGTCTATGTCGCACCGAGCGGTGCCCGCGCAGCTTCAGCAGGTTTCTTCATACTCGAATCCGCTGATATTGCCGCTATGGCGCCCGGCACGAACACCGGAGCCGCACATCCAGTGATGATGGGCGGGGCAAAAATGGACGATGTGATGAAGGAAAAAGTGACCAACGACGCAGCAGCCTTCATGCGTTCGTTCGTTTCCAAGCGAGGGCGCAATGTTCCAGTGGCGGAAAGCACGGTACGCGAGTCCAAGTCGTTCACCGATCAGGAGGCGCTTAAGGACAATCTTATCGACGTAGTTGCCAGCAGCGATCAAGACCTGCTGCAGAAGCTGAACGGCCGCGAAATCACGCGTTTCGACGGATCAAAACTCGTGCTGCATACAGCCGGGAACTCCATTCAGCCGTTCGATATGACCTTGAAGGAAGAGATACTTTCGTTCCTGATGGACCCGAACATGTCGTTTGTACTGCTGGCGGTTGGACTGCTTGCGTTGTACGTTGAGTTCAATCATCCCGGTGCGATTGTTCCCGGGGTGGTAGGTTTTTTCTTTGTAATACTGGCAATCTTCGCTCTCAACATCCTGCCAGTTCGCTACACGGCTCTTGCCCTGATTCTCGTGGCATTCGTGTTCTTCGCATTGGAAGCCAAATTTGCCAGCCATGGAATTCTAACGATTGCCGGCATTGTGTCCCTTACCATTGGCGCGCTGCTACTTGTCGATTCGCCGATTCCGCAGTTACGGGTACACGTCTGGACCGCTCTAGCAGTGAGCATCCCGCTCGGCGCAATCACGAGTTTCCTTATGAGTATTGCCCTGCGTGCGCGACGAAATAAAGTCACCACGGGAGAAGAAGGATTGCTGGGACAAACGGGCGTCGTCCAGCAACCGTTTACGCCGGAGGGAAAGGTTTTCATTCGCGGCGAAATTTGGAATGCTGTAGGCGATCCCAGGCTGAAAATCGGCGACCATGTCCGGATCACCGCCATCGATGGCCTAAAGCTAACAGTCGAACCGGTGACAGCCAATCGAGCCGCCCACGCAACGGAACCGCTGCGGCCATAGAACCTGCCCCAGCATTGATTCCGGCGGTTCCTCGTACCGTTGGCACATACGTTGCCTGCCTTCCTGAGCTACAATCCGCGTAAGCTTATAACTTGGAGCGCGCCATCATGCCTTTTAGCTTCGGCTTTATTGCGGCTGCGATCATCCTTCTCTATCTGCTCAGCTCCATCAAAATTCTTGCTGAATACGAGCGCGGTGTGATTTTTCGGCTAGGTCGGCTTTATGAGCGGGCCAAGGGACCGGGAATCATCCTCGTCTTCGCGCCTATCGATCGCATGGTGCGGGTGTCGCTTCGCCAGGAAGCAATGGAGGTTCCTCCGCAAGATATCATTACCCGCGACAACGTGACGCTAAAAGTGAACGCGGTTATTTTTCTGCGTGTCATCGATCCACGGCGTGCGGTAAATGAAGTTTCTAACTACATGTACCAGACTTCGCAATTTGCGCAGACGACCTTGCGTTCAGTGCTCGGCGAAGTTGATCTGGACGAACTGCTGGCGCACCGCGACAAAATCAATTTGCGGTTGCAGACAATACTGGACCAGCACACTGATCCCTGGGGCGTGAAAGTCACAAATGTTGAGGTAAAGCAGGTCGACCTTCCCGAAACTATGCTGCGCGCTATGGCGAAGCAGGCCGAAGCGGAGCGCGAGAAGCGCGCGAAAATCATCCACGCGGAGGGCGAGTTTGCTGCTTCTCAGCGGCTGACGGACGCGGCGCATCAACTGGCCACCGAGCCAATGACGATTCAGTTGCGCTACTTACAAACATTGACCGAGATCGGCGTAGAAAAGAACACCACAATCGTGTTTCCGTTGCCATTGGATCTGCTCGATGCTTTTCGTGGCATCGCGGACCGGATGAATAACCAGGCGGGTGCGAAGTGATATCAGAACAACAAATGACCGAATCGCAGGACACGGAAATAACACTTGGAACCGGCAAACTGCTGGGAATCTTCCTCGGGCTGGTTGTGCTCTGTGCCGTATTTTTTGCATTCGGGTTCTCCATCGGACGCAATTCCGTGAAGTCGGGCGTAACTTTGACCGAGACTCCCGATACGGATAACAGTTCCCCCGCAGTTGCGAAGACAACGCCAGCGACCATCCTGCGGCCTGCTCCTGTTGCAGCGCAGCAGAATGACACGCCTCCAGCAGAGCCGGTAAAAACCGCGTTGAAGACGGACGCTCCCCCCGCGGATAACACTCCGGTACCTGAACCCGCCAAGGCTGCCGCGCCGGCATCGGGTTATGTGGTTCAAATCGCGGCGGTGAGCAAACAGGAAGACGCGGACGCTCTGGTTGGTGCGCTCCGCAAAAAGGGCTACCCGGTGTTCGTGGCGGACGCCACTGGCGACAAGCTTTTTCACGTGCAGGTCGGACCGTTTGCGGATATCAAAGATGCGGAAGCCATGCGGACGCGTCTGACGGCGGATGGATATAATCCGATCTTGAAACGATAAGCTCCAAATCAGTAGTCCGAAAAGCGCTGCTCTTTCCACGGATCCCCGTAGATGTGATAACCGTTTTGCTCCCAAAAGCCAGGAACGTTTTTCTCGAGCACCTCAAATCCCCTTACCCACTTTACGGACTTCCACGCGTACAGATGCGGGACGATGAGCCGCAGCGGGTAGCCATGTTCCGCGCTGAGTGTCTGTCCGTCGTGGTGAGTTGCGAGAATTACCCCACCACGCAGTAAATCTTCGAGGGGCAGATTGGCAGTGTAGCCTTGCTCGGCGTGGACGAGAACGAACCTGGCTTCTAACTTAATACCGGCGAGTTTCAAGATCCGGCTCGCGAGGACACCGGTCCAATGATTGTCAAATCGACTCCACCGAGTAACACAATGAAAGTCGCTCGTCGTCTGGCATTTGGGCTGTTGGTTGAGCTCGGTCCAAGTCAGCCGGATCGGCCTTTCAACCGTTCCATAGACTCTGAAATCCCACGTCTGAGGATCAAAGCGAGGAACGGAGCCGTAATGTAGGACTGGCCACTTCAGGGTTGCAGCCTGTCCACTTGGGAGCCGTCCTTCGGCTTTCATCTTCCTCTCTAGTTCTTTGCGCTCGTTTCCCTCAAACAGCATGGAGTGTTCGTCCTTCCATGTATCAGATACGTTACTGCCGGAACTTGATTCAATGGTGCTCAGGGTACAAGATCGTTCCATTCGCCTATTAAAACGTTTAAAGTAGTTGCCAGAGCCAGCAGCAAACTTTATAGTCCTAGTTATGTAGTTAGGTAGCAATGCTGGACGAGTGTCAGGGAGAGTTCATGTCGGACAGCCTTTTGGGTGTGGATATCGGCGGAACAAAGGTCGCCGCGGGACTGGTCGATCTCCAGGGTGAAATCCTATTTAAGACCCGCAACCCGATGAACTCGCGCGGCAGTGCCGAAGAAGGCCTCTCCGCTGTGCTGATGGCCATCAATGACGCTCTCGCCTTCAGCCCTGACGCAAATGTAGTTGGTATTGGACTTATCGCTCCCGGCCCGCTCGATCCGAAGCGCGGTTTGATCATCAATCCGCCCAACAATCCGTGCTGGCGTAATTACCCGCTGGTGCAGGAAGTTCAGAAACATTACGACTCGCCGGTGGTTCTCGACAATGACGCCAATGGCGCCGCACTGGCAGAGGCTATTTGGGGCGCCGGCCGCGGCTATTCAAACGTTTTTTACGCCACTCTCGGCACCGGGATCGGCACGGGGATGGTTCTCGACGGAAAAATCTTTCACGGCCGAACTGGCGCAGCCGCCGAAGGTGGCCACATGACCATCGACTATCGTAGCCGCTACGTTTGCGGTTGTGGGAAGCCTGGTTGTATCGAGGTGCTGGCTTCCGGGCGCGCCGTAGCCCGCCGGGCAAAAGAGAAAGCCGTGACCGCACCGCAGGCTGCTGCTCTGCTTTTGGAGCTCGCCGACGGCAAGATCGACAACATTACTGCGGAGCTAGTCGGCAAGGCGTGGAAGGCCGGTGATCCGTTGGCAACCGAGATTCTGGAAGAGACCGCCGACATGCTCGCCGCATGGATTGGCAATATTGTCGACATGATCGAACCGGAAGTTATGGTGTTCGGCGGCGGACTTACCGATCTGATGAAAGATTGGTTCGCGCACATCGAACGTGCGTTTCCCAAATGGGCTATCAATCAGCGCGCGTCCGAGATTCCCATCGTGCACGCGAAATACGGCCACGATGCCGGAGTAGCCGGCGGAGCCGCGCTCTGCCTCAGTTTGCCAAAAGCCGTTTCGATGTCGATGTAGCGAAACTCTCGAGCGGCTGAGAAGTGCCTTGCGCTAACGCATCACCAGGCCAAATACGAGGAAAGCGACTCCAGCCAGGCTGCTGATAAACGACACTCCCCAAAACACACGCAGCCCGGTAAGCAAACAGATAGAACTCAGCACGATCGCAATTTCAAGAAATATTTCAGCAGTATCGAATTGAGTGGCTCTCCTGGAAGTAGCACCCGTCTCCTTCTCCAGTTCTTCCGCTTTGGTCTTAACCTCTTCAGCACCGCTCTTCTGTTCTTCGGCTCGTGTACGAAACTGTTCGGCGAGTTTATCGTTCCCTGTTGTCGCACTAAGCAGGAGCGCAAAATCGGCGTGCATGGACGCGCGGGTATTCTTCGACTGATAGTAGGCCCACTGATCCGCAGCTTTGGTTTGAATCAGCACCTCTTCCGTGTGCGTTCTGTGGCCGAGCATGGTAGCAACGGCCAGCAGCACGGCGACAATAGCCATTGTCAGGCCAATACGCTTGTCGGAAGTCTCTCTAGCTTGTTCGATCTTTTCTTCGATTTCGTGAGTTTCCATAGCATTAGGGTCCGGTGAGTAGTAGAAGTGTTGCTGCAGACTACCACACGGACTGCCGTCCGGAAATCCAGAGCTCCCCGTGGGCGAACGGCTTGCATCCAACCTGTTTCACAACTCTGTGAGGCGCCGTACCTCACGGGAAATGGAGCACCTGTTGTCGGCGAGAGATGTTGTACAGGAAGTGGCATTAGGACAGTCACGTCGTCCTTTGCGTTCAGCCAGCCTCTTCTTTCGAAATTTTCTTCGCCATCCTGTAATGCTTTGCTCGGTGATACCCAGCTCCCGGTTTCTTATCCGTCGGGTACTCGACTCCCTGGATTGGGGAAAAATTCGTCTGATGGTGGAATATGGACCGGGAGTAGGGACATTCACCCGCGAAATTCTGGGTCGCCTGCGCCCCGATGCGCGCCTCGTCGCTATTGAACTCAACCCAGATTTCGTTCGCTATTTGCAGGAATCGATTTCCGATCCACGTTTGCACGTGCTGCACGGTTCAGCGGCTGAGGTTCGAGCGCTACTGAAACAAATGCATTTGCAGCAAGCTGACTGCATCCTCTCGGGCATACCTTATACCGTGCTTCCCAGAGAGACGCGCAAACTCATCCTTCAGGAGACCAGGCAGGTGCTAACGCGAGACGGCCTCTTTGTGGTTTATCAGTACACGCGAGCAGTTCTGGCAGACTTGAGAAGGACATTCCCATCAATCGACCAGGACTTTGAGCCGTTGAACATCCTCCCGGCACGTTTGTTCCGCTGCCGCAAGCAACCGCCTTATTTCTCATCTGGAATGCAATGAAGAATGCTCTCTGGCGTGCGCGTGATCCCTGGCCAGTTGAAGGAGGCGCTGTAATTCCTGGCTGAACTGCACTTCATATTTACCACCGCCTGTCGTCGCCCGCAGCTCTGACGGTAACCGCTCCAACTGCTGCCGAGCGCGCGATCGGATCTCCTGCATCGATGGCGGCTGTTCTGAGATTCTAGCTCCGGCATTGATCATGGGCTCAACAAGCTCGTCCGCATTGGCGTACTCCTCTCCGGCGCATGCGATCAGATCATGTGTAAAGGTGCCGTTGCGATCGCTGAAACGGAACACCTGCTTGGTTCCGGGATAAGTCATTTTGTTTTCGCTGAATTTGGCAACGTAGCTCTTCCCCTCCTGATTTTTAACCTCGACGATTTTGTAGACTCCGCCGAGCGATGGCGCGTCTTTCGACGTCGTTAGCGAAGTTCCAACACCGAATCCGTCAATGGCCGCGCCCTGAGATAGCAATTCAGTAATGCGGTACTCGTCGAGATCGCCACTGGCGAGGATTTTTGTCTGTTGCAAGCCTGCGGCATCGAGCTTGTGGCGCACCTGCTTCGAAAGCTCTGCCAAGTCGCCGCTGTCCAGCCGGACGCCGCGCGGCTGAAGCTTTGCAGCGACGATTTTATCGACTGCCGCAAGTGTATCGTAGGTATCGAGCAGCAGAACCGAGCTATCGGGAAACACTCGCGAGTACCTCTCGAACGCCTCTTCTTCGTCTGGCGCAGCCATCACGAATGAGTGCGCGATGGTCCCAAATGTAGGAATGCCGAAGCGTGCACCGGCTTCGACATTGGAAGTTCCCGCACATCCCGCAATGTATGCAGCTCTCGCCGCTGTGGTTCCGGCCACGGGACCATGGGCTCTGCGCGTACCAAATTCCACCACTTCACGGCCCTGTGCAGCATAAACGATTCTCGCCGCCTTGCTCGCAACCATCGTCTGGTAGGTAATGGTTGCGATCAGATAAGTTTCGAGCAATTGTGCCTCGATGATCGGCGCCGTAACCCGCAACAACGGCTCCTCCCCGAACGCAACAGTTCCCTCGGGGACAGCCCAAACATCCCCGGTAAAACGGAGGTCGCGAAGGTACTCAAAGAAGCCCGGCTGCACCTGGTGAAATACGGGTAGGCCGCGGAGGAACTCGATATCCGCTCCCGTAAATCGTGCGTTGCTAATAAAGTCCATCGCCTGTTCGAGACCGGCGACCAGCAGATACTTTCGTTCGGGCGGCAAACTACGAACGAAAAGCTCAAAGCTGGCTGTCGGATTGCAATCGTTCTCGAAGAATGCCGCCGACATGGTGAGTTCATACAAATCCGTCAGCAGCCATGAATGATTGCAGTGCTCAGACATTCTCATGCTCGCAATTGCAAGTCGTGGTGAGTTCCCGGGTCGCTCCGATACCGTATTTCCCAGCGAGAAATTCGCGCACACGCTCGGGAAGCAATTCTGCGAGTTCCTGCCAGGTCAGCATCTTGCAGCGTGTGCGCAGTTCAGCGCTTCGTACGGATTTCATCACTGCAAACCACTGCTCGCGCAGATCGGGACGCCTTTCGTCGGCAAGCACACAAAAAGACTTTTCCAATGCGTGAGCAGCCAGGACATTTCGAATTAGCTGGTAACCCGCATAACGGCCCTGCCGTCCAGGCAGTGATTTGCGATGGAAGACGACAGCGAAGTCACGGTACTGGTCAACCTTTTCCCGGGTTGCGGTTTGAAAGTCAGTCTCCGTCAGCTTCGCCTCAATCATTAAGTCGCCAATGATCATATCGACTTCTGTCCGATCGCTCCGTTCTGCCAGCATCGGTACGCGGACACGCACGCCGAATTCTGGCACTTCGCCATTTTGAATCCCGAGAAATGACATAAGGCGACTATCCGCGAAAGTTTGCGGATGGCAAAAAATATTCATCAGCAACGCGTCGGAACTATTGCACGAGTCCAATTCACACCAGCGATGATCCCAATTCTTCGGCAGAGTCGATTTCGCTTGCGTATGCACTTTGTTCAGACGCCGCATCCATGCAGGATTCTGCTGGATAGCTCGAAAAGTTTCTGGCAAGAAATTCCCATGGTAGTCAGACGAGGGTTCAAAAACTACCACCGGAGCTTCGCCATAACTAAGGCAATATGGAAGCTTGTGTTTTCGCGCGTAAGCTTCGCCGCGAACGCTCAATTCGCGCCGCAATTTGCCTGCCGACCTGGCAATTCCGTTCACAGCCAGAGTTTATCGTGAACGCAAGCCGCCGGAATCAAGAGAGATTGATTTAGCGTTTAAAAATCCCCGTCCGGCTGTCGGTATTCGTGGAATAGCGCTTGTAATTCAGGCGGCCACGGCCGGTTTGGGAATGATTCGATATTTCAAGAATTGTCTGCCCTGAGGAGTGATAGATATTTTCTCGTCAGCAATGCAGATCAATTCGGCGTCAGCGAGGAAGCGGAGCCAGTGCTCGAAACTGGTCCCATCATACAGCTCAGGATAGCGCTTCGAGGATTCGTTGTAGGCTCGGCGAACCCGGTCCACGGTTACACCCTTACTGCCGCCGGTACAGATCGACTGCAGAGCCGGTACCTGAGTCTCCCAGAGAATTGCGGAATCCTCTTCGAACGCCTGAGCAACGCAGATGACACAGAACGGACGTCCCGGTATGTACAGCGAAAGGCGTCGCGATTCCCTTCTTTCCGCCATCTGGGCAATAGCAAGGGCCGTAACCACGAGGATAAAGAAAATCAGAGCAGCGAGAGTCAGGAAAAGTACGGGCATAGCGCACCCCAGTCACGCAAGCCAACAATAAGTTACCCCACTTTGTCGGATGCGGCAATCGGGGGAGCCGACGAAAATCGCGCATTTTTCCAAACGATTGAAAACTCTCGCGAAAATAGCCGGGCCGTTTCGACAGCCAGCAGCTCTCAAGCGAGTTTTCAGCGGTTTCCGTGTACTGAATCGGCTGATACGCGCGATTCCGTTAGACTATCTTTCCGAAAGAACTTCTCATGGCTAGCCTGTTCGAAACGCTTTCCGTCCGCTCTCTTCAGTTCCCGAATCGTATTTTCGTTTCGCCAATGTGCCAATATTCCAGTGAAGACGGATTCGCCAATGACTGGCACCTGGTACACCTCGGCTCCCGCGCTGTGGGTCGCGCTGCCCTGGTCTTCACCGAAGCCACGGCAGTAACACCCGAAGGTCGCATCAGCCCGCAAGACCTGGGCATCTGGCAGGATGCCCACGTCGATTTCCTCGCACGCATCGTACGATTCCTCGACTCGCAGGGGTCAGTAGCAGGGATGCAACTTGCGCATGCGGGGCGCAAGGCGAGCACTGCCGTGCCCTGGAAAGGCGGATCTCCCGTGGGCCCGGACGCCGGAGGCTGGATGCCCATTTGGGCGCCAAGCCCGTTGGCGTTTGCTCCCGGATACCAGGTCCCGCAGCAGCTCAACGTGGAACAGATTCAGCAAACCGTGGCAGCATTCAAGCAGGCTGCACAACGAGCCCTACGAGCCGGTTTTCGCGTTATAGAGATACACGCGGCTCATGGTTACCTGCTACATGAGTTCCTGTCTCCGCTGAGCAATCAGAGGCAAGACCAGTACGGCGGGAGCTTTGATAATCGAGTTCGCCTCGTGTGTGAGGTCGTTGCCGCTGTCCGCGAGGTCTGGCCAGAGACTCTGCCGCTGTTCGTGCGAATCTCCTCGACAGACTGGGTCGAGGGTGGCTGGGATATTGGCCAGTCCGTTGAACTTGCGCGCAGGCTGAAACCGCTTGGCGTGGACTTCGTGGACTGCTCTTCTGGTGGGCTGGTGCCAAATGCCGTCATCCCCATTGGCCCCGGCTATCAGACGCAATTTGCCGAGCGGATTCGCCACGAAGCCGAAATTCTGACCGGCACGGTTGGCCTGATCACGTCTCCGCTGCAGGCGGACACGATCATTCGTACCGGACAGGCTGACGCTGTGTTATTGGCTCGCGAGTTCCTCAGGCAGCCCTACTGGCCGCTGCATGCAGCGCGGGCTGTTCACCAGAAAATCGCGTGGCCGGAGCAGTACGAGCGCGCACGCGACTGAGGGTCACGCATTCGGATCTCGGATTTTAAATCGCCCGATGGCGAGTTGCCGATCAACTGATTTCCTAGGGTCTCATCCCCTTCAGCCAAATATTGACGAACGTTTTTACGGTGTCCTCCAGGCCGATGTTATAGAAGTGCTTGGCGCCAAATAGCTCTTGTACCTGGAAGTGATAGACGAGCATTCCGAAAAAAGCTCGCGCCGCAAGAATGGGATCCACCTCTCGAAAACCGCCTTCGGAAATGCGCCTCCTTATGTAATCCCCCAGGATTTCGTAATAAGAGGCCACGTGTACCTTGAAGAATCGCTGCGAAAGCTCGTGGCGCTCCAAAGCGCTAAACAGGAGCAATCGAGGCAGGGTGGCATCACGGGCAAGGAACTCGCGCGCAATTGTCATGAAGACGTGCTCGTCATCTCCACCGGAGGCCAGGGCCTGCTCTAGTTTCTCGCGGCCCGCGCGGATGCGGCACTGGTCCTCAATTACCGCCCAGTACAACTCCTCCTTCGTGGAGAAGTGGCGAAAGATAATCGCCTCATTAATCTCGGCGGACTCGGCGATCTGCCGCGTGGTTGTGCCCTCGAATCCCTGACGAGCAAACAGGCTGGTGGCCACTTCAATGATCTGCTGCCGCCGGTCTTCCGACGAGATACGGACGTGATGACCCATGTGTAAGTACTTACTTACTTTCTACGCCGGCGATAACCTGCGGTCAACCTCGCCTACTGCTTACACATGTATGTGAAAGCGAAAAAACGACAATCCCACGCGCATGTGGTGCATCCAGGGGTCGGGTACTGTGACGGCGAGCGATAATCCTAACGCTGCGTGCGCAATCCCAAGAGGATAGATATTCCTCCACCGGCGGAAGCCCTCAACGAAAAGCCATCCACCCAGTAGTGTCGCGGGCACCAGGATGGGGTTCGGGATATGGGCAAAAGAAAATAGCAATGCCGCCAGAAAAGCGGTCCGGTGGGTGTTTCCCAGCAACCGCTCCAGCAGCATGTAAAAGAACGAGTTCAGGATAAACTCCTGCTCGATCGACCAGACCGCGTAGCCGAGAGCATGCAGAGCCACTGACCCATGGCCAAACAGAACTCGCAGCGTGCCTGCCCAGGCCCCCACGGCAAGGAAACCGCCAGCTACCAGAAAGGCGATCGGGATAGCGATTGTCGCCCGCCAGAACCCCTCGCTGCCTATACCGAGCTCTCGCGGGCTGTGCCGGTTCGCTATGGTCAAGCCAAAGATTACGACCAGGGCGACGAGGGAGAATATCTTTTGAACGGATCCGACGGTCCACAGCGCCAGTTCAATCAAAAGGAAGACGACGCCAATCTGCGCCCAGAGGTGAGCTTTTTCCGTTTCTAGTTCAAACTTCCACGTGCTCGTACTCATGTTCGACCCGGCTGGATAATCCCACACACTGTTTAACTTAGATTTCATAATTCGCGTTTGTGTTCACGTTTTTCTTTTTAGACCACAAATCGCAGTTTTCGGCCTTTTGCCTCTATGAACCGCCTGCGGTTGCTGACGTGTAATAGGCTATCTTGTTCTGGTACAGTTTTGAAATGAGTCGCGCACCCAGTTTTTGCGGCGTAATTCTAGCCGCCGGAGAATCGTCGAGGATGGGCCGGCCGAAGGCGCTACTGCCTTGGCGAGACGGAACGTTCCTCAGTTCTGCGATTCACGCTTTATCGCCGTTCTGCGATATGGTTCTGGTGGTCGCGGGGGCGAATGCGAACGAGCTTCGCACGACTGTAGATTCACTAGGAGCCTTCCTGGTGGTGAATCCCGAGCCCGAGCGCGGTCAGTTCAGTTCTTTACAGGTCGGAGTTCAGGAAGTACTAAACCGCGGACGGGATTCTGCAATTCTCACACTGGTGGACCGACCCGCTCCTGAACAATTAACAATTTCTTACCTGAAAGAGCATTTCTTACGGCTGATTAACCAGGACGATTGGGCAGTTGTTCCCTCTTTTCAGGGCCGGCACGGCCACCCGATCTTTATCTCGCGCGAAATGATCGGGGCGTTTCTGGATGCACCCGTAACCTCGAATGCCCGCGACATCAGGCACAAGCACGAGTCGAAAATCGCCTACGTAGAAGTAACCGATCCGCTAACTGTCGCCAATATCGACACGCCTGAGGATTACCAGAAACTATTGGGCACAGCCGCTTCTTCCCTTGCACGGTGAAACCAAGACAAAAATGAGCATTCAAGCAATGTCGGTGATCTCCCCCTCGGCTCGCAAATTCATAGACTCCGTACTCGAACTCCGGCCGCAAATCGCCGTGTTCGACTGCGACGGAACGCTCTGGGACAGTGATTCCGGCGAACTCTTCTATCGCTGGGAACTGGAGCACGATCTACTCGACCCGCGCATCGCCCAGTGGCTGAGAGATCGGTACGCCAGCTACAAGCGAGGCGAAGTCAGCGAAGACGACATGTGTGGCGAAATGGTCACTGTCCATCAGGGGATGGCGATCTCCGATCTGGAACGCGAAGTGGCACCCTATTTCCGCGAAATGGTAGCTCCGACCATCTTTCCAGAGATGCTGGTACTTACTCGTGCTTTAGCAGATCAAGGCTGCGATTTGTGGGCCGTATCTTCTACCAACGATTGGGTGGTACGCGAGGGAGTAAAGGAATTCCTAATTCCGGCGGACCATGTGCTCGCAGCATGCGTACATTGCGAAGATGGCAAAGCGACCGATCGCCTGCTTCGCGTCCCATCGGGAGTGGGCAAAGCGCTCGCCATTAACGAGGTGGTGGGAGCAAAGCCGGACGCAGCTTTCGGTAACTCAATGTTCGATGAAGCCATGTTGATGCTGGCACGCCATCCATTTGTCGTGAATCCGAACCCGGATCTGGAGAAGGCCGCCCGTCAGAATGGCTGGACCATTTACTACCCCGACCGGAGAAGGGGCTGACTCGATCACAGAGACCGAAGTGCTTGGCAAAGCGCATCCATGGCGAGATACGCTGCATGGGCAGAAGCGTCTGGAAGTCCACCAAGACTTTCAATCAGGTCCTCGCGACGCAGTGTTCGCGCGTGCTCCAGGCTGGTTGCGCTCAACATCTCTGCAAGTCGCGAGGCACAGGCCATGCTTGGGACGCAGCCCATTGCTTTAAAGCGGACCTCGACAATCTTATTTTTCTCAATGCGCAGCGCCAACCGCAACCGGTCGCCGCAGACGGGATTTTCGACGTCGACCCGAACCGTCGGATCCGGCAACTCACCGGCAAACCGCGGGTGCTCAAAATGGTCCAATACCTGCTTCGAATACATTTCTTCTGATTGTAACGGTGAGCCGTGCCGAGTAGCACAAACCCGGGCTTCAGGCTACTTGCCAGTCGTTCGACTACAATTGCTGTCACCAGTCGGGAGAGGAGCACAGGTGGCCTTCCAGTATTTTCATTATGCCCGCGGCGTCTTTCGCCCGAAAGCGCTGGAATCCGTATTCCTCTTTGTAACCTCAACCTGCAATTCCCTATGTCGCACCTGCTTTTACTGGGACGAACTGAATCAAGGCCGGGATCTCAGCTTTGACAAGCTCGAACGCATTAGCCAGACCGCACCGGCATTTCACAAACTCTGGATCTCCGGTGGCGAGCCGTTCCTTCGAAAAGAACTCGCCGAGATCATTGAGCTTTTCTACCTAAATAATGGCATGCGGCATGTGAATCTGCCGACAAACGGCTTGCTTCCAGCAAAGATGGAGAGCGTCATTTCTCCGCTTCTGGCCCGTTGTCCGGAGCTGGTGATCGACCTCAACTTCTCTCTCGACGGGCTCGCGAACACACACGATGCCATCCGTGGAGTTCCTAATAATTTCGAGAAGACTCTCGCAACAATCCGCCTTGCCGATCAGAAGTGGCACAATGAGCGCCGACTCCGACGTAACGTAGTGAGCTGTGTAACTGCAGAGAATTACCGAGAACTGGTGGACCTCGGGCGGAAGATGATGGAAGATGCCAATCCTGATGGGCATTATTTCGAGATTGTTCGGGGCAGCCCGATGGACCCTTCGCTCAGGAAGATTCCGAAAGGCGACCTGGCCGCGTTGCACCATCAGCTAATGTGGTTTCACGAGCGCTATGCCGACAAGCTATTTGCGCGTCTCTCTGGAGCCGCGCGCCGGTTCGCACGGGCGTACTATCTCGGAAATATCAAACTGCACTTCGATTTGCACGAACAGAATCATTACAGCGATAAGCCGTGGCCCATGGCTTGCACCGCCGGCCAGACTACATTTGTGATCGACCACGACGGCCACTTCCGCGCCTGCGAACTGCGCTCGAAGCTCGGCGATCTTCGCGAGTACGACTACAACTTGACGGCAGCAATGCAATCAGCCGAGATGAAGAAAGAGGTGGCAGAAATCCCAAAAGCGAAATGCTGGTGTACGCATTCCTGCTTCATCCATGGGTCGACGAAGTTCAGTCGCAGAGTGCTTCTGTTCCACATCCCCTGGTCATACCTGAAGCACCGCTGGAATCGGTTACTTGAAATTCCAGCAATCACGTTCGAGAGATTCAGAGTGGGAGACGCCCCGCTGGCCAGCTGATCTAATGAGCGGAATAAACATTTTCCCACGGCGCGTTGCCTCGCTTCAGCCCAGCGTTACCGCCATCATTAAAGAACTGGGCTTGCTCGGTCGCGTGGTGGCCTGCACAAAGTACTGCCGAGAGATATGCCCCGAAGTTGGTGATCGCATCATCTTGTCTGACTCCTGGACCGCTCAAGCTGAGCAGATTCGCTCTGCCCAGCCCGATCTCGTAATCGCCTGTGTGCCGTACCAGGAGAAGTCCGTTACCGAGATTCTGAACTGCGCAGTACCTGTGCTGCTGCTCTCGCCGCGCACACTGGTGAACATCTACTCGGATATCGCGCTCATCGCCGGAGCACTTGGCGCGCCAGGCCGGGTTGCCGCTGTGATTGGTCGAATGCAGAAGGAAATTGCTGCGGTTCGAGATCGCGTTCCGGCAGGCATTCGACGTACGGTTTATTGCGAAGAATGGGGCAAGCCAATTATCCATTCACAAGCCTGGGTTGCGGAGCTGGTCGAAGCCGCAGGCGGTGAGTTTGTCGGCAACCCTGGACAACACACCACTGCCGAAGCAATCGCCCAGGTTAATCCGGATGTTGTTATTGCAGCCTGGTGCGGTGCCGGGGACCGCGTGCCACTCGAAAAACTTGTTCGCGATCGTGATTGGGAGCGCATAACCGCCGCCGTAAGCGGCCGCGTCTTCTGCATTCCTGATGAGTGGTTGAACACTCCGGCGCCCACCCTCATCGAAGGGCTGCACGCTCTAGCTGCTGCCATTCATCCCGAGATATTCCCTGCTCCTGCACGTCTGCGTCGGATCGAGGCAAGCTTTTCAGCTCCCGCCAGATCGGCACAGTAAAATGCTTCTATGAGCACGACCGACCATCAGACCGTTCAGAACGAAATCGCTGCGCTCGCGACAACGGAGCAGTCGCTCGAAGCGTTTATGCAAAGGATTTGCGAACTTCTCAATCAGCACTTTCTCAAGTACAACTGGGTCGGCTTCTACATGGTTGATCCGAACGATCCGAACACGCTTGTGCTCGGACCATTTATCGGATCGATTACGCCCCACGTCCGCATTCCGCTAAATGAAGGCATCTGTGGCGCTGCAGTTTCGACAGGACAGACTCTGGTGGTCGATGACGTCAACTCGGACCCGCGCTACCTCGCGTGTTCCATTGAGACTAAGTCCGAACTTGTTGTGCCGATCTCGGTGAATGGCAAGATCGTGGGCGAAATCGACATCGACAGTCACTTCCCTGCCGCGTTTACGCCTGAAGACAGGTCCCTGGTGGAGCACTGTGCCGCACTCGTCGGCTCGTACATGGAGTCCCATCCCTCCTAAAGAACCAGCTTATCGATTTCTGGTACATGAGAGGCTATATACTCGTGCTTGCGAACGCGTTACCGCTAAATCGTCGCTACTAAAATCCACGGTACAAAAATGAAGCAAGTGGTTGCCGCAATCATGAAACGGGCAGACGACATCCTCATCTGCCAGCGCACCAAACATCAGCCGATGCCGCTGAAGTGGGAGTTCCCTGGTGGCAAGATCGAACCTGGCGAGCAGCCGCGAGACGCCTTGCGCCGCGAACTTCTAGAAGAACTCGGGATCGATCCGGTCATCGGCGACGAGGTCTCGCGTATCCGGCACATTTACAAAAATGGTGGCGCGGTCGAATTGCGGTTTTACGTCGTGCACGATTTTCAGGGCGAACTGGACAACCGCATCTTTCGCGACATCCGCTGGGTACATCGTGGACAGCTGCCGGAATTCGACTTCCTCGACGCTGACAAGGAACTGGTGCGCGAGCTTGCGAACGGAAAGATTGTCTAGCTTCAGACCTTCGCGACAGGCAGTGTAATTACGTATCCGTTTGGAATTACTGAGAGCCGGCCACCTATCGTTTCGAGGTAATTCTCTGCCGCGTTTAGGCGGATCACAGATTCAGGATTCCTTAACCGGCTGCTCTTCTCTCCGGAGGTTTCTTTGAGTGTGATTTCCACACAGAGACCTAAGTCGCGGGTTGTAAACTGGACATTTCCTTCCGTTTTCAACAGCTGGTCTCCCAGGAATACGAGTGTCTTGAGCAGTCTTTCACAGTCGGCATCGACGTTAACCGGGGGCACGCAGTTAAACATCAGCGTGGTTTCGTGGAGATCGGCCAGTCTTTCGAGAGACTCGCAGAGTTGAATGAAGAACGTGGGCAAGTGGAGTTTTTCTGGATGCTCGCCAACATCGTCCGCTTCCGTTAAATCGCGAAGGGCGGCCGCTAACTCGCGGAAAGTCGAAGTCACTTCGAGCGCAGCACCAATGCGTTTCTTGTACTCAGTCTCAGTCCGGGGCTTCGCGATGGCAACTTCAAGTCCGCACTGTAACCCGGTAATAGGTTGAGCCAAAGCGTGAAAGGCTTCCGAAAGATATCTGCGCCTCTTCTCTCGATCTAGCAAGTTTGCTCCGGATGTGCGCTGAGTTCATAGCCAACTCCACGAACCGTGTGAATCAGCTTCCGTTGTGCTCCTTCGTCCACCTTCTTCCGCAAATAGTTGATGTAGACGTCCACAACGTTGGTGCTGGTGTCGAAGGTGATGCTCCACACATGCTCGATGATCATGGCACGCGTAATTCGTCTACCTGCGTTTCTCATCAGGTACTCAAGGAGAGCAAATTCCTTCGATGTCAGTTCAATCGGGCGACCACTCCTTTCCACTCGGTGTTCTAGACGATCCAGGACTAGATCGTCGACTTGCAGACGCGTGTCTAGTGGAGTTCTGCCACGCCGCATGAGTGCTCTGACGCGAGCAGACAGCTCGGCAAAAGAAAACGGCTTCATCAGGTAATCGTCGGCTCCACAGTCGAGCGCCTGGACCCGGTCCTCGATACGGTTCCTTGCCGTAAGCATCAGTACGGGTACGCCCGATTTGTTCTCGCGAATACCGCGCAGCGCGGAGATTCCGTCGCGTCCCGGCAGGTTCCAATCCATGATCAGCGCATCGTAGGGGTACAACCCCGCCAATTCTTCTGCTTCCGTTCCATTTTTTGCCACATCGACAGCGTAGCTTTCAGATTCGAAACCCTTGCGCAAAAATCCGGCTAGCGGTGCGTCGTCTTCAGCAATCAGTAGTCTCATATTCGGCCCTGAGACGTAACTTACGCGCCGCCCCGCAGACTTGAACAAAAATTAAGAGTCGCTTAGAAACTGCAGTTCCGGATCGGAAGTGGGTTTCAGACTGGAAAAAGTATTCTCGAGGGTAACCAAGCTTCGAACACAGATATTGCTTCGTCCGTCGAAGTTATCAATAGAAGTATGCTGCCCGACGCTATCGATGCCCGCCCGAAGGTCCTTGTTGTCGATGACGAGCCAACCATTTGCGAAGCCGTAGCCGAAGCATTGCCGCCGATCGCCACACAGGTAGTGAAGGCAGGCAACACAACGGCAGCACTCTCTGCTCTGGAAAGCGATGCGTTTGACGTTGTGCTCTGCGATCTATACATGCCGAGCGGCGGCGGATTGGAAATCCTGAAACACGCCGATCGTGCTCAGCTGGACGTCGGCTTGATTGTCATGACCGGAAAGCCGCAGGTCGATGACATCGTGACAGCCTGCCGGCTGCATGCTACCGACATCCTACTGAAGCCCTTCTCTCCCAACGTACTTCAGGCAGCGGTGCGGACAGCGTATGCCCGCGTGACCCGGTCACGTACAGAACGCTTCCGACGCAATCAGTTGCGAACTGGCCTGCATCATCGCGTACTTGAACTCGAAGACACCCGGCGGCAGCTTCAGAACAGCTATCGCGAGCTCATCGAATCCATGGTTGTAATACTCGATCTTCGCGAGCACGAGACCTGCGCTCATTCCTTTCGGGTGCGGTCCTATGCGATGCACCTCGCAAAGCAAATTAACTATTCGCAAGATCAGTTGCCGATGCTCTCCACTGCCGCGCTTCTGCACGACATCGGAAAGATCGCGGTTCCCGACCAGATTCTTCTCAAGCCGGACAAACTGCTACCGGCAGAAATTGCGATGCTGCAACGGCACTCAATGATCGGAGAGCACATCGTTCTTCGTTCCTCCATGCTGCGTGATTCCGCTCCAGTGATCCGGCATCATCACGAGCGTTGGGACGGCACTGGTTATCCAGATCATCTTGCGGGAGAGGAAATTCCCCTCGGCGCACGCATTTTTGCCCTTGCCGACACGCTCGATGCTATGACATCGGATCGTTGCTATCGAGCCGCTCTCACCATCGAGAAAGTTCACTCTGAGGTTGACCGTTGTGCGGGCAAGCAATTCGACCCGAAGCTCGTCCGAGCTTTTCAATCCATCCCCGACAGCACGTGGATTGAATTGCGTAAGGATGCAGACAAACTCGCGGCACAGCTGAATCCGTTCTACGAAGCGGAGTGATAGTCGATTATTGCTCGCGTAGGATCGACGCAACCTTCTGGAGAAGATCGGAAACGGTGAATGGTTTCTGCAGAAACTCTACTTCGGGTGGCAATTCGCCTGTCGTTTTCAGCTTCTGTTCTGCGTAGCCCGACATGTGCAGAAGTTTGGTAGCGGGATATTTCCCAGCAAAATAGGCACGCAGGTCTTCCCCGCTCATTGCAGGCGCTCCTAAATCGACAACGACTAGCGCCAAGGGGCCCGAATGAGACTCACAGATTTCCAATGCCTCGCCTCCATCCGCGCTCTGCAACACACGATAGCCTTGTTCGCTGAGGGCGTCTACTATTGCCTGCCTGCTACTTGCGTCGTCTTCAATCACTAAGATGGTCGCCTGCTGCTGTGGAAGCTCCTTTTGCAAAGCCGATGGCTCTGCTTGTTCCTGCAACGCGGGAAAGTATACTTTGAACGTGGTGCCCGCTCCCGGCTCGCTATATACCCAAATATGCCCATTATTCTGCCGGACGATTCCGTAAACGGTTGCCAGTCCCAGTCCCGTTCCCTTCGTGAGTTCTGCGCTCGTAAAGAATGGCTCAAAGATGTGTGGCTGGAGTTCCGGTTTGATTCCGACGCCCGTGTCGCTAACCGCCAGCAACACGTATAAGCCGGGGTTCACTTGAACGTGCTTGCTTCGATATGCGTGGTCAAGATGTGCCGGGCTCGTTTCGACGATCAGCTTGCCACCAGCGACCATCGACTCGCGCGCATTCAGCGCGAGGTTGATCAGAATCTGGCTTAGCTGTCCAGGATCAAGCTGTACCTTTCCGGATCCCTCATTCAATCGAAGAATCAGCTGGATGTCCTCCCCCATCAGGCTTTGCAGCATCGCCGTGGTGCCACGAATTACATCATTGATAACCAGCGGCCTCGGTTGGATTACCTGGCGTCGCGAGAAGGCCAGCAACTGCTGCGTCGTGTTCGCCGTGCGATTGACAGCGTCGATGATTGACTGAGCATACTTGCGAACGTGTCTTTCAGCGGTAGCATTCTTCAAAATCAGCTCGGAGTAGCCGCTGATCGCGGTCAACATATTATTAAACTCGTGAGCCACGCCGCCCGCTAGCCTTCCGATGGCCTCCATCCGCTGAGATTCCGCTATTTGCTGGTCGAGTATTCTTCGCGTAGATATGTCACGGACTATGACCAGATGGAAGCCCGGCCGAATATTCGCGGTGATGCGGGCTTCCAGGGTCACACGGGAGCCGTCCGGACGCGTGTACTCCATCTCTTCAGAAGCTTCCCCCGCGCTAATCATTTGAGCACGCAGTCGCTCAAGGCCAATTTTGGTGCCCATGATTGAGCCTACTTGCCTGCCGAGAATCTCTTGACGGAGGAGGCCAAACATCTCGCAAGCGGCCGGATTGGCGTCCACATAGCGCAAATCTTCGTCGACAAGCAGCATGCCGTCATTGGCTCGTTCGAATACGGCGTGGATCTCATCGTTCGTGGACTTGAGCTCGTCCTGTACGCTCTTCAGCTCGGTGATGTCCTGCCCTGCGCCAACCAGCAGATTCCCATCCGCGCGCGCATCTCGCCACAGTATCCAGCGCTCCTCTCCCGACCGCGTCAGCATCTTTACTGGATACGGAAGTTCCGAAGCGGGTTCCTCACCACGTGCCCGCGCCATGACGTTTCTCTGATGCTGCTTGCGAAGTTCTGGACTGGGAGACGGGAGCCCCCAGTACTTCATGCCTAACAGTTCATCAGGATTGTAGCCAAGAATTCTATGTACAGACGGGCTCGCATACAGGATTTCGCCTTTGTCATTGGCTACGAGGACGATGGTATTGATGGTTTCAAGGACTGTTTCCGCCAGCGTGCGAGCAGACGTACCGCGCTCTTGCGGGGACCGTGCTTTATCATTCTGAACCAAGCAAGCGCCTCGTCCCACAATGGACCAATCATTCCTCGGCGTCGAAGTTCGGCGCAGGTGTGCTGAGGAATAGCGAAACTTTATCGAACATAAGACGGAAACCGTTGTGACGTCCTGCTGTGCTGGCTGTGACGAAATCCCAAAACGAATCAGGATTATGGATTTGAAACGCTTTCACGCAGTTCCTGAACGATTTCGAGCGCGGCTTCGCGCGCATCATCAAAACGGTCCACAGGAAACGAAATTGCTCCTACCCGCGCGTGCCCGCCTCCGCCGTACCGCTCGCAAATCTTGGCGAGATTCACGAAGCGATCCGTTGGTGCCCAAGGGTTAGAACCCACCGACACCTTGGTTCGAAAACTACTGCGACTGAGTCCGACGCTGTAGATTGCGTTGGGGTGAAGATAATACGGAATGAATTTGTTGTAGCCTTCGAGTTCGTAGTCCGTCACATCGAAATAGATCGTACCGCTCTCTTCTGTGGATCGCTGCCTCAAGATCTCAATCGACTTTTTGTGGCGATCCAGCAGTGGCGGAATCAATTCCGCCACGAACGATTCATTCAAAATGTCTGCCAAGGGCATCTGCGAGAGAACTGGGATTAGTTTAGGTATAAATGTCGGGTCCTGAGTCGCCTCAATCACCATGGTCAATTTGGGAGCGGGCTCGCGCATCTCTACCGCCGTCTTAGGGTCCGGATACAGCGCACCATCAATGATGTCCGCCCATTCGATGACTTCTTTCAACGGCTCTGCATTGAATCCAAAACGGCGCTCGGCTACGTGGGCGATGAACTTCGTGCAGGAGCGGAAGTCCGGATCGTAAAACTTCGTATTGCTCTGCTGTTGTTCGTAATGCGCGGCATCAGCAGGCGTCAGGAATGCGCTCAGATGGTGGTCGAACCACCAGGTGACCTTTGGCGAGGCGCAATATTTGAAGTCAACAACGGCGTTCTCATCGCCATCAAACTGATTTTCGTTGAACAAGGCACCAGCGCGGTGGACGAGGCCTGTGTAAGCCAGTTCTACATCGCGATGAATTCGCTCCTGGTAGAATCGCGAAAAGACAGCTGCGGAGCACGCCCCATCAAAACACTTGTCGTGATACAGGACCCGAACCTTCACTAATCTTCCCATCCGCTCTACTGGCCATCACAGCGCGGGCAAAGCTAACTAGAATGGCGAGTGGGATGGCAACTTGTCAAGGCGAGGATCAAAGCAAATGAGAGATCACTCGAGGCCGCGTTTCTGATGCATTCCATCAACAGGACATGGGTAATTTGGCGCCTGCGAAAAGCACTCCTCTCGCTCGGAAACCAAATTACCCATCTGCCAGGAAAGACTATGGTTTCCAGAAGCTGGGATCGGCCTTCACCCAAGTATCGGGTGCATAGCTCTCGCGCGGATTAAAAGCAAACAGATTTGTCTGCGCGATATCTACCGCGGAAGCGAACATATCAGAGAGAGTCTTCATTTTGTCGGGCCCCATCAGGTCGGAAAACTTCTTGTAATCAGCGGACTCCTTGTCCACTTCGGCCAGGGACTTCATCGGAGTGATTACAAGAACGACATCGCCTCCCTGTCCATATTGCTCCTGGTATAAAGCCCAATGTGCGTCAGGAACGGCTTTGCCGTAGTTCTCTACATACAGTTTGGCCAAATCGCTCCACTCTTTGTCGTGACCGGGCCGAACATGGAAACGTGAAATCTCCATGTACCGCATCTGGGCAATATTCAAGTCAACGTTGTAGCTCTGTTCGGGAAGGAACACAAATGCAGAAGATTCGTAGCCGGTGAGCAACTCGCCATCAGCAATCTGAGCGCGATCAAGCGCGGCAGACAGAGCCGCGTTCTTTGCCGTGTCCAGCGTGTCTTTTTCCCAGGCTGCGAACGAGTCGTAACCAACAAAAAACAATGCACGCGGGGCTCCGGATTGCGAATCCATCGCCAGGTAGTGTTCAGGCCATTTAGCCGAACGGAAAGCATTCACGAATGCACTTTCTGACTTTTCGTGCGTCGTTCCAGCTTTGCCGGGTTTCAGATTCTCGCGCATGATCACGAGCACCTTCGGCGGCTTCATGGTTTGATCTTGCGCGAAACCGAGTGCACAGAAACAGACCCCTACGGCTAACACCAGTGACTTCCTCATACGCCCTCCTAGTTAGAAGTGCGGGCGACGCGGGCCTTGGTACGGAAAGCTTACCTGAATAGAACTTCGAGGTGCGCAGACTGTAGAAGCTACGTGCTGGGCTGTCAACGGAATTCTGCAGCGGGGCAAAGAGCAGCGGATTGCCATCGGCGTATTACTTCTTCTTGCCAGCTTTCTTTGCCGCTGGCTTTGCCTTTGCGGGTGCCTTTTTCGTGGTAGCTTTTGGCTTTGGCGGCAGCGTAGCGGCGGCCTTCTTCGGAGTTTCCTTTTTCTCTGCGGCTTTCGCCGCCGGCTTGTCGCCCTTCTTCGCCGCTTCCACTGGCTTCTCCGCCGCACCCTTTTTGGCAGCCTCCGCTTTCCTGGCTGCTTCGGCCGCTGCCGCCGCTTCGGCGGCAGCCTTCTTTCCACGCTTCTCCTTGGGTGGAGGCGGAGGCGGCGGAGGAGGGGGCGCAAATGGCTTCAGAAATTTGTTGATCTCCCCTGGCGTGCGTAACTTGCCGTCGAGCATGAGTCGAAATGCCTTGTCGACCACTTCCTTGTAGTTCGGTTGCGCCGGGGTGATCTGCAATTCGAGCATTTCCGGCAGGGGAAAACGCTGAGGGATCTGGCGCCACTTACCGAAGAAATTTTCAATATGTTTCTGAACCACTTGTTGCTTAGTGGTCGCTGCCAGGAACATAAACGTCTCAGGTTTTGCGGCCGTCAGCACGTCCCACGTCATTGATGGAGTTGCTGATTCCTTGCCGGTCAGCTTCTTTGCGAGTTCCTTGGCATCGTCGTCCAGACGTTTCCAATTCTCGACCAGGGTTTTGTTTGGAATAGCCTTCTGGATCTCCGCGGTTTCCTTCTCCGGCAATTTGTCAGTAAGAAAGTACATGACGGCTGCTGAGGGATTGCCATCGACGCCAATTTCAAGCAATTGCTGGCGCGTCTTCAACAAAGCGGCCAGGCCGTTCTGATCAACTTTCGCAGTTGACCAGTGCGGGTGAAGAACTTTTAACCAATCTTGTGCTTCCAAGGCCTTCATAACCGCCAATGGATCGTCTTCGTAGGCAAGTTGTTCAATCTCGTAACCGATGTCACGGTGATTCACATTCTCGATGTAGTTTCCTTCGCGCGCGGATTCATATCGTGCCTGGGTTCGCTCCTCCAGGGTCCAGTGAAAACGAGTGGTAAACCTCGTCGCACGGATCAGCAGGATAGGTTGTTCCAGGAATGCGTAATTATGCAGTACGCGGATCAGTTTGCCCTCGATGTCGGCAACGCCGTTTGTGGGATCGAGGAGCAAACCGCGAGACCCGGGATTCAGGGAAAGCGCCATAGCATTCACAGTGAAGTCACGGCAGCGGAGGTCTTCTGCGATACCCGAGGGTTCGATTAATGGGGGCTTGCCTGGCTTCTCGAACTTGGCAGTGTGCGCCATTTCGATTTCGGCGCGAACTCCTCCAGAAAAGGTGACTGAAATCCACTTGGTGGACTCGTCGGCAGACTCGATCCTGGCGCCGAATTTCTCCAGTTCTTTCTGAAATTTCAATGGGTTACCCTGAACGGTGAAGTCCAGGTCTCGAATCGGAAACCCGGTCATGAAATCGCGGATCGTGCCCCCGGTCAGGTAAACATTCATGCCGTGCGCCCGGGCAATTTCCTCGACAAAATTGACGGCTTTAAGCTGATCCGGCGCAAGCCGGGTTTCCATCGTGTAGATGTAGTCTGCCAATTTCTCCCGCTTACCTTTCCGTCAGACCGTCTGGGCGGCCTCATCCGGAAACTTAGAAAATATACTAATCGACGTGTTTTCTAAGAGTTGCAGAGCAATTTCCTACCGGAACAGCCGTTTGTGACGGGCATTAAGCCCACGGCCGCTCTGGATTCGTGCTACGGTAGTTGCCTAACTCATTCAGTCGATAAGACTTACAGCAGGTTCTCAGGTCCACGAACGAGCAAACATAGCATATCTGTTCACATTTTGGCTACGTTTCGTTCCGTAGTCCGCGCGAACTGCTGAAAAAGTGGCACAATCGGAATTGCACGCCATGGCGTCGACACATAAGAAAGTTATCGTTCGCAAGTTCGACCGTGACACGATGCAGGGTCACGTTGCTCCGGCCTTTCTCGTGGACGGCAAGCTGGAGCTCCTGAACCTCGCCGGCAAAGTCGTCAGCGTCGACTTGGCAGATGTGAAAGGCGTTTACTTCGTCCGGGATTTTGGCGATACCGAGGATCTGATCCGCAAGACTTTTACGACGCGACCCCGGACTGAGGGCCTATGGGTTCGGCTCAGCTTTCGAGATAACGATGTAGTGGAAGGAATGATGCCCAACGATCTGACCCAGAATCCGCCGGAAGGGTACTTCGTGAATCCGCCGGATGCGCGCTCGAATACTCAACGGATCTTCGTTCCCAAGAGTGCCTTGCACGACATCACGGTACTGGCGGTGATTGGGGCACCCGGAACTCGTCGTCGAAAGCCTGCCACGCGTCCTCCCGACTCGCGTCAGGTGCCCATGTTCAGCGAATAATTCCACAAATCACTTCAACCGGAAGCTCTTCCCTACTGCACGTTTCCACCGAAGTGGAAGGAAGGACCAACCGAGAAACGTATCGCGTTCTCTCCTCCGTTGAGAAAGCTCTGGAAGATGGCGTAGTGTACGAAGTCACCGGCCATGCGAATGCCCACGTGCTTCGTCGCGTTGATATCGAAGCCACCACCGAAGCCGTAAAACGTTGCCGTGCTGCTGGTCTTATTACTAGGACCAATCAGTCCAGCGACAATTGCTCCGGTAAGAGGGTCTCCTGGCTTTGCGGTCACTTCTTGATGAAGAGCTCCCAACGCGGGCCGGACAAAGAAGGTGACCGACTTGAGCTTACGAATGTTGATCTGCGGTCCAGCGCTGTAGGTGTAAGTCGTCGTATTGAAAGGAACGCTGATGGTTGCGCCAGGTGGGAGAAGCGCCAGAATGGGAAGCAGCTGTGCTTGCGTTGCTGGGTTTAGCTTATTGGGCGTCAAAGAAGAGTGCCCGGTAAAAACGCTGAAGTCGAATCCCAGAGCGACCCAACGCTTCACGTTCACACCAAACTCGCCGTTAAATCCACGTTCAAACAAGTTCAATTTGCCAGATTCGAGAAAAGAATAACCACCGTAGGCATCGAAGCGTCCAACATAATCTTGCTGAGCCAGGGCGGAGGCCGATAGCACAAGCAACAACAGAGACACCAACCAGTGTCGCATCAACCAGCTCCTTAATTTTGAAATTTCAACCCCGGCTGGACGTCCCCATCGCCTTGATTCCGTCGCTTGGGGCCTCTACTCTCTTTACGATCCGAAGCTTTCAGGCCGCCTTTAGTAGAATCTGTTTGCGCATCCAGCCGTTACCTACGCAACAAACGGCGGTGCATTTTGCCATGAGACTCTCCTATATAGCAACGAAACTCGGCGCCCATATTGACGGATCGGATACCGAGATTACGGGCATTGCCGGAATTGAAGAGGCAGGCTCCGGACAGCTGACGTTTATTGCTAATCCCAAGTATGCGTCCGCCGTGAAGTCAACCAGGGCTTCGGCGGTCATCGTTTCCGAGGACTTCCCGACGGTTTCGGTAAGCACATTGCGCAGTTCGAATCCATACCTGACGTTTGCGCGGGCGCTTCAACTTTTTTATCAGCCTCCGCAGTACGCGAGCGGAATTCACGGCACCGCCCAAATTCATCCTACAGCCCGGATCGGAAAGAACGCGTCGATTGGAGCTTATGTCGTCATCGATCAGGATGTAGTAATTGGCGATGGCTGCGTGATTTTGCCGCACGTGGTGATCTATCGGGGAGTTCGGATCGGCAATGACTTCTTTGCACACGCACATGCCGTCGTCCGGGAATATTGCCGGCTTGGCGACGGTGTTGTTCTGCAGAATGGCGCCGTGATTGGCGCGGATGGCTTCGGATTCGCAAAGAGCGAAAACGGGCAGTGGGAGAAAATCGTTCAGTCTGGCCCGGCAAGGCTGGACAATGATGTGGAAGTTCAGGCGAATGCCTGCGTGGATCGCGCCAGCATTGGCGAAACGCGAATCCGACGAGGAGCGAAGATCGACAACCTTGTACAGGTGGGACACGGATGTTCTGTCGGCGAAGACACTCTGTTATGCGCGCAGGTGGGTCTGGCCGGTTCGACCGAGGTGGGTAACAAAGTCATTCTTGCCGGCCAGGTAGGAGTAGCGGGCCACTGCAAAATTGGAGATGGTGCGATCGCGACCGCACAAAGCGGCATTCCCAACGACGTGGAACCGGGAATAACGGTAAGCGGGTATCCTGCGATCGAGAACCGTCAGTGGCTGCGGGCTGTTGCGGTCTTTAACAAGTTGCCGGAGTTGGCAAAAACAATCCGGGCGCTCGGATCACGTGAGAAAGGCGCGCATTGAGTGATGGGTGCACAGTCAATGACGTTATCTTGCCGCGAATTCGATCTGGATTTGGATCACTGTTGCTGATGTACTGACTTGTGTAGAACGGTATTTGTATTCATGGCAGATATTCGGCAAATCGGAGACGGCAAAAAACCGGAAGAACGCAAGCCGATTCGCGTTCTTTTGCTCGACGACCTTGAGGACAATCTCCTGCTCCGTGCAACTATCCTGCGCCAGAATGGCTATGAAGTGGTCGCGACATCACGAATTGAAGATGCCGAGGGCAAGCTGCACGACATCGACATCGCGGTTCTCGATTACCACCTCGGAGCCGGACAATTTGGGACCGAAGTCGCCGATACGCTGCGCAAAAAGCGCCCCGAAGTTCCGATCATCATTATGTCGGCAACCCTCGAGCGTCGTTTTGGAGGTATTGCCGATATCCATCTGCTCAAAGGATACAGTTCGGTGAACGACCTACTTACAGCGCTTCATACCTTCGAAGCAAAGCGGCGGGGCAAGCCAGTTGTCGTGGATGCGCGGGATTTTTATTACAGCCGCATCAGTCTCTCAATGGGTGAAGACGTTGTGTTTGAAATTCTCGACCGGGATGGCAATTTCGAATACGTCAACGATTACTTCGCGTCATTCTTCGAACGCAAGCGCGGCTGGTTTGTCGGAAAAAACCTGTTCGAACAATTCCCTGAACTTGGCGATGGCTGGCGCGAAGTGATTCGCACCGTATCGGACACGCACGAAACTTATATCGATCGCGGATTTCGCGGCCTGCCGCAATTACCCACGCGCAGCTCACGCTGGCAATGGAACGTCCTGGTGTTTTCTCTAAAGCTGCACGATGGACGCGATGGAGTCGCGCTTACCGCCCGCATGATCGAGAAGAAGGGACTGTAGATCAGCGGATAATGAAGCCGGAATCGGATTGCGCTTCCGATTCGCTCTTGCCGGTGCTCTCCAGAAAAGCTTTCAATGCCGCTTTGTCATCATCTGACATGTTGTGGAATCGAATACCGTTGCCCACCCCTGGGTCCATCGTAATGATTTCACAGAGTACCTTAATGCGTCTCGAGCTGATGGAAAGCTCACCGGACAGTTTTGTTCCGATAGAAAGAGGAAACCGGTTGGCAACGTAGCAGCCACACAGCGCAACATCTGTTGTCTCGGCGTGGGTAGAAAAGGAAGCTCCTTCGGAGCTAAGCTCGATCGGTAGCACACAGCGTGCCCGCGGAGCGCTTCGCCGTTCTTTGCCTTCCCAGGCCATTTATACTCCCGGCCAGACTATCGGCAGATTCTACGCGCTCTTGATACCACAATTCCTGTCATGCTGGATGTGACCAAAGTAAGCGAAGACCCAAATTAGGTAACCTTATCCCAGTCACTCCCGCCTTTAGCCGGAAGCGCACTGGCAACACTTTCGCGCACTGCCGCTATCAGGACATCACGGTCGGAAAACTGCCGGGGGTCGATAGGGCGATGAAAAACAATGCTTACCGCGCCGGGGCGAGCGATTCTGGCGCCACGCGGCAGCAGCTTTTCCGTTCCAAGTATGGTTACGGGCACGATAGGCACTCCGGTATCCATTGCCAGATGAAAGGAGCCCTTCTTGAACGGCAGCAGGCTACCGTCAGGGGATCGGGTCCCTTCAGGGAAAACCACCAAGTCCAGACCTTTCTCAACCACGGTAGAAGCCTCCTGAATGCTGCCGATTGCAGCTTCTCGGTTACTTCGATCAATTGGTACAAAGTCCGCCATGTGCATCGCCGACCCTAGGATCGGGACTTTGTAGAGTTCCTTCTTGACCATGACAGTAACCCGGCGCGGCAGAAGGGGGATCAGCAGTGGCGGATCAATATTGGACACGTGATTAGACATGAAGATGTAGTTAGTGGTCATCGGCAGCTGGTCCAATCCAATCAGCTTGCAGCGGATGCCGGCAATGCGAACGCCCGTGCGGGCAACCCACATGGCTGCCCAATACATGGCATCGATCTTCCCCGTGATAAGCGTCCAGGGAAATCCCCATAGCGCGGTGAGCGGTGTCATCACCAACCACCATATGAGGGTCAGAAGGCTGCGCATATCAGTGAGTTGGGGCCGACTCTGCCTCACCGCGTAGCCAGGCGTCGCGACGAACCCGTTGAGCAGAGGTCATGTGAGAAACATTCGCCAGTTCATATTCGGTGCGGCTTCGGGTACCTAGAATTACCTGCACATCCAAAACGTAACCACCTCGGCCAATACTGAGCCGCATGCTGTTGCCGGGCTCCACGGAGGACATTTGTGAAGCAAAGCTGGTCACCGGCTCTCCGTTGATTTGTCGAATTACATCCCCAGGTCGAATTCCCTGCCTCGCTGCATCACTGCCTGGATCCACAGAATCAACAATAGCGGCTCCGCTGAAATTCGAGCTTGTCGTGAATCCAGGGTCGGCGACGGTCACCCTCTTCTGCTTGAGCTTAAGCCCAACTGTCCGAAAGAAATCGTCATAGGGAATTTCTTTCAATCCTGAGACATAAGACTGAAAGAAGCTTTCAAAGGTCTTTCCGGTGATCGCCTCAGCGGCTTGCTCCACTCCGGCGGCATCAGGAAAATAGCGCCCCTGCTTTGAGTACTGCTCGTTCATCCATTGGAAAAGCTCTCGTAGTGATTTGGTGCCCGAGCTCGCCTCGCGGATCTCTAGATCCAGGAGAATGCCCAGCAATTCCCCTTTGTTGTAGTACGAAATGCTGCGCTCAGGGGCGTGGTAAGCGGGATACTTTTCCAGCCAGGCATCTATGCTGGATGCTTCCGCGGTTTGCGTCAAATGCGCAGGACGGCTCTGCAGTTCACCGATTTCGGCCGCCAATCGGCTGAGGAATTGCTTCTCCGTAATTAACCCGGCACGCACGAGCGTGGAATCGGCAACGGTGCTGGTCACTCCTTCGCTGAACCAAAGCGAAGGAGAGTAGTTCTCCTTGGTGTAGTCGATCGGCTGCATCGACTGCGGCCGAATGCGTTTCACGTTCCATAGATGGAAGAATTCATGCGCACTCACGCTTGCGAACCCAATCCGATCCTCTTGCACCGGCGCACGCGCCTCGATGGCAGTCGCATAAGCATGTTCCATGCCGCCGTGGGCTGGCCCTCGCGGAAAGTGATAGATAAACATGTATTGTTGAAACGGCCGGTCATCCATCCAGGAAATCTCTGAAGCAACGATCTTTTGCAGAATGCGACTCAAATCGTCCATCGAGTAATTCTGCTGGTCTGCATCCACGATGATTCGAAAGTGGCCGCCACTAGTGTCGAAGTCTTTCTCCCGGAAATTGCTAATCTCCACGGGAGAATCGACCATCAGGTCATAAGTTGGGGCACAGTATGTCGTCTGTCCTTGATCTGGAGACGGCACTGTAGGCAGCGGCGTGGCTATCCGCCAACCAGCAGGTACTCCTGCAAAGCGGAGCCGCATACCCTCCCTCGGTGCCCCTACTGGATACATCAGTAGCATGGCCAGGTTCAAAAATGCGTGATTGAAGTTAAGTTCCGCCCCGAAGGGCCCCGGCATTTCCGCCACAAAATCGTAATCAATGGTGGTTGCATTCGGAACACGCCAGGTGGTCTTGTCGACGACCACAGGCATCACCGTAACCCCATTGATGTCGGCTGCCCGGAGGTTCTGAATGAATTGCGAGAAGTCACGAACCTGGTACAGCGCATTCCACACGGGGAGTTGCACTTTCAAATCTGGCGATGTGGGGTTAAGCCCAATGCGGACATGAACAATCTGCGCCTGCCGGTCAGCAAGAGAAATGTCGTATTTCCAATCGTCGGAACCAACAGCACCGCTGTGTGTAAAGGCCGGACAAGTTTGCTCGGAGATAGCCTGCGCTAAGAGCCGCTGGACGGAGAGGAATGTGAAAGTAACAAAAAACAGCGCGGCTGTCGCAAGCTGGCGTTTCAAACTCGAGCTTTCACCTCGCGCAAAGATTCGATTCGTTGCGGCAGCTTTTCGTAGATTCCGCCAAAGCCACCGTTCGAAAGGATGGCTACCACATCGCCGGAACGCAACTCGGGCGCTACCTGCTCAACAATAGCATCGGCGTTCGGAAGAATGCGGGCGGGCCTATTCCCTTTCGCCAGCAGCGCAACAACTGCGTTGGGATCCAGACGGTCTTTCTCGGGTACTGCTTCGGGCCTGAAGATGTCCGCGATTACCACCTCGTCCGCTACGGCCAGACTGCAAGCCAGCTCCGGCTGAAATACATTCCGACGCAGAGTATTTGATCGCGGCTCCAGTATGGCCCACAGCCGCTGTCCAGGATAGCGCGTGCGCAGGGCTTTTAATGTCTGCGCGATCGCGGTGGGATGGTGAGCGAAGTCGTCTATGATGGTTATTCCATCCACCTGTGCGCGAACTTCCAGGCGGCGCTTTACGCTTTGGAAACTACGCAGTGCTTCTATGCTCTGCTGAGGTGTAATGCCGTAGCTAGCAGCCATAACCGCTGCAGCCGTTGCATTTAGGACGTTGTACTCGCCAGCGAGGGGGAATTCAAACTCTGCCCACGAGCGCCCGTCCCGCAAAACACTCCAATTGGTCCGGTCTGGATGGAACTGCATGTCAACGATTCGCCACCTGGAATCGGCACCAAAGCCATAACGCTCCACCGGACAAAACGCCTTCGCAACACATTCATCCACGTTGGGATTGCCGTCCCAGGCAATGACGCGACCCCGGCGTGGAACCAGGTTGATCAGGCGCTTAAACGCGGTCTTCACGGCTGCAAGGTCCGCATAAATGTCTGCATGATCGAATTCAACGGAAGTCAGAATGACTGAGGTTGGAAAGTAATGCAGGAACTTGGGACCCTTGTCGAAGAACGCCGTGTCGTATTCGTCGCCTTCGATGATGAAGTTTTCCCCTCCGCCAAGAGCAAAGCTGCTGCCGAAGTTCTCGGCGATACCGCCCACCAGAAAATCAGGCTTGCGGCCCGCAACTTCGAAGATCCACGCGAGCATCGAGGTGGTGGTGGTCTTGCCGTGTGTTCCCGCTATCGCGATGACGTCGCGCTGTTTTAAGAACTCATCGTGCAAAAGCTGCGGCATCGATAGAAACGGGATACGTCGGTCGAGCACGTACTCCAGTTCCACATTGCCGCGAGACATGGCATTGCCGATGACCACGAGATCAGGGCGGGGATCAAGATTCTTTTCGGAAAACGGCTGCGCGACCGAAATTTGCAGGGATGAAAGGAAATCAGACATAGGCGGATAGGCAGCCGCATCCGATCCCGTAACATAGTGACCTCTCGCCTTCAACATTCCGGCGAGCGAGGCCATTGCCGTGCCGCAGATTCCAATAAGATGAATATGCCTGGTAGCAGTCATGAATTTCTTTGTCACGCGTTCTGCTTGCCCGCTACCGACGGCGATGTGACTCGAGCTTCGGTTGCCGACTCCAGAAATTCCAGCCGAACACCTTCGTCATAGTCTGCACTCAGCGAGACACGCACGCCAAACGGAAGTGAGATGTTGCTGTACGGGACATGTCCAGAAGGCAATCCGAACGCAACAGGAACATGCAAATCGCGGAGTATGCGGCGGATCACTTCCTCGAGTGTGTAGCTCTGGCCGCCAGGCTGAACGCAATCCAGCATTTCTCCAAAAATGATTCCGCGAACACCGTCGAACTTGCGCGCGAGCTTCATTTGCATGAGCATGCGATCAATCTGGTAGGGCTTGGTTGCAACGTCTTCTACGAAGAGGATCTTCCCTTCCTGCTGAAACTCATACTGTGTTCCGATGGAGGCAGCAAGCAGAGACAAACAACCGCCGTACAGGATCCCTTCACCACTTCCGCGGACGATGGCGCGCAACTCGGGAATCGCGTGCGTATCCAGAACCCAGTTCACACGGCCGCTCACACATGCATTGAATGTGGCCCAATGCACCCCGTTCGGATTCGCGAAATCCTTCGTAACCATCGGGCCGTGAAATGCAACCAGGCCCGCGTCGTTCATCCAGGTGAGCAGCGACGTCACATCGCTATAGCCCATGAATATCTTTGGAAACTTCTTCAGCTTGTCCAGTCGCAAATACGGAAGGACATAATTCGCGCCGTAACCACCGCGAGCACACAAGACGGCGCTGACGTCGTCACGCTCAAACATCTCCTCGATGTCGCGGGCGCGCTGATCGGGCGGTCCGGCAAAGTACATATCTTCGTGAAAAATGTTGTCGAAGTAAAACGTCCGGTAACCAGCTTCGCGCAGATACTGACATCCCGCTTCCAGCAACGGACGCTGAATCGGACTGGCCGGCGCAACAATACCGATCGTGTCGCCGGGTTGCAAGGTTCGCGGTTTTACCACGGCTTCCTGTGCGGACATCAACTTGATAGTAACCGAAAACCGAGCTGCCACTCACGTACGAATTCAAACCAAAGGTACATAGAACGTGACTGTCACAGAATGGAACTGTCCGGCAGCACCGAAATGCTCAGGCACCACTTCACAATTAGAGCAGCATCGAAGAGTTAAGAAAATGGAGTTTTCGATACTGGCAATGACAGAACGCAAAGAAAATTCTCGTCGCAAACGTCTTTCGCCACTGGACTTACACCGCCGTTTTTATGGAATGTTTTCCCGCGTTGCGCGGCGGCTAAATGTCGCCGCTTCCTATGTGAGCATGGTAGCGCGCGGTAAGCGGCACTCACCAGAGATCGAGGAAGCGCTGGAAGCGGAAGTCGCAAACGTGCGCTGCACTGAGAAGATCTAACCGGATGGTTGAATACCCGCTCTTGAGAGGACCGACACTATCACTTGTGCCGCCCGACCAGGCGAATGCGCGTCGTAAATGCACGCCTTGCTAACGATCCATAGGTGAGAAACTGGGGCGAGTTGATGTCGTTGTTCACCGAGTAAGGGTTCTGACGGTTGGTGACGTTCTCAAACCCGGCGCGAATAACCCAGTACCGCTTCAGCAGGTGAAAGCGCTTCTCGGCAAAAAGGTTCAGCGTGAAGTAAGTAGGAAATCGCCGCGAGCCCGGTTGTCCCACAAGAACCTGCTGATCGTTGACAACGTTAAACGGAAAGCCCGTCCGTGCCTCGGTGGAATAGGCAAGATCGAATCCCTTGATCAAGGGGAGAAATCCCCACGAGATAAACCGGTTCGGCGCGTCCCATCCGTACGGGCCGGGCAGTTGTGGGCTGAACACCGGATTATCTACGTTGAAATCCAGTACTTGGTTCGATGTGGAACGGGAGCGCACGTACGACGCCATGATCATGTAGCTTTCGCGAAAATTGTGTCGCGCACTGATCTGGAACGCATAGTAGCGATCGTCGCGGGTATTCATCAGTAGGTAGTTACCACTCAGCGGAAGCGAACCGGCAGGAAGGTCGTAGACGAAGCCGCGTGAACCATGTTTCTGAATGTATTCCGCCTTGACGTAAATTGCGGCAGGAAGTTTCCTCTCCAGCCCAAGACTCCAATTCACGTAACGCGGCGCCTGGAGCAGATTACGATTCACGCCGAACGTTGTTGCTACTGGAGCGCTGACTACCTGGTTTCCATTCGCATCCGTGGTATAGAAATAGTCCATCCTGTCACCGGCGAACGGGCGCGAAATCAAAACCATGTTAGTGGCATCGTAAAATAAGCCCACTCCTGCTGACAGTTTTGTGTCTCCACTGCGGTCGAGAATGTAGGTGCCCGCCAATCGAGGCGAGATCAGCGGAGTGCGGATAATCTCATCCCAATCGAGACGTGCACCCGGTTGAATTAGCAGGCGATCGCGTGGTGTCCAGGCGTCCTGCGCATACCCGCTCAACTCCGTGTTGAATTGTTCGGTTTGAGAAAGGCCGTTAAAAGTCGAGAATCGCGAGCACGGTGATGGCGCTGTCGCAGTGAACGGATAGAAGTTCTGGCAGGTCTGGTCAGAAGGTAGCGTCTGCCCTTCTTTCAAGTAGGAGATAGCAGTGCGGTCGAACGTGGGGCTGTAATCAATACGGTCAGCATCAACGCCCAGTTTGACCTCGTGACGGCCGTGCCACTCTTGCGGCGAGAGATACAGGTTGGCTAATCCTTCGTAACGTAACGCGGTCGTCTGGGCCGCCATGTAGTAGTTCCCCTCGGCGGACTCCGGAGTAATCACATAGGGTAGAGTTCCCGGGACTGTCTGATTTACTCCATATCGAACGAATCCAAATCCGGTCTCCAGCAAATCTCCACCATGAAAATAATGCTGGTCTTTGAGGGAAGCGAAGTGGTCGGCGTTCCTGACACTGGGAGTTGTGGGCGCGGGGGTGATTGGGGACAGACCGGCATGATCGTCGCCTTCAAAGTTGAAAAGGTAGCTCAGTGTCACGATATTGCGCGACGAAAGGTTCGCCTGGATTTTAATCAGATTGCCGACGCGCCAGGGATAATCATTTTCGGTGCCGTTGTTCGGAAATCCGGTGACGATGAAGTTGTCGTACTCTCCATCCAGTGCTTCAAAGAACCAGGCCTTACCTTTAATCAGCGGTCCGGAGATGGTGAATCGTGGAATGATGCTGTCGAACTGGATTCCATTCTTGTCCTGCACCGACGGAATAAAATTGGTTGCCGTAAACCGGTAGTGGTCATCGCCCATGCCAGTATTAATGTCGAGCACTCCGCCCGAACCCTTGCCAAATTGCGCCGAATACCGGCTCGTTTCGGCACTGATCGAGCGAATCGCGTCCGTATTCACGCGCAACAGCAGTAGACCATTCGCCGGCTGGCTTACATTGAAATTGTCGAGCACCACATACGTTTCGTAAGTCTCGGCACCAGCGAGATGAGGTTGGCCGGAGTTGTCGTTCACCACACCGGGAATGAAGTTCAAAATGTTTCGATAATCGTGTGACGCGGCATAAGGGACGTCCAGGATATCCTGCGCAGTAAGCTGCTCGGTGGTTGCGACCTGGGTAGGATCGATCGCTGGAGGAGATTCGACCACGTTCACCGTCTCGCGAACCTCCTGTAAATGTGACATGTGCACTTCCAGCGTCGGAACCTGCCCCACGGCTACGCTTTGATCGAGCACATAGAAGCCTGGCTTCTCCACGCGCATTTCATAATTTCCCCCGGTCAGATTCTGGAAGATGCACCGCCCCGCGTAATCGGTGTCACAATGCACCCAGGCAGATGTAGGCGATGGACGTAGCTGAACTCTGGCTGAAGAGACCGCCATGTTATTTTCATCCACTACTGTGATCAGCGTTCTGGGAGCCATGCTTTCGCGATTTGCTGTTCTTAGAATTTGCGCCCACAGTGCCGTGGCACAGCATGACACGAACAAAAGGAACAAAGCTTTGCTCGACGGCCAAAAAGGGCTATGCATGAGTTCGGAAGCGATAAACGCCCGTATTCTCTCATCCGAAGGAATTACGGGAAACGATCTTTCGGACACCGGATATGGTTCCGAAACAGATCACTCCGATTTCAGAAAAAATACCTTAGAAGCTAACCGGGGAGAGAGTTCCTGAATCATAATGTCGCAGACCAGGCTCCTGGAGTCTCCCATGCTCTCCAAGGTCGTAGATGCCCTGTTTGGCTGTTTGCACACCAACTACAGCTTCCCTATCACCACCAAGCCAGTCCGGAATAATAAAGGTGTGCCAGCAAAGCCGCGAACCTATGTAGTTTGTTTGCAATGCGGAAAGGATCTCCCTTACGACTGGGCACAGATGAAGATCGTGGCCGAGCAGAAGAATGCGGCCTGATTAAAAGTAGAATTCGCCACCACACAGGATCTGAGCTGGCCCTGTCAGAAAGACTTCGTCTTCCCACTCCACTGTTTGGGGTCCACCTGGACTCACCACCTTCACCGGTGACTTCACGCGCTTGCTGTGGATCGAAGCGACAGCAGACGCGCAGGAGCCCGTCCCCGACGATTCAGTTTCACCAGCACCCCGTTCGAAGATGCGAATGTTGATGCTATTAAAACCAATGACTTTCACCAATTCGACGTTCGTACCCTGCGGAAAGTGCGCATGAACACCGATCTCAGCGGCTTCCGCCTGCCAGCCTTTTGGGAAATCATCGACGAACATCACGAAATGAGGGTTTCCCATCGAAATCGCGATCCCGGATACCTCCCGCTTCATCAGGCGAAGGGAAATTTCGCCTGCAACTTCTGGTTTGCCCATGGCGGTTCTGAACTCGAAGCTCTTTCCTGCTTGAGAGATCAGAGTACAGGTCTTTAGTCCGGCGCCGGTACGAATCTTTAGTTCGCGCTTGTTGGTCTTGTCCGCCAGCCAGGCGGCAACACAGCGCGTGCCATTTCCAGAAATCTCGGCCTCCGATCCATCGGCATTCAGCAGATGGATGGCAACATCGACTTCGCCGCCCGGAGAGAGCCACTCGACTCCGTCGGCACCCACACCGCAATGGCGGTCGCAAATCTTTCTGGTCCATGACATCAGGTCGGCATCTCGCGCGTGCTTGCGCTCGATCAGCAGGAAATCGTTGCCGCAGGCTGTGGCCTTCACAAACGGAACTGGTTTAGGCATGTTGTCGTCGTCCTGAAAAGTTATTCGTTTTAGTAGCTGATCAGCGTATCAGCGAACGGTAAATCACAGCGGGATTCTGACCTTCCGATTCAACCTCTGCGATTTTTTCCAGCTCTTGCGGATGCTGGGCTATCGCCGCGGCAACCGGGTCGCCTCGCGTCGCCACGACGTAATCCGCCGCGAGGGCCGGATCCGGTAAAGCTTTCTTCCAGGCTTTACGATTGCCCTCGTTCAAGGTCCGCTTCATTGGCATGCCCAATTGCTGTAGGGCTCCGCCGTGTTCGCCGGTGTACATCAGAATGCTGGACTCGGGCGGAAGCTTTGCTAGCTGCGCTGCGAGCTTGGTTTCGAAGGTGACGCGAGTGCGTGCGTTCACGATCGCCTCACGGAGCACAATCGGCGTCTCTTGCCACACGGCAATGTAGCTGGCCATAACGAACGCAAATGCCAAAAGCGCAATCCGAACCTGCCAGCTCTTCTCTTTCGCCTGCGCCAACAGGAAGAAGAGCAGTAGAGCCGCGAAGACAACTAACGCCGGAAGGAGCTGCGTTCCATACCTGGTGTTGTAGTAGGAAAATGGATACCATTCAGGCAGGAAAATTGGCACGCCGCCATGTGCAATCGAAAGCGCGTAAAACGGGACAGGCACCCAAAGCAGCAGCCACGTCCATAACCGTTTGGCCCACCACAAGCCCAGCAAACAACCGAGTATCGCCACCCAAATCCACGTCCGTTGCTGCCAATTCTTTCCCGCCATATTGAGCTTGGCAGATTTCACAAAATACAAAATTGCTACCGAAGCATTGTTCCAGCCGGGATGGTGCGGTTGGTCGGGCCGCCGCGTCCGCTGTTCGATCCCGCGAGCTGAGTATGGTCCCGTCGCAAATGCCAGTGGATCATCAAAGCCCAGCCAGTTCCACGGGAACCAGATGGCCGGTGTGAGCGCCAACCAAAAGGCGAAGATCCCAATTGCACGTTGCCAGTGCCGATCGCGCAGTATCGCGTTTGCCTCCCGGCGACCTGCCGCGGCGAGCACCACGATCGCAACTACGCCGAAAGCTATGCCGGCGAACCAGCCATCGTAGCGAGTCAGCATGCCCAGAAAGAGCAGGAATCCCGTCCGTACCAGCGCGCTTTGCGCCGGCGCATTCTGCCCTTCGCGTAAGGCGAAAACGAAATCGGAAAAGTACACCGTTGCCCAGACGAAGAACGCAAGGTACAGCGGCTCAGTCATGGCTGTAGCCTGAAGGTAGATCAGGTTGGGATTGGCGGCAAAGGCCAATGCCGCGAACCACGCGGCGATGCGCGCTTCTCGCTGCATGCCAAACGCGCCCAGCAATCCACCGCGTACCAGCCGAAAAATACCGAGTACGCTCGCGATATACGCCATCATCGAAGGGATGGCGCCGGCAACCCCGGTGCGCCACATCCATGTGAACGCGACCAAAGGCAGCATTACGATGTGCGGCAACGGCAGCCAAACCGTTCCCAGTTGCAACGGCCCGGGAGTGCGCGAATCGATGGTCCGGCGGGCGATGTTCATGTGGGCAACAGCATCGCCGTAGAGCAACAGCTGTCCGTGCAGGAAGTAATAGAAAAAAGCCGCGAACGATATGGCAAGAGCAATTGCGGCTACGATCCAGAAGTCGAAATCGCGCCTGCGCTCGGCGAATGGAGCCGACGGCGCATTTCGGGATGATGAGCCACTGACGGTTCCGCTTTGATCGGAGTTAATCAGCGGACGTTTACTCCAGGTGAGTCAGTTCGCGGAAGATCTGGAACCGCTCGTCGATTTCGTCACGCGTGAGTTCCTGCAGTCGCCGCGTCCCAAAGCGCTCCACGGCGAACGATCCCATTACGCCTCCGTAGAACATGGCACGTTTCAGCGTCTCCCGGTTTATCGCGTTTTGCGAAGCAAGGTATCCCATGAAGCCGCCGGCAAACGAATCTCCCGCGCCCGTCGGATCTTTCACTTCGTCCAGCGGAAGCGTGGGAGCGCGGAACGGGTGCCGTCCGATGCCGAATGCGCCCTCGCGGAAAAAGATGGTCGCACCGTATTCTCCATGTTTGATCACCAAAGCCTTCGGCCCCATCGCCAGCACTCTCTTCGCAGCGCGCGGAAGATTGCTTTCACCGCCCAGCATCTTCGCTTCGGTGTCATTGATCAGCAGCACGTCGATCACTTTGAGTGTCTGTAGCAGGTTTTCGCGGTGGCCGGTGATCCAGTAATTCATAGTGTCGCCGCCAACGAGTTTCGCGCCGTTCATCTGGCGCCGAACCTCGGCCTGCAACCTGGGATCGATGTTAGCGAGAAAAAGATAGGGCGTCTGACGATACTCTGCCGGTAACTCCGGCTTGAAGCTCTCGAAAACGTTCAGGTGCGTGAAGTTGGTCTTGGCCTCGTTGAGATTCTCGCCGTACTCGCCGCCCCAGTGAAATGTTTTGCCGGAAGAACGCTGCAATCCTTTCAAGTCAATGTTGCGCTTCTTGAAAACGGCTTCCTGCTCGGGCCCGAAATCTTCGCCGACCACAGCTACGACTTTCACGTCGGTAAAATAGCTGGCCGAAAGACCGAAATATGTGGCTGCTCCGCCCAGCTCTTTTTCCACGCTGCCCGACAGACTCTTGATGCTGTCAAACGCTACCGAACCCACTACCAGTATGGACAATCATTTCTCCTGAGTATCAGGTGTGCGCGCGCCCAGCCCGCAAAACGGAACTGGCTGCCCTCTACGAAAAGTACTTCCCTAAAATTGGCTTTAGCTTCTCTTTGGTTGCGGCCGGAATCTTCGTCTTGTCGGTCAGGATTGCAAACTGCAGCGCCGAGCCACACTTGCAGGCGCGCGATTTGGGCAGAGCCGCAACGGCCTCGCGAACCACGTTGCACGCATTTGACGAATTCTGGTTCAAGACTTTCACGATCTGCTCGACAGTAACGCTGTCGTGCTCCGGATGCCAGCAATCGTAATCCGTCACCATGGCGACGGTGGCGTAACAGATTTCAGCTTCGCGCGCCAGTTTGGCCTCCTGAAGATTTGTCATGCCGATCACGTCCATGCCCCAGCTGCGATACAGATTCGATTCTGCCTTCGTCGAAAACTGCGGCCCCTCCATACAGATGTACGTCCCGCCCTTTTTCCCAACCACCTTCGCTTTACGGCAGGCCGTATGTAGCACCGACGCAACTTCCCCGCACACCGGATCGCCAAAAGCGACGTGTCCCACAATGCCGTCGCCGAAAAACGTCGCAATTCGCTTGGTAGTCCTGTCGACAAATTGATCGGGGATGACGAACTCCGTAGGCTTGTGTTCCTCCTTTAGCGAGCCGACGGCGGAGAGGGAAAGAATCCGTTCGACCCCGAGCAGCTTGAACCCGAAGATATTGGCGCGAAAATTCAATTCGCTGGGGAGAATGCGGTGCCCCTTGCCATGGCGCGCAAGGAAAGCCACCTTCCGTCCTTCCAGGTTTCCGAGGACATACGGGTCGGACGGATCACCAAACGGCGTGTCGATCTTGACCTCATGGACATCGCTTAAACCGGGCATGCTGTACAGACCGCTGCCGCCAATAATGCCGATCTCTGCCTGCGACAAACAGAATCTCCTGTGCTGAAAAGGTGAACTCGTGATTATACAAAACGGAGGGCAGGCGTTAGTCGTTTATCGGTGGCCGTAGAAAGATAGACGCGCGGGAATTACGTGGAGGCCCTGGGCAGAGTCGAACTGCCGACCAACGGTTTAGGAAACCGCTGCTCTATCCATCTGAGCTACAGGGCCTTGATTTTCAATCTATTTCTTTTGCGAGACTTCTGCAACGCGCCTCAGCGTCGGAGTAAGCACTTGATGAGACCGTCGCAGACAGGTCGAAGCTTACCTGCCCGTCAGATACTGCAGTTGCACTGCAGTGCAGTCGTCTCCCAGCGGAGTGCCAGCACAGAATTTACTGATCTCGGCCAACAGGTCATCGATCCCCGAGACCTGCGGCGCGACATCTCGCAACCGTTGCATGCCAAAGAACTCGCCCTGCGGATCCTCGGCTTCGGTGACGCCGTCGGTCACCATCATCAGGCGGCAATCGCAATCGAGGTTGATCTCCGCATCGTCGAACGTGGCCTCTTCGAGCAGACCAACCGGGAAGTTCGAGTTCTCCAGCACGCGCACTCCCGACCCGACCAGCACCGGCGGTACGTGTCCGCAATTGATGTACTCCAGGCGGCCCGAGGGATGCAGACGCGCGATCAGTAGGGTGGCGTATTTCTCCCCCATCACCTTTTCGCAGAGGAAGCGATTGGCCGTCGTCACCACCTGCCGAAGTGGAATGTTCTGCTGCGTGAGCTGCGCGTAAAGCAGTCCCTGGAGAATCGATGCCAGCAGTGCGGCGGAAATTCCCTTCCCGCTTACGTCCGTCACAACAACGGTCAGCGACTCCTGCGTGCGGATTACATCGAAGAAGTCGCCGCCAATTTCCTTAGACGATATATTCTTTGCCTGAATTTTCGCGAATGGGACATCTGGAATGGTCACCTGCATGAGCCGCTTCTGAATGTCCGCGGCGATATTCAATTCCTGCTGATTACGGCGCGCCTGCTCCTCAACCTGGACCAAGAACGCATTCTCCACGAGGCTGGCCGCTTCCGTCGCGATGGCTCGCAGAATGTCGTGGTTCACCTGCGACATCTTGCCGAACATGAACTTGCTGTCGAGATAGAGAACACCGCGGAGCTCGCCGCCCGGATTGGAATCGCTCGTCGCCTTTCCCTGGATCAGCGTCTTGCGCAATGGAATGCAGATCACGGTACGCAGGTTGTGCGCGACGACGCTCTCGCGGCCTGCCATCTTGCCGAAATCGTCGTTGTCGGTAACCAGGAACTCCGAAGCGGAGCTGACGGCGTCGCGCAGAATCGAACGCGAAATGGTGCTGTCGTCCATCAGCACCTCGCCGCGATTATTGCGACCGGCTACCAGCCGCAGATCACCAGTCTGCTCCTTCAGAAAGACATAGCCACGTTCCGCTTTGGTGAGTTGCAGGGTGGAATCGATCAACGTCAGGAGCACTTCTTCCAGCACCGTGCTTGTGTTGAGCTTGCGCGCCGCCTCGAGGAAGAGCGTGAGAGTTTCGAGCTCCGATGCGGCGCTGGGCGCACCACTTGAACTGGGAGGCTTCCACATGGAAACCTGGCTGAGAAATTCCCGCGACCGGCTCTGCTGCTGGCGGTCGGGATCGAAGATGACGCACGCTTCGCCTTTTACTCCGAATTCAAGGCGGTCATTTTTCTGCAGACGCCGCTTTTCGATCTTCTCACCATTGACGTAGGTTCCATGCTTGCTGTTTAGGTCCTGGACATAAAACCCGTCACCTTCCCAGATCAGCAGCGCATGGTCACGCGAAACACGAGGATCGGAGATGACCAGATCTTTTTCGGTTCGGCGCCCGATGGAGAACGGCGTGTGGTCGAGAATCAGTTTGCGCTGCTCGTTTCCGTTGATGAAAAGGAGCGAGGGAAAAGCCACTCCGGAGATGGTTTGTCCAATTGCTGTAGCCATTCGTCCCTTGCTGGTACCTGATGGCAGTCTACGTTATCGCTGCTCCCGACTTCGAGCCTTTCGCAGGAAAAATTCTACGCAAAAACCAACCGCAGCAAGCAAGACAGCATGCAACATCATTCTTTTG
>JAJPJE010000036.1 GCA_021324365.1 Terriglobia bacterium | reverse complement strand
TGCGATGGTAAAGGCTGCAAAGCATCGAGAAGTGGATATTGCGACCGGCACCGAGGTCGTGGAAATCGAGATCGTCAACGATCGTGCCGTTGCGGCCGTCACGACCAGGACACGGTATCCGGGTGCCGCAATTGTGAACTGCGCGGGAGCGTGGGCGGTGCAGATCGGTCCGGTCAAGATCCCGACCCATCCCGTGAAGGGGCAAATGCTGGCGCTTGCGCCGGTCGTTACAACGGCGAATGTGACCGCGCCGAGACATCTGGTTCGACATGTGATCCGTGGCGCGGTGTACATCATTCCTCGCGGCGACGGTCGAATTGTTGTGGGCGCCACAGTCGAGAATGTTGGTTTTGACAAACGCGTGAATCCTGGCACCATCCAGAATCTTCATCAGCAGGCGGCGAACCTGGTGCCGGGTATCGGAGAAGCCCGCATTCTGGAAGATTGGGCTGGACTCAGGCCGGGCACACCCGATGGGCTTCCGATCCTTGGGAGGACCGAGTACGACGGTTATTTCGTCGCGACCGGACATTATCGCGACGGCATCCTGCTCGCACCAGTAACGGCACTGTTGCTCGGGCAGATGATTCGCGCTCAGGAGCCGAGCTTGGCGCTTGCACAGTTTAGTCTCGAACGATTTCGCATTAGCCAAATGCGACAGGCGAAGTAGAATAGGGGCAATCAAGCCCGAAGATCTGTGGTCGTAACCAGGGCCGAACTGAGGCGCAATCATGTTCTGCAATTCCTGTGGTACGCACATCCAAGCAGGTCAAACCGTCTGTCCTAAATGCGGTCAAACCACGTGGGCGTCATCGCAGGCCGGTGTGCCGGTGGCTGCTCCAGGCGTCGCTCCCGTTGCCCCGAACAGGGTGGTTCATCACGTGAATACGCTCGGCATTCTGTGGATGGTGTATGGGGTGCTGACTGGGTTTGGTGGAGTGATGATGCTGATCGTCGCGAACGCCTTCTTCGGCCCGTGGATGCAAAACCAGGAAACGCCCATGCCTCCGTTTATCCGGCCGATGATCGGCTTCATTGGAACCATTCTGATCATCGTTGCGCTGGCGCGAGTGCTCGCCGGTTGGGGCCTCTACGCAAAACAGGGCTGGGGCAGAATTCTGGCCCTGATCATGGGATTTATCTCGCTCATCGATTTCCCATTCGGCACTGCCTTGGGAATCTATTCGATCTGGGTGCTGCTGTCGCCGGGAGCGGAGCAGCAATACCACCAGCTTTCTTATGCGCGCTAATCGCCTGCGGATCTAATGAACACGAAAAAAACGTTCCTGCGTCGCGTCGCCGACGAAATACTGGATCACGAGACTGCGCAGCAGATTGCGGAACAGCAACTGGCGATTGCGCGGAATCCGGACTGGGCCGAGGGCTACTATCATCTGGCGCAACTGTTGCGAGTGCAGCACAACCCGGTGGACGCAAAACGAAATCTTCTAATCGCCCTGGAGAAGAAGCCGTTGCTGGCGGATGCTCACATCGCGCTCGGTGAGATCTATGTTGCCGAAGGCGAGCTAGATCGTGCGCGTGAGCACGCCGAAATGGCAGCGCGGCTGGGAAATCCAAGATTACTGGAGCAGATGCAGAGAAACGGCTGGTGGTTCAGCGACCATAAACTGAGTGCTGAGGACTGACAGCTTAGTGCTGATTTATACTTCCCTGTTTGTTCTGCAGGTCCAGCATTCATTTGCATTCGCGAAAGTGAGGAATTATGGCTACCGCTGCCGTCAGTTATGCCCGTGAGAATCAGAAGCGTTTCCTGGAAGAGTTGAAAGAACTGCTGCGCATTCCGAGCGTCAGCACGATGGAAGAGCACAAGAGCGACGTTCAGCGGGCGGCAGAGTTTGTCGCCAGCGAATTGAAGCGCATCGGTTTCGAAAATGTGGACATAATTCCCTCCTCCGGGCATCCGCTGATCTATGCCGACTGGCTGCATGCGAAGGGGAAGCCCACTGCTCTCTGTTACGCGCATTATGACGTGCAACCGCCCGATCCGATCGATGAATGGACTACGCCGCCGTTTGAGCCCACTGAGCGCAACCAGAACATCTACGCGCGCGGCGCCGTGGACGACAAGGGCCAGTTGTGGATGCAGGTGAAGGCGTTCGAGTCGTTGTTCCGGTCAGGTAATGGCAAGCTGCCTATCAATGTGAAGGTAATTTTCGAGGGGGAAGAAGAGGTTGGCGGCGAAGCGATTGCCGAATACATCCGCAAGCATGGAGATAAGTTGCGTGGCGATTTCGCGCTGGTTACCGACACGGAACTGTTCGCGCCGGAGCTGCCGACACTTTGTGTCGGATTGCGAGGTTTGGTCTACACCGAGCTCGAGGCTGTCGGCGCGATGACCGATCTGCACTCTGGCGTCTATGGCGGCGCCGCGCCTAATCCGCTGGAAGCGCTGTCGCGAATCATCTCCAAGCTGAAAGACGACAGCGGCCGCATCCTGATTCCGGGCTTTTATGACGACGTGCAGAAGCCAACCGATGCCGAGTTGAAAGCGTGGAAGTCGTTGCCATTCGATGAAGAGCACTATCGCAAAACCGAAGTCGGATCGATGGTGCTGACCGGCGAGGCGGATTATCCGGTGCTCTATCGCACCTGGGCGCGTCCGACACTGGAAGTGCATGGTATGCCAGGCGGCTTCGTTGCCGCTGGAGCAAAGACCGTGATTCCCGCGAAGGCGTCGGCGAAGATCTCAATGCGGTTGGTGCCGAACCAAAATCCTGATGACATCCTGAAGAAATATGAGAGCTTCGTGAACTCGATTACGCCCAAGGGCATTCAGATCAAGATTAAAGTTCATAGTAAAGGCGAAGCAATTGTTGTGGGCACGGACAATAAGTACATTAAGGCAGCAACCGAAGCCCTGCATGATGTCTTCAAGAAAGATACGGTGTACATCCGCTCGGGAGGATCCATTCCAATCGTGACCGACTTTGAAAACGTGTTGAAGATTCCTTCGGTGATGATGGGTCTTGGGCTGCCGGACGATAATCTGCATGCACCCAATGAGAAGTTCCACATCCCGAACTTCTATCGCGGGATTGAGGCGATCATTAACTTCTTTCATCGATTGGCCGCATAGGGCGAGAGGCGACGAGTGAGGGCAGCGTCGATTACGTCGCGCTGTTGAACTACCCCAAAGAAGCCTGGAGTGGGCCACCAGTCGGTTACTGTCGGTCGTAGAAGTAAAGAAGTGACCCGCTTTGACGCCATGAAGGATAACACATCAATTACACCGCAGTGACACCTCTGGTTTGCCGGGCGTTTAGTCTCCATTTACATGAGAGTTCCGCTGCTTGTATTCGAGCAAGCTAAAGGCGGTGCTGTAAATGGAGAGGATATGAAGAGCTTTGGTTTAGGCATTCTAGTGATTTCTGTCTTGTTGATGGTAGGCTGCAGCGGATATGGCAACTCGTCAAGCAACAATCCTGCAAGCGGTATCGCTGGAAACTGGACTACGACGGTTTCGAACCAGGGTGGCGCGCAGATGATCGTTTTCACCTCCGCGTTGAGCCAGTCAACGCTGTATGGCGTGACCGCAACGAATCTTCACTTCAGCATGGGTTCGGCGTGTTTTCCTTCCGGGGCAACGGCCAGCGGATCGGTCATGCCGAGCGGCAACGCTACATCATTCGTTATGACAGTTCAGGGCACGAACGCGACCGGCACGATGTTGACGCTGCAAGGATCGTTGTTGAGCAGCAGTTCGATATCGGGCACGTGGACGTTGAGCGGTCTGATCTCCGGATGCAGCGGATCGGGATCGTTCACGATGACGAAGATGTAGGACGGTCGTCGACGCTTACTTGCGAAGTAAACCCGGCGCGGACGGAAGTTTCCGTGCAAGAGATCGTTATATCGCTTAGTCGGCTTGGCACGCATCGAGTACAGAACGACTTGTTAAAGCCCACGTCTAACCAAAAGCAGGCGAGATGGGAACACTCAAAATCTCATGTTGCGGACGAGGTGGGCCCGCCTACCTACCAGCCCGACCAACTCTTTTGAACCCAATGTCGCCGACGCCGTGCCAGACTACTGCTTTCATTGCCAACTTCCTTTCTACGTTTCGTAGTTATTGGTGAGGAGATCGCGGCTGCGAGCTTCGTTGCACACCAGGATTGCGTGCATCCCGTCCAGTATTCTCTCCGGCATTTCAGAACCTCGTTGCTGCAGTTACCATGAGCTCTTGGGATGCCGCCTATCCGGACGGAGTTGAGCCGAGACACGCGAACGTTTGTGGCAGGCTTTACAATGTCAGGCAGAACGAAACGTACAAGGATTACGTCATGTCTGAACCGAGCTACGAAGAACTGAAAGCCCGACTTGCTGAACTGGAGAAGAAAGCCGGACGGCGGACCGGCAGCCTGGAGTTCCGCGTCGGAGAAAAAGGTGGAGTAAGCGTTTACGGGCTGGGCCGTTTTCCGGTGACGCTTTACTACGAGCAGTGGATTCGGCTGCTGGATCAGGCCGAGAACCTGCGCAGCTTCCTCGAAGAAAATAAGAGCAAGCTGAAGCTGAAAGAGTAACTCAGCTTCCGATTGCGACTAGTTCTTCCGTTCTCTTCAGCTGCCCGCAAGCAGCATAGATATCGCGTCCCCGGGGGCGGCGGACAAATGCGGGAATACCTCCACGGATAAGCACCTGCTGAAAAGCCGCAACAATCTCTTCAGATGGAGTGCCGAACGGCAGGTCAGGACCGGGATTCAGAGCAATGAGGTTCACCTTCGCGCGGATTCCCCGCAGCAGGTGCACAACCTCTCTCGCATTGTTAATCGAGTCGTTTACTCCGCGCAGTAGAACATATTCGAAGGTCAATTTTTCGCGAGAACGAAGTGGAAATGTGCGGGCAGCCTCGAGCAGAGCGTCCAGACTCCACTTGCGGTTGATAGGCATGACGTCTTCGCGTCCTGCATCATTTGATCCATTCAGCGAGATCGCCAACTTCGGCCGGATTGACTCTTTTCCGAAATCGATGATGCGCGAAACAATGCCGGCAGTGGAAACGGTCATGCGTGACTCAGGAAAGCCAACTTCCTGAACAAGCAATCGAACCGCTTTCATGAAGTTCTCGTAGTTGAGGAAAGGTTCGCCCATCCCCATGAAAACGAGATTGATGCGCTGCTGTTCCATCGCGACCTTCTGATCGCTGAGTACATCCAGAACCTGGCCAACGATTTCACCGGCTGAAAGATTGCGACGAATTCCAAGCTTCGCCGTCAAGCAGAACTGACAGTTCACAGCACACCCGACCTGGCTCGAGACACAGATCGTCGCCCGATTCCAACTTGGTGCTCTAGTGGCGCTCTCTGCATCACCCGCTTCGGTTCCGTCGCCAGCTTCCCCGCCATCGCCCTCGGGCATCCAAACCGTCTCGACGCTTTCAGAATCGGAGAGGCGGATGAGGTAACGCACGGTCCCGTCGACCGAGGCAAAGCTCCTGTGAATCACTGGCCGGCCGATGCGAAAACCAGCGTCGGCAAGGACTGTCCGAAACGCGAAAGGTAGAGTCGAAATCGCATCGACGCTTGTAACTCGTTGGCGATAAATGGCTTCGGCCAACTGCTCGCCTCGATACTGGGGCTGGCCCTTTTCCACAGCTACAGCCGTAAGCTCTTCTAAATTAAGGCCTAATAGTTCGAATTTTTGTTCTGCAGGCATGCATCAAACAAGCTGATTCGCAACTTTCCTCAATCTCCAGTCTGGTTGGGGACTTCTTTAGATTAGATCTTTTTGGGCCTTTACCGCACTAACTGCTTCCAGTATGCAACAATTTAATGCAGATACGACCGACGCGCTCCGCCTGCCGCACAACGCGGCGGTTTCGCTTTCAGAGGATATTCCCTTCGTTGCATCGGGTCAGCAGGTGATGGAAGGACTCCGCAATATACGTCGCCAGGTTTTGCCTAATGGCTTGACCATTCTCACCGAGGAAATGTCTCATATTCGCTCGGTGTCGATTGGCATCTGGATCAAAACGGGCTCGCGCCACGAGTCCCCGGAGTTGAACGGCATTTCGCATTTCGTCGAGCACATGCTCTTTAAGGGCACGCAGTCGCGCTCGGCGGAGCAGATCGCGCGCGAAGTGGATTCCATCGGCGGCAACATGGACGCGTTCACGGCGAAAGAGTGCATCTGCTTCGACGTTAAAGTGCTGGATGATCATCTGCCCGTAGCATTCGATATTCTCAGCGATCTCGTTCTACATCCGACCTTCGACCAGAAAGAACTGGTACGCGAACGAGGAGTCATTCTCGAAGAGATCAAGATGGATGAAGATAATCCGGATTATCTTGTCCACGAGATCTTCACGCAGAACTTCTGGAAGGACCACCCGCTCGGCAAGCCTATTCTCGGGACCAAGGAGACAGTGCGGCGCTTCGAACAGCCGGCATTGTTCGATTACTACCGACGATTCTTTATTCCGAACAACATGATTCTTTCCGTCGCCGGCAATACGAGTCACCAGCGCGTGGTCGAGTTAGCAGCACAACGTTTTCTCACGCTGCAGACAGGACCGAATGGATTTCACCAGTCACCGCCGAAGACCCAGTCGCGCATCATCATGCGGAACAAGAAGGCGCTGGAGCAGGTACAGCTTTGTATCGGAGTGCCTTCGTTGCCGATCGGACACGAGAAGCGCTTCGCTTCTTACATCCTGAACACGCTGCTGGGCGGCGGTATGAGTTCGCGATTGTTCCAGAGCGTACGTGAGCGCCAGGGGTTGGCGTACGCCATCTATAGCGAACTGAACCCGTTCCGCGATACCGGCTGCATGTCGGTGTATGCGGGTACGTCTCGGGAAGCAGCCACCAAAGTTGTGCAGTCCGTTGTTGCCGAATTTCGCCGTCTGAAAGAAGAACCGATTCCACAAGACGAACTGCGACGCAGCAAAGATCAGCTCAAGGGCAACTTGATGTTGAGCCTCGAGTCGTCGACCGCGCGTATGTCGAACCTGGCCCGCCAGGAAATGTATTTTGACCGCTTCTATTCGATGGACGAAATCATAGATAGAGTAGAATCGGTAACGGTGGAAGAAGTTATGGCTCTGGCTCAGGAGTGCTTCCGGAGCGATGCCATCGCAGTAACTGTCCTCGGTAACCTAAACGGGCTGAGGATGCATCGGGATTACCTGCTTTGCTGAGTAGTTCCCTCCTGGGTGACGCCGCAACTTCCAACGATCCCAAGAATTGAGGTTCGTCAATCTTTTTGTGTGATTAACAAACAGGAATATTGCTCAAAATGACATTTTTTGTCGCCTAAATTTGTCAGAACGAGCGCGATTCAACGATGGTGAAAATCGAGTTCGCGAATCAAAATTCCAGCCAGTCGGCCCGAAGTAGCTGCAAGAACGCCGCTTAGGGGCGTTCCAAATATTGATATCCCATCCGCTTTGGTTTTGGCTCGTAGGATGCTACTAACAGGCCGTGGCTGTTGCCAGAGTACAAAGAACGAATTCCAGAGGAGCACATGCGTAAACAAAAAGGTTTCTCGTTAATCGAACTTCTGATCGTGGTCGCGATCATCCTGATCATCGCCGCGATCGCCATTCCCAACTTGCTGC
>JAJPJE010000031.1 GCA_021324365.1 Terriglobia bacterium | reverse complement strand
TTCGCTTCAACACGCCAGACAGGATGGCAACTTTCCCATCGACCCATTCCAAACTGCGAAAAACGACAGAATACGGTTCAATCAGCCGTTTTTCAGCAGCCTGCTAGTGTGCCGGGCGGAATTCGCCGCGGATCGCCATACATCCGCTTCAGGAAAAAGGATTGCATTTTCTTAATGGCCGGAAGAAGACAGCGAATACTCAGAGTGCCAAAGGGAGTGGCGCCAATCCTGGTCAAATACGTGCCATGGGCAGACCACGGATTTACAGGATCAACGAGGATTAAGCTGCGCACGCGCCTCGGTTGCCTGCTCTGGCAGGTGGCCGCGATCATTGCGGCCAGGGCCCCGCCAAGCGAAGTACCTAGAACATCTACCCGGTCCATGCGCATGGAGTCCATGAAGCGGATCATATAGTTGGCCCTGACTTCCAGGTCGCTGTCGAGCTGAATGTCACGCTCCGAGTAGCCGGCCCCCGGAAGATCGGGTGCATACACAGTGCAAATTTGTGACAACGGCAGAAGGTTGTACCGCCAGGAGAAGGAATAGCCTAGAAATCCGTGGAGTAAGAGCAGCGGTGGTCCGGAACCAGCCTGAAGATAGTGAGTTCGAACCCCGGAGACCCAATCGTGGGCAGACACTCCGGCGAGGTCTCGCATCCAATTAGAATCGCTTATGTGGTCTGTGGTACGCGGCAACTTGCTTTGGCTCTTCCTGCTCGCGATCGCCGGCGGGTTGTTCACTGCCTTCGTTTGTCCCTACCTGCGCGACATCGCGCATTTTCCTATTTGTTTTTTCTTCTTGGGCTTCCTCGTTGTTCTCTTCTTCTATGGATGCCATCACACAGGCGCGAGAAGAAAGCAGCCTGTAGCTAGAAATACGTCTCAACGTAGTGATCCTAACGGCAGACACTGAGGAGCACGAGGGCGTGGATCACAGACGTGATCGTCCGTCGCAGACTCGAGAACAGCGGATTCGGAATCTGCTGACTGGTGCTTCGAGGTTTACCGTCGCGGCATTCAGTTTGGCTCGATATCCGGTAATCGGTTCTTGACTACCCTTGGCTCGTCGGGTGGAACGGGAACAGGCAGCGCAATATCGACTGTACCCACGTAATTACTGAGCTGGTCTTGAATGCCAATACGAATGGAAGCCGCATTTTCCGGAATATCTACTTCCTGGTGAACGCGTACTCCGGTCCTTAGGGCGTCTTTGTACTCATCCGGCTTCAGATCGCTGGTTCCGACACTGGAGACGCCGGCGAGCGGTCTGCCATCCGCATCGAAGGACGCGACCATAAACGTGAGTGCACTGCGATAGGTTCCATTGACCAGAGGCAGAAAGCGAACGTCAGAACTTTCGATGACGTAATCGATGTTGTGATGCTGTACCTTCACCTCTGATGGCACGTCCGATTTCGTTGCGGATACGGGCCTGATCTCCCCTATCTTCGAGCCCGCGACTTTCATCTTTGTACCAATGGGCACGACACGCGCGGAAAAATGAATCTGGTGCGACAGCGGTGATCCGTGTTCCATCGCGACGACTCGCATGTTATGCGCCACTTCTCTGTTTCTTAGGGGAGAGTCGGGATCGAGCGCAAAATATCCCAGGCGATACGAAAGGTGATATCCCTTTTCGGACAGCGAGATCCTGATTTTGCGGAAACGGCCGTTGTAGTTCTTATTCGCAGGGTTGTAGGAAATTGTGTAATAGTTTGAGCCCTGTTCGCTGGCGGTCTCAATCGCGGCAGCGATATCATTTGCGCTATAGAACGCCTTGCCACCAGTATTCTCCGCGATCTCACCAATAGATGTGCGTTCGGAGGCAGTCAGCGCCAGGCCCTGCAACTGTTTCTGTTCAAAATCAGAGTAAGGTGAGCTAATCAGTTCACCGTTCGGTGCTGGCGTCCCGATATCGGCTGGCATGCCTGGTCCGTGGGGAGCCAGGCCGACCTCGTTGTCGGCAACGCCAATGTTGTTTGTTAACCCGCGCACGTCGACCGGATACACGGCGACCTGACTCTCCGCCAGCATGCGCGCGGTCTCCTGAACCAATCCGCTATAGTTCCGGTAGGTCGAAACCGGATTCAAGCTGTCATTGTTGAAGAAGCTGACCGGGAACGAACCAGAGAGCCAGATCAAGTTCTTTCGGCCGGGAATGCCCGAAAGATATTGCGCAAGTTGCATCATGGCGTTGCTGGTGATGCTTACGCGTGCGTCGGTGTCCTCTAACTGTTCCTGCGCCTGTACGGCTTCCAAACCGTGCAACAGCCCGACCCAACTATGGAATCGGTCGTCACTGAGGAGCTGCTTCACCTGGCTTATCGAGCTGTCCAGATCCGCCTGCGAGACTTGCCATTGTGCAGGTTTAGGGGTCCCTTTTTTGCCACCGGCCGCATTTTCGAGCAGACGTTCATCGCCCGTGAATCCCTGGAGCATTTGCAGGTGAGGGTCTTGTGCCTCGCCGAGCGTGCACAGCGCAATTTGCGTAGCAGTTGTTTTTTTTGCGTTTTCTCGAAGGAATTTGATCAGTTGTTGCTGTGCTAAGACCTGGTCGGTCGAGGGCGTATTTAGCAAATCCAGCATAATCAGCGTCAAGGGACCCGGATCGCGCTCCACGGTATTGCTGAATACATTCGGATTGTGTTTTGCGAGCGGTGGGTCTTTTGGTTTCGGAATATCGGAAGCCGAGTATTCGTGGAAATAGCGGATTGGTTGAGGCACACCATCCTCGCGAAGATGGAAGTCATGCTCATCCAACCCTTTCACCGGGTGTCCTTTGGCGTCTGTGACCACCACGTCGACCAGCACTGCCTGTGTGCTGGCTTTGAAGGTTGGGATAGGCCCGTTCTTATCGGGAGTTGCTGTTACCGTAGTCGGAGCCGGTGCAGGCGCTGGTTGTTGTTGCTGCTGCTTGGGAAGCTCCGGCACAGCTTCATTACTCGCCACAGCGGCGGGCGCGGGTGTTGGTTCACTCGCTGTGCTGTCCGACAGGACGTAGATAGAGTCCGCTTTGAGTGCAGCATATTTCTCGTGCTCCTGGCTGGACATAGCCGGCAGATCGTATACCTTGATTTGAGACTCACCCAGAACTGCGAGACTGCGTCCGTCGGGAGAGATCGCAAAATTCTGCTCGCCCGTCATCACAGGCGAAACGGAAATTGACCGAAGCAATGTACCGGTGGCGGTTTCAATTATCTGGACGTTCTGTTCGAGGCCGAAGTCTGGGTTGTCATCACCCACCCCGGTGGTCGCAGAATAGGGAATATGTCTGAGCGTGCTGACTGCGAACCGGCTTTCGTCTGCGCTGTCGGCGACGACGGGATAATAGCGATCCTGACTCCAGCGCTGACGCCATAGACGATGTCCCGATAAGCTGAAGGATGTAACGCTGTAATCATCATCCGGCGAACAGCAGCGTCCGATGAGAAGGGAATTGCTGCTCGAGTAAAAAATCCGAGGTACGCCGCGCGAACGGACTCGGGCAATATTTCGACGTTCTCTCGGCGTGGGGCCAAAGCGGATCAACCAGACATCGCCTTTCTGTATAGCGTCCGCATAACCGTTACTGGTTCCATCGAGGTTGACCGGCGCACTCAATGTCAGCGTTCGTTGCGGCGCCAACGAATTTCTATCGAGGAATTGCAGAAGGAAGCGCGGCTTGCTTTTGTTCTCTTCCGCAGCCGACTCCGTCTTCGGAACACCTTGCGAAGCTGACTCAGTATTTGGAGATTCGGGCGCATCTTCGGCAGTTTCGACAACAATCTCATTGTGATCGGGAGTCACCGATACCCATAGCAGCTCTTTAGGGGACTTGAGAAACAGCTTCTCGTGCAGATTCGCGTCCAGGACGTACAGATCGTTCAAGCGGCGCAATAGAAAATGTCCGGAACCCAGAGACCAGAGATAACGGCGACGGTCGTGCAAATACCAATCTGACTCTGTAACCACCTTGCCGCCAGGGAGCTCCAGAACCGCCGCATGAACCATCCGGTCATCATGGCCGGGCGGGCATGCAGGGTTTCGCGTGAACAGTTTCTTGGGATTGAAGGTCAGCAGGACGTGATGATCGTCGATAAAGTCGAGGGTGACGTTGGCGTCATCACCCAGTCTCTCGGTTCGAGAGAGCTGCGGGTAACCCACTCCGGAGACGTTGATCACGGCCGAGGGTCGGGTGGGTGCCGCCGGAGTGCTCTGTGCCACCGTCATCTGTGCGGGGAGAGCAAGAAAACACAATAGGAAGGCAAAAGCACTCATGGGGGATGAGCCGTCGCGTGATTGCATGCAGGCCGGAAATCGTGAAATCAAGATGCTGAGAACTCTTTTCACGTGTATCACCCTCCGAAACGCCCGTACAGAAACGATGCGCTCGTCTTATTTTTTGTTAGAAGCAGTTTCCCGGGAGAAGTCTTACCCCAAATGCCGATTTCAGCAGGTGAGCGATTGTACATAGTTTTCAGGATTTAGATGTCAAACAGAGAAGAAATTGACGGCGGGCATCTGAACTGAATTCACCAAATAAAAACGCCCGGACGCGAGTAGGAGGAGCGCCGAGCGATAGGCTTGGACGAAGTAGCGAAAAGTAACCTTCCGCTACTCAGGTTCTTCGATGCACGTACTTAGAACCGACTCACCACCCGCGGTGAAATAAAAAAGCCCATTTCCGATTTGGAAACGGGCTGAGACTTACAGAGAGCTTTATCCAGGCTTGGAAGATCGGCTCATCAACAGAATCGGCAAGCATTAAGCCGGCCGACGCACCGTTTAGTAGTGCCCTGGCAACATACTGAAAATCAGCCAGATAAGGATGTGCTATAGATCACTTCAGTAAGTGTTATCGCCACTCTTTGGTAACCTCCAAGAGGTAATCGCTGTACCAGCCCAGTATTTGGGCCACGAGAGTAAAGACCGAATGACAGAAACACAAGCAATCCACAGCTTCTTTCTGGAAGGCCCCGCGGGACGCCTTGAGGCGATCCTGAATCAAGGGGCTGCAGAGCCGGGTTATGCCGCTCTCGTATGTCATCCCCATCCGATGTTTGGCGGCACGATGCACAACAAAGTCGTCTTTCATGCCATGAAGGCACTCAACCATTTTGGTTTTCCGGTACTACGTTTCAATTTCCGTGGCGTCGGTCTCAGTGCTGGCAGCCACAACGAAGGCAAAGGTGAGAGGGACGATATACTTGCCGCCCTTGACTGGCTAACGCACAAGTTTCAGGTCCCACTCGTTTTTGGCGGGTTTTCTTTCGGAGCAGCTGTAGGCATGCGCGTCGCCTGCCCTTATCAGCGGGTAAAGGCAATTATTTCATTGGGTACCCCGATCCGTGCAGACGAGCGCGGTTACACCTACCGGTTCTTGTCTGAGTGTGCGAAGCCGAAGCTGTTTTGCAGCGGGGATCACGACCAGTTCGCTCAGGCTCAGGCTCTTGCGGACTTGGTGGATGAGGCCGCCGACCCGAAAAAGCTTGTCCTGATTCGTGACGCAGACCACTTTTTTGCGGGTCACCTGGCGGAAATGAGGCAGGCAATTGAGATGTGGGTGGAATCGACTCTGCAAATCTGATCGTGGAGACCGCATCTCTGCAATAATCAGCGATCGAGGAACGAGCCAATGCCTCTGGCCGACGAGCAAGGCGATCCAATCCCGCCAGTTTTGACGCCAAATTCACGCGAGCTTGCTCGTCAGATTTTTTTGGACACGTTGGCTGAATGCAGTGTGGGTGCGGCTTTTCAGCGCAATATCGAATACGATCACGGTGTGCTTCGGGTCGTCGAGGATCTGTACAACCTCGAAGCGTACTCGCGCGTATTCGTCGTGGCGATCGGCAAAGCGGCGCACAGCATGACGAAAGCCCTGGCGTCGCAAATAGGAGAGCGACTGGAAGGTGTAGTGGTCGCGCCAGCCCAACCGGATCACTACCTGCACAAACTTACCTATTTCCAAGGAGGACATCCGCTTCCCAACGAAGAATCGGTTGCGGCAGCCCGACACATCCTGCGCGAACTCCAGCACCTTCACGCGTATGCTCTGGCGATCTTTCTGATCAGCGGTGGGGGGTCTGCGCTGGCCGAAAACCCGCTTTACGACTCGATTTCACTGTCGGACCTGCTTGAGACATATCGCCTCCTGGTGCACTCTGGCGCGCCGATCGCCGAAATCAACACGATTCGCAAGCACCTTTCTGCGATTAAGGGAGGCCGCCTGGCGTTGGCGGCTTACCCCGCTCATCAGGTCTCGATCTTGATTTCTGACGTGCCGGAGAATGCGCTAGACTCGCTGGCTTCCGGTCCAACCATGCCAGATTCGACGACCACCGAGCTTTGTTACGAAATCGCGGCGAAATACAAGCTGACCGAGCGCTTTCCCCACTCGGTTCAGGAGCTTTTCAAAGATCGGGCACTCGAGGAGACCCCCAAGTCGGATGATCCCGCCTTTGTGCGCTCGCGCTGGTGGCCAATCCTGTCAGAAGCGACGGCAGCAAAGGCTGCTGCGGCCAAAGCTGCGGCACTGGGGTTTGCAGTTGAAATCGACAATAGTTGTGACGACTGGGACTATGCTCAGGCTGCAGATCACCTGTTAGGACGCCTGAAGGATCTCCGCCGCGGAGCCTCCAAGGTATGTGTCGTCAGTACGGGCGAGGTGGTAGTGAACATTCCAGGCAAAGCGGGCGTTGGCGGACGAAACCAGCAGTTTGCGCTCTACTGCGCCGAGAAAATATCCGGCCAAAATATTGCGGTCCTGAGCGCTGGGACTGACGGCGTTGACGGCAACAGCCAAGCGGCTGGAGCTGTGGTGGATGGCTCGACATTAGAAAGGGCGAAGGCGCAGTCGCTGAATGCGGCCACGAACCTCGCCCAATTTAATGCGTATCCCTTTTTTGAGAAGTTGGAGGATGCGGTGATTACCGGTCCCACCGGTAATAACGTTCGCGACCTCCGCATTCTGCTGGCTTACTGATTAGGCGGCTCGGCGCAGTCCGCCGGTTCCGCTCGTCCGGTTTCCGCTAATCAGGCGCACAATCCAGGTTAAGAGTATTGCGCCGCCAATCGCGACAAGGATCGTGTAGATCATTCCGCCGCGGGCTGCGAACCCCAGGGCACTCATGATCCAGCCGCCAATAATTGCTCCGGCTATGCCTACGATGATATCTACGAGCGTTCCGAAGCCAGAGCCTCGCATAATCTTTCCGGTCGCCCAGCCTGCGATCAGGCCGACGATGATCCACCAAATTACCGCCATATTGTTCCCCCTCCGATCGGGCAGGAATCATGTCCTCAGGACATACCTGCGGGAATCTCTACCTCAGACGGGCTAAACCGTCACCGGGTTGCCGAGGTGCTGATTCAGGATCACGAGACTGAAAACAGGCGGGTTATTCCTTCCTGAAGAATGGCGACACGGTCTCGAATGCCTTGGCGTACGGCTTCTGATTCCAACCTCTCGAGGGGTTCGTTCATCGGTTCGTGCGATAACCGGAACGTCCCGTAATGCATAGGAATCATCCAGCGCGCTCCCATGTCCAGGAAGGCTCGCACTGCGTCTTCCGGACTGGTATGCACGTTGCGGAACGAAGCGGGATGGTACGCACCGATTGGGAGCAGTGCGATTTCCGGATGAAGGCGCGCGCCGATCTCATGGAAGCCATTGAAGTAAGCCGTATCTCCGGCGTGGTAGATCGAGCTTTGGCCGTGAGCCATGACGTAACCGCCGAAACCTCGGTGCATATCCCGGATAATTCGCGCTCCCCAGTGCTTGGAAGGGGTGTGTGTCACGGTTAGTCCGCGATGGCGATATTCCTCCCACCATTCCAGTTCGATGATCTGGCGGTAGTCGAGATCGGAGACAAGATCGCGCACATTCCCAGGAACGATCAGGATAGGCGACTGTCCCAGCCGCCGGCTGTGACGAGCTATTGCACGCAACGATGGACGGTGGAGGTGGTCGAAGTGTGCATGCGAGACCAGAACGATGTCGATGCGGGGCAGGTCACGAATGCGCAGCCCAGGCCGTCGCAAGCGTTTTAGGACAAACAACCAGCGGGCGAAGTTCGGATCTATGACGAGATTATGTCCGCCAATCTGCAGAAAAAAACTGGAATGACCGATAAAAGTAATGCCCGTCTGTGTAGGGCGGGCCATAACGGGAATTCGCGGTTTGCCTGTGCGCGGAGTCAGAGCCGAATGCTGAACCAGCTTCGAGAACTGGCGGGCTTTTTTACGCAAAGTGATATTCAACATCTTCTATGTCTTAGACGTTGCTAACCATCGCGCGGATTCGCCTTGAGCGTCAAGGACGTGAATCCGAATCGGCAGCAGTTTCAGTTTTCAAGACCTTTAAGAATCTTGTCATAGGTTTGTTGTAATTCCTTGATTTCCTTGACGCAACTATGAGCGTCATTTCTAATCGCCTTAGTTCACATGGGAGAAACGCCTGAATGAGAGTTGCATTTCTAGGCTTGGGCATTATGGGCCGCGCCATGGCCGCGAATCTGGTCAAAGCTGGTAATGAAGTGACTGTCTGGAACCGCACTCCAGGCAAGAAGGTGGAAGGCGCCACAACCGCGCAAACGCCGGCGGAGGCGGCGCAAGGTAAGGAAGTTGTCTGGATGTGTGTCTCCGATACCGATGCGGTCGAGCAAGTCCTGTTCGGAGAAAACGGTGTCGACCGGGTGCTCACCTCGGGCATGGTCGTGGTCGATTCCAGTACGATCTCGCCTTCGGCAACGCTGAATTTCGCCGCACGAGTGCGCTCGAAGGGCGCCGAATATGTCGATTCTCCCGTAACCGGGTCCAAGATCGGAGCAGAAAGCGGGCAACTGGTATTTATTGTTGGCGCCGAACAGTCATTGATCGACCGTCTGCAGCCGCTGTATAGCGCTATGGGCAAGGCTACCCTCCGCATGGGTGAAACGGGTAAAGGACAGGCAGCCAAAATCGGCATGAATCTGATGGTCGCGCTCAACTACGAGGCGTTTGCCGAAGCGCTGGTGCTAACCTCCAAGCTCGGTGTGCCCAGCGAGAACATGTTGCAGTTGATCCAGGCATCAATGGTGCGCTCCGGTGTCGTTGACTACAAAGCGCCCTTCGTTCTGAAGCGCGATTTTAGCCCGAATTTCCCACTGCGACTGATGCTCAAAGACCTGAAGCTCATGTTGGATGCCGCGCGCGAAGGCCGCATTAAGTTGCCCGCACTGGAAACCGTCGAAGAGGTATACGACATAGCTAGTGAGGAAGGCTACGGTGATCTGGATTACGCCTCTACCCTCGAACTTCTAGAGAAATGGGCCAAGGTGGAAGTGAAAGGCGCGGCGAATTAGAGGGTTTTTGTGCGAATGCTCAGCATGGAATAGCACCCGTCAGGCAAGTGGTGGGTCGCCCATTTGTAGTTGTTGCCTTTCCTGTCGTGACTCCCCTCACACCAATACGTGAGGCGAGTTCTATCCGGCGTTCTTCTTAAACAGCTAATCTGAAAGGCTGTTTGACCTGTATTTCGCGAGATGTTATACAATCCCGCTGCGTGTCGGGGCTCGAACGAGTGTTCGAAGTTCGTTTGGGTCTAGGGCCGGGGCGGGTCCATCTTTTCAACCTCGGAAGGCTTGTTTTTGTCCTTCTGCCGGGCATCTTCTGGTCTATGAACCGGGAATCCAATTCTGGTCGGACGAGTGTGCCCGCGCCGCCACGCATCGGAATAATGAGATTCATGTCGCACTCTTCGGAGGACATCATGCAAAACTGGCTCCTGCAGAGCCTTAATGGTGCGCGCCGCATTCTGGGTCGCGCTCGCTTTTTCCCGGCGGTGATCGCGATGTTGTTGCTCTCCGCTGCGGCCATGGCCCAAACCGGGGGTTCCGGTGAAGTGGGCGGCGAAGCTTCCTTGAAGCTGCCTGACCTCTCGACCGTTCCTTTTCTCGGAATGAACGGACACTCGCTTCTGCTCATCGGCATCCTCTTCTGTTTTTTCGGCCTTCTCTTCGGACTCGCAATTTATCTGCAGCTGAAGAATCTGCCAGTTCACCGCTCGATGCGCGAGATCTCGGAACTGATTTACGAGACCTGCAAAACCTACCTGCTGAACCAGGGAAAGTTCATCCTCCTGTTGTGGGCTTTCATCGCGGTGATAATCGTGGCCTACTTTGGCTGGTTGTCGCCAGTGCCGGGAAAACCCGTCAGCCTGACCCTTCCAATCATTCTGGCATTCAGCCTTGTCGGAATTGCAGGCAGCTACGGCGTGGCGTGGTTCGGCATCCGCGTCAACACGTTCGCTAATTCTCGCACCGCCTTTGCGAGCCTGCGCGGCAAACCGTATCCCTGCTATGCCATTCCACTCAAAGCCGGCATGAGCATTGGCATGCTGCTGATCAGCGTGGAACTGCTGATCATGCTCTTTATCCTTTTGTTTGTTCCAGGTGATTACGCTGGACCATGCTTCATCGGATTCGCCATTGGCGAATCGCTTGGCGCGGCCGCGTTGCGTATTGCAGGCGGGATTTTCACGAAGATCGCCGACATCGGTTCCGATCTGATGAAGATCGTCTTCCGCATCAAGGAAGACGACGCGCGCAACCCAGGCGTGATCGCCGACTGCACTGGCGACAATGCCGGCGATTCTGTTGGCCCCAGCGCTGACGGCTTCGAAACGTACGGCGTTACAGGCGTAGCGCTGATCACCTTTATCCTGCTCGCCGTGAAGAGTCCCGAAATCCAGGTTCAACTTCTGGTCTGGATCTTCGTAATGCGCATCATGATGCTGGTTTCAAGCGCGGCTGCGTATTTCCTGAACGGGGCGTTCGCCAAAGCAAAGTACGCCAACGCTGATCAGATGAACTACGAGACGCCACTGACCTCTCTGGTATGGGTGACCTCGATCATCTCGATCATTCTGACCTATGTTGTTTCCTACTTGATCATTCCAAATCTCGGTGGAGACTCCAGCCTCTGGTGGAAACTGGCTAGCATCATCTCTTGTGGCACGCTGGCGGGAGCGGTGATCCCCGAACTCGTAAAGGTGTTTACTTCGGTGGAGTCCGGCCACGTGAAGGAAGTGGTGACTTCTGCGCGTGAGGGTGGTGCTTCGCTGAACATCTTGTCGGGTCTGGTGGCCGGAAACTTCTCCGCATACTGGCTCGGCCTGACCATGGTTATCCTGATGGGTATTGGTTTCAAGGTCAGTACCATGGGCCTGGGAGCGAATCTGCCCGGAACGACCATGCCCCTGATGCTCGCGCCTGCAGTGTTTGCGTTCGGTCTTGTTGCCTTCGGATTCCTAGGCATGGGACCGGTCACCATTGCAGTAGATTCTTACGGCCCTGTCACCGATAACGCGCAATCCGTTTACGAACTGTCGCTAATCGAGCAAGTGCCGAACGTCATTGCGGAGGTCAAGAAAGACTTCAACATTGACGTGAACTTCAGCCGTGCGAAGGACCTGCTGGAAGAGAATGATGGCGCGGGCAATACCTTCAAAGCTACTGCCAAGCCCGTGCTGATCGGAACTGCAGTCGTGGGCGCCACCACGATGATCTTCTCTATCATCATGGCTCTCACAAACGGTCTTACCGAGAACGTCAGCAATTTGTCGTTGCTGCATGCGCCCTTTGTGCTGGGCCTGATCACCGGCGGAGCCATGATTTACTGGTTCACCGGTGCGTCGACTCAGGCTGTTACTACAGGCGCGTACCGCGCGGTGGAATTCATCAAGGCGAATATCCGTCTTGAAGGCGTTGAGAAAGCTTCAGTCGCGGACAGCAAGCGGGTAGTGGCAATCTGCACTCAATATGCGCAGAAGGGCATGTTGAATATCTTCATCGCGGTATTCTTTGCTACCTTGGCCTTTGCCTTCATCGAGCCGTTCTTCTTTATCGGGTACCTGATGTCGATTGCGACCTTCGGCTTATATCAGGCGATCTTCATGGCTAATGCCGGCGGAGCCTGGGACAACGCGAAGAAGATCGTGGAAACCGTGCTGAAGGAGAAGGGAACTGACCTGCACGCCGCCACGGTCGTGGGCGATACCGTTGGCGATCCATTCAAGGATACGTCGTCGGTCGCGCTGAACCCGATCATCAAGTTCACCACATTATTCGGACTGTTGGCGGTAGAACTGGCAGTTAGCCTTACCAGTTCCAAGGGCAATGCCATCAGCAACGTTCTTGCGCTGGTGTTCTTCGTGATTTCCCTGTACTTTGTGCACCGCTCGTTCTACGGGATGCGCATCGGAACGATCGCGAAGGCCGAGCGCGCGCAGGCCGCCGACTAGCAACTCGAAAGCTGCACTTGAGAAACGCCATCCGCTTCCGGGTGGCGTTTTTTATTCCGTGGTCGCGCTGATTCTCTCGAAGACGCCCTTCACAACCCGATCGCATCGTTCGCCCATAAACACGAAGGCCGAAGTGATGGTCATGCCAGCTCGTGCGTACAAATCCTTGCGCAGCATTTTACGTGCGCGATGTAAACGAGTCTTCACTGTTTCGTCAGACAGGTCGAGTACCGCAGCACATTCAGCCGTGCTCATTTCTTCCACGTCCCTCATTATCAAAATCGACCTGTACGTTTCCGGCAGCGTCATGATCGCCGCTTCCAGGAGGCCGGACAGTTCAGCGTTTGAAGCATGTTCCTCGGGCCCAGCGGGGCTAGATGAATCGGCTATTACATCGTTTTCATAGCGGTCGCCCGTCTCGTTGAATCCTGTGTGTCGCCTACGGTAATGCGCACGCGCAAGCGTGTACGGCGATCCGCGTGAGCCACGTGGAGAACTGCGAACGCCCCTCGAACTGCCGCAGATGTTCGTAAGCGCGGACGTAAGTATCCTGGATTACATCTTCGGTTTCGGCATCATCATGGAGAATCGCCCGTGCCGCCCGATAAAGGCGCTGGTTGTAACGGCGCATGATCAACTCAAACAACTCAACCTCGCCGCTCAGAACGCGACGGACGACATGCTCGTCACTCCATTGTTCAACTCGAGCACGTTCCAGAATGGCTGTCGTTTGCATAAAATCCCCTGCCCAATAGAGTGAGAAAGTTCGAAATGGTTACAGACTAGCGAATGCCCGAACCTGTAACCTTTCCGGCGGTCCCTGCTCTATTGGGCGGAGGAGAAGATGCAGTTTAATCGACGGTTGAACACCACCTGGTGGGCATTGCGGATCGGGTTAGGTCTGGGGCCGCTTTTGGCCGGTCTCGATAAGTACTTCAACTTTCTGACTAACTGGGAAATGTATCTCAGCCCGCTCGCCACGAAATTTTTGCCGATTGCGCCGTCCTCGTTCATGCACATCGTTGGCGCGATCGAGATCGTGGCAGGCATTATCGTCCTCTCTCGCTGGACGCGCATTGGAGCTTACATCGTGATGGCGTGGCTGATAGCCATCGCGATCAATCTCGTGACTACAGGCATGTTTTACGACCTTGTGGTACACGATCTAGAGATCGCGGTAAGTGCATTTGCTCTATCGCAGCTCAGTACAGTTCGTGAAGCCAGCGTGGCCGGACTGACTCACGATTCATCGCTCCGGTCCAGTGAATTCTCGACACTAAAAAGCAAAGCTGTCTAATCCAAGGAGTGTGCCGAAATGAAAAGAAAGATCTTGATGGTTGCAACTGCCATGACACTACTAGCCGGTCTCGCGTTTGCCGAAGACTTTAAGAGCGTGCCCGTTGTAGACGTGGCGTGCTCAAGTAAAGTGAAAGCAAACCCGGATGCCCACCCCCGTGAGTGTGCCCTGAAATGCCAGAAGAGCGGCTACGGTATTTTCACCTCAGACGGTCGATTTCTGAAATTCGATGCGGCCGGTAATCAGAAGATTACGAAGTTGCTAGAATCCAGCAAGCAGAAAGATCATTTGCGGGTGAACGTTGATGGCCAGGTAGAAGGAGACACGATCAAGGTTCAGTCAGTGAGCCTGAGTCAGATTACCCAACAGTAGGAGGACCGCTCAGGTCCTCCTCACTGTCCCTTCATCTTGTCGCGGATCTGTTTTGCCAACTTATCGATCTCATCTGTCTTCTTAATCACATCCAGCGATAACGTATTCTCGTTCGCACGGTCAACGTTCTGCTTCAATTCCGTCGCCAATTCCAGAAGTTTGTCGGTGTCGCGCTTGAGGCTTTCGAAGCGCTCCGTATTCATTCTCTTTTGACGCTCGCGCTCCATCCGTTGCTGTTCGGGAGAGATGGGGGCCGATGGATCAGACGCTCCGGGCAGTTGGTCGCCGGGGAACGGGGAGCTTTGGGCTCTTAGCGGAACCCAGCATGCGGACACAAGCAGGATTACAAGGAATGCCGCTTTATGTTTAGCAAAGTGCACGGCACGGCCTCAGTCAGATGGAATACTCGGAATTATAGCCTTCAATGAGGCTGCTACCGCAAAGCTCTGGCTGCTTCGGTTGCTATAATCCGGGTCTTGGTTACGACATGTGCTTGATGCGTCTTTCCCCCTTTCTACTCGGGTTTGTGCCTCAGTGGAATAGTTTGTCTGACGTTCTACACCAGTCGCGTAGTGATCTTTTCGAGTTCCTGCGGACTGGCGCCCCGAAGATCCTAGTGATCTTGATCGTCGCTTTCGTGCTGATCCGGCTGTTGCGGCTCGCGACGAAACGCGTGAAAGCGTATTCCGGATCAAAAGCCATTCCGTCGCGGATGCGCGCACAGCAACTCGCGACCCTTTCCGATGTTATCTACGCCACCGGGGCGGTAGCGGTTGCATTTGTCGCCATCGCACAGATCCTCGCGATTTTCGACATCAACGTGGGCCCGCTGATTGCCAGCGCCGGCATCGTGGGACTCGCAATTGGTTTTGGTGCTCAGACCTTGGTCAAGGACGTTATCAACGGTTTCTTTGTGCTGCTGGAAAATCAGTACGACGTCGGAGATACGGTGAAACTGGCAGGCGTGCAGGGATCAGTGGAGCAGATGACACTACGCACAACAATGCTGCGCGATGCGGACGGCACCGTTCACATCATCCCGAACAGCCAGATCACCGTGGTTTCGAATCTTACACGTGACTGGTCGCAGGTCTCGCTGCACATCTCCGTCGCTTACAGCGAGAACAGCGATCGGGTTGTTACGCTCTTGCGCGAGGTAGGGTCAGGACTGTGGAACGAGGCCGAATTTCGCGACCAGATCGTGTCGCAACCAGAGATACCGGGAATTGAACGCATCAGCGGAAACGAAGTCGATTACCTGATGCTGGTAAAAACTCGTCCCGGTAAACAGTACGCCGTTACTCGAGAGTTGCGCCGCCGCATTAAGGACTGTTTCGAAAAGAACAACATTCAGCCGGGAGGACCGGCGCGGATGTATGTAGTGGATGTAGGCGGAGTACCCGGTCAGGCAACCAAATCTGCCTGACATCTCCGGTCGAGAAGTGGTGTGTGTATCTGCCGAACCCCGGTCCTTGCTCATCTGTGCTGTTTGAGGATCGGGCCAGGTGGTGAACTCAAGTGCATAATACCTGCATGTACCCGTCCCTAGTCTTGATACAAAGCGTTCGCTGCCTAGACGCTTGCGATTTCGTTGGGGTTTGCAATGGGTTTCCTCCTCCTGTTAGCGCCCTTCGGTTCCGGGCGTGCAGGACTTAGAACCGCCCGGTTCAGAGCACTGGCATGGTTCTGTCGGCATGATGATCCTGAATGGGCTGCATCACACATTGCGAGTTTCTACCTTTGAAGACCGGCTCCCGGGGTGGAGTCCTCGTCATTGTTGTGGCCGACTTCTGCGTGCCTGATCTTCTGCCTGCGTAGAACTGAGACTCGACCAACGCGACGCGCTTGTTTTACATCTGCGAACAAGAGACTGTGCATCGAATAGTGTGTGGGCATGATTGGGGCCATCTTCACTGAGATCCTGGCGGGGGTCCTCCTCATAAGCGGTTGGTATCTGTGGTTCTACCGCCGTAATCGGCGCCGCTCGCGTGTTCTCATTCAGCAGCTCCGCATTGCTCTCGGCGGCCACGCGCAAATCGTGGGTATTCATTGGATCAGCCCGTCACGTTTTCATGTCAGGCTGCGCCTGTTTCCGGAGATCTTCCGGCACTGCTCTGTCGCGGTTCAACTTGTCCCGCGTGAGCTTCCGTTGAGCTGGCTGGTGAGCTTCGTTCGCAGGCAGAAGGAAACCCTCACCTTTGAGGCCGATTTTGATGTTGCCCCGGGTTTCAACGTCGAGGTGCACAACCAGCGCTGGACCGGCCGCACGGGGCGCCGTCGGCGCCATTCTCCCAGTGTGCATTATGTCGACTGTTGCGGCCCTTTTGTCCTGACGACGAGAACCGATTGGCAACGCGAAATCACCTCGATGATGAACGCACTCGTGGAATCCCGGGACAGCGACTTCCTCACCGTTTGTTTTCGGCAAAAGTCCCCGCAGTTTTCGGCCACCGTTCCCGTTAGTGCGGTCTGCTCGGAACGGGGAAACGGATATGAGATGTTCCACGTGCTTCGCGAACTTGCCGATTGCGCCGGCGCTTCGCGTTTCTGATGTCTTCTGTAGCCGACACTCACGGCTCACACCTCACACCTATTTGTGATGTACGTCATACCCCCATGGAACATCCGTCCCGCACAATCTAAACCGCTGAGGATGGAGCAAAACCGCTCTTTCCTGATGTGATTCAAGTTCGAGCAAAGCGTTTTACGCCGCGTTTTTCATCAGGCGCGGGGGACGCAACTGAAAATGCCTGATCGGGGTGGGCAGGCCTTTGCCGGACCATCGCCGTCGAGGATTCCATGGCAAAAGGAACTGTTCTGATCGAGGTAGAGCGCTGCAAGGCCTGCGGGTTCTGCGTCGAGTTTTGTCCAACGAAGGTCCTGGCTCTTTCCACCGCGTTTAATTCAAAGGGATACCATCCGCCCCATGTGATCGCGCCCGAGAAGTGCAGTGGTTGCGATTTGTGCGGAATGTTTTGTCCCGATTTTGCGATCTTCGGGCACCGTGACGTGCCCGCGGCATCGGAGATTAACCAATGAATGCTGATCCACGTGGTGTCCTCTCCGGGACCCACTTTCTTGATGGAGATCACGCCTGCTGCGAGGGAGCGCTTGCAGCAGGCGCTCGTTTTTCCGCCGGCTATCCGATTACACCATCGACTGAGATCGTAGAGCGATTTTCCTCTCGAATCCCAACTGTCGGCGGCACATTTATTCAGATGGAAGATGAACTGGCCGCCTCGATCGCAATCCAGGGCGCCGTCTGGGGAGGAGCGAAGGCCTTCACAGTTACTTCCGGCCCGGGCTTCTCGCTCATGATGGAGCACATCGGGTATGCGGTCATGACGGAAACGCCGTGTGTGTTCATCGACGTGCAGCGCGGCGGTCCGTCGACGGGATTACCCACGCTTCCGGCACAATCTGACATGATGCAGGCTCGCTGGGGTTCCCATGGCGACTACTCGTTGATCGCGCTCTCGCCAAACTCGCCGCAGGAGTGCTTCGACCTGACCATCACCGCATTTAATCTTTCCGAAAGATACCGCACACCCGTGATGCTGATGATGGACGAAGTTGTCGGCCATATGACTGAGAAGGTCGTTATACCTGAGGCGGATAAGATCGAAGTAGAACCACGGCGGCACACGAAGAAATCTCCTGCAGAATTCCTGCCGTATGAACCTGCTGAAGACGGCGTGCCGGAGATGGTGCACGCCGGCGAGGGATTTCGTTTCCACGTCACTGGCCTGACACACGATGAGCGCGGCTACCCGTCAATGACGCCGCAGACGCAGGACAAACTGGTACGTCGTTTGCGCTCGAAGATCGATGGCGCGAACCGCCAGATCGGGCTGTACGAGGCAGAAGGTCTGGACGATGCTGAAGTAGTGGTTGTGTCGTACGGAATCACCTCGCGAGTAGCGCAACGTGCAATTGAACTGGCCCGTGTGCGAGGAATCCGGGTCGGCAAACTGCGGCTTATCACCGTCTGGCCTTTCCCGGAACAACTGATTCGTACCCTGGCGAAACGGGTCACCGCATTCGTGGTGCCGGAATTGAACCTAGGCCAAGTGGTACTGGAGATCGAGCGTTCTGCCGGCAGCCACGCGCACACCATTTCCGTGCCGCATGCAGGAGGCAACGTGCACCGTCCCGAACAGATTCTCGATGCCATTCTGGAGGCGGCAAAATGAGTGTGACTACCATCGCTCCCCCAGCCAATCCAGTCGAACGGTTTCTGCGCACCGACCGCATGCCGCACATCTGGTGCCCGGGATGCGGAATTGGCACTACTGTGAACTGCTTTACTCGCGCATTGATCGACGCGAAGATTGATCTCGACCATCTGGCAATTGTCTCAGGCATCGGCTGCTCGGGCCGTGTCGCCGGTTACGTACGGCTCGATTCTTTTCACACGACGCATGGCCGCGCGATCCCATTCGCGACCGGATTGAAACTGGCTAATCCGAAGTTGCAAGTCGTGGTTTATTCGGGAGATGGCGATCTTGCCGCTATCGGTGGTAACCACCTGATCCATGCTGCTCGGCGCAACGTGGATTTGAAAGTCATATGCGTAAACAACCTGATCTACGCGATGACCGGTGGCCAAACCGCGCCCACAACTCCGGGACAGGTGGTTACGTCAACCAATCCTTACGGAACGTTCGATACGAGCTTCAACTTGCCGCACTTGGTCGAGGCTGCAGGCGCAGTGTACGTAGCTCGCTGGACGACCTACCACGTCCGGCAACTGTCTCGCGCGATTGCCGAGATCTTCCAGAAGCCGGGATTTAGCTTCATCGAAATTATCTCCCCATGTCCAACCCTGTATCAGCGGCGCAACAAGATGGGCGATGGCCTGGACACCATGAAGTACTACAAAGAGAAGAGCAAGGTGAAAAACGGAGCGCCCACGAGCGAAGTTGGCCTCGATAAGCAGGGCGAGATCATTGTAGGAAAGTTTGTAGATCGTGCGCGGCCGGATTATCGCGAGCTCATGGTCAACCAGATGCACGAATCTCTCGGATCACGATTTATCGATCCGGTTGCGGCCGAGTGCGAAGAAGGCGAGCCGCAGGGTTGCGAGGAGGGACTATGCAGCTAACGGAAATCCGCGTCGCCGGCTTTGGCGGTCAGGGCGTCATCCTTTCAGCCATCGTGATTGGTAAAGCTGCTTCGATTTATGAAAACGGCTTCGCCACCATGACCCAGAATTTCGGCCCCGAGGCGCGCGGGGGCGCGTGTAGTGCGCAGGTGATTCTCTCCGATTCACCAATCCTTTATCCATACGTGACTCGACCGGACATCCTGATGGTGATGTCTCAGGAGGCTTACAACAAGTTCGGCCCGGAACTGAAGCCCAATGGACTGTTGCTGATCGAACAGGACCTGGTGCGAGTATCGAACATTTCTGCGGCGACGCGAGTATTCAGTTGCCCTGCCACACGTATTGCCGAAGGTCTGGGCAAACGCATGGTGCTGAATTCGGTGATGGTGGGGTTCTTTGGTGCCGTATCGAAGGCGCTGGGGGTCGAAGCTTTGCGCTCGGCGATTGCCGATTCGGTTCCGTCCAGTTTTAAGGAGCTGAACTTGAAAGCTTTCGATCAAGGACACGATTTTGGTCTTAATAAGCTGACCGGTGAACCCGTTCGACGCGATCTTGAAGACGTCATGACGACGATCAACGCGTAGAGAACATCCGTTCAGCAATGAAAAAGCCCGGCCGCTCTGGCCGGGCTTTCTGTTTCTCGTGCGGGCAATTGAAGCTTGGTGTTTCAGGTGCGCCTCTCTTAGGGAGCGCTAACCTGTGTTCCTCCACTTCACTTTCGGCTCTTTGCTTTGAGCACAACCTGGCGCTCCGAAGACGACATGTCGCGCCACAACATAGTCAGATTCTTTTCCAGCCACTCATTTGTGGGATTAGCGTCATATGCTTTGCTGAACCATAAGTAGGCCATCGTCTTGTCCGGAGAGACACATTGCCCGGTGGCGTACATCGCGCCGAGATGCGACATGGCAGCCGAATTCTGGTGGTCTGCCGCCTCTTGCAACAGGCTCTTGGCAACCGCACAGTTCCGCGGAATGCCTTCGCCGTACAAGTACTTCTCAGCCTTTAACACCGTTGGATCTTTCGCTGGATCAAGCTTAGCTTTCGGTTCAGGTGCGGATTTCGCAGGTGCTGCCGCGTGCGTCAGACTCTTCTCAGGAATCGAAGCTTTTTCGACGCGCGCCGCAGTCGGAGCAGCTGACTTCGCTGTGGGACCGTTGCTGGTCGTGTCAGGTGTTGACTTCGCATCCGGCTTTTGCGGCACCGCATTGTCTGCTGGAGATGCCGGTTGCTGGGTTGCCGGCTGCGCCGGCCCCGGAGAAGCCGGTTGCGCAGTCGGAGTGGGCGCTGCTGCTGGATTTTGCTGTGTTTGTTGCCCGGCAGGAGGGAGGTCCATTTCTACCAGCGGGTGTGCCTGCTGCGCGGCAGAGTTAGCAGTTGGCGATCCACCCTGCGGAGTTGTGGATGCGGGAGTTCCGGTGTTTGGCGGCGCTGGATTCGCGGCGGGAGCGGCAGCGTCTGAACTGGACGCAGGTTGTTCGCCGGCATTCTGATCCGCAGCTGGCGCAGACTGTAATTTCGCGCCCTGCTCCGCCACCATCTTGCGTATGGCTCGCCATTCAAGAGCTCCCACAACGATTAGCGCGAGAATGGCAAGGATCATCAGGAACCGGAACGTTCCTCCTCTGCGCGGCTCCTCGTCCAGTAGGAGATAGTCAGAAGTGGATGTTGGGTCGGAACTCAATCCGAGGAACGATGGTCCACTGATTGGAACCACCTGTTGCTTTTCGGTGGTGGGTTCTTCTTCGTACTTCGGTTCTGGGGCGACTTCTTCAGCGGCTTCGCGAGGGACCACTCGCGGCCGTGCCGAAGAGTCTGGCGTCGCGAATTGCCTTGCCGGAGATGTCGGATCCGGCATTGTGATGGGGCGCGGATCGACAACATGTCGTGTATCGATCCGTTTGGCAGGTGGTTCATCGTAAAGCGAAACGAGTCCGTTTCCGCAGTTTCCGCAGAATTTGTTTGTGGCCGGATTGATATGGCCGCACTGCGTACAGATCAAGAGAGATTCCTGTTCCCGGGCTATCGGCATGGAGGGCCCTTCCGAACTACTACTGTCTGATATTCGATTCCGCTGCTCTGACATCAGGTTGGACGCCTTCCCAGGGACTTGTAACCCCTTGCAGTTGCTCACCTTTACGTGAATGCTACCTACATGTTAGTCTCGTAGAGTAACAAATCGACTGGAAAATTAGCAGGAGTGCACAAGCTTCAGTGTTAGCCAGAGAACAAAAGAAAACCATCATCGACAGCTATCGCACGCACGCGACCGATACCGGAAGCCCGGAAGTCCAGATCGCGATCCTTAGCGAGCGAATTGCCGAGTTGACGGAGCACTTTAAGACGCATAAGAAAGACCACGCTTCCCGGCGCGGTCTCCTCATGCTGGTCAGCAAGCGGCGTAGCTTGCTCGATTACCTCAAGAAATACGACTCCGAGCGCTATAAGAACGTCATTTCGAAACTGGGCATCCGTAAGTAGTTTTGCCGTTTTCGGAACTGCTTCAAACACACGTCTCGGACCGGTGCGTTCACCGGCTCTTCGTCGCAGTCCATCTGCCGGAAAGCCGGTAATAGCCATTGAAATAGGGATCTCTGGCGTTGACCCGCCTCCAGGAATCGCTTGTGCGCGATCTTGCGGAAGAAGGAAACAAATGAAACAGGAAGTCACCGTAGACCTTACCGGTGGTAAATCCATCACATTCGAAACAGGAAGACTTGCCAAGCAGGCAGGTGGTTCCGTCGTCGCCAAGAATGGCGACAATGTAGTACTGGCAACCGCAACCGCCAGTCCCGATCCCAGGGAAGGAATCGACTTCTTTCCCCTCACCGTGGATTATCGCGAATACACTTATGCCGGCGGACGATTTCCAGGCGGCTTCATCAAACGCGAAGGCCGTCCCAGCGAGCGCGAAATTCTCACCAGTCGCTTGATCGATCGTCCCATCCGCCCGCTCTTCGCCGAAGGATTTCGCAATGAAACGCAAGTGATTGCGATGGTCATGTCGGCCGACACGCAGAACGATCCCGATATCATCGGCATCAACGCGGCTTCTGCGGCACTGGCACTTTCTGATATCCCATTTCTTGGGCCTATTGGTGCGGTTCGCGTCGGCATGAAAGACGGGCAATTCATCGTCAATCCAACTTATGACGAGCAGCGCGAAGGTCAGCTTCGCCTTACCGTCGCTGGAACAAAAGACGGCATCGTGATGATCGAGGCCGGCGCCAGCGAAGTGGACGAGGAAAGCATCGTCGAGGCGATCGAGTTTGCGCACGCCGAGATCAAGAAGATTTGTGTTGCGATCAGGGAGTTAGCGGAGAAGGCAGGTAAGCGGAAGCGGGAGGTAACGCCGCCGGAGTTCGATCAGTCGTACTACGATCAGTTGAAAGCCAAAGTCGGTGCACAGCTGAAAGATGCGCTCGACACCGAAAAGCATCCGAAGCTCGAAAGCTACGCCAAGGTTAAAGAAATCAAGTCGACCCTGAAGGCGGAGATTCCCGAAGATGATGCCGAGGCCTTGGCAAAGCTCTCGCACTACTATGAAACGCTCCGCGAGCGCATTTTCCGCGAGCAGGTTGTCGACGAGCGGCGTCGGCCTGATGGACGTGCCTTCGACCAGATCCGCCCCATCTGGATTGAAGTCGGCGTGCTGCCTCGCGCCCACGGATCAGCCGTCTTCACCCGTGGTGAAACCCAGGCCCTGGTCACGACCACGCTAGGTACAGGCGAGGACATGCAGCGTATTGAGCAGTTCGAAGGTGAAGCCAAGAAGCGCTTCATGCTGCATTACAATTTTCCGCCATTCTCGGTCGGTGAAGTCGCATTCCTTCGCGGCCCTGGACGCCGTGAGATTGGTCATGGCGCCTTAGCGGAGAGAGCCATCTCGGCAGTTCTTCCTTCAGAAACCGATTGGCCGTACGCGATGCGCGTCGTTTCCGACATTCTCGAATCAAACGGTTCGTCGTCCATGGCAAGCGTTTGCGGCGGGACTCTGTCGCTTCTGGATGCCGGTGTGCCGTTGAAGGCACCCGTCGCAGGAGTAGCCATGGGACTGGTGAAGGAAGGTGAAAAGTACGCCATCCTTACCGATATCGCCGGCGCTGAAGATCACTACGGCGATATGGATTTCAAAGTCGCCGGAACCGAAGCAGGAATTACGGCGCTGCAAATGGATATCAAGGTCACTGGCATAACCGCGCAGATTATGCGCGAAGCGCTGGCGCAGGCCAAGGAAGGCCGCTTATTCATCCTGAGCAAGATGAACGAGGTCATCTCCGAGCCTCGCACCAAGATTTCCGAATTCGCTCCGCGTTTTTACACGCTCACCATTCCAACCGACAAGATCAAGGATTTGATCGGCCCTGGTGGAAAAGTCATCCGCGGCATCATCGAGGAGACCGGCGTGAAAATCGACGTCGAGGATTCCGGCAAGGTGAATATTGCATCGAGCGATTCCGAAGGCGCTGCAAAGGCGCTCAAGATGATCGGCGAAATCACTGCGACAGCAGAGGTGGGAAAAACCTATCTCGGCACGGTTTCACGGCTGGCCGATTTCGGTGCATTTGTCGAAATCCTGCCCGGAACCGATGGTCTCCTCCACATCAGCGAAGTTGCCGAACATCGCATTAAAGACATTCGCGACGAACTGAAGGAAGGCGACCAGATCCTGGTAAAGGTGCTTTCGATTGAAGGCAACCGGATCCGCCTCTCGCGCAAAGCAATTCTTCGCGAACAACGCGCCAAGATGGAAGGTGGCGGAGAAGGCGCTCCTGCCGGAGAGCCAATGACCTTCGAAGGCGGGCATCCTGAGCCTGGCAACGAAGCTGACGAACCGGTTGGCGCCGCTCATTCCGATCGCGGTGACCGCGGACCTCGTCCCGGTGGCGGACGTGGGGGCGATCGAGGTGGGCGCCGTCACGGTGGCGGTGGTCATCACGGCGGTGGACGCGGTGGTGATCGAGGCGGTCGCGGACGACGATAACCAAAGAGATGCGGGCACTCGCTCGCGTAACCAGAATCGAGGGCGGCCGCTGGCCGCCCTTTTTCGCGTGTCGGCGTTGCTGATCTGCTGACTCGACTATCATCTGACGGCATCAGGCCAGAATCGGGTACTATCATCCGAGTCCCACCATTTCGGAGCACACCTTCATGAAATTGACGGTCTTATCGGGAAGCGCTTGCGCGATGTCGTTACTTGCGGTCTTCGGAGCGACGGTTTTTGCACACTCACAGACAGATCGCTCTACGACGGGATCGCCTGTCACCATGCCTGCCGACCAGGATCGGCAGAATATGATGGATCAACTGGGGATCAAGGCATTGAGGCCCGGTGCGAGCGGGGATGAGAAGGCTCCCGATCACGCGAACTATGACGAATCGCAAGCGAACCCATATCCCACCCTGCCTGACGCGCTGATTACGAAGGATGGCAAGAAGGTCACCACGCCGGAGATGTGGTGGAAAGAACGCCGGCCGGAGATCGTGGCCGATTACGAGCGCGAGGTTTATGGGCGCATCCCGGCGAGTGTGCCCAACGTCACGTGGACCGTCACCGCAGTCGACAACGAACGAATCGGGTTCATGCCAGTGGTGGCGAAGAGACTTGTCGGTCACGTCGAGAATTCCTCATACCCGGCATTCAGTGTCGATATTCGAATGATGCTAGTTACGCCCGCGAACGCGAAGGGCCCCGTCCCAGTGTTGATGATGTTCGCTCCGGCGGATTTTCCCTCGCCAAACGAACCTTCGCCTGAGGAATTAGCAAAAATCAATGCAGCTCTGAAGAAGTTGATGATCGAGCAAGATCCTTCATTGAAGGATGTGTTTGCTCAGCACCCTGCTTACGATCCGATGCAGCGGCGCCCGTTCACTCCACCCCAACTGAATGCCGATGGAGATCCGCCAAATGAGTACGAAATCATTCAGGATGGCTGGGGCTTTGCCCGCATCGATCCTGCCAGTATCCAGGCAGACAACGGAGCAGGACTCAATCGTGGGATCATTGGCCTCGTGAATCGCGGACAGCCTCGCAAGCCGGATCAGTGGGGAGCACTCCGCGCGTGGGCATGGGGCGCAAGCCGAGGTCTCGACTATCTAGAAAACGATCCGGAGGTCGATGCTAAACACGTCGGTATAGAAGGGGTGTCCCGATATGGCAAGGCCGCACTTGTGACGATGGCTTTCGATCAGCGCTTTGCTATGGTGCTGGTTGGGTCATCCGGAAAAGGTGGTGCGACGCCCTTACGTCGCAACTTCGGGGAAGGAGTCTCGAATCTGGCTACTGGTGAGTATTACTGGATGGCAGGGAATTTCCTGAAATACGACGCGTCCGAAGCCACGTTTGGCAGCAAAACGGCGAATGATCTTCCTGTAGATTCCAACGAACTGATTGCGCTTTGTGCGCCACGCCTCACCTTCATAAGCTACGGCGTGCCGCAGAAGGGTGATGCGCGCTGGCTGGATCATCGCGGTAGCTGGATGGCTACAGTTGCGGCGCAGCCAGTGTTCGAACTGCTGGGCGCAAAGGGGCTTGGCGTTTCGAACGACTATCAAAGGGCGCCCATGCCGGCTGTAAATGTGGGCCTGCTCGATGGCCAACTCGCATGGCGGCAACATGACGGCGGCCATACCGACGCGCCGAATATGAAGTACTTTCTAAAATGGGCTGACAAATTCATCGAACACAACGGCGCCCTTTCGGACTAAGACAGATGCCACGCCCATCTTCTTCTACGCAATTGCGAGAACTGTTTCCATCGCAAGCGGCATTTAGGGCAGTCTGCCGTCGCGGGCTTTCCGAAGTTCGTCCACTGACATCAGCAGCCATCCAGAATGACCAGCACGGCTGGAATTACGGGAGTACAACTGCTCCTTCGTACTGGGCTTATGGCAGGCTACGAGCGCTGTTCACACTGAATGTTGCGACCAGTTTCGGCGCCAAGCGGGTGCTGGAAATCGCCGCTGGCGACGGAGCGCTGTCCGCATGTCTCCAGCGCTCGGGTTGTGAAGTCACGGTGAACGACATTCGCTCAGACGCGATCCGTGCAGCAATTGCGAGCTTTGCGAACGCGGAACAAATCAAAATCGCTTCCGGAAATGTATTTGATCTCGATACGGCGCAAATTGGAAGCTTCGATCTGGTGATAGCCTGCGAACTGATCGAGCATGTCGCCGATTCCGTTGCCCTGCTTCGCAAGTTAAAGACATTTCTCTCGCCCAACGGGCGCATCCTTATTACAACTCCCAACGGAGCTTACTTTCGCAACCACTTGCCTACCTACGATCAAGTAGTGGACCGGGATAGCCTTGTTCCGCTCCAGTTTCAGCCAGATGCCGACGGGCACTTGTTTCTAATCACTCCGGAAGAAATGGAACGCGTGGCTTCGAATGCGGAACTGCATGTTGAAAGCTGCGAGATCTGGGGAACGCCGTTTATTTCGGGCGAGAGTGGGTTGCGTTTCTTACGTGGCTTGTTGCCGCCAAGCTTGTGTCTGAGGTTAGAAGAGCTCTGCGGTCGACTCCCCTACTCATTACTTAGGCGTTCCGGCAATTCGCTGATGTGTGTTTTAAGATAATTGCGTCGTCGTATAGGATAAGCGAACGCTGCGTGGGGGAATATTTTTAATGGCCATCAATCAGGACACACTTCTGTTTGAGCATCGGTTCTGTTGGATCACGCTTACTCTTCTAACGTCTTTACTAGTGGTGAATCTTGCTTTTGCAACACCGCAATCCCAGAAGCCTCTGCAGGTAATCTTCGTGGACGTGGAGGGCGGCCAATCCACGCTGTTTGTTACGCCAACAGGAGACTCCCTGCTGATCGATACCGGCTGGGCCGGAAACGAAAGCCGTGACGCAAAGCGCATTGCCGCAGCGGCGCACCAGGCGGGACTGAAGAAGATTGATTATGTGCTGATCACCCACTATCACCTGGACCACGTAGGCGGTGTGCCGCAACTCGTGAAGGAGATTCCCGTCGGTACCTTTATTGATCACGGGCAGAATCGCGAGATGAGCGGTGACACGCTGAAAGTCTGGCAGGCTTACCAGGCTGAACTGGCAACAGGGAAGTACAAACACCTGACGGTACACCCGGGCGATATTCTTCCGGTGAAGGGCGTTGACGCCACAGTCGTTAGCGGAGACGGTAATCTGATTTCGAAGCCGTTGCCAGGCGCAGGTGAGCAGAATGCAGCCTGCAAGTCCTCCGAGCAGCGTGCTGCCGACCAGACTGAGAATGCGCGCTCACTCGGAATCGTGATGATGTTCGGCAAACTGAAGATCGTTGACCTTGGCGATCTCACCTGGGACAAGGAGATGCAGCTGATGTGTCCCGTCAATAAGCTTGGCAGGGCCGATATCTATATTGTGTCGCACCATGGCTGGTATCAAAGCGGAAGTCCAGCGCTCGTGGATGGGCTCAGTCCCCGCGTAGCGATCATGGATAACGGCGCAAGGAAGGGTGGTACGCCCTCTGCATGGGACATCATCCATCAGTCACCTGGGTTGGAAGACCTCTGGCAGTTGCACTACTCCGAGGAAGGCGGCGCTGCCCACAATGCACCTGACTCATTTTTGGCAAACATCAATGGTCCCGATCAGGGCAATTATCTGAAGCTGAGCGCATGGCCGGACGGCCATTTCGAAATCTTTAATTCGCGGACCGGAACGACGAAGCAATACGACGCGAGATAAGCAAGCTTTCACCATCTTCAATCTGACGGGCGCTGTTGACTCTCGTCTTGAGAATCCACGTCGTCAGCTCACCCGAAAAGGTGACTGGACCTGTCGACACCTGGGGCTGTGAAAAGCGGTTACCAATCGAGCAAAAAATGCTTGCGCACGCACCTGTGCTGAAGAGAGCAAGTGCCCTGATTTCAGCAGTATAGTCTGGAACGTCGATTGCAATACCTAGCGCAAGAAGCGCGCCCGCGTCGCTGAGGAATGTGGATGAATTTTGCTGCGGTTAAAGCTGCCCGAATCCCCACGGTAAGCGAACGCCGAGGTGCGCTGATGCTGGGCTCGCTCTCCGATGAGCGCCAAGCTTCTCGATTTTTTCTTACAGCTGCAACAAAGGTCCGGACAGGTACTGACGGCGAGGAGCATGTTGGTTTGGTTCGTGACCTCAGTGGCAATGGACTGTTTGTTTATTCCGACTTCATCCCCGAATGTGGTTCGCAGCTGCAGGTGGTCCTGCAAACCTCAACCTTGCGCTCGCGTCACGTCAGTGTCGCCTGTAAAGGCAGAGTTGTGCGAGTAGAACCAAATGCAACCGGCGCGGCAGTCGGCATCGCCATTGCGGTCGAAGAATATGAATTCTGTACCATGAAAACCCGACCCCAACTACCTGCCGGCCAACCCATTCGGCAGTAGCCTCCCAATTCGGTCATCACGGAAGAACACAACCTAACGCTAGCTCCGACCGGGTGCCGCTTTTCCGCTACTTTTCATGTCTAAGAGTGTTACGTATGTCATACCGGCATCTCAGCGAATCAGGCGTAGCATGGGCCGGTGTGCACACGTTTTACCCGCGAAAGCGGTTCAGAATCTTTCTAGTGATCTAGCATAGAGAACGCCTTGACGCGTTCCGGTTCTTTTTGGAGAGAGAATGAACAGGCGATTTTGGATTGCAGCTACGTTGGTGACACTTCTTACCGCCGGTGTAATACAAGCACAACAGGTTGATGCCTCCTTTGGAGTCGGGACGATTCTGGCTCCGTCCGCTGCCAACGCATCCGGCAACTATTCTTCCCAGTCGCTCCGCGGAGGAGCTTATCCCGTCATTCGCGGCGACTTCCTGCTGCATAAGAATTACGGCATTATGGGTGAGGTCTCCTGGCGAGCCAGCCAGAACAATTACCAGGGAACGTCCCCTTATCGTCCGCTGTTTTGGGATTTCAATGGAATCTATGCTCCCAGGCTGGGCGATAAAGCAGGATTGGAGCTCAGCGCCGGAATCGGCGCCGAGAGCATCCGTTTCTATCAACCGTTTTACTATTGTTCGTTCTATAGCTGCACGAATTACACCAGCAGCAATCACTTTATGGGACATTTCGGCGGCGGTCTCCGCTATTACTTCCATGGTGGAGCGTTTATCCGCCCCGAAGCCGACTTCTATCTCATCCGGAACAACTACGAGTTCAGTTCGCCTTATGCTGTGCGGTTGGCGCATCCATCGGCTATTCGTTTGGCGGAAGATAACTTCTGAATTGAGAACTCCCGATTCCGCACCATGGATCGGGAGTTGTTGTCAGCATTTCAGCTTAGCCCGCCGGCGATGACCAGTGTTTCTCCCGTGATCCAGGCAGAGTCGGAAGAGGCAAAGAACACCGCTGCGGGAGCAATATCTTCAACCTGCCCCACGCGTCCGAGCGGTGTGCGAGCTTCGATGTCTTTGCGGAAGTCGGAATCCTCGAATCCTGCCGACCGAACTCCCTCGGTGATTACCAGCCCTGGATTGATCGCATTGACACGAATCTTGCGCGGGCCCAACTCTTTTGCTAGCGATTTCGTAATCGCGTCGACAGCCGCTTTTGTTCCGCTATAGACACTCGTGTTTGGAGGTGCGGCCTTGCTTACCAGCGAACTGATGTTGATGATGCTGCCTCCCTTGCCATCAATGTACCTGGCGGCTTCTCTTGAGGCTAATACCAGGCCGAGAACGTTGAGATCGAACATCTTGCGATAGTGTTCTTCGGAGACAGACTCCAATGGCGCAAACTCGTACACACCGGCGTTGTTTACAAGTATGTCGAGATGGCCGAATGCCTTCCTGGTTTCCTCGAACAAGCGGGTGATGTCTTCCTTCTTAGCGAGGTCGGCCTGAATGGCAATGGCTTTCCCACCCTTGCCGGTAATATCTGCGACCACTCGCTCGGCGTCTTTCTTGCTCGACGCGTAATTTACGACCACGGTTGCGTCTTCTGCCGCGAGTTGCTTTGCAATTGCGGCCCCAATCCCCTTCGATGCTCCTGTAACGACTGCGACTTTTCCTGTCAGCTTTGCCATGACGACTCCTCCTCATTTAAGTTACTTATGTACCGTACGGTAAAGATGTACAGTTTTTATCATCGGATTCGTTATTGTTTACCAACAGGTACAAAATAGTAAGATTGACATAGTGAAAAAGAAGTCGAGTCCTGAGAGCGGGAGGCCGCGCTCCTTCAACATCAATGTAGCCCTGGACACTGCTTTGCGACTTTTTCGTGAGAAGGGCTATGAAGGCACTTCGCTTTCAGACCTGACCAAAGCCATGGGGATCAACCGTCCCAGCCTCTACGCTGCCTTCGGCGATAAACGCGCCTTATTTGAGAATGCCTTGCAACGGTATAGCGATTTCTATCACGTCTATCTGCGCGAAGCCCTTCAGCAGGAAACCGGGCGTGCCGTTGCAGAGCATCTGCTGCTGAATTCGGCTCGCTTGCTGGCTGATCCTCAAAACCCTCGAGGATGTCTCTTCGTTCAGGGTGCGCTGGCTTGTGGCGAGGGAGCGGAAAGCGTGCGGCAGGAATTGATAAACCATCGCGGCAAGGTCGAAAAAGAGATCCGTCGAAGACTGAAGCGAGCAAAAGCAGACGGCGATCTGCCGCCGACTGCTAGTCCTGCCGATCTGGCAGCTTTCCTTGCCTCGGTAATGTACGGGATGTCGGTGCGTGCTGCCAGCGGCAAAAGCCGTGCCGAATTGAAGCGCGTAGCAGAAACAGCGCTGCAAGCGTGGCCAAAATAAAAGGAAGTACGTTGCTTGATCACACCTTACAGACTGACTACAGACCGAGTTCGCTTAGTCCAGGATGGTCGTCCGGCCTGCATCCCAATGGCCAGTGGTATTTGCGCTCAGAGTTCGTGATCGGAAGGTCATTGATGCTTGCCAGTCGAACGCGCATGAGCCCTTCGTCGTCGAATTCCCAGTTCTCATTCCCATAGGAGCGAAACCAGTTGCCGGAGTCGTCGTGCCATTCATACGCGAAGCGCACCGCGATGCGATTTTCAGTGAAGGCCCATAGTTCTTTGATGAGATGGTAGTCGAGTTCTTTGGCCCACTTGCGTTTCAGGAATGCGACGATCTGGTCGCGCCCATTCAGAAATTCCGAGCGATTTCGCCAGCGCGAGTCTACCGTGTAACCGAGAGAAACCCTCTCAGGATCGCGGGAATTCCACGCGTCCTCAGCAAGGCGCACCTTCTGAATTGCGGATTGTCGGGTGAACGGCGGTAGAGGAGGACGTGCCATATCCGCTCCTGACAGGCAGGGTTTTCGGGCCGTAACCCAAGATGTAGATATCGGGCAGCACGGAAAGGATCACTTATTTTTCAGTAGAGCGACAATAGGCGGATCTCGCTATTGCGAGGCGAGAGCTCCGACCATGGCTTCGAAAATCCTAAAGCCATCAGTGGCACCCATCTCTGCCTCGGACGAGCGTTCGGGATGCGGCATCATGCCAAGTACGTTCCGGCCTTCGTTGCAAATCCCGGCAATGTTGTCGATCGAGCCATTGGGATTGGCATCAGGCGTCAC
>JAJPJE010000119.1 GCA_021324365.1 Terriglobia bacterium | reverse complement strand
ATCTGGCGGCCGCGCGGGTTTGCGTCTGCGACGGCTTTCATCCGCTATGCCGTTGAGCAGGAGTTGTCCGAGCGGCAGGAGGGTTTGACGGGAGCGGAGGAACGCATAGCCGCGACCCTAACCCAGGTGAGAAAGGATGTGTTCCGCGTTGCGCGGGCACAGCAAGCGCTTTTCGCTTACCTTGACACTCTGGCGAAGGCCCTGCTGACTTGCGTGCCAGAGCCTCCCGCCGACGCGAGGCCGCGAGCTGTAGCTTGCGCCAAAGAACGCTACGAAAGGATGATAAAGAGCGCGGGGCGCGCCATGGTCGGCGAATCCAAGCTGGCAATGGAAGACCTCGTCGGCGATCTCGAGCGGCCATAACAGGCTGGCTGCACATTTTAAGGTACAATGTACTAGGTACGGCACATGGAATGGCGGACGATCCTCAGCCGAAGAAAATCCCGCTGATCTTCTTCCGTACGCTGACCGGGAGCGAGCCGGTGCGGGAATGGCTCAAGGCGCTACCAGAAGAGGAACGGCAGGCGATAGGTACGGACCTCTTGCGGGCGCAATGGCGTTGGCCGGTAGGAATGCCGCTTTGCCGCGCGATGGGAAGCGGCCTCTGGGAAATTCGGACGGACCTGCCGACGAAGCGCACGGCGCGCGTGTTGCTTTGCGTTTACCGTGAGCACCTGGTCGCGCTGCACGGGTTCATCAAGAAGACCAGAGCAACGCCGGATGAGGATTTGGCGCTGGCGCGGAAGCGCAAAAAGGAGTTAGAGCAATGAGCAAGAAACACATGGGTTCAAGCGTCGACGACTTCCTCAAGGAGGAGGGCATTTTCGAGGAGGCGCAAACACAAGCTGTCAAGGAAGTCGTGGCCTGGCAGCTCGCCGAGGCCATGAAGAAGAAAAGAATTTCGAAAAACAAAATGGCCACGCTGCTGAAGACGAGCCGCACGCAAGTTGACCGGCTTCTGAGTGCGAAAGACGATATCACGCTGTCGAGCCTGCAGCGAGCGGCGGCGATGGTAGGCCGCCGCGTAACGATCGAACTAGTTTAGAGCAGGCGATGCCACAGGTGTACCGGAACTCGATCTTGTGCCCGTGGCCCTTTGCACTACCAGCGGCCCCGACTATTGCCCAGATTTCAGCTTCGCGTCAATTCCCGCGATTTCCTGTTTCGCCTGTTCCGCCTTTTGGCGCAGTTCGTCTGCAGCGGGCATACTCTGAGAGCCGGCCAGCACCGCCGCCTTGCAGCGGTCAATATTCGCTCCGTGGTACGCCTGATTCCGAGGGTCTCCAGCGAGAGCTTCCATTTGATCAACGCTGAAGCGGCAGTAGATTTCAACGCGCTCAGAGGCAGAGGCAGCGTTCAGGATTCCGTCAACGGCCGCAATCAAATCGGAGTCGTATTGCCGCTGCTTCGTCAAGCGCTGAATTTCGTCGGCACTTAGCGTTGTTGGTGCTGTGACTTCAGTGTGTGTCTCCGGTGAAGGCTCCGCTGTTGATCCCTGGGGTTGGCTTGACTGCTGCTCTTCGTTGGCGATCTCAGCATCAATGCGCTTGGCTTCCTCAACCAATTCGCCGATACGCTTTTCCTGTTGATCCATTTTCTCCATTAGGAATTGGCGCTCTTCCGGGTCCGGCAGTGGTTGGTGGCTGAGCTTCATCGCATAGCTCGCAAGCTTCTTCGAAACCTCCCGCTCAATGGCAATGCTAGTGTATATGCCCTCTCGTTTCCTTTTCAGTTCGGCGAGACGTTTTTCATGCGGTGATTCGACGGATGGACCCGTAGGCGCCGATGCAGGAGTCACGCTCGTTCCCGAGTCATCGCTCCCACCAGCCAACAGCATCATTACCACAAGCCCCAGCAGGCAGAGCAAATTGGGCTTCAGCATGAGAGTTCCTTTTTCGGTGTGCAGATTATCGCGGCAATCCATCCCGCAAGATAGAAAGCAACGTCTTTTCCATCAAATGTCCCTGGAAGAACCTGGCACAACTGGCCCAGTTCGCTTCCAACGCCTAAACAGAGAGCTATGGACAGCCAAATCCACCGATACCGGCGGTCTCTTCCCAACAAAGCCAGTTCGAACCAGGCGGCCATAGCATACATCCACAACGCAGCCGGCAAGTTGAACAAAGCCCATGCGGGGAGGATCTGCCTGCACGGAGCAAAAAAGTGCCGAAGCCGGAAAACACCGGACGCGATCCCCAAGGCATCGGACCACTTGAATACTCGGAGAGTCGGAGTGCGCCAGAGGATGTAAATCAGGCTTCCGACACCCAACGGTAAGACGATATGGAGCAAGACACGCCCAAGGCGCTGCCATGACACGTGGAGCCATCGCCGACGTTGGTCATTCGCCTGCATAGTTGGTTAGAGATCGCAACTTCGAACAACATAGATCATGACATCAGGAGTCCCGATGGGTTGGAACGCCAGGTTTACGTTAGACCCCCGTCTCAAGGTGATCCGTCTACCTGGCTTGTAGCTCCACAACCTTCACTTCGAGCATCGGCGATAACAAGCATGAAAAATTGAATACGGGCAGATCCGGCCCAGGGCCTTTCAGTACGACATCTCCCTTCACCTCGACATCCCAAGCCGCAGTCAGCATCCCCGCAATCTTACGCCCTTCCGCGACCTCTTGCACAGAGGAATAGGCGGACTTCTCAATCGGGGCGTCGCCCACTTTGCGCTCGGCGGCCCCGCGGCAACGATCAGCCGCGATTGACATCCACCCGGGACCCCGAAGCTGCTGTGGCTTTATCAAAGACCAGTACGCGTTCCCCTCGGGAGACTGCGTCGCAGGCCCGAACTTGCCGCCGGAAAGACGCGAGCATTCGACCAGCTGCCCACCGAATCCGGAGCGGGAACTGGAAACGGCGATGAATGTCGCATCTGGGTATTCGGCTCGAACCCGGAGCAGGTAGCTACTGTCGAGCAGGAACGGAACGGTGTATAGCGTACCAATTACGGTATTTGGCGGGTGCAACGTCCTGTCGACGCAAAGCTTCTCTAGCGTCGGATCGTTTTCGATGGCGTCATTTCTCAGCATCCGTGCGCTTTGCGGCGAAGTCGGGTCACTTGCGGCGGCAGCCGAAGCAGCCACCCTCGACTGTAGCGGAGCGGGATTGGAGGGTGGCTGATTTGGCGATGGAGCGGTCCGGCTGGCGAGCGGTGCACCAGATCGCGCCGCCGTTGGAGAAAATGAGATGCCACCAAGATTGTCTACAACCCACGGAGGGCGCGCGAGGCTCCAGTCGCCGAAATATCCTCCGTTGGCAGCATTGAATCCGACTGACGCAGCACATTTCGGCTGTGGCGCGCCGTTTACGGAAGCGAATGGTTCAACGTGATATGCGTTGATCTTCGGTCGCTCGCCGACCCGTGGCGGGTTCTTCCATGTTGCGGTAGCGTCGGGACTAAGTTGTTCCTCTATCCACTGGAGGCAGTCACCGCGCCACGCCTTCACCGCATTATTTATTTCATCATCGACGTTTTTGATGTTGCTTATTTCCAGCGTTACTTCCGAGGTTCCATATGGGGGACTACCGAGTCGGTCTTCGCCTTGGCCGATCAGCTTTCCCGTCACTTCCAAGAACACATCAGTTGGAATCTGCTCCGGCCGTTTCCAGTCGATATTCCCGTTGGCGTCCTTCTGTTTCGGCGAGACGAGCCAAAGATGTGCGATCTGTCCAACAACCCGATCAACTCGACCGACGCCAGCTCCGATATACGGCTTGACCATTATGCAAATGGGTTGAAAGCCATTTGGGAAGGTTTTCGCGTGAAGATCCGGCAACTTCAGTCCGTTCACTTCCTGAATGGACACCTGCCCGGTGACCGTAATCGTGTCGCCCACGACGGGGCAGCGATTTTGTGCAATTAGCCCAAGGGGCGAGGTTATCGATACAAACAGCGCGGTTGCTATGAGGTTCATCTTCGACACCCGTTCAGGATAGTTCATGCCGGCTGCGACGGCAAAGGGTGGTCCCGCCTCACAGCAACACGGGCAGGCAGTGCTGCCCAGTTGGGCAGCGGTTAAGTGGCGTGGCGGATTTCCCTCGGCGGAGTTCTAATGGAATTGTGAAGAAGAGATCGCGCACGTTTGTGGTCCATTCGAGCAACCCCTATGCAGCAGCGGCGGCCATGGGCATGGCAATGGCTCGCAATGAGTCAAACGGCAATTACTTCAATCCGATTTCGGGACCGATCGCCGGCGGTCCGCCGGACCCGTTGGCGCAGTCCAGTGCCCCACCCACCGCTGATCCCATGCTTAAGCTGGATTTTAGAGCCGATTGGGCTGAGTTCATTCGAACGGATATGACGGCTTACAGCTTGACGTTCCGCCAATCTTGGACTCTTGAAAAGAACACGGAACGATACCTCAACGCCAAGCGGCGAATCCCTCGCCAGGCACCGAGGACAATACATGAATCGAAGGAACTGCGCATTCCACCGCAGTATGCGAACGATTATGCCGCATTGGCAAAACTCATTCGTGAAGGCGGGGACCTGAGGCCGTATTCGAGTCGCGACATCGCCAAGAAGAAATCCGCAGACAAAAACGATCCGCTGCTCAACAGATGGGGAATTCAGCACCTTCATTTTCGGCGTGGCGGTTCCGGCGATGTGTTGTTTGTGAAGATCACCGATACAGACGCATTTGTCATTCAGCCGCTCCCGCATCATCCGCAGGTATGGGTGAATACGTCGCTGCTGCAGATTCTGCACGACAATTGGCCGGAGACCACCGAAGGCAGAGTCGCCGGGATTCCAGGCGAATCCCTCCTTGCCAGCGAAAGACTCGCGCTCCAGTATGGGAATCGAAACTTCGCGACGGCAATGTCAGATGGCACGGTTTACCTGTCGCCGGGCGGCGGAGTTATGGGATCCGGGCAGTGTTTCGACGACAGAGTCGCCAGCGACAGAATCTTCGGCTATTTGGCCTATTGGCAAAGGGTGGTCGAAGACAATGCTGCGAATTTTCGCGCTGTCCTTGGTATATCTTCTGGCGAAGAGCTTTTGATCAAGCTGACATTCGAAAATGACGACTGGTGGCGCACGCCAATTCTGTATGCGCCGATCAAGCAGGCGAGGCTCTCACTGGCGTTTCAGTGATAACGGCGTGACCCGATTCGGCGCGAACAATGCGCGAACATCGAAGACCCTACAATAGCCGAATTGGGCCCAAATGAGCCCAAAGCGGTGATCGGACAAACTCCTCCATATCAACAACTTCCGCTGATTCCATAGCCCCTTGTCGGGATCGGTAGGAGGCCCTGAAAAGGCTGGCGTCGGCGGTTCGATTCCGTCCCTGGCCACCACGTTTTCAAACACCTACGGACCCTCCGACCAGCGGTTTCATTCCAAAACTTTCGACGTGTTGCGGTCGCCTCTGCCGTTGAAAACGCCCTTCGGAGCCTTCGCTCCCGGAAGCATCCTGCTATCCCGATTTCCTGCCGCCCTGCGCGCTGATGCCCGGACGCGACAAACCGGCGTTACAGCTTCGCGTGGACGGAAACGCCGCGAACAATTGCTGCGCGCTGATGCCCGGACGCGACAAACCGGCGTTTGCTGACGGACCTCTAACGCGAAAGCAGGGCGCAGGTGGTTGTACGCTAGCCGTTACGATCCGGTATACTT
>JAJPJE010000096.1 GCA_021324365.1 Terriglobia bacterium | reverse complement strand
TGATCACGGACACTGACGTGAAGCGATTCGTGCTTCCGTCCAGAACACAGGTCGAAAGCAAAGTGAAGGCGTACGCGCGCGACCTCCAGCACAAACAAGCGAACACACAACTCGCGCAGGAACTCTTCACGGCAACGATTCCGGCTGCAACGTCCGTCGCGTCTGCGCATACATTGTTAATCGTCCCGGATGGCGTGCTGAATGTTCTGCCTTTTCCAGCGATCGCCGACGCAAATGGACGGTACCTGATCACTTCGAAGTCGGTCGTGACAGTGCCGAGTGCAACCGTATTGAACCTACTCCGAACGCAACAGCAGCACCGAGATTCGATTCCCTACCTCGGGGTTGCTGCATGGACCCAGACGGTGGATAAGAGGCCATGGGTTGTGCAACGGCTAGCGGGGCCGGTCCGCTCCCAGCTGGTGCCGCTGCCCGAAAGTAAGCGGGAGATAGAGTCAGCCGCTCAGGTGCTTCCACGTCCGGATACCTTACTGCTCGGTGCAGACGCAACACGAACAAGGTTTCTTAGCTTGCCGCTTGAAAAGTATGACGTGCTGCATTTGTCGCTGCACGGGTATCCCGATATGGAATTTCCGGACCGGTCAGCACTGGTGTTCGCTCCGGCTCCGCAGTTCAAGGACTCTGGATTCCTGCAGGCCCGCGAAATCCGCAATCTACATCTGAATGCAAGGCTAGTGACGCTCAGCGCCTGCAAGACCTCTGTCGGACCGACATACGAAACCGGTACGGCGAGCATTGTCAACGCGTTCATCGAAGCCGGAGCACAGAGTGTGATCTCGACTTTGTGGGACGTTGACGATAGGGCCGGTAGCAAATTGATGGAGTCCTTTTATCGGCATCTCGCTGCAGGCGAAGGCCGCGCTGAAGCGCTTCGCCAGGCCGAAGCCGAGTTCGCGAACACCGGAGAACCGCCGTACTACTGGGCAAACTTTCAGATCGTAGGCGACGCCGTCGAGCCGCTTTACCCTGGAAAAACACCGCGAGTGTTACTAACCGGGACAGCAACAAGAACACGCATGACGAAATCAGACCGCGAACGCTGCCTGGCACAGATCCAGCAGCTTGTGAGAGACCGATTCTACGATCCAAAGTTTCGAGGCCGTGACTGGGACGCCATAGTAGAGCAGCATCGTGCGAGCGTGTTGGACGCTGATGGCATCGACGCCTTTGAAGCCGCCGGGAACAACATGCTGAAAGAGCTTGGTTCCGGTGCTTTGGGTCTGCTGCGCGAGACAAGCAAGATCAGCTCGCGCAACGCAATCGCCGCAAGCTTCCGCGCGATAGAAACTCCTCGCGATGGCAACCGGTGGGTTTTCCAGGACGTGGCACCCGGCGGACCAGCGGATCGTGGAGGCATCAAGCCCGGTGACACGCTACTGCGAATCGGCACAGACGAGATTGTTCCTCCAACGAAACCCACGTTCGCTATGGGAACCGAGGAGTCGGTTGTGATCCGGCCAGGCGATGGCCCGCAGACGCGTACGGTTTCAATCTCGATTCCGAAAGCGAAACATCGTGACAACCCGGCGGCGGAGCCGCGTGCCGTAGTCCCGTCCGTTCAGGACGGCGTGGGAATTCTGAAGGTCAGTCTGTTCCCCGGCAAGCTCGGCATAGACTTCGCGCGGGATGTGACGAACGCGATTCAGAACGATCTCAAGGGGATTGAAGCGCTCGTGATCGATCTACGCGGCAATCCCGGCGGCGGTATCGGCGGCTTGCGCTTGATGAGCTATCTCACGCCGGACCGTGTCCCGATCGGCTACAGCGTCGATCGCAAGCTCGCCGAAGCCGGATACGATAAGGAGCGTCTACCGCGATTCAATCGCATCCCGAAAAGCAAGTGGGAAATCCCGCTGCTAGCACTTCGGTACGCGCGAAAGAAGTCGGTCGTTCTCGAAACGGAAGGCCTCGGCCCGCAACGGTTCCATGGTCGCGTTGCGATTCTCGTCAATGAGCACACAACCTGTGCCGCCGAAATGGTCGCGTTGTTCGCTCAAGAGCGCGGCCTGGCCACGATCGTTGGCATGCCCACGCATGGCCGCCTGGTGTCGCATCGGGGCTTCAACATCGGCCACGGCTTCACGCTGGTCGTTCCAACCGGCGCATATGTGAGTTGGATGGGTACCCGTTTGGACGGATTGGGGATGACGCCGAACTTCAAATCAGACTGGGAGTATGATCCGGCCAAGGGTCATGACTCTCAGATGAAAGCCGCACAGCGGTCCATCGGGGTGAATAGCCATTCAACCGTTGTCACGTGATTTTCTCACCAAAAGATGTGCCATTCGCCTCGGAACACGTCCGTGACAAGATCTACAAGAGCCTTTACCGCATCGTACTTCTCCATCTGCGACTCAGTTTGAAAATCACCGAAAATGCCCGCAGCAAAGCACGCCTTAACCTTGGGAGGGTATTGCCCGTCTCTTTTCGTGGTGTCCTGCCGAACGTTGCTGTGGTTCCATCCAAATCGACCCACTGGGACCCAAAAGCGAAAAACGTCCCGAGAGTTCGACGTAGCCATTTCCCGAGCTGCCGCGAGTGATAGCTTGGCGTCTAGAGACAACAAACAAATCAAGTACTCGAACCAGTCGAATGCTTCCGCATACTCTGTTTCGCTGGACAAATAGTCCCGGAATACATTCCGCAGGGTGTTGAAGAGGTGGTTGGAAAGTGGCGTATGTTCCTTGCAACCGAAAGCTTGTGGTTGAACATTGCGTGCGACCGCAGAATGATCCTGCAGTCGAGTGATTGCCTTGTATTCTTCACCGGTATGCCGATCTCTTCTCGTTAGGTGAGCTATCCTGCCAATGATTCCGTATTGGTTAGCAGCGATCGCGGCCAGTCCGACTGCATAGAATAGGCGTACGGCGGGATATCGCTGCATTTCTATCCAGAGGGTCATCCCGCTCCCTGATGACTCCTCGGTCACTCGTCTGAATACTCGAATGAGGAGTTCTTGCGTTTGCTCAGGTTGACCGAAGAATGTGAGCGCGACAACGAGTTGCAACAGGATATCAAGTTCGGAATCGTAACGATGAAGGCGGTCGAGAAAGGCATCCGTTGTGATGCTGGACTGGCCAGTAGGGAAATACTGGAGCGCAGTTCGATGTACGACGTGTTCCGTCTGGCCGTTCACCAGATCATACAATCGAATACGATGTCTCGGTTCAGGAAGATATTGCTTAGCACGGGCAACAGCGACCTTCGCGGACAGGGGGTCCGTCTCGGCCAGCAACGCTAAAGCTGCCGTTCTGTCGCTCAATTCTTTAAAGAATTCATCCGCACCCGCGACTTGGAGGCGGATAGCAGATCGTAGCGTAATGAGCTGTGCAGCACGTTCGGACACCTCGCCGCGGGTCACCCAGTACGTCGTGAACCTACGATTTGGTGCGCGCTCGATGGCAGCCCGGAGCGCCGTGTCCCAGTCCGAAGACCACCCACAGACGATTAGCCCGTAGTCGTCAAATACACGGTCGAGCAGCTGATTCATCTCCGGCTCGTACACATTCAGTTCATCCACAGTGTTCTTGAAACGCGGGTCCAAGTAATCACCGTTTACCTTGATCAACGTGCACCGAGCATGGACGAGGGGCATGGCACCCTTGGCGGCGTCCGTCGAACCAATAACCGATGGCTCGATGCCCACCTCTGCCAAGGCTCGCTCCATGAGGCGATCAAAGTTGGTTGTCAGGATAACTCGGATGTAGCCGCTCGCCACGAGTTCGGCGATGCTGCGATGGGCCGCACTTGGGAGCTTACGCCCCTCTTCTCGATCTTTTTCGTTCGGCTCGAAGTAGTCTTGCAGCAGCTTGGTCCTTTCCGCCGGTGATGGAGCCAGTTCAGCAAGGAGAGTTGAGTAGTCGGGCTCGGTTCCATATTTTTCGCGGAACCAATCTTGTGGATCGGCGGGATCTTCACCGTGCAGACGAGCTACTCGACGAATCAGATCCTGCACCACCTCCCAGCCGGTGGGAACGCCAGACGAGCGTGAGATTCCAGAACCGAGAAGCAGAGCGTAGACACCTTTGGCCTGTTGTAATGAGACGGCTAAGCCCAATGTGGGATCGAGCATCTAACCCGAACGGTACCAGAGGGCGCTGTAGATGATCATTTTGGGACCATGTTGATCAGCTGCAGAGTAGACGTGAGTGAAAGGTTCATCCACCAGGAACAGGTTCCCGTCGACTTAACCCGCGCCGTCACGAATAGTCCCCACCTGTGCAGACCAGCTAACAGGACGTTCTGAAATCAACAATCCACATTCCCACAGGTGTCCGCGCGCCGACTACTGGACTCTTCTACCTGCAATACAGGAATAAAGAATAAGGAACCGCCCCAAGAAACCCGTTCAAGCGCCCCGAGATACCCGTTTCCACCCCGTCGAAAGCGCCCGGACTTACCCGTGGATTTCGGTCCAGCCCCTGATATTCCCACAGAAGCGCCCCGAGATACCCGTGCAAAACTCCGCTGGCCCGAGCGCCCCCAAAGTCCCGTGCACGAAAATTCACCAGATTTCCCGGAATTCGCTTTTCTCCATCGCTCTATATGGCCAGAGGTGATCATGGTGGAGGAAACGAAGCCAAAAGATGTTTTAACAGTGCCGGAGGTCGCTGCTGAACTGCGTTGCTCGAAGGCACATGTCTGCAATTTGATGGCTGGCAGAGTGCGTGGTGTTCCTAAACTCACGCACGTATCGCTCGGCCGCCGCAAGGTCGTGCACCGGCGTTGGCTTGAAACCTGGATGAACTCGTTGAGTGCGCGATGCTAACATCCGGTTCAGGTCAGACATCGATCGCAATGGACGTCGGAAAGAGGATATCCGTGCGTCGAAAGCGATATCAACGCGGGAGCGTGAAGCCCCGCAAACGAGACAACAAGCTCTACTGGTACGCCCAGTGGAGAGAGGAGGGAAAGCCACGATGTAAAGAACTGGGTTTGTGCAGTCGCGTTCCGCGCTTTGAGGCGGAAGCGTTGCTGCAAGAGATCCTAAAGCCGATCAACGAAGGGATTGCACGGCGCGAGAAAGTGACTGCCACATTCGAAGCGTTCGTCCAGACCATCTACTTGCCCGTGTTCGAACGGAAATGGAAATGGTCGACGGCGCAGAATGAAGGTCACCGACTCAAGCATCACCTGATTCCCGCATTCGGCGAAAAGCTGATGCGCGACATTAAACGTGAAGAGTTGCAGAGGTTCCTGGACCAGCTTGCGGAAGATCGCAGCCGCAGTCTTTTGGATCATCTGCGATTCCGGCTCCGGTCAATCTTCAAGTTCGCTGTGAGCGAAGGAGTCGTAGATCGGAACCCGGCTGATGCGTTGCATACGCCGCGCCACTGCAAGGAGAGCGGCGAGAAGAGGTTCCTTCAACCGGAGGACTTTGCGCGCATGCTTTCGGCTCTCAGCCTGCGCGAGCAGGTAATCGTCCGGCTTGCAACGCTGTCCGGTATGCGTCCTGGCGAAATCCTGGCTCTGAAGCTACGGGACTTTAGGGGCGCTCAATTGATTGTTGAGCGGCGGCTGTACCGGTTCAATCTCGACGTTCCGAAGAACACTCGATCCAAGCGCAAAGTTGCTCTGTCGAGTGGCACCAAGGAAATGCTTGAGGCCTGGATTGAACAAGCCCTGATCTCGGAACCCGAGCAGTGGTTGTTCCCGTCAGAACGGTTCACACCGCTGACTCGCGACAACCTCTGGCGGCGGATATTGCAGCCGAAGCTGGCGGTAGTTGGGCTTGAATGGGCGAACTTCCAGGTGATGCGTAGAACGTACGCGACCTGGTCGCGGGACATCGGCGTTGATGCTCATACGCGCTCGGCGCAGATGGGCAACACGGTGAACGTGAATGAGAACGAATACGCAGTGGCGACTTTCGAGCAGAAGCTAGCCGCCGTAGAGAAGTTGGAAACAGCCGTTATTCAATAACGGCGCGGGAAGTTCTGGAACAGGCTTTCCGAGGTAGAGACGAGGTGAAGGGGCTCAGGTTTAAGTGGGAGGTCGGATGCTGGAACATCCGCCCTCCCGGCTCCGCGAGGTGATCGGGGAGAACTCGAAACGGCTTAACGCAGTAATCGCAGTAAGGTGTAAAACTTCAAAGATCTCTAAGTACTTGAAAACATGGAGCGGGAGACGGGGATCGAACCCGCGACGTCCAGCTTGGGAAGCTGGCATTCTACCGCTGAATTACTCCCGCTGCTTTCCGATT